>NZ_CP069127.1:3545000-4245000 GCF_016811915.1 Brevibacillus choshinensis | reverse complement strand
GATGAGGTGTGGCTAGCGGTGAAATTCCAATCGAACTCGGAGATAGCTGGTTCTCCCCGAAATAGCTTTAGGGCTAGCCTCGGAATTTAGAGTCTTGGAGGTAGAGCACTGATTGGGCTAGGGGCCCTCATCGGGTTACCGAACTCAGTCAAACTCCGAATGCCAATGACTTATGTCCGGGAGTCAGACGGTGAGTGCTAAGATCCATCGTCAAAAGGGAAACAGCCCAGACCATCAGCTAAGGTCCCCAAGTATACGTTAAGTGGGAAACGATGTGGAGTTGCCCAGACAACCAGGATGTTGGCTTAGAAGCAGCCACCATTTAAAGAGTGCGTAATAGCTCACTGGTCGAGTGACTCTGCGCGGAAAATGTAACGGGGCTAAACGTATCACCGAAGCTATGGCAGTCCTTATGGACTGGGTAGGGGAGCGTTCCAAGCAGCAGTGAAGCCGTACTGGAAAGAGCGGTGGAGCGCTTGGAAGTGAGAATGCCGGTGTAAGTAGCGAAAAGACAAGTGAGAATCTTGTCCACCGAAAGCCTAAGGGTTCCTGGGGAAGGCTCGTCCTCCCAGGGTTAGTCGGGACCTAAGCTGAGGCCGAAAGGCGTAGGCGATGGACAACAGGTTGATATTCCTGTACCACCTCTGTTCCGCTTGAGCAATGGCGTGACGCAGGAGGATAGGGTGAGCGGCCTACTGGATGGCCGTCCAAGCAGTAAGCCTGGTGTGTAGGCAAATCCGCACACCGTAAGGGCAAGCTGTGATGGCGAGGGAAATTTAAGTACCGAAGTCCCTGATTTCACACTGCCAAGAAAAGCGTCTAGCGAGGAATAAGGTGCCCGTACCGCAAACCGACACAGGTAGGCGAGGAGAGAATCCTAAGGTGCGCGGGATAACTCTTGCTAAGGAACTCGGCAAAATGGCCCCGTAACTTCGGGAGAAGGGGCGCCCCGGTAGGGTTTATAGCCCGAGGGGGCCGCAGTGAAAAGGCCCAAGCGACTGTTTAGCAAAAACACAGGTCTCTGCGAAGCCGCAAGGCGAAGTATAGGGGCTGACGCCTGCCCGGTGCTGGAAGGTTAAGGGGATGGGTTAGCGCAAGCGAAGCTTTGAACCGAAGCCCCAGTAAACGGCGGCCGTAACTATAACGGTCCTAAGGTAGCGAAATTCCTTGTCGGGTAAGTTCCGACCCGCACGAAAGGCGTAACGACTTGGGCGCTGTCTCGGCAAGAGACCCGGTGAAATCATAATACCTGTGAAGATGCAGGTTACCCGCGACAAGACGGAAAGACCCCATGGAGCTTTACTGTAGCCTGGTATTGGAACTTTGTGCATCATGTACAGGATAGGTGGGAAGCTGAGAAGCAGGGGCGCCAGCCTCTGTGG
Source organism: Brevibacillus choshinensis (assembly GCF_016811915.1). Lineage (NCBI taxonomy): Bacteria > Bacillati > Bacillota > Bacilli > Caryophanales > Paenibacillaceae > Brevibacillus > Brevibacillus choshinensis. Next base: position 4,243,618 of record NZ_CP069127.1, on the reverse strand, counting down.
AGCTGTCGGTGGGATACCACCCTTGATGTACGGAGTTTCTAACTCGTCGCCCTTATCGGGCGAGAGGACCATGCCAGGTGGGCAGTTTGACTGGGGCGGTCGCCTCCCAAAAGGTAACGGAGGCGCCCAAAGGTTCCCTCAGAATGGTCGGAAATCATTCGTAGAGTGTAAAGGCAGAAGGGAGCTTGACTGCGAGACCTACAAGTCGAGCAGGGACGAAAGTCGGGCTTAGTGATCCGGTGGTTCCGCATGGAAGGGCCATCGCTCAACGGATAAAAGCTACCCTGGGGATAACAGGCTTATCTCCCCAAGAGTCCACATCGACGGGGAGGTTTGGCACCTCGATGTCGGCTCATCGCATCCTGGGGCTGAAGTAGGTCCCAAGGGTTGGGCTGTTCGCCCATTAAAGCGGTACGCGAGCTGGGTTCAGAACGTCGTGAGACAGTTCGGTCCCTATCTGTCGCGGGCGTAGGAAGTTTGAGGAGAGCTGTCCTTAGTACGAGAGGACCGGGATGGACGCACCGCTGGTGCACCAGTTGTCACGCCAGTGGCACAGCTGGGTAGCTATGTGCGGACGGGATAAGCGCTGAAAGCATCTAAGCGTGAAGCCCCCTCCAAGATGAGACTTCCCACAGCGCAAGCTGGTAAGACCCCTCATAGACGATGAGGTTGATAGGTTCGGTGTGGAAGCGTGGTAACACGTGGAGCTGACGAATACTAATCGGTCGAGGACTTATCCACACATTCTTTAGCAAACATGCGTATTCAGTTTTGAAGGAATGACCTTCAATGTTCCTCGGTAGCTCAGTTGGTAGAGCAATCGGCTGTTAACCGATCGGTCGGCGGTTCGAGTCCGTCCCGAGGAGCCATATTCATGCTCCTGTAGCTCAGTCGGTAGAGCGTTTCCATGGTAAGGAAGAGGTCGCAGGTTCGATTCCTGTCGGGAGCACCATGATTATTACCCAACCATGCTATGGCCCGTTGGTGAAGCGGTTTAACACAGCAGCCTTTCACGCTGTCATACAGGGGTTCGAATCCCCTACGGGTCACCATAAAATATCCCATTAAGAGAATGTGGAGGCTTAGCTCAGCTGGGAGAGCATCTGCCTTACAAGCAGAGGGTCGGCGGTTCGATCCCGTCAGCCTCCACCACTATTACTACTGACCGAATAGGTCCCTGTCGCGGGATGGAGCAGCTCGGTAGCTCGTCGGGCTCATAACCCGAAGGTCGCAGGTTCAAATCCTGCTCCCGCAACCAAATTATTCACTTGAACTACGTCGAATGTACATCTTGCTCAAGTGAGATGGGAGTACCCGTAGGGTGCAACCAAATTTTCTCCTTGTACGACCTTGAATAAGCGTCGAGTTCAAGGAAAATAATATGGAGCTGTGGTGAAGTTGGAGTTCACGCCGGTCTGTCACACCGGAGGTCGCGGGTTCGAGTCCCGTCAGCTCCGCCATTCTTTTCAAGAATGGCAACATTCATGAAGATGAAAGACGTTTACAATTAGTGAAAAAATGTTGATTATCTATGAATGATTTGGTAAAATAAATACGTTCGCCGGTATAGCTCAATTGGTAGAGCACCTGACTTGTAATCAGGGGGTTGTGGGTTCAAGTCCTATTGCCGGCACCATCACTGGGGAGATAGCGAAGTGGCTAAACGCGGCAGACTGTAAATCTGCTCCCTCTGGGTTCGGCGGTTCGAATCCGTCTCTCCCCACCAGTTTTCTTAATGAGAGCCATTAGCTCAGTTGGTAGAGCATCTGACTTTTAATCAGAGGGTCGAAGGTTCGAGTCCTTCATGGCTCACCAGTTTTTAAACTTTACATGCGGTCGTGGCGGAATTGGCAGACGCGCTAGATTCAGGTTCTAGTGGTGGCAACACCGTGGAGGTTCAAGTCCTCTCGACCGCACCAAACAACTGCAAAATTACATGCGGACGTAGCTCAATTGGTAGAGCGTCGCCTTGCCAAGGCGAAGGTCGAGGGTTCGAGACCCTTCGTCCGCTCCATATGTGCCCTTAGCTCAGCTGGATAGAGCGTTTGACTACGAATCAAAAGGTCGGGAGTTCGAATCTCTCAGGGCACGCCACTTTTCATCTAGAGTGAAAAGGATACAGTCGGGAAGTAGCTCAGCTTGGTAGAGTACTTGGCTTGGGACCAAGGGGTCGCAGGTTCGAATCCTGTCTTCCCGACCATGATTTGCCCATCATTTTCTTGCTTTGCCGGGGTGGCGGAATGGGCAGACGCAACAGACTTAAAATCTGTCGGGAGTTTCTCCCGTACCGGTTCAAGTCCGGTCCTCGGCACCATCTCAATTACATGCGGGTGTAGTTCAATGGTAGAACCCCAGCCTTCCAAGCTGGTCGCGTGGGTTCGATTCCCATCACCCGCTCCATATGAATAGAGGAGAACAGAGAGCCAATTTGGCCTCTGTTTTTTTGTGTTTATTCAGTAATGTTAATGTCATTCAACACGGGATAGACCATGTCTCGTTTGAATGGTTCCTCAAGCATTTGGGCAAATTACAACCAAATAGCTTCAAAGGTGGTCAATTATGGAAAGTCAGGGAACAGTTCGAAATATGCGCAACAAGGCATATGTCAGTTTGCTGGGAACCACACAACTTCATAAAAGAAATCCTTATATTATTGCTGCGTGGTCCTTGGCTTTCCCCGGTTTTGGGCACCTTCTACTGAGCAAATATCTCCGAGGCTACGCATTGATTATATGGGAAGTGTTCATTAATCAATTGATTCATCTGAATGAAGCAATGGTGTATTCCTTTAACGGTCAGTTTCAAGCGGCAAAAGATATATTGGAACCCAGATTCACGATGCTTTACATACCTGTTTATTTGTTTGCGATATGGGACAGTTATCGATCCACTGTTGATATGAATAAGATTTATCTACTCGCACAAAGAGAGAATGGGTTTTATGACGTTTTTCGCATTGGAGCAATAGAAGTAAACTACCTTGACAAACGCAAGCCTTGGATAGCAGTAGTATGGTCTCTGGGAATACCCAGCCTTGGGCAATTGTATCTCCATCGTATTGTTTTAGCAGGGTTTATTTTTGTATGTTCCATTATTCTCGTATGGAAATCTAATCTGATCCTCGCCATTCACTACCTGATCCTAGGTAACATACGATTTTCCACACTTGTTTTGGAAAAGCAATGGCTCTTGTATTTACCCTCGTTTTATTTCTTTTCGATCTACGATGCTTACATGAATACAGTAGAGAATAATAAACTTTTTGAAGACGCACTAAAAAATCACCTATTGCGGAAATACCAGCCTTCAGGCACCCAAATAACAGTTGGGGGCATGGTAGAGTGATGCAAATATTCGTCACGTTTGAATACTCTACTTTACTGGAAATCGCTATAACCGAATTGGAGGAAAAAGGGATAACGGAGATCTACGCCGTTCCGCTTGATCCACGTAAAAAACACCCCAGGCTGCTGGATAGCATTCACCGTAGTGATGGTTTGTCTTTAGTGGATAAAGGGATGGTACTGGCCTTCATGTTCGCTACCATCGGGGCAACCAAAGGTTTTGTCTGGGACTGGGGACCCGTCATCTGGGGGTTAATCGGAGCAGCTGCCGGATTTATTACAGGCGTTCTGCTGAATTGGATTATTTATCTGCTCAAGCGACACAAGAATGAACGAGAACTGAAGAAGGGAAAAACGGGGGAGGTCATCTTAATCGTGACATGCGAGGAGAATAACGTTTCTGTTGTCGAAGATATTCTATGGGATCATCAGGCACTCGGGCTGGCTATAACGAAGTGATATCATCACTGCTTTGCTAGGTACAAGATCCTAATGTGTGAAGTCAAACGTGGCTGACCCCTTTCATGTAGTTCTATATAATCCGCTCGGCATTGGTATTTGAGATTGAGGCATTGTTTGTGCCGAAACAGCTAAGCAAAATGGATCAGTACAGCAGAACAGGCGATTCATGCCATAGCGAACCGGGCAGTGTGCGAAGTATTGGCACCATGACAAAAAAGGATCCATGCATGCTTCCCTACAGTCTGCATAGATCCTGGCACGTGTCGAAGTCTGTCTAATCTTTTGAGTGGTAGAAACATATGTTTTCGTGTAGAGTTAGCCTTAGGTCGCTTACCAACCAAACGGTAACGGATCTCTTGCCTCGCCTCCTGAGCATCAGGGGGCATTTTTTGTGCCCAATCACAGAGTGGGGGCAGGCTGATCCACCTCAGTCTCAATCGGGAGGGATACGACAAATCGGGTGCGCTTCTCATTGGAATCGCAATGAATGCTGCCTTGGTGCTTCTCGATGATGTTTTTACAGATGGACAATCCGATGCCTGTCCCATTTTGTTTGGTTGTAAAAAACGGCTGAAACAAACTCTCGACGATCTCCGGCGGTATCATCTCTCCATTGTTCTCTACACTCAAATACAGCCATCCGTCAGAGGATGTGGCGATGACACTGATACTTTTTTCAGGACGATGCTGGACCGCGTCAATGGCATTGTTCAGTAAGTTCACAATGACTTGCTTTAGGCCTTCTTCATAACAAGCGAGAGAGCAGGGGTGGATTTGTTTTTCAAAGCGTATGTTTTCTCCCAGCAAACGGGGAGTGATGAGCAATTCCACTTCTTCAAATAAGCTTTCTACTTGAACGGTCTTGAAAATTTCATCCAAGATCGGTTTTTTCGAGAAACTCAAGAAACCGGTAAGCTGTCGATGCAAATTTTCAAACTCATGCATGACAACCTGAATGTAAGACTGCAATTTGGCCTGTTCCTTGGTAGACTCTCCGATCAGCTTCAGGAATCCTTCGATCGCACAGAGCGGATTTCGGAGCTCATGGGCCATGTTTGCTGCTATTTTACCGAGCATCGTCAATTTGTCGTTGTGTAAGTAGGAAATGGTCTCTTCTTTTTGGACCAGCTCTTCATTCATCATTTGCTCAAAATGGTAGACCGCCCAGAAGACACTCTCATCCATCGCTTTACCGAGCTGTGTCTCCAGATAAAGCATATCGGTAGAGGACAACGACCATTTATGCAGCTCTGGTTGAAGAACCCGCCAGAATACATTCCGATACAATTGATACGTACGCAAAATGGAGGAGAAGGGGAATTCCTGCGAGCGCAGCCACTCTCCCATATCCAGGGACCACGTCTGCATATCTTGATCCACATTTTCCACCAGATAGCGAGCTAATAGCACCGTACGCTTTTCCGCGAAATCGCGAGGGATTGTTACAGGGATTTCCATACTGCGAACGATTTCTTGCATCCACAATGTGGTAATGCTTGGTGCCATATCTAAAATTTTCCTAGAAACATTAAAAAGATTAAGCGTCACGGTCTCCACCATCTCTTATCCACCCCACTAAAATCGTAATGGAAAAGGGCTAGGAAAGACAAGGTATAATTCTCCTAAATTCGCAATAAAATGTTTTTTTATGGAAGTTCTTATCTACAAAATCCGCTAAAAAGTTCCTTTATTCGGAAAAAAATTTAAGCATGAGTCCGATTTTAGTCGCATAAAGTAGAATGGACAGACTTTGGTGGACCAGGGAGGCAGGGATGGAAGAGCATTTTTGGCTGGGACTGGTGCATATTTTTATGATCGATCTTGTCCTGAGCAGCGACAATGCGGTTGTGATCGGGATGGCTTGCCGGGGGCTTCCACGGGAAGAAAGAACACGAGCCGTCCTGTACGGGACACTAGGTGCGATCCTTTTGCGAATTTTACTGACAAGCCTGACAACCTGGATGTTAGATATCCCGCTGGTCAAAGCGATAGGCGGGTTTTTGCTGCTATGGATCGCATGCAAGCTGATGTTGGGAGAAAACGAGGAACTGGCAGAAGTTTCCCGCAATCAGACCGTGGGGCAAGCGGTTCGCACCATTATTTTGGCAGATTTTGTAATGAGTCTGGACAACGTATTGGCGGTTGGCGGTGCTGCACATGGCGATATATGGCTTGTCTTGTTGGGGCTATTGATGAGCATCCCTCTCTTGATGTGGGGCAGTGCCTTCATAGCGCGGCTCATGAACCGTTTTAGCTGGCTCGTCATCGCAGGAGGTGGCGTGCTCGCATTTACGGCTGTTGAAATGTGCCTGGAGGATCCATACATATGGAAATGGATCAATCCTCTCATGCTTAATCATATGTGGCTGCCGGTCATCGTCGCGGCTCTCGTCATGCTGTGGGGGCGAATAAAAAGGGCGTAATCAGGTAATGAGGGTACTGCATTCTGGGGCATACTACGAAAAAATAGTCCAGAAAGGATCCGGATGCAGATGAATTCGAGTCTCTTGGTGCTCTGGGGGCTGTGGGACGATGTGTATCAGCGCTGCACGCGACTCAAATACATAGAGAAGGGGGCCAATATTTTTCGTGTGGTGCCACTTCGTTACCGAGGTGAGACTCTGGTCACATCAGACAATCAAACCATTTTCAACGGTGATCTCATCGTCAAAATACATATTCATAATTACTACTTCGCAACGCTCTGCAAAGGGGTCAAAGACGACTTGCGGGTAGCCCTGCTTCTCCGGCGGCAAATCATGGTATCTTTGCCGAAATTGGCTGCTTATCTAGAGTCCATGCCGGAGAGAGAAAGAATTAAAGGGATTGTCGGGACTACGATGCTGCATAAAGGGGTCCAGCCTTTGGGCTTTTCCATTTCAGATGTTCCCATGAATTGGTTTTTCCGATACAAGCGGTGGTATTTGCGGCTGCTGCTGCGTATCGTTCATCCTGATGGCAAAAAGCGGGTGCAAACCTGGAACCACGAGATGCCCTTAAAGAGGGTCTACATGTCCAAGGAAGCATTGCTGAAGCGCTATGGAACGATGCACGCATCCACAGGAGAGGTCGACTGATGGGTAAGCGATTTTTATTCGTCATGGAGGAATGGGCGGGAAGTGGCCACAGGATGGCCGCCCAGGCGCTTGCAGAGGAATTACGCTTACGATCTGGCGTAGAGTCGACAAGAATTGTTGGAGGGTTGGAGACGGCCAGTCCCGCATTGCGGGGGCTGTCCCGTTTTTTTTATCTGGGGATGCTGCGCTATGCACCTCCCCTCTGGCAACGCCTGTATGAACAGGAGAGCCTGTGGAACGCGGCATTGAAAAAGCCGTTGGGGTGGTGGCTTTCTAAAAGGCTGATTCAAGAGCTTCTGCTGAAGGAGGAGCCCGACGTCGTCGTAGCCACTCATGCGTATTGCTTGTCTGCACTGGCTCATGCCAAGCAAAAAATGGACAAGCCATTTCATCTTGTCAGCATCCCGACGGATTTCCACATTAATGGATTTTGGGTTCATCCCCTGATTGATACGTATATCGTGGCTCATGAGCAGCTGGCTGACGTTTTGGCCACCGATTATCAGGTGAGTCCCGAAAAAATTCACGTTCATGGCATTCCGGTACGTCCTGATTTTTCACGAGCGGACATAAGGGACAAGCCCAACTGGAGAGTCCAATTAGGCCTAGAACCAGAGAAATTCACCGTGCTGATAAGCGGAGGCGAAGGAGGGCACGGTGGGATAAAGCGGGTACTGCAGGAGTTGCTCCACGTCCAAGAGCCGATGCAGATTATCGTGATTGCGGGGAAAAATGCCCGACTTCACCAGCAGCTCGAAGCATGGCTGCGACAGGAAGAAAGCCTGCAGCACATCGTATGGATCAGAGGCTATGAACAGCAAATGTGGCAATGGATTGGAGCTGCAGATGCCTATATCACAAAGCCGGGAGGGATCAGCTGTGCCGAGGCGCTGGCAATGAAAACCCCGCTTATCTTATATCAACCCTTGCCTGGACAAGAGAGACGAAACAGCGGGTTCTTCATGAGGAATGAAGCAGCCATTGTCGCCATGTGCCCCGAGGATATTCGTACGGTCATCGGGCGTTGGAGAAACAAAAAGCAGTGGGAAGACGCGATCATGAGGATGGAAGTCGTGCGCCGTCCCGATTCAGCCCAACGAACCGCAGAATATCTGCTGGGGTTATAAAGCTATAAATTGGAAGTGAAAAAAATTGTTTTGAAACGAATGAACTTCTAGCCGTTCACACATATTAAAGCTACCAACGACGAGGAGGTGAAATAAGATGGCTAACAACAACGGTGGAAACAGTAACAATCTGCTCGTACCACAAGCGAACCAAGCTTTGGACCAGCTGAAGTACGAAATCGCATCCGAGTTCGGCGTTCAGCTTGGACCTGACACCACTTCCCGTCAAAACGGTTCAGTTGGGGGAGAGATTACAAAACGTCTTGTCTCCTTCGCTGAACAACAATTGGCTGGTCGTGGCTAATTGAATAAGCTGGATGGGGAAAGGCACCTGCGGGTGTCTTTCCTTTTTGAACGCTTGAAAACGCTGAAAAGGAGGAAAGAAGGATGCCAGACTGGCTAAACATAGCACTTCGGTCAATTGGAGCACTGGTCTATTTGTTTCTTCTCACCAAATTAATCGGCAAAAGACAGATAAAGCAACTCACTTATATTGAATACATAGTCGGAATCACGATCGGTTCCATCGCCGCTTTCATGGCTACGGAGATGGATGGGCCCATTTTTCACAGCCTGATCTCCCTTACGATATTTGCGGTCTTCCCTGCTCTGAGCGAATGGATCTCGCTCAAGAGCAAATGGTACCGTGACATCATGGAAGGAAAATCGACAATCGTGATTCAAGACGGCAAGATATTAGAGAACAATCTCGCCAAGGAGAAGCTGACTTCCGAAGATTTGCTAGAGCAGCTGCGCGTCAAAAACGTCTTTCGTGTAGCGGATGTCGAATTTGCTTTGATGGAGACAAGCGGAGAGTTAACCGTGATGCTAAAAACGGAGCAAGCACCCGTAACACCTAGTCAGCTGGGCTTACACGTTCCAAAGGCCAAAGCCCCCCAAACCATCATCATGGATGGCAAAATCATGCCGATTCCATTGGCTGCCATTGGAAAAAACCAGGTGTGGTTGGAAACGCAATTGAAAAGGCGCAACAAGTCGGTGGAAGATGTTTTCCTCGGGCAAGTCGATGAGAGCGGGAATCTATACCTTGATTATATGAGCGATGCAGGCAGTAACAAGAAGAAAACGCAAATAGAGGAAACTTATGAGACTTTGAAGCAATGCCTGAAGGATCTGGAGCAGCAGGCGAATGCGGAGCAAGACTCGAAGCTGCAGCAGAAATACAAGGATAACGCAGGAAAGCTCGAAGAAATATTGAAACAAATTCAGCCGCGGTACAAGCACTGAGAATCGGGGAATTTCCATGCAAGGCAGGAATCCATTGGCGCCCTTTGTAAAATGCTTGAATTGAACCTACTTTCGCCAGCTTGTAGAATGAGTGCGTAAGGAGGGACGTTTTTATGTGGTTGAACAAAAAGACGCTGACTACCTTGCTGCTCGCAATTTTGGCAGTGGCTATTGTTATGCCTACGGAGTCGTTTGCCGCTACACAGCTGCAACGAGGGAGCGTAAACGGAGACGTCTGGGATGTGCAATACCGTTTGCAAATGCTCGGTTACTACAATGACAACCTGGATGGCATCTATGGCAGCAATACAGCCAATGCTGTCAGAGCGTTTCAGCGAAATTACGGACTTACTGCAGATGGTGTGGTAGGTGACGACACATGGCGTGTAATGAAGAAAGTATCTGTGAATCGAACAGAGATGCAGCTGCTCGCTCAATTAGTGTACTCGGAAGCGCGCGGAGAATCATATGTAGGCCAGGTAGCAGTCGCTGCCGTTGCCATGAATCGGATGCAATCCGCCAATTTCCCCAACACCATCCGAGAGGTCATCTTTGAACCGTATGCCTTCACGGCAGTGGATGATGGTCAGTTCTGGCTTACTCCGGATGTGACTGCCTACCGAGCTGCCTGGGACGCTGTGAGAGGATGGGATCCATCGGGCGGTGCACTCTACTATTTCAATCCAGACACCGCTACTTCCAGCTGGATCTGGTCGCGTCCGCAAATTAAAAAAATCGGCAAACACATTTTCGCGAGTTAATGGATCTGCGGATGCCCTTGGGTCAGGAAACAGCCTGAATCAAGGGCGTCCTTTTCGGTTTTTCCAGAGTACTGGTAACAATTGTGCGTTGTTTTTCGTCTCAGGTCCACTAAAATGATAGGAAAGTTATACATACCGCTATATCGGAGGTTGATGATGAGGAAAACGATGATCCTGGCCTCTCTGGCTGCCATGATGTTCATGGGAGTGCCAGCCGCAGAGGCAATGACGAATGACACAGAGAATTCCACCATCCCGTACGCAGACGTTGCAGGTCACTGGGCAGAGAAACAAATTGAACAATTATACATAGCGGGAGCGGTTGGGCAGACGGATGCATTTCGACCGGATGACCCTGTGACTCTCGGAGAATTAATTACCTTGTTCGTCAAGGCAAAGGGGGTTGAGCCCGTCCAATCGACGCAATCTTCTTTCGCTGACGTTCCTGCGGGCAGCTGGTTGTCCCCTTATGCGGAGATAGCGTATCGACTGGGAATGGTTCATGGGCAAAAGCAAGGCAACCGGGTCTACTTGAACCCAAATCAGACCGTGCAAAGAGAAGCGATGGTCTCCATTCTTATCCGTGCCATGGGACAGAGCGGAGCGGTCAATCAGCTGAAATGGTCAACGACGATGCAATCCTTGGCCAAGTATGAAGATGGAAATGATGTGAAAGAGGATTTCCAGCGGCCGCTCGTATATGCGCTGCAGAACCGTTTGGTCAGTCCTTACACAGACGGTACCCTCAAACCACAAACGACGATCACACGTGCAGAAGCGGCGACCTACGCTGCATTGCATCTGCTGACGTCCAAAGCAGCGGATCAAGGAGCCTTGGCCAACGGGACAGCCTATCGCGAAAAGCTGACCGTAAAGACGACCGCTTACAGTTATCCGAGTAATTCGTCAGTTCTGTCTTATCTCGAGTATCCATTGCGCAAAGGGGTAGTCGCAGTCGATCCGAATGTGATTCCACTCGGGACACACTTGTACATCGACGGATATGGCTACGCAGTAGCGGCTGATATCGGCGGAGCAGTCAAACAGCGTCATGTTGACTTGTACCTTCCCACGCTCAGTGATGCACAGAGGTACGGAATGAAGCAAGGTGTGAACGTTTACGTTTTGGACTGATCGCGATCAATGGACATAAATCCCACTCTTTCCACCCATACTAGGAGGGAAGGGTGGGTTTTTTTGGTGAGCTGGCTGATTGTGTCCGTCATCGTTCTCGTCATCTTGGCATTCCTTACTCCCGTACAAATCTCGCTTTTCTATGGAAGGATCGGCGAAAACGATCATGTCGTCATCGAGGTGGCGGCATGGTTCCGTCTGATTCGCAGGAAGTACGAAATTCCCATGGTATTTCTGAAGCAGTCAGAAGCCGGTCCAGAGCTGGTGGCAAAAGTAGAGACTGTCCAGCAAAAGAGCAAAACGAAAGAAAAAATACAGGATTTGACGCGCAAGCAGGCGCACAAATGGTATCACAATTACCGTGAATATCTAGATAAAATTCATGATTTCCAACCGATGTTCAAAGAACTGTTCAAACATTTCCGCTGTACGAAGCTGGAGTGGCATACGGTTATGGGAACCGGACAAGCTTCAGAGACAGGAGCATTGACTGGTGTTGTTTGGGGCGTCAAAAGCATATTGATCGGGGTGATTTCCCATGCGGTTTCCTTGCGGGCCATCCCTCGCATGAGTGTGCAGCCGATATGGAATCAAGCCATGATTCGCACGAATTTCGATTGCGTGCTCCATTTCATGCTGGGACATGTCATTGTCGTTACAGTCAAAATGTATCTCCGTTTGCGAAAAAGGCGCGTGAGCAAATGGGGGACTGCACCGTCCGAAGCGTAGTATCGAGTAGCAGACAAGCTGAATGTACATGCTTCCCGTTTTTAAGGGCATGCTAACGAATGCGGAAAGATCGAAAGGAGGAAGCGACTTGGCAGACCACCCGATTCAAGGCTTAATGCGAACGGCAATGGAAAATATCAAGCAAATGGTCGATGTGAACACCATTATCGGGGACCCGGTAGAGACGCCGGATGGAAGCGTCATCTTGCCTATCTCTAAAGTGGGTTTTGGTTTTGCAGCAGGGGGAAGTGAGTTTCAGTACGACCGTGATCACCCGGGTGCGCTGAGCTATCCCTTTGGCGGTGGGAGTGGCGGTGGGGTGTCCATCACCCCAGTTGCCTTTTTAGTGGTAGGCAAGCAGGGGATTCGTTCCATTCCTCTTGAAAACTCGACGCATCTGTACGACCGAATTTTGGACTCTGTTCCACAGTTCGTCGACAAGATGCAAGCGATGTTCAAAAAGGACGAAACTACGCTGCACTCCACTACGGTAGTGGTGGAGGACAATGATCTGGAAGATTTAATGGAGCGAAGCTGAAGATGGCGGAAAAACAAAAACAGGTACGCTTGTCATGGGCGCACCTGTTTTTGATTTCTAAAACAACAGGTTGATGAACAATCCGGCCTGCATGTAACGCATGCTGGATGGCGATGGAGAGGCGTACGGAATACAGCCGCCAATTTCTTCAAAGGATCGGGAAAAGGAGCCGAGCGGCGAAGACTGAACATGCATGACTTCCTCGCGAAACTGCTTGGTCAATCCTTTCATGGCTTCCGCAAAATCTTCATAACGGACTTGAACCGCTTCCAGCCATGTATGGTCATCCTGCTCCAGCAGTCCGTTCGGCAAAAGTCTGATGCCAAACTGGCTGAGGACACCGTTCGCAGCTTGAGCCGCTCGTTCAAAATTCTCAAGCTTTTGCGTGGCCAGTGTTTCCTGTTGCTCTTGGAGAAAAAGCTGGAGACGGTTGTATGCTCCCACCAAACGACGGGTTTGCTGGAGCAAGCGTTCCGTATCAGGTGAGACTGTGATCGATACGGTACCGTTTCCGGCCTGCAGCATCGATACCTGTACCTCGCCACCTCCGATGCTGATTCGGTTGTGGGAAGAGAAGCCGCGCTGTCCGTCCAGGATGAATTCGGCATCGCCTGCACGCTTCTCTACGCGCTGGATTCCAGACGCTCGTACACTGTTGCCTTTTTGATCGTGCAAGGTAAAGCCGTGGTCCGCTCCTGTCTCGCTGCTCTCCAGGACAAGAGCCTGCATGCTCCCATTTTCCTCTACGCGCGGCAGTACGACGGATGGGCCTTGGGTGACGATCGCTTGTTCCATTCGCTTCATGCTTTGAGCGTGAGAATCAGCGGGATGGGAGTAAAACGAGTACGATTCCTCTCGTTCCCCTGAAACCACGGCAAATTGCTGATGACCTTGGGATACAGAAGTTGGGGTACTGCCTTCTTCCCATTTTCCTCTGTTGGTCTGTGTGCTTGCCAAGCGCAAGATATCGAGCTGATACGTCTTAGATTGCGCGCTGGCATATGCCTTTGCTGTGGCTGCCTCCGGATCTGAGCTGATCGCCTGCCGTTCATTGATGGTGCTGCCTTTCCGCTCAGGGTCGAACTCGCGAGCCGCCTTATCCAAATCAGCCGAATAGCGGTAGAGGCGTGATAAAGAATCGGACAGCTCAGTCCTCCATTGCTGCTCTCGGGTGTAGAACGGTTGAAGGTTGTAGCTGCTGATCGGATTGACTGGGGCGTGCAGCTTCGCCTGAACCATCTGAAAATGATACCGGCCGACCCGCTGGCTGTACGGGATATGGCTGATTCTGTTCACTTTCATTTCGGTACCTCCTCCGTTCACAAAAGTCCTACACCCATTATAGAGGATCTTTATTCCATTTCAATGAGGAGATCTCCAGTCTCGATCGCTTCGCCGGCTTTAACGTAGACGGACTTGATTTTTCCGTCCATAGGTGCTTGGATGGTCGTTTCCATCTTCATGGCTTCGCTGACCAATAGATGCTCCCCTTTGCGGACCTTGTCTCCTTCAGAGACCAGAACCTTCAACACTTTACCCGGCATGGATGCGCCCAGATGCGCCTGGTTTTGTGCGTCAGCCTTGCGCCGGATCTGCTCGCTGACGATCGCGGACTGATCGCGTACGAAGATTTCGCGAGGCTGACCATTCAACTCGAAGTAAATGATGCGTCGGCCATCCGGATGCAGCTCGCCGACTGCAACGAGCTTGATGATGAGCGTTTTGCCTCGTTCGATGGTGATCGCCGTCTCTTCCCCTGGACGCAGTCCATAGAAGAAAGTGGAGGTATTCAGGACGGAGAGGTCACCGTACTCTTTCATCCGTTGATCGAATTGCAGGTAAACCTGCGGATACATGATGTAGGAGAGGACATCCAGCTCGCTCGGTTCGCGCCCGATTTTCTCTTCCAGCTCAGTGGTGACCTGTGCAAAATCGATGGGTGCGAGCAGCTCGCCGGGACGCGCAGTGAAGGCATCGCGGCCCTTCAAGACGAGCTCTTGCAGGTTTTTCGGGAAGCCGCCCGGGGGCTGACCCAGATAGCCTTGGAAGAATTGGATGACGGAATCCGGGAAGTCGAGACGTGTGCCTTTTTCCCAGATGTTCTCCTCCGTGAGGTTGTTCTGCACCATAAACAGCGCCAGATCTCCCACGACCTTGGAAGAAGGGGTCACTTTTACGATATCCCCGCACATTTGGTTGACGACGGCGTACATGTGCTTGACTTCTTCCCAGCGTCCTTCCAAACCGACCGCTTTGGCTTGCTGTTCGAGATTCGTGTATTGACCGCCTGGCATTTCATGCACGTATACCTCGGTGTTGCTCGCTTTCATGCCGCTTTCAAAGCCCTGGTAGTACGGGCGAACATCCTCCCAGTAGTCCGAGAGCTTGTTGAAGGTTTCGAGAGAGAGCTTGCTGTCTCGATCGGTGTGTGTCAGGCTGGCAATCAGACCATTCAGACTAGGCTGGGAAGTCAGGCCAGACATCGAGCTCACGCAAGCATCTACGATATCCACGCCGGCTTCGATTGCCTTTAGCAGCATCGCACCGCCATTTCCAGAGGTGTCGTGCGTGTGCAGGTGAATCGGAATACCAATCTCCTGCTTCAGGGCACGTACCAGCTCGTAGGCAGCGTACGGCTTCAGGAGGCCAGCCATGTCTTTGATCGCGAGAATGTGAGCGCCGGCTTGTTCCAGCTGCTTCGCCAGATCGACGTAGTAGGCGAGCGTGTATTTGGTTTTGGATGGATCGAGAATGTCGCCGGTGTAGCAGATGGATGCTTCGGCGATTTTGCCGGTATTGCGAACGGCCTCGATGGCGGTCTGCATGCCCGGCAGCCAGTTCAGGCTGTCGAAGATGCGGAAGACGTCGATGCCATTTTCCGCAGATGCTTTGACGAAGGATTGGATGACATTATCCGGGTAGTTGGTGTAGCCGACAGCATTTGCCCCCCGCAGGAGCATCTGGAACAAGATGTTGGGAATCCGCTCGCGCAAGATTTGCAGTCGTTCCCACGGTGACTCCTGCAAGAAGCGCATGCTGGTGTCAAAAGTAGCGCCGCCCCACATTTCCAGAGAGAAAAGTCCCGCGCCCAGCTTGCCTGTAGCCTCAGCGACAGAAGCGAGATCGTACGTGCGCACACGCGTCGCAAACAGAGATTGGTGAGCGTCGCGGAAAGTCGTGTCGGTAATCAGTACCTGTTTCTGCTCTTGAATCCACTTCACAAGCCCGTCAGCGCCATCGCGATCGAGGATTTGTTTGGTTCCGTCCGGATAGGGCTGGCTGAATGGCGTGCGTGGAATCCGCGGTGAATCAAAATGCGGTTTTTTCTCGGGCTTGCCGATACCAGGATACCCGTTGACAATGGTATTCCCGATGTAGGAAAGTAATTTTGTCCCCCTGTCCTGGCGACCAGGGAAAACGAAAAGCTCCGGTTTTGTATCGATGAAGGATGTGTCGTAGCTGCCACTCAGGAAATCAGGGTGGGTCACGACGTTTTCCAGGAAAGGCAGGTTGGTCTTCACGCCGCGAATGCGGAATTCGCGAAGGGTCCGCAGCATTTTGCGAGCGGCTTGATCAAAGCTTGTTCCGTAGGTCGAAATTTTGACCAGCAGCGAATCGTAGAACGGCGTAATGATGGCGCCCGGATAACCGTTACCGCCATCGAGACGTACGCCAAAGCCGCCGCCTGAGCGCCAAGCGAGGAGACGTCCCGCATCCGGCAGGAAATTGTTTTCCGCGTCCTCGGTTGTCACGCGGCACTGGATGGCGTATCCGTTCATCGTGATGGCATCCTGCGAATCGATGCCAATTTCCGCATCGGAGAGAAGATGTCCTTCGGCAACGCGGATCTGTGCCTGCACGATATCGATTCCCGTGATCAGCTCGGTGATGGTATGCTCGACCTGAATGCGCGGATTTACCTCGATGAAGTAAAAACGCTTGTCAGGGGTGAGCAAGAACTCGACCGTACCTGCATTGGAATATCCAGCCTTTTGCATCAATGTCAAGGCAGCCTGGCAAATGTCATTTCGCAGCTCGTCATCGAGGGACAGGCTGGGGGCGACTTCCACTACCTTTTGATGGCGGCGCTGCACGGAGCAATCTCGTTCGAAGAGATGGACGATGTTGCCGTGATTGTCCCCAAGAATTTGGACTTCAATATGCTTTGGCTGCTCCAGATAGCGCTCCAGGTATACTTTCGCATTTCCAAACGACGAGCGTGCTTCTGAGCGGGCGCGATCCAGGGAGTCCTGGAGCTCATCCTGGCTGCGGACGATGCGCATGCCGCGACCGCCACCGCCGGATACGCCTTTGATGATGATCGGATACCCGTATTCTTTGGCAAAGAGGAGAGCTTCCTGCAACGTTTCGATTGGTTCTGGGGTCCCAGGGATGACGGGTATGTTCGCTTCGACAGCAAGACGTCTCGCTTCGACCTTATCGCCAAACTTGTCGATCAGCTCAGAGGATGGGCCGATAAAAATGATTCCTTCATCCTGGCAGCGTTTTGCAAAATCGGCGTTCTCTGCGAGGAAGCCATAGCCCGGGTGAATGGCATCGATGTCGTTGCGCTTGGCGATTTCGATGATGCTTTCGATGTCCAGGTAAGCTTCGATGGGACCTTTTCCGGCGCCCACCAAATAGGACTCGTCCGCTTTGAAACGATGAATCGAGACGTTATCCTGCTCAGAGTAAATGGCTACAGTCCGGATTCCCAGCTCGGTTGCGGCACGGAAGATGCGAATGGCGATCTCGCCGCGGTTGGCAACCAGTAATCGATTGATCTTTCTCTTTTGCATGGTTTCTCTCCCCTTTTATCGCTTGTAAGAAACAATTGAAAAAAGTATATATAATTACAATATACAAAATCTTCACTATACAAAACAGCCTTTTTTCCCAGAGAGGATTCTGATAGAGAGGGAGTGGGATACGGTGAACAAGACGATACCCGTGTTCGTATACGGTACATTATTGGAAGGCTTTCAAAACCACGATTGCTATGTGAGACCCTATCAGCATAAGGCGATTGCCGCCACCATCAGAGGGGCAATCTATCACCTGCCACAAGGCTATCCGGGCCTAGTGGAAGGGACAGAGGACGTGGTTGGCGCCCTACTATTCTTTGCGCAGCATGAGTACGAGGCAGCGCTATCCGGCCTGGATGAGCTGGAGACGTATTTCGGCCCAGACGATCCGAGAAATGAGTACGAACGCATGGAGGTGACCGCATGGATAGCGGAGTCGAATGAAGCGGTGACCGCGTACGTGTATCGCTATTTGGATGAGGAGTATGTCAGACGAGAGGGCATTCGGGTGCAGGACGGCGATTGGCGGGGATATTTGCTGGCGCGGGGTGCTGAATAGCGAATGAGGCTTTTGCCAAAACTGGTAGGGAAAAGGAGGGATCCCTGCCATGGAACTGTTACATGCGGAACCAGCACAGATATGGCGTCTGCTCATTCCACAAGGTCAATGGATGTTCCCTGATGAAGTACCGGAAGACGAACTGATTTTTCATTACCGGGACGATATTTACTTTGTAAATAATGACGGCTCAGTTCTGTCCATGCCAAAGCCCGCTTGCTACGATCTGTTGGATTTGGGCACACTGCTGGAGTATCTGGCAACATCAGATTGTACCGTTGATTTTGACGACGAGGGGGAATTTGACTACGGCTTCGTCCTGAAGCGGATGGGTTACATCGTTCCGGTCAGGCAGAAGGGAAAGAGGGCGACGTTCCAGATCGAGATCATCAATACGGCTCTGCCCAAGGTGCATGCCAATCGATACGAATTGAAAAATGTCCACTTTGTCTTCGCGCTCTATCATGCACTGATGCGCTGCCATGAGCTGAATGCAAAAACAGATTGGGAGTACGAGCACGAAGTGAAGCGAATTGAGAAAATAGAATCCAGTTCGACCACAAAAGTGCAATCGAATCTGTAATTTCTACTATTGGCATAGTGAAAAAAAGCGAATGATAGGGTATGATGAGTAAGTACATATGAATGATTGGTGAGGAGGAAGAAATCATGGCAACAGCTGTAGAGCGCCAAGGCGCATTCGTATTCAAAGGTGGCCCTGTAACTTTGGTGGGTCCGGAAATCAAAGTGGGCGATACTGCTCCTGATTTCACAGTAGTAGGCGGAGACCTGAACCCAGTGACTTTGGCTGATTCCAAAGGAACCGTTCGCATCATCTCCGTAATCCCTTCCATTGACACAGGCGTTTGCGATGCGCAAACTCGCCGTTTCAACGAAGAAGCAGCAAAATTGGATGGCGTGACTGTCCTGACTGTTTCCGTTGACCTGCCTTTCGCACAAAACCGTTGGTGCGGTGCTGCTGGCATCGACAAGGTGAAAACCGTGTCTGACCACAAAGACCTGTCCTTTGGTACTGCGTATGGCGTAGCAATCAAAGAATTCCGCCTCTTGTCCCGCGCTGTATTCGTCATCGACGCGAACGACAAAGTCGTACACGCTGAGTACGTTGCGGCTGCTGGCGAGCATCCAAACTACGAAGCTGCTATCGCTGCTGCACAAGCTGCGAAGTAAGCTGCAAGCGCTGAAGAAAATGAGCCAGGCCCTCTTCGTCTATGGGACGAATGAGGGCTTTTTCATTTGCTGGGGGCCGATGACAGATGCTAAGCTGGAGGTAATTCTATGGATGAAGAGTGGTTGGGGGTAGACATTTTTCCTGGCGCCCATCACGAGAGGGGAGATTCGAAACGATGAGTAACCATCCGTTTTTTGAAATTCATAAAGACATCCCGCGGGAAGGGCCAGGAAATAACGAGAGCACGAGAAAAGCATTTCGCCTGCTGAATGGGCTGCCGGCACATCCGAACATTCTCGATGTTGGCTGCGGTCCAGGTATGCAGACAAAGGAGCTGGCCACATTGACGGAAGGGACGATCACAGCCCTGGACCGTCACGAGCCGTTTCTGCGAGAGCTGGAAAAGTGGACGGCCGAGCACGGACTGACGCAGCAGATCAAGACGGTCCAAGGTGACATGTTCGACATGCCTTTTCCGCAAGAGAGCATGGATCTGATCTGGTCGGAGGGCGCTATCTATATCATCGGGTTTGAGCGCGGTCTGCGCGAGTGGAGGAAGCTGCTTGCGCCAAATGGCTACCTGGTCGTCTCGGAGTTGACATGGCTGACCCAAGAACGCCCGGATGAGATTGAAGCCTTTTGGATGGAGAATTACCCCGCAATCAAGCAGGCAGAGGCAAACGAGGGAATCATTGAGGAAGCAGGCTATCATCTTCTCCATCATTTTACGTTGCCAGAGGCAGGCTGGTGGGAGTACTACAGACCGCTGCAGGAGCGAGTCGCCTTGCTGCGGGAGAGGTACGACGGACAGGTGGAAATGCAGCAAGCGCTGGATGAGACGCAGAGGGAAATCGACCTGTACAAAAAATACGGAGCCTATTACGGTTATGCGTTCTACATCATGCAGCGGCAAAACGACAAATAAATAGGAACAAGCGAAAACGCTCAGCCCCAAAGTGGGAGGAGCGTTTTTCGTTTGGATCCGCCCATTTCCTGATGAATGGAAAAAAGTGTATTGACGAATGTGTAACCAGTGGTTATATTATTACCAACGGTTAGTTACCGATGGTTAGTAAAAGGTCCGACAAGGGGAGTTCAATCGATGGCAAGCAGACAGGAAATGCGTTCAGAAGAAACCAAAAAAGCGATTTTGACAGCGGCAGCGGAGCTCTTTTCCCAAAAAGGCTTTGATGCCGTGTCGATCCGGGAAATTGCCAAGGAGGCAGGATGCTCGCATACGACTCTATACATTTACTTTAAAGATAAGGAAGCCTTGCTGCACGAATTGTCTGTCGGTCCACTCCAAGCACTTCAGAAGCAAATGGAGAACGTGATCGCTGACAGCACCCTTTCACAGGATGACCGGTTGAAGAAGGTCAGTGTCCTGTTCATCGAGTTTTGCCTGTCGCACCGCACCATGTACACGCTGTTCTTTATGGTCAAGGCATCACGTATTGATGTAGAGGCGGAGCCTGCTGAAGAGCTGCAAATCCTGCGAACGAAGCTGTTTGACCTTATGAAATCTGCGCTGCTGCAGAGTCTGCCTGAGGAAAAGAACGAAGCTCGGGCGCTCGCTTTTGCACGCATCTACTTTTATGCCTTGCATGGAATCATTGGGACGTATACCCACTCCGAGGAAACGAGTGAGCAGCTGATGGAAAGGCTGGCTCCTACGTTTGAACTGTCGGTGGAAGTCGTCCTCGAGGGATGCAAACAACAGATGGAAAAAGGAGCGGGTCGAAAATGAAAGCAGAACAAATATCAGAGCATGTATGGAGCCTCAGTACCTGGCTGGTCATTCCCTTGCGCGTCTGGGTCGTCGTCGAGCCTGATGGGGTCACGCTGGTGGATGCGGGCATCCCATTCCTGACAAAAGGCATCCTTTCTTTCATCGATCAGCTGGGAGCAGGTCCCCTCAAGCAGATCGTGCTCACACATGGCCATTCCGATCACGTGGGAGCGGTAAAACGCATCGTGGAAGCCAGAAAGACTCCCGTATTCGCGCATGAAATCGAAATTCCTTATTTGGAGGGGAAGGAGCCATACCCTCGCCGGAAAAAGGCAGAAATGACGGTGACACCGGGGGTCGTGCAGCCGCTTCGGAAAACGGCGGAGGGAGAACTGGAGACCACCGCAGGGCTCACGCCATATCACACACCTGGTCATTCTCCCGGCCACGTCGTTTACTACCATGAAGCGGACGGGGTGCTTTTGGCCGGAGATTTGTTCACATCAAAGGCAGGGAAGCTGAACAGGCCGATGCCGATGTTTACGGCAGATATGGCTGAAGCGCTCAAAAGCAGCCTGATTCTGCGGGAGCTGCAGCCGGCTCATCTGGAGGTATGCCATGGTAAGCCTGTGAAGAGGCCGGCTGAACATCTGGATGAGTATTTGCAGACAACCGCAAGAGCGCATGCGATTCCGGAAAGCGTGTGGCAGTGACACAGTCTGCAAGTCGGGTGTAACATCCCGGCTTTTTTTGCGTCTTATGACTGAGGTGATTGCATGAAAAAAGCCGGAATCATCGCTCGATTGTGCCTAACGGCCTCTGTGCTGTTGACAGGCTGTCAGCCATGGCAGACGAGTGTTTCCACCGCCAAGCAGCTGCCCCATCCACCGGAACCACTGATAAGCTGGCAAGGGAAATCAGCGTCCACGGTCCCCACTTCGTCTTGTTGGGAGTACGAGGGACAAGGCGTGTGTATAGACATGGCAGCTCCTCCTGAAGTCATCGGTGAAAAAAAGCCCAAGCCGCTATCTGTCCAGCCTGGAGCGACACTTACGGTGACCTTTCCACAGCCCCCCATCGATAAAACGCTGCGCGTCACCCAATGGCTCGGAACCAAACAGATGGATCAATCGCTGGAAAACGGAAACGAGTGGAAGGCGCCTGAGCAGCCTGGCTGGTACTTGTTCGACGTTCGTGGGCAATGGGAACAAGGAGACGCCGGGCACGCCTTTGTGATTGAAGTACGACAACCGAGATTGTAGCTGGCAGCGTTGTCTGCGGACGATTGGCCGATCTTTTTGGTATACTGGCATCAGGTATGACCCAAAGGAGAGACAACATGCTAGAAGAGCTGATACGATTTACGGCAGACGAAGCGGATACAGGCCACACAGTCCGGGATGTGCTGCAAAAGCGCTACGGAGTGTCCCGCCGCCTGCTGATTCGGGCAAAATTCAAGGGATTGATTACACGCAACGGAGAGCATGTATTTGTGAACGAAAAGCTGCAGGCAGGGGATGAAATCGCGGTGATGGTCACGGAGGATGAAGAAGAGACGGTCGCACCGGAAGAAATGCCGCTTGCCATCCGTTACGAGGACGATGACTTGATGGTGATTGCCAAGCCTGCGGGACTGGTCGTCCACCCAACGGGAAATCATGCGGGCGGGACGCTGGCCAACGGGGTGATCGCTTACTGGCAAAAACGTGGTGAGCACAGAAGATTTCGCGCCGTGAACCGTCTGGATAAGGATACATCGGGACTTTTGATCGTCGCCAAAAATCAGTGGGCCCACGAGCAATTCAGCCGGATGCAGCAGGAGCGCACGATTCAGCGCATTTATCAGGCGATTGCGGAAGGGGTGGTAGAGCGAGAGGAAGGAGCGATCGACGCACCGATCGGTCTCGCAGAGGACTCGTTCATCACTCGGCAGGTACGCCCCGATGGTCAGACGGCTGTCACCCATTTTCGTGTGCTTGCCCGCGGGGATGGCATGACGCATCTGGAGCTTGCGCTTGATACGGGGCGTACCCATCAGATTCGCGTTCATATGAGCCATCTCGGGCATCCATTGGCCGGAGACGATTTGTATGGAGGCAGCCGGGAGCATATCGGCAGACAAGCTTTGCATGCCTTCCGACTCTCTTTCGTCCATCCGCGGACGGGTCTTTGCATGGAATGGACGGAGCCTTTGCCGGCGGATATGAGCCAACTTGCCGCTGCTTTTTTTGCGAAGTAGGCACCTGTTTTTGGCATTTTCCTCTGGAAAAGCGAAAGCGTTTTCGTTATGATGACTGTAATCAATGATTTTTCAGACAGTGGTAACACTTGGACGACAGCTGGTTGTCTGCGGGGAGAAGTCCACAAGACTTTTTCTCATGTAGCAGATAGGGCCCAGTTTGCGCCTGACGCATGTTTCGGAACGTTTGACAACGGGGATCCCCCATCTTTGTCATGCAACCGAATCGGCTTGGGGGTGAGCTGGGCCCTTTGGCGTCTTCTGATGAGTGAAACCGTCTGGGGAGCAAAGGGAGTGATCCAATGAAGCTGGTGTCCTATCGAAAAAACGCTGGAGAAGCTTGGCGGGCGGGAATTTATGAGGAAGGCCTGATTGTGGATGCGGCTCAAATTTTTCCGGATGCACCTGTCACCGTGCCGGAACTGCTGGGGCAATGGGAGGTCTGGGAGCCAAGACTGCAGGCAGAAGTGGCAAGAGGGAGCGTGAGAGGTCTGGGACTGCCGATGGATGAAGTCCAGCTTGGTTCCCCGCTCCCTCGTCCTGGCAGCTTTCGCGACTTTTACGCGTTTGAGGCTCACGTCAAGACCGCTCGGGCACAGCGTGGATTGGACATGGTTCCAGAGTGGTATGATTTCCCGGTTTTTTACTTTTCGAATGCATCTGCCTTTACCGGTCCGGAAGCCGCGATTCGCAGGCCCAAAGCGACCCAATGGCTGGATTACGAGCTGGAAGTGGCCTGTGTGATCGGAAAAGCCGGCGTGAATATTTCGGTGGAGGAGGCAGCTGCCCATATCGCAGGGTATTGCATCCTCAATGACTGGAGTGCACGTGACATACAGCGCGAAGAGGTCAAGGTAGGGCTCGGTCCCGCGAAGGGGAAGGATTTCGCCACCTCGATGGGGCCGTGGCTGGTGACGCCGGATGAGCTGGAAAGCGCGAGGATCACAGGAGAGCGCGGGGACGGCTACGACCTCACCATGGTGGCGAGAGTGAACGGCGTGGAGTACTCCCGAGGCAACCTTCGAGACCTCCACTTCACCTTTGCAGAGATGATCGCCCGGGCTTCCGCCGATTGTCCGCTGTACCCAGGCGATGTCATCGGCTCCGGCACAGTGGGGACCGGATGCATTCTGGAGCTGGGGGCAGACCGCTACGGCTGGCTGGCTCCCGGTGATGTAGTCGAGCTGGAAGTCGAACGGCTCGGGATCTTGCGGAATCGGATCAGCGAATAAAAGGAAATGGGAGAAGGGGGAAGAACGATGGCCTTTTATCATCGGATGGGGGAAGTGCCGAAAAAGCGGCATACGACATTTTTCAAACCGAACGGGGAGCTCTATCGCGAGCAGGTGATGGGGACCAAAGGATTTTCCGGCATTCAATCGATTCTGTACCACCACAATCCGCCTACACAGGTAAAAGCGACTCGCAAGTTTGCGGATGTCACGCCCCGGTTTGTCCAGCAGGATGACTTGAAGCATCAGCATTTCAAGACGTTCGATGTCCAGCCTGGCAAAGACCCGATTACGGGGCGCCGTTACCTGCTCGGAAACAACGACGTACTGATGGGGGTATGCGCGCCGACAGAGCCGATGGACTATTTTTACCGCAATGCCGATGGAGATGAGGTCATCTTCGTCCATGAGGGGGAAGGCGAGCTTCAGACAATCTTTGGGACCCTGACCTATCAGCCTGGCGATTATTTGGTCATCCCGATCGGCACAACCTACCGTATCGTTCCCACCGCACAGAGCCGCTTTCTCGTGATCGAGTCGCAAAACGAGATCGTGCCGCCCAAACGCTATCGGAATGAACACGGCCAATTGCTTGAGCACTCCCCGTTCTGCGAGCGGGATATCCGATTGCCAGAGCGGCTGGAAACCCATGTAGAGCGCGGAGAATTTGAGGTGCGGGTCAAAAGGCAATCGGTTGTCTACAGCTATTTCTTCGACTTCCATCCGTTTGATGTGGTGGGGTGGGATGGATACCTGTATCCGTACGCTCTCAGCATTCACGATTTTGAACCGATCACAGGGCGCATCCATCAGCCGCCTCCCGTGCATCAGACATTTGCGGGGCACAATTTCGTGATCTGCTCCTTTGTTCCGCGCCTGTACGATTACCATCCGCAATCGATACCCGCGCCTTATTTCCACAGCAATGTCGAAAGCGATGAGGTGCTATACTACGTAAAAGGCAACTTCATGAGCCGGAAAGGGATATACGAGGGCTCCATTACCTTGCATCCGATGGGCATCCCGCACGGCCCGCACCCAGGCAAGATTGAGGGCAGCATCGGCAAAAAGGAAACGAGCGAGCTCGCCGTCATGCTGGATACGTTTCACCCGCTGCAGGTGACGAGGGAAGCGCTGGATATCGAGGATGGAGCGTATATGGCCAGCTGGCTGCCGCCAAGCGAGTAAGAAGGAGGAATGCTTCATGGAATTAACGATGGCTGATTTGGAACGGCAAGAAAAATACAAGCTGCTCATCGGGGGCATCATCCCCCGGCCGATCGCTTGGGTCACATCGATGGGTGGTGATGGCCTCCTCAATGCGGCTCCGTTCAGTTACTTTAACGTCGCCAGCATTGAGCCCATGCTGATCTCGGTAGCCGTCATGCGCAAGCCGGGAGGGATCAGCAAAGACACGGCCCGCAACATCCGGGAAACCGGCGAATTTGTCGTGAATATGGTGGACGTGCACAACGTGGATGTCATGAATCAGACGTCTGCGGATTATCCTCCGGACGTGAGTGAGGTAACCGCGCTCGGACTTGCGCTGCAGCCATCCTCAACCGTCAAGGTGCCGCGGCTTGCGGTGTCCCGCATTCATTTTGAGTGCAAGCTCCACCAGATCGTGGAGCTGGGCAGCCCAGTGACCTCCGACCTCATCATCGGGGAGGTTCTCCACGTCCATGTAGATGATGCCTTGTATCATCAGGGGCGGATTGATGCCGAAGCTTTTGCGCCAGTCAGCCGGCTGGCTGGACACAGCTATGCGACGTTGGGTGACATCTTCGACCGCCCGCGACCGGTTTATACGGAGTCGGATTCCGTACGTAAATGAGGAGAGGAACAGGAAAAAGGCCGCCCGACGAATCGAGGCGGTCTTTTGGCATGTCCTGCCGTCCATCACTTTGGCACGAGCCCCGGGTACTGTGACACCGAATCGGGTCTGATCCAGCGGTCGTATTCTCCGGAGGTGCTGGCGTTCACAGGAGGTCCGTAGGGAGTGACATTGGGCTCCATCCCCTGTGGGTGAACGATGTTTTGCTGATAGTAATAATGGCGATCACTCTGGATGAAGCTGCGATCTTTCGTCGGATTTGCAGAGCAGCCCGCTAGCATGCAGACAGCCACTAGCCAAATGAGCGGCATGACAGATCACCTCCCCTGTAGCGTAGACGTGATGGGGCTATTTCATGCAGAGCTTGACCGATCTCCGTCCGAGGTCGGAGGACAAATCCCTCTGTGGGCCATTTTGCCGAAAGCGGCCGTGGGGTATCCTGTAGATACAAAGCAAGCGGATACAAGTAGAGAGGAAGGAATGCGACATGGAAAGACGTTTATACCGTTCCGGGCAAGATAAAAGGCTGTTTGGGATTTGCGGAGGGATTGCTCAATTTCTGAATATCGATTCGACGCTGGTACGTGTCGGGGTCGTCATTTTGACAGTGTGTACAGGGATTCCGATTCTGATTTATTTGCTGCTGGCGATGATCATGCCAAAAGAGCCTCGCTTCTCTTACGCGGGGGATGGATTTGATGTGTACGAGCGGCCATATGCCCAGGGATATTCCCAAGCCCGCATGAACGACCTCGATTCCGAGATTGACCGTCTGGAAAAACGGGCACTGGTACAAGAGGTACAACGTCTGCGTGCCGAACTGGGCAAGTACAAAAACATCTAAACACGGCTGCGGGACTTCCTCTGATGGGGGAGTCTTTTTCTCATTTCAAAGCGGACTTATGGCAAAAGTCCTCGTCGTGAAAAAAAGGCCTGTCTCCCTACTGGGGTCATGGAAACAATTGGTTCCTTCCGCATAACATGTAAGGTGGAAAATGTACATAGGGAGGGAAAGGCAGTGTATCTCGGCGTGTTCGATTTGAACCAGCGTTTGGAGCAGACTCGAAAAGTTCTTCGTGAAAAGCAACATCTGAAGAAGCTGATCGAGGAAGACATTCGCGATCTGGAAAAAGATATTCAAGATCTCGAAGCAATGACCAACAACAAGACATTGGCAACAAGCGTAAAAGGCTAAGTCACCCGCTATGACAAACGCGAAGCGGGAAGTTCGATGTAAAAAAGTGGCTGCTGCATGTTGAATGCGGCGAGCCACTTTTTTGTTTAAAGCTGCAATGACGAGGAGACGGCGGCGTCTATCACTTTTTCCACGATGACGGGAAGCATCTGGATGGCTGCGCTGTCTGTCCCATAAGTCTGACTATCCGCATAGGTCCCCTCCATCAAAAGGCGGAGCGTGTAGGCGAGCTCATGGGGATGCTCAGCCCTCAGTGAGGTCGCCATCTCCAGGAACGTGTCGTGCACCCGCTTTTGATGAGCGGTGACGAGCTCCCGCACAGGATGGGAGGTATCGGCGAATTCAACCGCCACGTTGATAAAGCAGCAGCCGCGAAAATCCGTACACGACGCCTTCGCAGCCAAATCCCGAAAGAACTGAATGAACTGCTCCCGAGGCTGATCCGGATGCTTGGATATACTGGCCGTCCACTCCGACCAAAAAGCCTGCTGCTTTCGGGTGATGTAGGCGAGGATCAGGTCGGTCTTGGAGGAGAATTGGCGGTATACGCTCATTTTGTTGATGCCGGCCCTCTCGACCACTGCGTCCACACTGACTGCATGAATCCCTTCCTGATAAAAGAGCTCTTCGGCTGCGTTCAGAATGATTTCCTGAGCCTCTGCGCGGGGGATCCTCGTACGCTTGCCAGCTGTCATCCCGTTATGATCTCCAGACATCTGCGACAATTTCATAGGAGTGAAGACGGTCTGCGTGATCAAACATGGAAGTGGTGATCATCAGCTCATCTGCTTGCGTAGAATTCAGCAGCTCCTGCAGCTCCCGTTTGACTGTCGCTGGGCTTCCGATAATGGAAGAGCGCAGCTGGGATTGAACGGACAGCTTTTCAAACTCGCTCCACAGGTCATCCATGCTGTCGACAGGCGGCTGGATCGGCTTCAGATCGCCGCGAATGATATTCAAAAATGCTTGATAATGAGAGGTAGCGAGGCGCTCCGCTCTCTCGTCCGTATCCGCAGCCATGACATTGACGCCTACCATCGCGTACGGCTCATCCAGCACCTCGGATGGACGGAAGCTATGACGGTACGTCTGCAGGGCAGGCAAGGTGTAGTTCGGTGAGAAATGGCCGGCAAAAGCAAATGGCAATCCAAGCATGCCTGCCAGACGAGCGCTGAAATCGCTGGAGCCGAGCAGCCAGATCGGGATGTTCAGACCTTCACCCGGAATCGCCTTTACTCCGACAGGAGAATCTGCGAGGCTCGGGTTCAGATACTCCCGCAGCTCTTGCAAAAGCTCTGGAAAGTCTTCCCCGCCGATTCGCAGATCGCGGCGCAAAGCGCGTGCTGTACGCTGGTCTGCCCCTGGCGCTCGTCCCAGACCGAGATCGATGCGTCCCGGATAGAGTGATTCCAGCGTGCCAAATTGCTCTGCAATGACCAAAGGAGCGTGATTGGGCAGCATGATGCCGCCTGAGCCTACCCGAATCGTGGACGTCCCGCCGGCGATGTGACCGATCAAGACAGAGGTGGCGGAACTGGCGACACTCGGCATGGAGTGATGCTCGGCCAGCCAAAAACGGTGATACCCCCACTTTTCCACTTGCTTGGCAAGATCAAGGCTATTCTTGAAGGACTGGGTAGCGCTTCCTCCCTCGACAATCGGCGATAAATCGAGGACGGACAAGGGAATATCGCCCAATCGCTTCGTTGCTTGACGATCATTTACGGATTCAGACATGTATGGAAAACCTCCTTTGAAGGTTTGTTACTAGGCAGTAACAAGTATTTGCATCATACGAATCCACCAAGCAGGTGTCAAGATTCCGATGTTCAATCCAGCACATTCGGCGCCTGCGGATGAAACGGACAAAAAGAAAAAGCCCTATCGTGGGCTTTTTCGTCGCTTGCATTATTGTTTGGTCAAAATGACAGGTCCATCCGCGGTAATCGCGATGGTGTGCTCATACTGTGCGGAAAGCTTACCGTCACGGGTGCGCGCTGTCCACCCATCCTCGTCGATCCTCGCATGGTATGTGCCGATGTTGAGCATAGGCTCGATGGTGATGACCATGCCTTCTTTCAGACGCTGACCGCGTCCTGGAGGGCCGAAGTGGGGAACGTACGGCTCTTCGTGCATATCCACTCCGATTCCATGTCCGGTAAAGTCGCGCACGACGGAGTAGCCATTCGCTTGCGCATAGGTCTGGATGGCGTGGGAAATGTCCCCGATCCGATTGCCCACTACAGCCTGCTCGATCCCTAAGTACAGCGACTTTTCGGTGACTTCCAGGAGCCGCTTGGCTTCGGGGGAAACCTTGCCCACTTCGTATGACCATGCGGAATCCGCTAGCCAGCCGTCTTTTCGCACGACCATGTCGATCGTGACGATATCACCCTCGCGCAGCGGCTCTTTCTTGGGAAAACCGTGGCAAATGACATCGTTCACGGAGCCGCAGGTCGCATACGGATACCCGGAATAACCTTTTTGCTCTGGGGTTGCACCATGTTTGGCCAAAAACTCTTCCACAAATTGATCAACGTCCCAGGTAGAAACGCCTGGACGAATCATTTTTTTGATTTCTCGATGACAAGCGGCCAAAATAGCTCCGGCCTTGCGCATCATTTCGATCTCTTCTGGTGTCTTGAGGATAATCATCGACTCTCTCCTTGTCCTCGCTATGGTCTCACAGATCAGAATGAACGAGAATTCCGATATGCATCTTGCAATGGAAGCCTCCACCCGGTAGCTGGGGGAGACAAGTTTTCTCATCTACTCGGTACATTATATAGTGTAGACCGATTTTCGGCTAATTGCCACCGTGAAAACTGCGTGGTAGGATGAGGAAGAAATATTCAACCCGGGGGGTAGGAAGCATGGACAAGTTTCAGGAACATCTGGCGAACTACCAGATACATGTAAAAGATGACGCGGAAAAACGCGTTGCCTTTATTCGTGAACAGATTGACGGACCGGGGTTGGGCGGAGCGGTCGTAGGGATTTCCGGTGGGATCGACAGTGCGGTGACAGCCGCGCTCTGCGTACGGGCACTGGGCAAAGAACGAGTGATCGGGGTTTGGCTGCCTGCGTACTCCCAGGACGTGCATGCAGAAGATGCACAGCGATTGGCGGATGCGATCGGGCTGAATCTGGTGACGGTCGATGTGGGAGCGGCTTTCGATGCGATTGTTCCGGCGATCGAAGGCGTGCTGCCGCTGGACGCCAAAACGAAAGGGAATACAAAGGCTCGCTTGCGCATGACGGTGCTCTACGCAATCGCCAACCAAAAAGGCTATCTCGTAGTCGATACATGCAACCGCAGCGAAGTCTATGTCGGATACATGACAAAAGGCGGCGATGGCTTGGCGGACATCAATCCGGTCGCCAGTCTGACCAAGCACGAGGTGCGAATTCTGGCAGCGGAGCTGGGAGTTCCCACTTCCATTATCACCAAGGCACCATCTGCTGATCTGTGGGAAGGGCAAACGGATGAACAGGAAATGGGCTTTACCTACGAAGACCTGGACCGATTGCTGATTACAGGTGAGACACGGCCAGAGGCAAAAGAGCGCATCGAGTACCTGCACCGCATTTCCGAGCACAAACGCAGCCTCATGCCGGAAATTTAATGGATGAGCAAGGTAGCCAATCCTTGATTATTGGGCAATAATGTACGATAATAGAGGTTATGCACAGATCTTTCTGAGAAAGAGGTGGAACAGATGTCGACGACAGAATTGATGCTGAGAACAAGTCTGGAAGGACGTGTGAAGCGTACGTTGCAAACGTACTTCCGTCGCCCGAACTACGTGTTGGTCAGCGAAAGCCTGGGTGCGAACGGCCTGTCCCCAGAGCAAGTGGAAGTAACCCTGGAGCTCTTGAAGCAAGACATTACCGTTGCCGAAATCATGGAGCAACTTCGGGATAAAGGCTACTTCGCATAATGGTAGGATGACAAAATGAAAAGACCGGTCTGACATGTAAAGCAGTCAGAACCGGTCTTTTTTATACAGATAAGAATTTATAAGATTCTTATCCAGTATAAGTGCAACATAGCGAGACCTCGAACAATAGTGAGAAGGCGAGACCTGTACCCTTTGGGTGCAAAAGCTTGGCGGAGCCTCGCACCCTTTTCAGGAGGTGGAACGGCCTTGTGCGATGGAGCGGCGCATTTTTTTGCGACGATACAGCTGCAAGGCTGCGTATACGAGAAAATAGCTGGCGATTGCGACAATAAAACCTACGACGGCACTGCCTGTAAAGTAAGCTAGTCCCTTGTCTTTCATCCACAGGAGCCATTTTTCCCACGGAGGCATATGCCCAGTGACAAAATGCTCATTGATAGGTTTACCCACGATCGCATACCCAATCTTGTAGTTGATCACCATGAAAATGGGAAGCACTAGCTTGCCGATTACAAAAGCGATCAATCCAGCGGGTAAACTCGCTCGAAAAATTTTAATCAGAGGAAACAGCAATAGGAACGCCAAACCGAAAGTAGGCAAGGTAATGAACTCAACGAATATACCAACAGAAAAACCACGCGCGACAAAAGAAGGAGCACCCTTCATTCGAACCAGCTTGTAATACTCGTACTTTAACTTGCGGTAGATTTTTTTCCACATCCGGCCTGTCCCTCGTTTATCCCGTTTCTATTTATCTTATCTACTTTCATTATAGCGAATCGGCTTTCGGAAAGCCACGGCTCGTGTCCATGATATCGATATTTATCTCCGAAAAGTTTATTCAGACTTAACGAAAAAGGCGCGGCCGTGATGGCCATCCAACAAATTTAGTGAACTAGGTAAACGTACACTGAGAACGGGATAAAGTCAACCGGGCGGATTTGAGAATGGTGTAATCTTTTGGCATAATGGGTGTAAGGCGGACATGCCGGAAAAGTGGTGAAGTGATTGGAAGAAATGATGGGATCTTTTGGCGGATACATTTCGCAGTACGGATATGGGGCACTTTTTGCTTTGTTTTTTCTGGGGATTCTGGGAATGCCGCTCCCTGAAGAAACCTTGCTCGTTTTTTCCGGCTTTCTCGTCTCTACGGGTAAACTGGAATATTGGCCTACCTTGCTCGTCTGCTTTTTCGGATCGATCTTGGCCATGACAGCCGCGTACTGGATTGGCAGAACGCTCGGATTTTCTTTTATCGAGCGCTACGGCAAGCGATTAGGGCTAGGGTATACCGTCTATAAAAAAACGGAGGATTGGTTTAATCGAGTAGGGAAGTGGGCGCTGCCAGTGGGCTATTTCATTCCGGGAGTCCGACAGTTTACTGCCTATTTTGCCGGAATCACGCGATTGCCGTTCCCTACATTTATGCTGTACACGTACTTCGGAGGTCTTTTTTGGAGTCTATTGTTCGTGACGCTTGGCTGGCAGCTTGGTGAGCGCTGGGATGATGTGTTTGATTTGGTCTCCCGCAATCTCGCTATCTTTTTCCTTGCTGTTCTGGCAGTGATCGCCGTATGGTCGTACGTCCGTCACAAGAAAAACGCGGTGAGAAAACCGAAAAGGGAGGAATCGCAATGAACGAAGAGGATCGCAAACAAGACGATAACCATGAGCATACATCTGCCAATCTGCCTGCGCTGAGACAGACAGAAGAATTGATACCTGTCGTACTGCCTGAAAAGCATCAGCGCTTCTACGATAAGCTGCGTGAAAAAATCGAGAGCTTTATCAAAGAAAAAGGGGTAAACGATACGGTTGCCAGCTACATTTTGCTCGCTCCGGACTTGTTCGTCCTGCTGGCTCGCCTGATGCTGGACAAGCGTGTGAGTGTTCCGTCCAAAGCGATTGCAGGGGTGGCTGTCGCCTATTTCATTGCCCCGCTCGATTTTATTCCGGAAGTCCTCGTAGGCGGATTTGGATTGCTCGATGATGTCATTTTGGCTGTGTACGCGCTGCGGCGCATTCTGGTCGATGTGGATGAAACGATCGTCCGCGAGCACTGGAATGGGCAAGAAGACCTGCTCGGCGTGATTACCAAGGTGATCAAATCGGCGGACGACCTGGTCGGCAAAAAGATTGTGAAAAAACTGGAAGAGACGTTGTTCCGAAAAAAATAGGCTGGGATGGGAGAACAGATGAAATACCTGATGGAGTATCTGGAGGGAGAGCGGGTTATCGCGTTTTGCCTCGTGAAATCAAAGGAAAGCGGAGTGGCGAGCAACCAGAGCGAATATCTCAATCTGGAGCTCGGCGATCGGTCCGGCACGATCATGGCCAAGCTGTGGGATGTAAGCAGCGAGCTGAAGGAAGGGATCGCGGTCAAATCCGTCGTCAAAATCGATGCTACCGTACAGAATTATCGAGGGAAGAAGCAGCTGGTGATCCAGCGAATCAGACCCGCGTCCCCTTCGGATGAGGTGGTCATGGAGTCGCTGATTCCGATTTCACCTGTACCTGTGAACGAGCTGTGGGAAAAGCTGATGATGACCGTGGAAAGTTTGCAGTGCAAAACGCTGCAGGCTATCATCAAGGACGCATTGTCCGATGAAGAGATCAGTGAGCGATTGCGCCACTATCCTGCAGGCGTTCGCATGCATCACAACTACTACCACGGACTGCTCGAGCACATCGTCTCGCTTTTGACTGCAGCGGAGAGGCTTTTGCCGCTCTATCCGCAGGTGGACAGGGATGTGCTGTATGCCACCTGCATCATGCACGACATCGGAAAGCTGTACGAGCTGTCCGATCCGATCGCGCCCGATTACACAACGCCAGGGCAATTGATTGGACACTTGGTCATGGGGGCTGAGATCGTGAGCGGGATATGCCGAAAGCTCGACATTCCTTTGGGTGATGCCGAGGTCCTGCACTTGAAGCACTGTATCCTCAGTCACCATGGTGAAGTGGAGAATGGATGGGGAAGTGCCGTATCTGGCAAGACGCCTACAGCGGTCCTCTTCCATTACCTCGACCAGATCGACAGCAAGATGAACGCCTTGGGGCAGACATTGGCTGATGCTGGCGAGGAAGAATGGTCCTATGCAGGAGTGCTCAGAAGAAAAGTATGGCGCGGCTATTAAGCCGAAAGATATAGTCGCTTGTGATCATGCAGGCGACTTTTTTTCGTTCGAAGGAAACGTTTTGCCAAATGTAACCGTCTTTAGGAGGAGGTACAGGAAAAGGGAGGAGTACACATGAAGAAATGGAACAAGACAGCCTTTCTCGTGGTAGCCGCCAGTTTGCTGGCGACGCCAGTCGTATGGGCATCACCTGCATCGTACGCCTATGCGATCGACAAGGGTGAGGCAGAAGTCATACCATTGCCGGCAGACCTGGTACAGGTGCTCAAGGATCTGAAAGAGGACTATGTTCCCGCTCTTGGGAATCTGCATACCGACTCCTTTGTCAAAGAGGGCTCTGAATACAGGCTCATACTCTCGGACAAAAAGAGCAAAATCACTGCAGGGATCTCTCTTTCTCTCGCAGTGGATGAGAATGGGAACATTCTGAGCCTTAGCTTGTCGGACCCAGACCGTGACGAGACGAAACATTTTGACAAAGAGGTCCCGTATCAAAAAGCCGTGAGCTTCATTCGCGAGCAGGTGGGCGAAAATATCGTCGTGTCTTCTGCGGGAATGCTGTCCACACAAAGGGGGAGCGGGACAAAAAATTTGATGGTCGTCCCGTTTTATCAGACACAAAATGATGTCCCTGTGAGAAAAAAGATGGGCGAGGTCATGGTTGACGCTGACGGACAGATCGTGAAATTCACTCAGAAAAAACAAAAGCTGCCACTCATCACAGAAATAGCAGATCCAAAGAAAGCTGTTGCCGCCAATCAGGCGCAGCAATCGTGGGGAGAAGCCCTTTCCATGAAGCTGGTGTTCGATCCTGACAGCGGGAAGCTCGCATACGTTCCCGAAAATGAACCGATTATCGACGGCATCACAGGTCAAGCCGTACCAGACATCGAGGTCGACGATACGGAAGAGGTCAAGCTCAAAGGGACCGCGACGAAAGAGGCCTTTAAAGACCGAAAGAACATGGAAAAAATGCTGGGTGAAGGATTCCAGCTGCCAGTCAGCAAACTGACATACGATTTCGTGACGGAAAACGATAAAAAGAGCAACGTGGATGTGTACAAATGGAAGGCAGTTGTGAATGAAAGCGCAAAAATCACGCTGGACCGCAAGTCGCGTACACCGATTGAGGTTTCAGTGGACGGCCAGGCGGAGTCCGAGCTCGCAGCTGTGCTCACAGCAAACGAGGGCAAGAAATTGGCCCAGGACTTTGTAGAGAAGTA
This sequence comes from Brevibacillus choshinensis, assembly GCF_016811915.1. Lineage (NCBI taxonomy): Bacteria > Bacillati > Bacillota > Bacilli > Caryophanales > Paenibacillaceae > Brevibacillus > Brevibacillus choshinensis. The sequence continues at coordinate 4,208,148 of NZ_CP069127.1, read as the reverse complement.
TTTGCTGGCAAAGGAGCAGTCGTTTGAATTGAAAACGACCAGTCTGGCCGACAAATTGCCGGATTGGGTGGATCAGACACCGGGACGCCTCCGGTATTCGCATCGCTACGAGTTTTACCCGCTGACGGATGGTGTTCCTGGGAAAAAGCCGCTGTATACGATTGAGGTAGACGCCAAAAAGGGCAAGGTCGTACTGGCGCGCGTGTCAGAATCGTACAGTCCGCCAAGCAATCCGAGCAAGCAGGGACTCATCGGGGAAAAGAAAGCGAAAGAAGCGTTCCTGAAGAATGCCAATCTGCGGCTGTACTACTGGTATCCGCGAGCGGGCAACCAGACTGCAGACAACCCACAGCTGGTTTATATGGCCCGAGAAAGCAGTCTTTCGCGTGCCATCGATGCCGAAACGGGAGAAGTAGTCGACAATTGGCTGGAGTGGAGGGAGTAATGGGGGAAGTCTGGCGATTTGTGCCAGGCTTTTCTTGCGTCTTTTCGGCCAACAATTATCGGAATAGAGAAACACTTTGAGCGAGGTAGGATTTTTTTTCTTTTTGTAGAATAACTCTTTGATTCCCATTTGATTGGCAAACAATGCCGGTCACGAGAAGGAGAAAGTTCATGAAACGGCCAACCTATACCCTACCAAGCATTGTAAAAAAGGTATTTCGGTCCGGTGAGCGCTCCCTCCCCCGAACAGAGATCTGCTCCCGGATGGAAGTAAGCGAGCTGAATGCTTTTTTGAATCTAGACAGTGCCGCACTTCTCGATAAAGTGCTGGAGCTGGAGCAGTCACCCGTTCGGGTTGGGAGCTCTGACGCGATTGTGGAACTGACCTACCAACCGCACCAGTTGTTCGATCTGGCGTACCGTTTTTTGCGAGACACCCTCACACCTAAGAAAATGGACCAGATCGTGGCAGAGCTTCGTCGTCAAACGCAATTTGGCTGGAATCAAATCCAACGGCTCTTGCAATTGGATAAGGATCCGCGCTTTGTGCAGTATCAAGGCGATCCGCGCTGGTTCCTGGCTGAATGGACGCTTGGCAACGATCAAGTATTCGAGTTTTGCCGTGACAATGGCATCACGCAGGTGACTTCGCGCTCCTTGGTCCACTTTTTGGAGCAGGAAGTAGGGATTGCTGCCGATGCAGCCTTCCTCCCCGTTCTGGATGATCGATTCCGGATTGACGGAGAACGCCTTTACATCATTGTTCGCAGTGAAGAGCCAAATGAAGAAGAGTCGGCGGAAATGGAAATTGCCGTCACCGCCGCTTCCGAAACGATAGCGAAGACCGAGGAAGAAACAGCAGAAGATCTGACCGAATCGGGACAAACCGTGCAGCTTTTGGAAGAACATCATGAATCATTTAACCCTAAGGAGGAAAAGACAATGAGTAACGTCACTGATATCCAGGTTTTGCAAGAGGTTCAGGAGCTGTTGCAGCAAGCCATCGAACGTCTGGAAACTCGCCAAAATGAAATGTCTCAGGAAGTGGTGAGCCATTTTCAACAAAGCAATATGCAAGCTATAGAAGTTCTGATGAAAGAGAAACATAAGCATGAGCAGATCGTACTCGGCATCCAACAGGTGCTGGCTACCAGTGAACAACAATGAGTAAGCTTGAGGCTACGATCCGGTTGGAGCAGAGGTTTGCCTTGCTGCGCGAAGTCATCGCGGGTTATCGGATTCGGCTTCAGGAAATGGAGCAGGAAGTGGTCCGGCTTTTTACCACCAATCAGCTCTCTGCTATATCTGCATGCATGGGCGAGAAGCAGCGCATCGTCCGGCTGATGAACCGTCTGGAGCAGTTTATCAACCAGTGGGAAAACAACGGCGATGTGGGTATCGTACATGAATCAAAACGAGAACACTTGAACACTTGAAGAATAATGCGGTAAAATAGGGGGATTGTGCAGGATTCCCCGCGCATGCCGCGTGGGATGGAAAGGAGATCCAAACCCTCTATGTCTGTTGGAAGAAACGAATTGTGCCCCTGCGGGAGCGGGAAAAAATACAAAAAATGCTGCGGTGTAGTCACTCCGATCACGGAGCTGCGCAGCCGCCACGAGCAAAAGCTGCAGAAGGAATACGCTGGCTGGGTTGAACGTTTGAACCACTTTGTGGGTGCAAATGTGACGAGCGAGGTAATCACGGAAGCACGCAGCCGCTTTGCCGACGAGGTTGGCCTCCCAGAAGAAAGTGTGATGCGTCCGGAATGGGCTGCTCACTTCTTCAACTGGTGTGTGCTGGATGTGAGAACAGGCGGCAGTACGCTCTTGGAGAACTATGTGAAGCAGCATGGCCGCAGAATGGAGCCAGATCTTCGTCGTGCCTTTGCACATCTTCACTTGAACGTGTACGAAGTCATGGAAGTGGATCGTGATGTACTGACCGTGCAACAGCCGATCAGCCTTGAAACACATTACTTGCTGCGATCCAACAATCTGCAGGTGCAGCCTGGCCAGGTCATCGTAGGTCGTTTGTTGAACCTGGGTCTTCGCGATATGCTGTTTTCGGGCAGCATTATTCTGCAGCCACATGTCAAGCAGCCTATGCTGGAATGGCTCCACGATCATCCAGAGGTGCAAGAGGCGGCAAACGATACGGCAAAACGTGTGTACACGACAGACTTGTACCGTTTTATCGTCCAGTTTGGCGATGAAGGGGCAGACCAAGTCAAAGCAGCGGAAGCTTTGCTCCGCCGCAGCTATTCCCTTGCAAGCCGCGATCAGCTGATCAAGGATATGGAAGCGACTCGTTCCTTTGAGCTGAAGCGAAAAGATGCAGCTGGCGAGATCTGGGTGTATGCGACGCGCAAGGAAGAGCATTTGTTCCCGGCATTAAAGGGTGCTCTGCTCGAATTGTACGAGGTGCAGGCAGAAGTCCTCATCCAGGATGATAAGGTTATGCTGGAAGGCTACGCGCCTCAGCTGGATGAAGTAGCGGATCTGCTGCAGCTTCACCCAAGTGCGGGAGAAGAAGAAATCAACGTCTTGACCTCGACGGGCTCCAAGCTCTCCAAAGGTACGCTGTTTATCACCAGTCAGCCGACATTGCCACCAAAAGTGCTGCAATGGGCGGTTCAAACGTACTTTGCTGAAAAATGGCTGGTCACTCCACATGAAGCTTTGGACGATCTCGCTCCGATCCTGGTTGCGGCATCGGACAATGAAGAGCTGCACCACAAGCTGCAAAGCCTCATGGAACAAATGGAACAGGACAACAAACTGGGCCAAGGTCTGGCGCGATTCATTCGCATGGATATGCTCCGTCCTCGTTTGGCACTCGAAAATAAAGACCTGCATGTGAACAATTTGCTGCGTCGCCCGTTGATTGAAGGATTGCCGGAGAGTGTGTATACCGTCCATCCGGAACGACTGGCAGACATGAACCGTTTTGTGCAGGAGATGACAGATGGCAAGTCTGAAGCCACTGTCAAAAAGTACGATGAGGTCATGAACAACTTCCGCTCCTTTGTGCGCGGAGCGTTTGGCCCGACCTTTACGTGGGACCAAATGCGCAAGGAAGATCTCGTATACTTCCTGGTCCATGATATTTTCGTTCGTGCGGATGCCACGACCAAGACGTTGGCGGCGAATCTGCTGTCTGTTTTGACCGCGTTCTTCAAATGGCTGGACAAGCAGGGGGTAGCGGGTCTTCATTCCGAGACGCAGCCGCTGTTTGCCGAGCTGAAGGAGACGCTTCCCGAAGCCTACCGTTTGCACGGGGTGCTGGAAAAGGAAGCGAACCAAAATTTGTTTGGAAACACGAATGGCCTCACCCAGCTGGCAGAAGAGACTCTCATGCTCCTCGAGCCAGACAAGAACGGGTGGATTGCCAAGCGTTCCAATGGAGAAACGATCAAACTATCGCTTTCGGCAGATACCGGACAGGCACTGGCTCCGGATTGGATGATCGCAGGGCTGTTCGGACAGACAGAAGACGGCAGCTGGAAGGTCTTTGGCACTCCTGAGCTGTATCCGCCCGTCGTAGCCCTCCTGTTGGGCATACCGACTAGCGTTCTGGTGTAAATGAGAAAGGGTGTCCCCTGTAGCGCAAGCTGCGGGAGGGACACCCTTTTTTCGTCAAAAAGAAAAAGGGGCACCCTTTTGTGGGATGGCCCCTTTGTTGCTTGTGTGGATGGTGCTAAGTGCGAGCCCATTCGCGTACGGTTTCATCCTTGGGCAGGAAGAACCCGAGGATCCCCACGAGAGGCAGCAGGGAGCAGAGGGTGATGACAAAGGTCAAATCGAACATGTCCGCGAGAGAACCGAACACGAGGCTGCCCATGCCGCCCATGCCGAATGCGAGACCCGTAATGAGACCGGACACAGTCCCGATGCGACCTGGCAGCAATTCCTGCGCGTACACGACGGTAACGGAAAAGCTGGAGAGCATGATCAAACCGCTTAAGAACAGAACCGGATAAACCCAGATCCCAGATACATACGGCGTCAGAATCGTCAATGGAACGGCACCAAGGGTCGAGATGATCAGGAGGTTGCGTTTCCCGAACCGGTCAGATAGCGGTCCTCCCAAAAACGTTCCGATCGCACCTGCCATCAAAAATCCAAAGACGACTATTTGGGCATGGGAGTATTCGACTCCTTTGACGTACATCAGATAAAACTGATAAAAGCTTTGGAAACCGGCATTCATCCAAGAACGGACGCTGACGATGAGGACGAGCAGACCAAGTGCGATCATTCGTTGTTTGCGGTGCGTATAGGAGACGGCAGCGGATGCGGCCTTTTTCAATCGCTGCTGACCGCGGTACCAGAGTGCGACGTAAAGCAGTACGCCACTGGCGATGACTGCAGGAAGGAGAAACCATTTGGCTCCATTTTGACCCAGACTGGCAAAAATCAAAATGGTCATCAGAGGTGCAAGCGCCTGACCTGCATTTCCCCCTACCTGAAAGATTGACTGACCCAAGCCTCTGCGAACACCGGAAGCCTGATGAGCGAAACGGGAAGCTTCTGGATGGAAGACAGCGGACCCGATCCCGACGCAGGCGACGGCGAGCAACACAAGCATGTAATTACCGGCGAACGCGAGGGCAAGCATGCCAAGTCCCGATACCAGTAAAGCGATGGGCGGCAGGAATGGTCGTGATTTTCGATCGGAAAAGTAACCGACGACGGGCTGCAGGACAGAGGAGGTTAGATTCATGACCAACAAAATAAGGCCGACTTGCGTAAAGCTGAGAGCGAGGTTCTTTTCCAGGATTGGCAGGAGTGCCGGTATCACGGATTGCAAGCTGTCATTCAGTAAATGAACGACACTGATTGCAAACAGCATTCGATACACGGTAGGAGCTGCCGTCGCTCCAGGTGAAGCATGAATGGGGGTAGATGTGGCGCTCATATGGTTCATCTCCATTACTTTTGTGCGAAAAACGTACATCGTTTTTCTTCTTTAAAAAGATCGGACTGTTTCCTAGTTAACAGTTTCGTACTCACTTTAGCACGGAAATCGCAATACGTCATCCCTGTAACACTGCCATATGGAGGTAGGGAATAAACAAGAAATGACGAAGGATCTTCGCAAATGAGTAGGAATTGTTTGGCTGTTGTCGAAAAAGAGAGAAAGAGAGTAAAGAACATAACCGTGTGCAATCGTCAGGGAGGGGTGCTTGTATGCTGGAGGGGATCAAACAGTACTGGCTATGCGTGGGTGGCGCCAATGTGGATGTTCAGGGGGTCACGTCAGCCAGATTGCTCCCTGGGACAAGTAACCCGGGTATCGTCCATCAAGCGGCAGGTGGGGTGGCGCGCAACGTGGCGGAATATCTGGGATGGCTGGGAGAAGAGGTCCATTTATACGCGTTGGTGGGAGAAGATCCGGATGGCGAATGGCTGAGGCAGGTGACTGCAGACAGCGGTGTTGCGACTCACGGGATGAAGAGAGTGCCAGGCAATTCGACTGGGCGCTATCTGGCTGTTCGTGATACGGATGGTGAATTGTACACGGCTGTATCGGATATGGCCATCAATGAGGCGTGGACCGACTCGATGGTCCGTGACGTCTGCAAACGGATCCCGGAGGCGACAGGCCTATTTCTGGATGCCAACCTTCCCGTGCCTGTGATGGAAGCGATATTGATCGAAGCAAAGCGCGAAGGGAAAAAAGTGATCGCTGACCCGGTTTCCGTCAAAAAGGCGAAAAAATGGCGGGGCAAGCTGGAGGGAGTATTTGCGCTGGTCGGGAGCATCGACGAGATGGAGGCAATGAGCGGCCAAACACTTCACTCCTATCAAGACGTGGAGAAATGTGCCCAGTCTTTCGTTGCGGGAGGCATTACCCAGGTCATGGTGGTCTGCGGTGAAGCTGGCATTTGCTTGTGCAATGAATCAGGAGAGCTGTGGCTGCCCGCCCCTCCATTCCCGATTCGAGAGACGTCCGGAGACGCGTTCGCTGCCGGCGTCATCTTTGCCCAAGACAAGACATCTCTCCTGCAAGAGCAGGCTGCTTACGGGATTGCTCTGGCGGAAATGAGCGTACAGAAAAAAGGCATGTACGACATAAACGAGTTCCTGTTGAGAAAAGAGGTATTCGCTTCCAAGCAGGTCACCAATACACCGCGGGAGATGCATTAATGGTATGAGAGCGGGTGCCTTGACGAACACTACCGGGTAGCTTCACATACAAGGAGGAGTGCACCCGTGGAAAAGAAGTCAAATGATGTAAACGGAAAACAAGAGAGCCACGTTCGTCAGGGAGGAGATTCTCACCGCTCCACCCAAAAGCGTCCCGAGGGTCCTGTCCAGGGATTCAGCCAGGCGCCGCGCGGTTTGCAATAGCATGCACACAGAAGACCCCTGTCGACAAAAAGATAGGGGTTTTTACGTGCAGGTAACATTTTTCTACAAATGCAGACAATGGTATGTTACAATACCGTAATCAGAGTATTACCATCTGAAGAAAATATTAGTGCATCAAGCCTGGTGGCACTGTTCAAAATCGTGCCTCCTTTTTACCATTTCAAAAAGCGTGCGCGAACAAGGAGACTGATACATATGCCTGAGAAGGTTACGAGACAACGCGCCTCCGCTCCCCGCAAGAAGCAGACGGGACGTAGTCGCAGGCTTCGCAGAATCGTGGTGTTCCTGAGCTTATTTGCCCTGATCCTGGTCGGGGGTGTGGCGGGAGCGATTTATTGGAAAATTGACGACACTCTAAATACGGTGACACAGCCCAAAGACAATTTTGTTTCGAATATTTCCCAAAATGCAGATCCTGAATATCACAATGACAAGCCGATGTCATTTATTATCCTCGGATCAGACAGCCGTCCAGAGACGGGCTCGATGAACACCGATGTGATGATCGTTGCAGTAGCCAACCCATCCACGAAAAAAGTGACGATGGTGTCGATTCCCCGGGATACGCGAGTGAAGATCCCAGGCTACCGCGACTATCACAAAATCAATTCCGTATATGCCAATGGTGAAGCGGAGCGTCGTCAGGCAGAGCGCAACAACCAGACGCCTACGGAAGACGGTATTTCACTGACCAAGAAGACCATCAATGAAATTTTGGGTATTCCCATTGAGCATTATGTAGCTGTCGATTTTGATGGATTCAAAGCCGTGATCGACGAGCTGGGCGGTGTAGAAGTGAATGTGGACCGCAAGCTGGTCTACGATGATCCCACAGACGATACGCACATCAACTTGAGCCCGGGTTTGCAGACCCTCAATGGAGAACAAGCCTTGGGGTATGTCCGCCATCGTCATGACAACCGCGGAACCAAATATTACTCCAGTGACTTTGACCGCAATCGCCGTCAGCAAGAGGTCATCAAAGCGGTCGTAGATAAAGCGGGCTCGCTGGAAGGTTTGACGAAAGTCTTTAACATCATGGATGTTGGAGCGAAAAACATACATACGGACCTGTCCAAAGACCAAATCAAAGGACTTGCTTTTGACTTCAAAGGCTTTAGTGCATCGATGGTCAATGCTCTGGATAACGGTGCCTACTGGCAAGGCGGCTACACGTTTTTGGAGAAAGAAAAGCTGGAAGTGGTGCGTGAGTCACTGCAAGCGGAAATGGGCGTCAAAGACAATGTGGTCGCCCAGCTGAACAATTCTCCGATTTTGGGGTCCAGCGAATCGGCAGTAGCGGCTTCCAGCAGCACCAAGACAACGACGAAAAAGAAAACCACACAGTCTGCGGCACAGTCGGTGACCAAGCAGAAGCCTCAGGCTGATGAGCCGAAAGAACAAGAGGAAGTGGCAGAAGCGCCTGTGACAAATGGTGGCGATGCACCTCCGCCTGATGTAGTCAGTCCAGGGCAGCCAGGACAAACGACACCCCCTGAGACAACCGTACCGTCAGGAACCACACCACCCGCGACTGATGCAGGGACGACACCTCCGCCAGACATTGTCCAGCCTCCAGTCCAGGATGCAAACACAAACAATTCGAATAGCAGTTCTTGACAAGGATAGACACCCGTTTTCGATAAAGCGGGTGTCTTTTTCATCTTATATTGGTCAGCTATACTTATCCGAAAAAAGTTTTTATATAAAATAGTAAAAGGAAAGGTTTAGAAAACACCAAAAACATGGTACAATAATAATATGCTGATAAGACAGATTAATCTGATAATTATAGCACTCGACTGGAGGGATTTTGGATGACAATTTTCTTGGTGAATCTGTTCCTGGTGATTGCCTTCGTGTACCTGATCAGCCGCCAACAAAATGAAGAGTTTGTGTATGACGAAGATTTTTTCCTCCAGAACCCCTCAGCACTGGAAGAATATCAGCAGATGCCGATTGATTTCCAACACGCCTTTTTCCGTAAGCATAAAGAGTGGATCAAGGAAAAATACATGCGCGGAGAAAGTTATATTTTAGGGTATTGTCCAAACAAGGAAGTTCGCAGAGCGTGGCTATCTGAATTTATGAATCAAAAAAATATGAACAACACGCCCACCCCTTCCTCGTGAAGGGGTTTTTCGTGGCTTTCCCCCGCATGGTATACTGCTAAGAGAGCAACCAAGTAACAGGAGGAGCCGAACAACGTGCTGCAATTTATGGTGGAACAACTAAATGAGCAATTATCCCAACATGGAACCTTAATCGATGTGATCCTGCGCTCGGATCAATCCCTCGTGGAGGAAGAAGAAATTCGGGAAATCATTCTCACCTTTGCGGGAGCGGAAGAAGAGGGCAAGCCCGTAGCCACGATACATCTCTTTGAGCTGGCGGAAGAAAACAGCTGCGAAGTGGAAGTAGAGGTCGAATATGCAGGAGCGAGGACAGCTGCGCATGTGAGCCAGCTGTGGGAGCATGCGAGAATGCTGATCCCGGAGATCTCGCTCACGGAAAAACGCAGATATATCGAACCCGATAAGCCTGCCCAGGAAGTGCAGGTGCTCGATTATCACTTTGTGGTGCAGGAGCCGGGGACCAAAGAGGAGGCAGAGGCATTCGCGGATACGCTGGAACGTTTTGCTGCTGACCTGGGGAAATTGGTTCGATTGGACGCATGAGAAATTGGAACATCCTTGTTTAAAGAGCTTGGGGATAGCCTCCCGAGCTTTTTTTTCATAAAGGATGCATGAGAACAAGCCGTTTTCGCAATGTTTCAAACAAAGGGAGGAATTTGAAGGAACGAAGAAGAAAAGAGAAGCAATGAAAAATGAATGAATGTTCACTCGCAAATAGGCAAGGAGGAAACAGAGGATGGAAGTATCGAAAGTATGGGAACCCATTCAAATCGGGCCGATGATGCTGCCCAACCGGGTCCTGATGGGATCGATGCACGTTGGCTTTGAGAAGCTGGAGGATGGAGTCGAACGATTGGCTGCCTTTTATGCGGAACGGGCCAGTGGAGAGGTCGGTCTGATCGTCACAGGAGGGGCTGCAGTCTGTCGGGAAGGCGGTATGGGGGATGCGTACTGCAACGTGTATCTGGATGAGCATGTGGAGCCCCTTCGCCTCATCACAGCAGCTGTTCACGAAGCGGGGGGAAAGATTGCTCTGCAACTATTTCATGCCGGTCGCTATGCCCACCAAGAGGCTACAGGAGTCGAGTCGGTAGCACCATCTGCCCTGCAAGCACCGATTAATCGCCATAAACCGCGCGAAATGAATCCTGCGGAAATCGAAAGGACCATTCAGGATTTCGCAGATGGAGCATCACGAGCCATACGGGCAGGCTTTGACGCAGTTGAAATCATGGGATCAGAGGGGTACCTGATCAATCAATTTTTGTCTCCGGTCACCAACAAACGCGAGGATGACTGGGGCGGGGATTTTGCTCGGCGGGCACGTTTTGGGATCGAAGTGGCGAAGCGAGTGATTACGGCAGTGGGGCCAGATTTCCCTGTCATCTTCCGCATGTCAGGGCTTGATCTGATGCCGGATAGCACGACAATGGAGGAGACGCTGCAATTCGCGCGGATGCTGGAGCAAGCAGGTGTAAGCGCTCTCAATGTGGGGATCGGCTGGCATGAGTCGAAAGTGCCTACGATTGCCATGATGGTGCCCCGAGGTGCGTACGTGTGGGTAGCGCAGCAGATCAAAGAGGCGGTCAGGATACCGGTGATTGCCAGCAATCGGATCAACGATCTTCGTCAGGCAGAAGCGATCATCGCCGAGGGGCGCAGTGACATGGTGTCGATGGCGCGTCCATTCCTTGCAGATTCGCAGATCGTCCGTAAAAGCAGAGCAGGTCAGTTCGATGAGGTAAACACCTGTATCGCGTGCAATCAGGCTTGCCTGGACCACATCTTTGATGGCAAGGTCGCATCCTGCATGGTCAATCCAGTCGTAGGCCGTGAAAAAGAATGGGCGCTGGAGCCTGCAATGGTAAGCAAGAGAGTGGCGGTCGTCGGTGCGGGACCAGCCGGACTGGAAGCGGCACGCGTTCTGGCGGAGCGGGGTCATCAGGTCGTCATTTTCGAAAAGCAAAACCAGATCGGTGGCCAGCTCAACTACGCAAGGCAAGTGCCGGGCAAAGAGGAATTTAATGAAACGCTGCGCTACTACAAGACCCAGCTGAATCAAATGGGGGTCCAAGTCAGACTGGAGATGGCAGCAACTGCAGATTCATTGATTGAAGAAGGATTTGAGGAAGTGGTTGTCGCGACAGGAGTCAATCCTCGTAGACCGGATATTCCGGGAGTCGATCTGCCGCATGTCGTGAGCTATGACCGCGTCTTTGAAAAAAAGGCAAAGGTCGGACGCCGCGTGGCAATCGTGGGTGCTGGAGGAATCGCCTGCGACCTGTCTCATCTGCTGGTGCAGGATCAACCCATCTCGCCACAATCAGCCCAGTATTTGCTGGAGTATCGGATACTCGATGCCAAAGCGATGCACCAGCTATCGCATAGCGGCAGAAAAGTGTTCATGCTGAGGCGCGGGAAGCATGTAGGGACAGGGCTCGGGAAGACGACACGCTGGGCAGTGCTGGCCAATCTGAAGCGTCACGGTGTGGAAATGGTGACGCAGATCGACTACAAGGAAATTACTGCAGAGGGCGTCATCATTCGCAATCAGGAGCAGGAGCAGCTGGTACAGGCGGATACCGTCATCATCGCAGCCGGAGCGACCCCCAATGACAGTCTGTTCCATGCCTTGCAGGGCCGCCTGCCTGTCCATGTGATCGGTGGAGCCAAGGAGGCGGGGGAATTGGATGCCAAGCGGGCGATCTACGAAGGGGCCCTTGTCGGCAGAGCCATCTGATTCTTTCGCGTGGCAGAAGTTTTTTTATTCCGAAAATACGCGGTGTAGTGTATGATGGAATGAGATGTCACCTTATAAGAAGTTTTGTCGAAAGACTTTTCAACGTACTTAAATTCTTGCAAAATAATAGCATATTGTTCAAATTCATTTGATTGGGGGCACTCGCCTTGATGAATCATAACGGCATATTGCTTGGAAAACGTCACTTCTTATACTCGCTCTCACCGATAATGGAGGTGGAAGGCTGGACGTTTACCATTGCCCCGGGCTTTAAGATGATCGCAGGCGGTAGTGCAAACCCCCTGCAGACATTGATCAGCGTATATCGCGAAAATGAAAAAGTAGCCCAACTTGTTCTCCACCATAGACGCTCGGAATCCGATGTAACTGTGCAAGCAGTCTCTAGTGAGGTCCTTTTGGAAATAGCTCCGGCGACGCGAACCGTAAGTGTGGCAGTGAAGCAGTAAGGCACTCTGAGCGGAGTGCTTTTTTGCTTTGCCTCATCGCGGCATAATGATGGCATAGATGTAGGAGGCGTGGATATGAAGTTGAATGAATGGAGTGTAGGTGCATTTCAGCTTACTTGGTTAAAAGGCGGTCTCACAAAGCTCGACGGGGGTGCGATGTTTGGTGTAGTACCTAAACCTTTGTGGAGCAAAAAATATCCGTCCAATGAACTCAATCAAATTCCGCTGAGAGCGGACCCCATTCTCGTAGAAGCGTATGGGAAGCGAATCCTGATCGAGGCGGGGATGGGCAACGGCCGCCTGACGGACAAGCAAAAGCGCAATTTTGGACTCGAGGAAGAGTCGCAAGTGATTGAAGCATTAGCTGCAAAGGGGCTGACCCCGGCAGATATCGATATCGTCGTGATGACACATATGCACTACGACCATTGCAACGGTCTGGTGAGTGTTCAGGATGGGCAGCTCGTTCCCACTTTCCCTCGCGCTGTGATTTACGTGCAGGAGCAGGAATGGGCGGAAATGAAGGAGCCCAACATTCGCTCACGCAATACATACTGGGAGGATAACTGGCGGCCAATCGAGCAGCTTGTACAGACCTATGGAGAGCAGTACGAGGTGCTGCCAGGGATTACGCTCCACCATACGGGCGGACATAGCCTGGGACATGCGATTGTGCGGATGGAGAGCGAAGGCGAGCTGGTGCTGCATCTCGCCGACATCATGCCCACGCATTCTCACCATAACCCTCTGTGGGTGATGGCGTACGACGATTATCCGATGACATCCATCTTCGCCAAGGAACAGTGGATCAAGAGCGGGATCGAGCAAGGAGCATGGTTTACGTTTTACCATGACGCCGTCTATCGCGTCGTAAAATGGAATGAGAAAGGCGAAATCATCGATCATATCGAGATTGAGCTGTAAAGAGAGCCGGGTGAATGCCCGGTTTTTTTTATTTTGATTGGCTATTATCGAAATATTGGTAAGCCTCATAGAAAATTTTCATAATCCAAAAATTTTGAATGCTCATTGACGAACCCCTTCCTCCTCTCTACAATGAGTACATCACAGAGCGTCTGTTCGGGAAGACACAGAGAGCAGAACAGTTGCCGAGGAGAGAGAGAATATGGGTAGGGTCACGACGATGTTAAAGGAGTTTCATCCGATCGTTTGGTCACTGGTGATCGGGACCGTGTTTGTGAGGGCTGCCAGCTCCATGAGCATGCCATTTTTGTTTTTGTACTTATCCAACAATACGGATATGGATCTGGCGACGATCGGGCTGCTGATTGGAGCTGGCCCGCTGGCAGGGACGGTGGGAGGATTTATTGCAGGGACACTTTCCGATCGAATCGGGCGCAGGCGAGTGATGCTGGGTGCCCTTTACGTCTGGACGTTCGTATTTCTGGGATTTGCGCTCAGCAAGAATCCGATGGTGCTTTTGCTGCTCAATATCGTAGGCGGTCTCTGTCGATCCTTCTACGAGCCGGTGTCTCAGGCCTTGATGGCGGATGTGACAGAGCCCGAAAAACGATTTCGCGTGTTCAGTCTTCGCTACACTGCGATCAACGTTGGGGTAGCGGTCGGGCCGATCGCTGGAGCAGTGCTCGCCAAGACATCGGTCGCCCTGCCTTTCCTGATTACCGCCATCATCTACCTGATATACGTGATCAGCTTGCAGGGGCTCTTGAACAAGTTTGGCATCAAGAAAATCGAGGGGCAAAAGAAAGAAGTCATCACGTTTAGACGTGCTTTCAGTGTCGTGGTGAACGACAAGGCGTTCCGCTTCTATATGATCGCCGGGATGCTGGGAGCGATCGGCTACTCACAGATGTCATCGACGCTGGCTAAATTCGCGGAGATGGCCGTAGCAAACGGGACAGAATTGTTTGCGATCCTGATGAGCATCAATGCCATCGTCGTCGTAGTCATGCAGCTTCCGCTCACGACCTGGGCAGAAAAAAAGACGCCCCTCACAGCCATCGTTGTGGGGAACGTCATGTACGCGATCGGCGATATCGGCTACGCCTTCGCCAATTCGTGGGTCATCTTCATCATCGCCATGGTCTTTTTCACGTTTGGCGAAATTCTCACCTTTACCTCCGGGGATGTACTGATTGACCGGATGGCGCCGGAAGGAATGCGAGGCAGCTACTATGGAGCGAAAAGCTTCAGCAGCGTGGGACAGTTTATCGGACCATGGATGGGTGGCGTTTTGCTCGCAGCTTACGGGGGAACGACCTTGTTCCTCGTCGTTGCAGCCTTTTCGATGGTCAGCAACGTCTTTCAGTGGGCCGGCCAGCGTGCCTATATCACAAGCACTGGCAAGTCGATTAACTACGCGCGGACCAACTCACTCTAACGCCTGCACCACACGTGCCGCCATTCGCTCGTAACCTGCGGTGTTCGGGTGGAAATGATCCGTGTACAGATACGATTTCTCTTTGCCGACAAACAAATCGTAGGTAGGAACGACGATCACATTCGAGTATTTCGCGGCGATCTGGGATGCGGTGTAGTTCCAGTCGATCACAGGTTTGATGGTATCGACCGAGGCTTCCGTGTCGCCAAACGGATTGTACAGCGTCGTGTAGACGATCGTCGCTTTGGGATTGACTGTGCGAATTTGTTTGATCACTTCTTCATAATTGGTCGTGAGCTGCTTGGTAGCCGCGGCCAATTTTTCTTTGTCAATGGTATAGAGACCACCCGTTTGCCGGAACATGTCATTCCCGCCGATGGTGAACAAGACGAGGTTGGCTTCACCTAGCAGCGATTTGACTTGCTCTTGTGACAGCTGCTTGACCAGATCGGTGGATTCCTGTCCGTTGATGGCGAGATTGGAGAACGTGATGGACGTTCCGAGCTTTTTCTCCAGTGCCTGACGGACGAGGCCTGCATAGCCCTGACCGTTGGCGTCGCCTGCTCCGCGAGTGAGAGAGTCACCCAGGGCGACGATTTTGTGCACTCCTTCAGCTGGCAGGGGTGATGTTTTCTGCGGTGTCTGAGATGGTGCTGTGGCTCGGGCGGGAGCCAACTGCTGAGGATCGAGGGCAAGAACAAATCCAGTCGCAAACAGCAAAAAGGAAGCAAAGGACAAGAGACCTGCCATTCGCCAGAGCAGTCTTCCGGATGTGCGCATCGGATACTCCTCCTATTTAAGTGTTGGTGGAAGATCGTGGTATAATGTGGTTGGACATCTTTTGACAGTGTACCATAATCAGATCGCTTCCGACAGGCAATGGAGCGGCAATGGAACAGGAGGGTGCACATTTGGCTGAAGTACTTTCTGTAAAAGGATTGCATAAAAAGATCGGCAAAAAACCGATCATTCACGATATCACCTTCGATGTCTTTTCAGGCGAGGTTTTTGGCTTTCTCGGGCCAAACGGTGCGGGGAAGACCACGACGATCCGCATGCTCGTCGGACTGGCTGCGGCAGATGGGGGAGAGATCCGAATAGGAGGAATTTCCCTGCAGGAAGAGTTTCCGCAGGCCATCGCTCAGGTTGGCTGCATCGTAGAAAACCCGGAGCTGTACAAATTCATGACAGGCCGGGAGAATCTGGAGCAATTTGCCCGCATGAGCGGCGGCATCTCCCCTGAGAGAATTGAGGAAATCGTGCGCTTTGTCGATCTGGAGCGTGCGATCGATGACAAGGTCAAGACGTACTCGCTCGGGATGCGGCAACGGCTCGGGATCGCCCAGGCACTTTTGCACCGACCCAAAATCCTCATCCTGGATGAACCGACGAATGGGCTGGACCCGGCAGGAATTCGGGAGATGCGCCAGTTTATCCGGAGACTTGCGGAGGAAGAGGGGCTTGCTGTTTTCATCTCCAGCCACCTGCTGAGTGAGATTGAAATGATGTGTGATCGAGTGGCGATCATCAGCCAGGGAAAGGTGATTTCAGTCGGACTGGTCAAGGAACTGATGGAGCAATTCGCCGATCAAGTGGATTGGACGGTACAAGCGGCGTCCTTACCCAAAACCATTGAAGTATTAAGAGGGCATCCGGCCGTAAAAGAGGTATGGGAAGCAGGTGAAGATCGTCTGAAGTGCCGCATGGACGTGGAGAGAGTCAGCGAAGTGAATCAGGCGATGGTGCGAGCGGGAATCCCCGTCATAGGGATCGCTACAAAGACGGTTACGCTGGAGGACCTGTTCCTTACGTTGACCGAAGGAGGCGGCAATCGAAGTGAGCATGCTGGGACTGGTACAAAATGAGACGATGAAGCTGCTTCGCAGGCGCCGCTTTCTCGTCGTGGTGCTGATTTTGGCGATCCTGATTCCGATTTTTACCTACGCGCAATACCGTTCCGTCCTAACCGCCCAGGAACGCATGGGGACTACCGATTGGCGGCCCCTGCTGACACAACAGATCGTGGACATGCAAAACAGGCTTGCATCCAGCCGTTTGCCCGATGAGTGGCGTGATTTCATCAAGGTACGGATTCAGCAGCAGCAGTACTACCTCGACCACGACATCAATCCGATGGCACCGGGAGGACCTACCTTTGCCCGCGGTTTTATGGATCAGGCTGTGTCGATGTTTCTGCCCATGATCATCGTTGTATTGGCGGTCGATCTGGTATCCGCCGAGTTTAGTGAAGGGACGATCAAGCTCCTGCTGACGAGGCCGGTGCGAAGGTGGAAGGTGTTGACCAGCAAGTACCTCACGCTGCTGCTGTTTACTTCACTCACGGTGCTGACGACGCTTCTGCTGGCATATGTGATGTCGGGTGTCGTCTTTGGTTATTCAGGGTGGACGCTGCCGATCCTGACGGGCTTCGAGGTGACGGGAGGGGAGCTGGAGACTTCTGGTGCCTTCATGATTCCCCAGTGGCAGTTTTTGCTTTTGCAGTACGGGTTAGGCTGGTTTGTGTGCGTCGTAGTGGGGACAGTGACTTTTATGGTCTCCGTGCTCGTGCGAAGCGCCGCTGCGGGAATGGGGATCATGATGGCCGCCTTGATCAGCGGTACGATTTTGACACAAATGGCCTCTTCATGGGAATCGTCCAAGTATTTGTTTGTGGTGAATCTGCAGCTGACGGATTATTTGAATGGGACGCTGCCGCCCATCAAAGGAATGACCTTGCCGTTTTCTTTGGCGGTGTTGACAATCTGGGCGATCGCCGCGCTGATTGTGGCGTATACCGTGTTCATCAGACGAGATGTGACTTCATGAGTCGATAGAAAGAAACCCGCTCTTGCTTCTAGTAGAGGCAAGAGCGGGTTTTAATGTGGGGAAGACTCGTTATTCATAAAGAGAAGTGGAACGCCAGATTTGATCGACCTCGCGGATGAGCATCAGGAGCATGGCATAAACGAGAAGGCCCATGATGACAAACGGAATGATCAAGAACAGAATGACGGGCGACCCGATGACAGCGAACAAAGGCATTGCGAACATGGAGAGAGTCAGCCATAGGTAGTATTTCCATCTATTTTCCGACTTTTCCGCAAGCTCAGGCGCGCCTGCCTCTCGAGCCACATAACCGAGGCCTTTGCATAGATGATAGATCATGTACAAACTCAATACGGTAGAGAGCAGCGAGACGAGGATGATCGGACCGCTCATGGATGCAGCTCCCGTCGTGGATACCTGATACGACGCAGGGAATTGGAACAGCTCGAGAATCGAAAACAAGAGCAGCGGGATGGTCGCGAACTTCGCATTGGCGAAATGCGAATGACTGGAGGACAGTTGGGAGAATCCTGCGTACGCGATGATATACCCGATCAAATCCGGTATGATATCAAATTGATTCAAACGTATATCCACAAAGACCAGTAACAGTCCCCAAAATATTTTGGACAATCCGGTCACAAAACGCACCTCCTTTACCAGCCGGCATGAAGCTTTTCTCATCATACCAAAAATGGATAAAAAAGGAAATGGTATGAACGGACCAGACTCCCTTTATTCCTTTTGTTTCTTCCTCGCGTAGAACTCGGCTGCCTTGTGGCGGTTTCCGCATGTCTCCATGCTGCACCAACGCCGTTTTCCGGATTTGGAGGTATCGATGAAGTGCAAAATGCAGTCTTCATGCTCGCAAGTCCGAATCCGTTCCTTGGATACCGTTTGCAGCGTGTGCACCATCGATGCCAAGACGTGATACGAGATGTGATCGTCGGTGCGGACACCTTCGTTTACCAACTCCAGACGTCCCTCTGAAGACAGCAGGGTAAGCCGTACGTTCATTTGTTCTGTCAAGGCTTGCATGTGCCGGATGACAATGGAGGAGATGCCGTCCCGCTCTATTTCGGAGAGAACCGCAAAACAAACGTCTCGGAGCGAACGAAGCACGGAAATGATGTGGTGATAGCGCTCCGCGTTTTCCAGCTCGCTCCGATCACTATCGCGCAGCAAATGATTTTCCTGCAGCCAGAGCATGACTTTCTCAGGGTCATCCAGCATATCTATGCGGCGCTTATTGATCGTGTTGACCAGATTGATCCAAATAGCTCCACCCAATGTATTTCGTGTGTGATTCAACGTCATTCACCTCTATTTTATTATAACCGCTAAAAAAGCATTTACAAGGTTTGGGAGATTGAGTATTCTATAACTGTTTAAAAGTTGTTTTGGTGGTTATGAAGGGGTGGTTAGCGATGGAACCAAGTGGTGAGCAAAGGCTGAGGGACAAATTTCAGACAGGGGGAATACGTGTAGGGCAAAAATTGACGCCGCTCCTTCGCAGATACGTGGAAGCGATGGAGTTCTTTTTCATCGCAACAGCGGACCGAAACGGGAACTGCGATTGCAGCTTTCGGGGCGGAGTGCCAGCGGTAAAGGCACTGGACGATGAGACGCTGCTCTTCCCGGACTATCCGGGGAATGGTGCTTTTCAAAGCTTGGGCAACATCTTGGAAAATCCCAGGATCGGCATGCTGTTCATTGATTTCTCTCATCAGCAGCGGCTCCGCATCAATGGCAAGGCAGAAGTGCTGGACGATCCTAGCCTGTGCGAGTGGTTTCCGGGCAGCATTCAAGTGGTCAGAGTAACGGTCGAGGAAGTGTATCGCAATTGCTCTGCGCGCATTCCGAAATTGGTGGGCATGTGAAAAAAGAAAGGGAGAGGGAAACGATGGCGATGACGAATGGGGTTTCACATGTGGGTTTGAGCGTGACGAATTTGGAGGAGAGCAAGGAATTTTTCACGGACGTTTTAGAATTCGAAGTCTTGCAGTATGAGGCTGGACACCATGCCTATGTGTCAGACGGTGCGACGATGATTACACTGTGGCAGACAGCCGATCAGGGGGCTGCGGTGAACGTAGCCGGTCTGCATCACCTGGCCCTGTCTGTGAAATCCATTGCCGTCCTGCGCCAAATCGAAGAACGCATGAAGCAGCGTAACATTCGTCTGCAGTTTGGAGGGATCGGTGTCAAAGGGCAAGAAGGGGGATATGTTGCTTTGTTCTGCTATGAGCCCAGTGGTATTCGAATCGAGCTGACCACAACGGAAAGAGACGTTGCCAAAGAGATTCCCATCATCGGTGGCTGCGGTGCGATCGAAGTGAAATAGCATCCCATAGAAAAAAGGACACGTGGCTATTCAAGCTCACGTGTCCTGCTGTTATTCCCAAGTCAATTGTTTTGCAGTTTCGATTAATTCATCCAGACTGATGCCATTGGCAGACATGACGACGTACAAGGACTGATTTTTTGCTTGCGCATTAAAGTGAACAGCGTGCTGCACGGTGGATGGCTTTGCGCCTTGCTGATCAAACGATACGCCGATCGCTTGCTCTTGGCCGACCGTAAACAACTCGGTAGCGGTAAACGTACCCGGAATGGAGAGGCTGCGTTTGCCGTGCGTGTTACGGACGACATCAATTTTAATCCAGCTCTTGTTGCGCTTGTAATCAGCAGTGAGTCGTGTAGCCTTTTGACTTGTCTCGGATTCGTACTGTACGGAAATATCCGAGACCGCGAATCCGTTTGCCGAAGATGCCAGCACGGGAACAGGCAAGTCAGATGCTTGTACAGCTGTCTCAATGTCAGAGAAGGTAGAAAGTGTGATCGCTGCTTTTTGAACGGATGGTGCTGGCGGCCCCACCACGGCTTTGGCAGATGCATTCTCGTCTGCTTCAGGGACGGATTGGGCAGTCAGCGAATAAACGGGCTCGCCAGATGCTGCGACGGATTGATCGGTCTCCTCCGTTGCTTTCGCTGCGCTTTTTCTGGCCTTTTCTTGATCAGCAAGGGCGATCGTCGTTTCTTTCTTGGCAGGCTCAGTAACGGGTGGAGTCACAACGCTGCTGCGAGCGGTTGGTTGTGATTCTGTGGCAGCCCGCGACTGGGGACTGATTGTTTTTGCCTGCTTATTCATGGCTATAGCAGATTCGGACATAACCGATGGAGTATCCGCTGCCTTCGGCGTTTGGGCGGCAGGAGCCTGCTGTTTTGCCAAAGTGCCCGCTGCAGCCGGAGCAGCATCGCTTGTCGCGAGAGAGTCTTGCACCGGGGCTTCCGATTTGGGAGCTTCCGGCTGGCTTTCCGCGTTGTACGCAATTCCTTGATTTGGAGAGCCGCTTGTCGCGCTTTGCGGCATGGAGGCCATCTGCGAATCATTGGATTGCAGCTGCTGGTATCCTGCCAGACCCACGATGAGCAAGACTGCTGCTGCGCTGACCCAGGCGAGTGAAGGGAAGCCTTTGGTTCGACGCTTGCTGCTTGCGAGCGGTGTCGGCGGTTGTAGCGATTCAGTAGCGGCATGAGGGGGCGTGCCTTTTCCGGCGTCCTGGTAGATGGCCTGCATGATTCTCTCTTCCAGGTTCACCGATGGTAAAGGAACCTCCTTCAAGAACTGCACCTCCTCGTCAGTTGTCATCTGTTCTTCAATCCATATGATGCAGTCCTCACATGTTTCTATATGAGAAATCACATCACTATCCGTGTCTTCTAACCATGCTTTTCTAAATGCCTGGCAGTTCATGTACGAGCCCCCCTTCCTTGCGGGTTAACAATTTTGCTAGTTCCTGGCGAGCGCGCAGATATCGGACGCGGGCAGTCGACTCGGCAATGCCGAGGAGTGACGCAATTTTTTCAAACGGATATTCATGCGTGCAGCGTAGCACGATTACTTCTCGATAAGTATCTGACAGTAAAGCGAATGCCTCTTCGATTTCACGGCGCTGCTCCTTGTTCATGAGCGATTCTTGAGGAGATTCTTCTCGTGTATTTGATGGCACATAGGCCAATTGCTCATCCGAATCATGAAACTTCCGGCGACGCAAGAAATCGATGCTCTTGTTGCGGGCAAGCGTGTGCAGCCACGAGGAAAATTGACTGTCCCCGCGAAAGGTAGACAGTTTTTCATACGCTTTAACAAATACTTCCTGAGTGAGATCCTCCGCATCGGAGCGATTGTTCACCATCTTGTAGATGAATACGTAGATCATATGCTGGTATCGTTGGATGAGGTCGCGATACCCTTCGATGTCGCCCTGAAGAATCCGCTGAATGATTTCGGCGTCGGATTGCATTGAATCTCCGGCCTCCCTTCCCTCTATGAGACGCTGGTATTTTTAAAACGTTTCAAACCAGCGTTTCCATTTCTATAATATCGTATGGATAGCCTTGTTCCACGAGAAAAAGCTGACGATGGAGTGAAAATTCCTGCTCTCGGGTATCTCGTGTCACAAGCGTATAAAAGTGCGCCTTGTTTTCATCGGTCTTTGGGCGCAGAATTCGCCCGAGTCGCTGCGCTTCTTCTTGTCTGGAGCCGAACGTTCCGGATATTTGGATCGCGACGTTTGCGTCTGGCAAGTCTACTGCGAAGTTGGCGACCTTTGAAACGATGAGGCGCTTGATTTTCCCCTGTTTAAATTGCTGGTACAGCAACTCCCTTTCGCTCTCTGGCACTTTCCCCGTAATCAGAGGAAGCTGAAGGGCATTTGCCATGTGATCCAGCTGATCGACGTATTGCCCGATGATCAGCACCTGGTCATTAGGGTGCTGTTCGAGCAGGTAACGGACGACTTCCAGCTTTCTCGGGTTCTCGGCAGCGATGCGAAATTTTTGCCGAGCGCTGGCACGCGCGTATGCTTCCCGCCATTTGGATTCAAACGGCAGGCGGATTTCCTTGCAGCGGGCCTCGGCAATCCATCCCTGTTCCTCCATCATTTTCCAAGGAACTTCATATTTTTTAGGACCAATCAGGGTAAAGACGTCTTCCTCACGCCCGTCCTCACGAACAAGCGTAGCCGTCAAACCCAGCCGCCGCGTGGCCTGAATGCCGGATGTGACCCGAAAAACCGGCGCTGGCAGCAAATGAACCTCATCGTAAATAATAAGCCCCCAGTCGCGCTCTGAAAAGAGTTTCATGTGAGGAAATTCATCCTCGGCGCTGGGACGGTAGGTCAATATTTGATAAGTAGCGACTGTGATCGGCTTGACTTCCTTGCGATCACCCGTGTATTCCCCGATCTGCGAAGGATCCAAATCCGTTTTGTCGAGGAGCTCTGCTATCCACTGGCGAACCGATGTGGTGTTTGTTGTCAAAATCAGGGTAGCTGTCTGCAATTGACAGATGGCACCGAGGCCAATCACGGTTTTCCCTGCTCCGCACGGCAGCACCAAGGTTCCGCTCCCGCCTGTCGCCGCTCCTCCAGAGTGAAACGTGTGTACCGCTTCCTCCTGATAGGGGCGAAGGGAAAAAGAACGTCCGCTCGATGTGATGGCTCTCCATTGTATCGGGCAGCTTTCACCCGTGCTGTAGCCCGCAAGGTCTTGCACGGGATAGCCGAGGTGAATGAGCTCTTGCTTGATCAACCCGCGAGCGTATGGCTTGATGACATACCCGTCGCCGCGTGATTCTTCTATTAATTGGGTAATCGATTTATACGCCAGAAGCTCTGCTAGCAAGAGAGGATCTTCGCTTTTCAGAATCATGTCGTCCACTGACTTTTCCAGACGGATGCGACCATAACGGCACATCGTTTCCTCGATTTCTTTGACGATTGTGGGAGGAACTCCGTATTTACTATACGTGCCAAGCGCGCCGGATACCTGCTCGTGCGTCAGTCCGCTTGCAGCGGCATTCCACAGAGACAGGGGAGTAATCCGATACGTGTGCATGTATTCCGGACTTTTGATCAGTTCGGCGAAGCCGTGGAGGGCTTGTCTCGCCTCAGCAAATAATGGATGCTGCGTCTCCAGCAGAATCGTTCGGTCACTTTGCACGATCATGGGCAAATCTGGACGGTAAGACAAGTGATGCCACCTCACTAGCAAGCTGCATATTCATTCAGAACCATGGTATCACAATCGGGAAAAGAAAGAAAAACGAAGAGGTAACATTTGTCCCAGGGTGGGAAACAATATCCCAAAGGAAGGACGGAAGGGAGGGCGATGAGATGCTTTCGACCTGGTTTAACTTGGGGATGGTCATCATCCTCGTGCTCCTCAATGGCTTTTTTGTGGCGACCGAATTCGCCGTCGTCAAGGTGAGGGAATCGCGGATATCGCAGCTGGTCGCAGAAGGGAATGGCAATGCGGTAAATGTAGAAAAGGTGCTGCACAATCTGGATGCGTATCTCTCTGCCTGTCAGCTGGGGATCACTCTCGCTTCGCTCGGACTCGGGTGGTTGGGAGAGCCCGCTGTCGCCCAATTGCTGCACCCTGTTTTTCGCTACTTCGGACTAAACGAGACACTGACCAGCAGCATTTCCTTTATTATTGCGTTCTCTGTCATTACCTTTTTGCATATCGTGCTAGGGGAGCTTGCCCCGAAGACATTGGCCATTCAAAAGACAGAAACGATCGTGCTGGCCGTGGCGAAGCCGATCATGTGGTTCCACAAAATCATGTATCCGTTCATCGCGCTCTTGAACTGGTCCGCTTCCCGATTTCTCGCGTTGTTTCATATCTCGATGGAGCCGCACCAGGAGGCGCATACCGAGGAGGAAATCCGCATCCTGGTGAATGAGAGCCACAAAAGCGGATTGATCGACAATACGGAAATGATGCTGGTAGATAATATCTTCGACTTCTCCGAAACGATGGCACGCGAAATCATGGTGCCCCGGACAGACATGGTCGTGCTCAATATTCGTGATCCTTTCGAGGAAAACGTGAGGCTGGTGCAAAATGGACGCTTTACCCGTTATCCGGTCGTCGACGGGGACAAAGATCATGTGGTAGGGAGCTTGCACATCAAAGACATGCTGACCGGTCTTTTGGAAGGAGAGCAGCGCGATCTGCAGTCACTGATGCGTTCGGTGCTGACCGTTCCCGAGACGATATCCATAAGCCGTCTGCTCACGATGCTCCAAAAGCAGCGTGGCCAGCTGGCGATCATCATCGACGAGTATGGAGGTACCGCCGGGTTGGTGACGCTCGAGGACATCATGGAAGAAATCGTGGGAGACATCCAGGATGAATTCGATGACGAGCGGCCAGAGGTGGAACGAAAAGACAACATCCTCTCCCTTGATGGACGCATGCTGTTGGAAGAAGTGAGCGATTATCTGGACATCGATCTGGAGTCGAACGAGGTAGACACGCTCGCAGGCTGGATTTACATGCAATTTGATCACTCGCCGCGGGTAGGGGATATGGTGAAGAAGGGAAATTACCAATTCTTTGTTGAAGAAGTGGATCATTATCGGATCACGCGCGTCATTGTGAAAAAGCTGCCTGTCGAGGAAGCAGTGGTGGATTCCTGAGCGGATCCATCCCTGCTTTTATTTGCATATCAATATACACGAAAGGTATATATCAATAAGTTAATCGAGTAATTTGGACTAAAAAGGGAAGAAAGATCGGC
Source organism: Brevibacillus choshinensis (assembly GCF_016811915.1). Classification (NCBI taxonomy): domain Bacteria; kingdom Bacillati; phylum Bacillota; class Bacilli; order Caryophanales; family Paenibacillaceae; genus Brevibacillus; species Brevibacillus choshinensis. The sequence continues at coordinate 4,183,206 of NZ_CP069127.1, read as the reverse complement.
ATTAATTTCTTGGGAATGCTTTTAAAAATATTGATGAAAAAATCTTTTCTGCGTAGTATAATGAGTCAGAGTTTCCAAGTTAGCTAGTAGTATAGTCGTAAGTAGAAAGTAGCGAAGCAGAGCCTAGAGGAGGAAGTTGAGATGAGACGAGCAGTCAGTATGGGACTGACCGCGTTGCTGGCATTTTCTTTGGCAGCATGCGGCAATCAAACAGGTGGAACAACCCAGCCAACCGCAGCAAAGCCAAGTGAAGGGCAGCAAACGGTAAAATTGGGTTTGACGCAATTCGTGGAGCATCCGGCATTGGATGCCATTCACCAAGGGATTTTGGATGGATTGAAAGGTTCTGGCTTTGAAGAAGGAAAGAATCTGGAAGTGGATTTCCAAAATGCCCACGGAGACATGAACAACACCGTTTCCATTGCGCAAAAATACGCTGGTGACAAAAAGGATTTGGTCGTGGCCATCGCCACTCCATCCGCACAAGCAGCAGCAAAAGCCATTACTGACAAGCCTGTCGTATTCAGTGCCGTAACAGATCCGCTGTCGGCACAGCTGGTCAGCAGTTTGGAGAAGCCAGACGGCAATGTGACCGGTACCTCAGATAAAGTATCCATGGAACAACAACTGCAGCTGATCAAAAAGTTCCTGCCCAACTTGAAAAAGCTGGGAGTGATCTACACGACTTCTGAGGTGAACTCTGAAGTGCAAGTGAAGGATCTCGAGGCAGCTGCCAGCAAAGAAGGCATCGAAATCGTCAAAGCAGGCATTTCGCAGCTGTCAGAAGTACAACTGGCGGCAAGCGGACTGACAGCGAAGTCCGAAGCCTTGTTCATTCCGATCGACAACACCGTCGTTTCTGCGTTTGAAGCTGTTTTGGGTGCAGCCGAGCAGAGCAAGATTCCAGTCTTTGCTTCTGATACGGACACCGTAAAACGCGGCGCGGTAGCCACCTATGGAATTGATTATTACGGCATGGGTAAACAGACCGGTGAGATGGCAGCGCGGGTTCTGAAAGGACAAGCGGTAGCCGATACGCCTGTAGAGATTTCCAAACAAGCCGAACTATACATCAATGAAACGGCAGCCCAGAAGTTTGGACTCCAAGTATCCGATGAGCTCAAACAGCAGGCGAAAGAAATCATCAAGTAAAAAGAGAGCTCCAAGCTCTCTTTTTTCTTCTTTTAAAAATGTTTTACGCGTGTTAAAATTGAGAAAAAATTTTTGGGGGGTTATTGATCAAAATGTTCAAACAAAAGAGACCTATGAAAATGATTCAGAGTATTTTATTTCCTTTGCTGCTTTTGTCCGTCACCGCGTGTGGACAGCAAAGCGCCACTCCGGCTAACAACCAAAGCCCGGCGCCAGCATCCAACAATGCGCCAGCACCAGCAGCTGACAAGCAACTGACCATCGGGATCTCCCAATTCGTCGAGCACCCTGCTTTAGACGCAGCGCGTGAAGGCTTTATCGCCGAGCTGGCAAAAAAAGGATATGAGCAAGACAAGCAAGTGAAAATTGACGTGAAATCTGCGCAAGGCAGCATGGATACCGCGATTTCCATCGCTCAAAAGTTTGAAGCGGACAAGGTAGACCTGGTGCTGGCAATTGCGACACCATCGGCCCAAGCGGCAGCGCAAACAAGCAAAGAGATTCCGGTATTGTTCACAGCGGTAACGGATCCAGTGGAAGCTGGACTGGTAAAAGCGATGGAAAAACCTGAAGGCAACGTAACGGGAACCTCTGACATGAATCCAGTGGAAGAACAGCTGAAGCTGATCAAAGAATTGAAAGCCGATGCCAAATCGGTAGGAATCATTTACAGCTCTGGAGAAGTAAATTCCAAGGTACAGGTGGATGCAGCCAAGGCTGTAGCAGACAAACTCGGTCTGACGATCCAGGAAGCGGCGATCACCAGCGCTACAGAAGTGAAGCAAGCGGCTGAATCCATGGTAGGGAAAGTGGATGCCTACTACATCCCAACTGACAACCTGGTCGTTTCTTCGATCGCAGCGGTACTGGGTGTAGCAGAGTCTCAAAAGCTTCCTGTCATCGCGGGTGAAGAAAACTCCGTGAAGAGCGGTGCGATTGCCACTTACGGGATTGATTACTCCAAATTGGGTGCCCAAACAGCGGATATGGCTGTGAAAATCTTGAAAGGCGAAGCGAAACCAGGCGACATGGCTGTGGAAGTGCAAGCCGATATGAAGCTGGTATTGAACAAGAAAGCTGCGGAAAAAATGGGAGTGACCATTCCGCAAGCGATGCTCGACCGCGCAGGAGAAGTGGTAGAGTAATACACGCAGTAACAGGAGGACTTCTTCTATGAATCTGGCAATAATGGGAGCAATCGAACAGGGCTTGCTTTTCGGAATATTGGCCCTGGGCGTCTATCTGACCTTTCGCATTCTGAACGTACCTGATCTGACCGTAGACGGTAGCTTCGCCCTGGGCGGTGCGATTGCGGCGAAGTTTATCATCGACGGAACCAATCCTTATCTGGCTACACTGCTGGCCTTTGTGGTCGGCGGCGCAGCAGGGGCTTTTACCGGTATCCTGCATACCAAAGGGAAAGTCAACGCCCTTTTGGCAGGGATCTTGACCATGATCGCCCTGTATTCGATTAATCTGCGCATCATGGGCAAAGCCAACCTGCCTCTCTTGCGGGAGGATACGCTGTTCACCTACGTCAAGGATCTGAGTGTTCCGAACCTTGCTGTTGGCGGAGTCACGATTTTGACGGGTGTAGCAATCGTGTTTCTGGTAGGCGTCCTGGTTTTGAAGCTGGTGATGGACTGGTTCCTGCATACCGACATCGGATTGGATCTGCGTGCGACCGGGGACAACCCGAAAATGATCCGCAGCTTTGGTGTCAATACAGACACGACTACGATCGTAGGCTTGGCACTCTCCAACGGACTGGTCGCAGTCTCTGGAGCTTGGGTAGCCCAGTATCAGGGCTTCGCCGACGTCGGCATGGGGATCGGGATGATTGTCATTGGTCTTGCTTCTGTTATTGTCGGGGAAGTATTGTTCGGAAGCTCCTCCATTTTCCGGGTGACACTGGCTGTCGTTCTCGGATCGATTGTTTATCGTCTCGTCATCGCTTTGGCTCTGCAGGCGGGTCTCAACCCGTCCGACATGAAGCTGATCACAGCCTTGATCGTGATTATCGCCCTGACTGTTCCGACGATCGCCAAGGGAATTTGGAAGAAACAGGCGGTACGCTCGGTGAAGGGGGGAAGCAGCGATGCTTAAGATTTCAGGTGTAAATAAAGTTTTTAATGCTGGGACGGTCAACGAAAAGATTGCCCTGCGCGATGTCAATCTGCATGTGAAGCCGGGAGAATTCATCACGGTCATCGGGAGTAACGGTGCCGGGAAGTCTACGATGATGAACATCATTTCCGGAGGTCTGCTGCCGGATGAGGGCAGCATCACGATCGACGGGAAAGATGTGACCCGCATGGGAGAGCATCAGCGTGCCTCTCTGATCGGCCGCGTGTTCCAGGACCCGATGGCCGGTACTGCGCCGAACATGACGATCGAGGAAAACCTCGCGATCGCACTCGCGCGAGGACAGCGCCGAAAGCTGTCCTTTGGAGTGAACAGCCACAAACGGGAGCTGTTCCGCGAGCAGTTGAAGCAGCTGGACCAAGGGCTCGAAAATCGCCTGAAAACAAAAGTCGGCTTTCTCTCCGGAGGACAAAGGCAAGCACTCAGCCTCCTGATGGCGACCTTTACCGAGCCGAAGATCCTGCTCCTCGACGAGCATACGGCGGCACTGGACCCCAAGCGGGCGCAGCTGATTGTCGAGCTGACGGAAAAGATCGTGGAGCGTCATACGCTGACGACGATCATGGTCACCCACAACATGGAGCAGGCATTGAACATGGGAAACCGTTTGCTGATGCTGCATGACGGTGGCATCATCCTCGACATTCCGGACGAAAAGAAACGCACGATGAAACCTCAGGATCTGCTGCGAGCCTTTGAAACGGCCCGCGGTGGAGAAAGCTTTAACGAAGACCGTTTCTTGTTGACCTAGTCGCAAATGATTCAGCCTTCCTGAACCACTGGGAAGGCTTTTTCTTTTCTCGAGAGGTAAGCGTACATGGCTATGCCGCCAACGAGCAGAATACCTGCGACGAGCGCGAACAACGTGGCTCCTCCGAAATGAATCAAGAGCAGACTTCCGAGGTATGGCCCGCACGTCCGAGAGATGTCCCAGTGAGTACCCGTGATGGCAAAATAGCGTCCGCGCATCGCAGGGGGTGCGATCCTGGTGACGAACGTCAACAGCTGTGTGATGCCGATGCTTTCACCAATGACCCAAACGAGCTGCAGGGCAATCAGAGCGGGGAGAGAATCGAGAAAGGCAAACCCGAGCGCAACGATCAGAAAGCAGCCGTACGAGCCGCTGATGAGCAGGCGTGCAGGAAGCTTTTGCGTCCACTTGACCAGCCAGAATTCCAGGATGATGAGCATGATGCCTTTTATCGAGACGAGTGTCGCCAAAGCTTGCAGGTAATCAGGAATCTGCTGCTTGAAATGCAGCTGCAGGTTCGTTTCGGTCTGCGCGTAAAACAGACTGATCGGCAGCGATAGAAGCATGATGGCGAGAGCGGGACGGTAGGTCTGAAGGGAGCCTTTTGCATACGTTTCTGCTGTGCTGCTCTCCAAGGAAGTGGCACTTGAGGCATGCGGGACTTTCCACCAGACCGCTGCGGCATACAAAAGCAGGGAGATGGCAGTGAAGAGAAAGGCCAGTGCCGGATCGTACTGGTAAATGAGCACGCCTGCCAGAGGGCCCAATGCGGCTCCGATGCTTCCCGCGGTGTTGAGGAGGGCAAATGCGCCCGCCATTTGACCGTCCGTGATGGAATCTGCGAGGTGGGCACGACTGGCAGGGATGAATAGGGATCGACCTGCCCCGCTCAGCATGTACAGCAGGGCAAAGGCTGCCATGGTGTCAGCCCAGGCCATTGCGAGCATCGCCAATCCTTGCATGAGCAAAGAGACGAGCATGACAGTCTTGCGCGGAAATCGATCCGTCACACCCCCGGCAAACAGCGTCAGCAAAATTTCCGAAAAGGGTGCAAGTCCGATGATCAGCATGGTCCAGGTAATGGAGCTGCCAATGTGCTCGCTCAGATACAGGACTAAAAACGGAGCAATCATCGCGCTGGATGTAGAGGTCAGCGTTTCGCCGAACAGCCTGACCCACAGGATGGGCGGATACGCGGCAACGAGTCGGGAAAGGGAATGAGGCATGAGATTCATGGGTGGCTTCCTTTCTGTTTGGAGTGGTTGAATGTTGTTTCGTCAAATTTTACGCTGGCAGGACGGTAAGAAAAAGCGTACGATTATGCCTACAGGAATTTCATGTTTTTGATTGATGAATCGGTGGTGGTTTCTTTGCAGCTGGTAGAACAATACGTGCGTTTATATACGGGGTGCCAGGACATGACGCAGGGGGCACCCGTTGATATATCACTGGCAGAAGTCGCCGAGCTTTTGTATTGCACGCATCGCAACGCGACGTTGACGCTGAAGAAGATGCAAAATCAGAGCTGGCTGCGCTGGAAGCCGGGGCGGGGCAGAGGAAATCGTTCTGTGCTCACATGCCTCCTCGATCCTTCGGAGCTGGTTTTTACGGTTGCCAAGGAACTCGTACAAAAAGGAGACGTCCAGGCCTCCAGGCAATTGATCAGTCACTATCAGCTCACGTGGCCGCAGCTGGAAGCGAACTATTCGCGCTGGATGAGCAGTCAGTTTGGCTTGAGGGTTTCCCGGGAAAAAGGAAATGAGAAGAGAGTGGATACGCTCCGTTTTTTTGTGGATCATCCCTTTCAAAGCCTCGATCCGATTCGCGTGCTGCTGCGTTCGCAAACGCATTTGGTCAAGCAGCTTTTTGATACGCTCGTTCGATTTGATCCCGCCACGAGAACGATCGTCGGCCAGCTTGCGTTTTACTGGGAGTCAGACGAGCAAGGGAAAGAGTGGACCCTGTATCTGCGGAAGGGTGTCCTGTTTCATCACGGACATCAGTTGACGGCGGAAGATGTGTGCTATTCCTTGCGCCGCTTGATGGCAAGCCCCTCGAGACACCGCTGGCTGGCTCGTTCCATCCTATCCGTTCAGTCTGTCGATGAGCACATTGTTCGGATTGCCTTGCAAACGTCTAACCGCTTGTTCCTTCATGCCTTGAGCAAGGAGTACGCTTCCATCGTCCCGAGAGACTATGTGGAGGAGATGGGGGAAGACTTCGCCAAATGGCCGGTGGGAACCGGACCATTCAAGCTTTCTCGCAATGATGAATCGATGGTGGTTCTCGAAGCGTTTCAGCCCTATTTTGCCGGTCGCCCGTATCTCGATCGGGTCGAGCTGTGGTGTGTGCCGGAGATGCGGGAGGAAGAAGCGGAGGCAGACCAGGTGAAGCTGCTGCAGTCCGTAACCGGAGCAGGAATGGGACCAGCCGCAAATGGCCGGGAAAGAAGAGGGTTTTTCCGTCGTGAACAAAGCTTTCAGTACGTCAGTCTGAATGGGTCCAAGCCAGGGCCCTTGCAGGATCCATCCTTTCGCTCGACCGTCGCATCCATCCTTTCGGGTGAGAGGCTGCGCGCGGATCTGAAGGGACCGAGACAGCCTGCCTGTGCGTGGGGCGAGGTCGTTCCGTTTTTGCCTGAGCAAGAGGCGCAGCTCTCTCTGCCAGCGGTCACCTCCAGTGGCTATGCAGGGGAAAAGCTGCTGCTGTATACGTATCCCGACGAGGATCATAAGGAAGATGCGCATTGGATTCAAAAGAGCTGCGCCCGTTGCGGAATTGCCGTGGAAATCGTCTATGCCGAGCCGGAAGAGCTGGCGCAGCCGGATCTGCTTCAAGCGGCAGATATGATCGTGGACAGTGCGAATGTGGATGAGCGCTTGGAATTGTCCCTGCAGGAATTTGTCTGCGCGGAAGCATTGAGCATCCGGCATCATCTGGATGAGAGGGGATTAAAAGAGGTGGAGAAGCATTTGAACAGCTTGCTAGAGGCGAATGCCCCGAAAGATCGAGAGAAAGCAATGACCCATATACTAGCCTGCCTGCAAGAGCGACGCACCTTTGTCCCTCTGTACTCCAACCGAATCGAGATCGAAGCCCATCCTCATTTATCCGGCATTTCCCTTGATGCGTACGGGTGGGTTGACTTTTCTCGGGTGTTTGTCCGGGCATAGCTGAAAATTTGTCACATTTTAGTGTGAAACCGCTTTCCTTTTTCAACGTATAATTAGGTAAAGAGATTTTTCATGTAAAAGAATATTGATCCGTTCAAACGAGATCGCTCATTCTTGAGCAAGCATTCATAGAGAAGCGTTTCTTGCCCGTTCAGGAAATGGTAGAGGAGGAAGTACGTTGTTCACCAAAACAGAGAAGGACAAACATATTTTGTTTGCTTCCATTCGATTGATGATATGTGTCGGACATGCCGACGGATATATTGGAAACAAGGAAGTGAACCGGATTCATGAAATGGTGAATTCCGAGCATTTTACCTTGAAGGAACGGCAAATCCTGATGGACGACATGGACTACCCGAAGCGACCTGAGGTCATTGTCGAGGACATGATCGACATGACACAGACGGAAAAGCTGATCATGATGCGAAAGCTGTACCATATGGCATTGATCGATCGCAAGCTGTCTCCCAAGGAATCGCAGGAAATTGCCCGCATCGCCTGCTTGATGGGAATTTCGGAGGAGAAACAGGCACAGGTGGAAGAGTGGATCATCGACGGTATCCGATGGCGCGAGCGCTGGAATGATATCGTGGCAGATTAGAAAGGACCCCATTCACATTGGGGTCCTTTCGCCTTTTTTGGTACAATAAGGAGAATGCTAGCAAATGAGGAGGACACGATATGCTGCGAATCTTGATTACGAATGACGACGGTATCGATGCGTTGGGGATTAAACGGCTGACAGAAGCGCTGCTCCATCTGGAGGATGCGGAGATTTACGTCGTAGCGCCCCAAGAGGAAAAGAGTGGAGTCGGGCACGGGGTTACCTTTCGCAGCGCATTGGAACCGCAAAAACACGATTTCTACGGTCTTCCTGTCAAGGCTTGGGCCATCAATGGGAATCCCGCTGACTGCGTGAAGGCGGCGTACCACTTGCTCTTTGAAGAGGGTCAAAAGCCGGATATCGTCTTTTCCGGCATCAATGTGGGCACGAATCTGGGACGTGACATTTATTATTCGGGCACCTGCAGCGGAGCACGCGAGGCGGTCATTCTCGGCGTTCCTGGGATTGCCCTTTCCTACGATAACTGGTTTGATCAGGAGAATTACGGCGAGGTGGTCGAAATGATCCAGCCGTTAGTCAAAGAATTTACGGAGAAGGCAAAAAGCGGCCAGCTCCCGCAGCAGGTATTCTGGAACGTGAACATCCCGCACCTGCCGTTGGACGAGGTGAAAGGCGTTGCGCCTGCATCGCTTTCCCTGGACCATTACATCGATAAATACAGCCCAGAAGGAGGCGGCTATCTCCTCATGCGTGAATATCCGGAAGGCTTGCCGCTCTCGGAACCACTCGATTACGATCTGTTGAAAAACGGCTATATGGCGATCACCCCCGTGCATATTGATGCGACGGACCGCACTCTTCTGGGGCAAATGGAGGAATGGTCCTTTGTAAAATCATCCAGGAAACGTGAGGGATGAACAGATGGCGGAAGCGTACGAGCCACAGATCGATCCTGATTTGACTCTGGCATCACCTGACGAAAGCACGCAAGGGGAGTGCCTCGACCCCGTACGGTTTCATGATCTGTACAAGCTGGCGGGAGAAGAGGGCCTTCCTTATTTCGCCCGCTTGAATGCGCAAGGCGTGGCAGAGCTGTTCCTCGTGTTTGAATCGGTGGATGCCTTCACTGAGCAGACACGCGATGCAGTCTCGATTGAATTCAAGACGTACCAGAACAAGCTGCTCGCCGTGATCTGGACGTTATCGGATCCGCTGCAGCCGTTAGGATTTCCGCTCAGCTTTGACATCAGAGAAGCACAAGAGCGGGGGATGGCACAAAGCATGCTGCGGCAAGCAAGTACCCCCCTGCATTACTTGGCCTATGAAGAAGGAAGCCTCACGCATATCTTCAGCGAGTCTATCACGTTTTCAAAGGAAGAAATCGAACGGGCCAATGGGATGATCCAAGCTCTGTTCGATGGAACCCAGGGAGAACTGCCTCTTGAGTCAGAAGTGAGGGAAGAGGAGACGGAGACGATCAGTGCCCTCTCGCTACCCAAGCCCGTCCTGATGGAGGAGGGGATCGCTTATGTTCTTGACTATCGTCGCATGCTGGAGTCGATGGGCGAGGAGGAAGCCCAGCATCTGCTCATGCGGACGGTGCAGCAAGCAGTCTGGGTCATGAAGCGCCATTCCCGAAGCGAAGTGAGGGATTCGACCTTCACGGTATGGGCTGCCGAGCAGGGAGAGCGTCTGTCGCTGGTGGTGACGCCGCTATTCTCTCACCTGTTCGAAGTGATTCATATGTCGGAGGACGAGGCAAATCCGTTTACCCGCTTTCTGATGACTTTGCCTTCGTTCCTGCACACCGCAGATGTGAGTCCCGTGCAGATTGGCGCCTATCCCTTTTTGCGATATGAAAAAGGACGTCTCTATCACTTGGAGCTGGATGAACGAATGCAGCAGCACTTGTCCGAGCTGCATCAGGAAGCGTTTTCAGGTGATATCAACCCCTACTGTTAAATGTTGCAACCTTGTGAAAACGAATTTTCATAGGAATTTTTTTCACTTCGATGAAATATGGGTAAATAAGTCATTTTTCAACAAAGGATACGACAAGGAAGATTCCGAAGTAGGTAGGACAGACAATCTGCTGGGGAGAGGTGACAACGATGTACGCTGTTCAACCAGATGTACTACAATACGTTTCCGATTGCGCTCACCGTTTTCAAGGGGAGATCGAGCAACTGGCCGAGAGTCATGCACTGACCATAGAGGGCGGATTGCCTGCCCTGGAGCTGCAAGTGCAACCGCAATTTCAGGCGTTACTGGAGTATAGGCTTTGGGGAGAATCGGGAGTCGTAGCGATTCACGGCAAGCTGCAAATGCGAAATGAAACCTTTTCTGCCAAGGATTCCTTATCCATCATGATGAAATTTTCCCTTTCCCACGATCCGAACATGGATATCGAGGCCAAAAAGCAACGCATCGAAGAAATTCTCTATGGAGAAGTTGATTTGTTTTGGAACATTCCGCCCGCAGGACATATCGGTCACATCGAACTGACCATCCGCTTTTCCTATCAGCCTGGCTCCGGGAGATTGAGTGACTTTGTGCGAAGTGTTCTGGGCATCGTAACGGGTAAGATGCTGGCTGCGTAAGAACCGAGTAAGAAGGGAAGGCTCTCCGTTGAGGAGGGCTTTTTTTATTTCAGGTCGGCCCGACAGTTCCATGATGGAAGGGAGATGTGTTCGGACATGAGATTATTCGTAGCTTTGGACATTCCACAAAACGCTGCTACTTACATGGCCGATGTCCAGCAAAGACTAAAGCAGGACGTGAGCGCGGATCGTTGGCAACCTTTACATAATCTTCATCTGACCTTGCATTTTCTGGGGGAAGTGCAGGATTCGCTGGTCCCTGCCATTTGCGAAGACATGGATATCGTCAGTGCGATCATCAAGCCGTTTTCCTTGCGGGTCGGGAGCTTTGGCGCGTTTCCCCACGCACAGCGCCCGCGCGTGCTTTGGCTCGGACTGCGAGGCCAAGTCAATCCGCTCAAGCAGCTTCATCTATTACTCGGCAAACGCTTCGACTTGCATGACGGTCTCGCGTACGACCGAAAGCAATACCGGCCTCATATAACGCTCGCGCGCGGCCCTCACAGCCAAGCGGGAGGGCTGCCTCTGCTGGATTGGAACGAACGCTACCTAGCGATCGAGCCGCCTCAGTGGCAGGCAAAGCACGTCCATCTGTATCGATCGGAGCTGAAGCCGGAGGGCGCTGTCCATTCCATCATCCACACAAGCACGTTTGATAAAGAACACAGCAAAAAACAAGCGGTGCTTGAATAGACTGGAAAGAGGAATACAGGGAGACCTTCCAGAAAGCGGTGGAAAACGGATGGGTGAGTTCACGACCGGCATTCTTTATCCACGCAAATACGAACCGAAAGTACTGATTGCCTTGTCCAAGTCATCACAGCCGCACTTCCACAGGAACGTAAACGGCGACTGGAACGCTTTTTTCTTGCAGGATGAGTGGATCGAAACATCGAAAACCCTGCAATTTCTGCTGCAGCTGTCCAAGCAATTTGTGCCGCTGCTCTGGTTTCACGACGCCGAGGATAACGGATGGGGCTTTCGGTTGTTTGATGCTGGCTATGAGGTGTCTTCAGGGACGATCAGCTACTCGCTGGACGTCGAGATGGCGGAAGAGGAATTTAGCCGGCTTTATCCAGAGATCGACCTGCAGGAAGGAATCGGGGAAAGTGAAGAGATACGGCAAAAATATGAGGACATTTTGGATCGGGTCGTGCGTTCGGAGCTGTATCGGCGAGAGGTAGGAAAAGGAATCACCAGGATCAAGCCCCAGTCTTTTAACCGGATTGCAGGTCCAAAGCAAGTGCAGCAGCTGCGCTCGCTGTTTGACCTGCAGCTGTTGACCGATGTGGACGAAGAGACAGGGGCCTCGCTCTTGTACGATTCGGTTGATCTGTTCAAGGAAATCTTGGGCATTGAGGAAATGGTATGGGTGAACTACGCCTATTTGGCAAGCGGCGGAAGAGAGTAGAAAAAAGAGGAGGCTATGTGGATTCATCCCATATCCGTCCTCTTTTTTGTGTGCGTTGTTTAGGTTCCAGCCCCGCGGACAAAATCGCCTTGCACGATCTGAGCCTGATCTGCAAAGCGGATGCGAATCGAGTGCGCCCCCAGAAGATCCGAGGAATCCGATACCTGCATGTGCAGATGAGGCTCCCTGGAATTGCCGGAGTTGCCGCATTGACCGATGACTTGTCCCCGCTCGACATGCACGCCTGGCTTCACCGTGACCGATCCGTGCTTCAAGTGGGCCAGCAGGCTGTATTCCCCATTGCCGTGATCGATCTCCACGAAATTGCCGGCGGCATACTCTTCATTGTAGCTACCCGGTTCATTGTCCCAAATGGATCCGGACACCTTGAGTACCGTCCCGGAAGCGGGAGCGAGGATCGGCATTCCAAAGGCGTAGTAGCTGTCGTTGCGCTTGGGGTCACCGCTGTAGGTCCGCCCGTTTCGCATGACCAGAAAATCAAACGCATAGCGCTGGCTCGGGTAGGCGTAGTGATAATTGACCAGCTCGTTTGTACCGCCCCAATAGGTAAACCATTCTCCTCGAAAAGGCAAGTGATACGTTCCTTTGGTGAAAGTTTCATCCGTCTTGGGAAAGGAAGACAAATGAGCGAGACGCAAACCCAAAATGGTCCCGTCACGATCGATGGCCGTCGAAAGCCCATTCTGTCCACTTTCATCCAACCAGACAAACCGAAGCGTATTGTTCCAGGGGACGATGGAGGCAGGATGGGGCTGGTATCCCGTTACTCCTTGATGAAATTCTGCGGAAAACGTACCGAACTCCTCCAGGCTTAATTGCTCGCGGAAAGAGCCGCTGCAAGCCTCATAGATGGCTTGGTACTTTCCGGCTAGAAAAGCGGCAGGGATCCACTTTGCCTGATTCAGTCGTTGATGATGTTCCATAACGATCACACCCCATTCGTATTAGATAGTACGGCTGAAAAGGGGAGAGGGTTTCTGAAAAGGGAATGGTAATTGCCCTGCCCAGTATTGTGGTCGATTTGCCAGCGGCCTATGTCCGACCCAGAAAAACGAAAACCCAGTGACCAAATCGGTACTGGGTTTTTGCTGCGTTTATTTCTTTTTCCATTGCCCGAAAATTTCATCGACATCCAGCAGCATGATCAGCTTGTCATTCAAGCGTGCAATCCCCTGCAGGTACTTTCCTTCCACACCAGCAATGATTGGTGGGGCTGCCTCAATCAGGTTCTGTGGAATGCTCATGACTTCCGATACGGCATCCACGATGATTCCGACATTCAGCCCTTCCAGCTGCAGATCAACGAACCGCGTGTCATCTGTTTCTGCGACCGGCTCAAGACCGAACATGCTGCGAAGATTGATAATAGGCAGGATGCGCCCGCGCAAATCGACGACTCCTTCCACATAGGGAGGGGATTTCGGGAATCGGGTGACAGGCAGTGGCTTGATAATTTCTCGGACCAAGGAAATGGAGAGCCCGTAGTACTCATTTCCCATTTTAAACAGGATCGATTGCGAAGTGGCACCCTCTGCTTCCCAATCCGTCCCGTGATTTCGCTTCGTCAGTTCCATGAATGGGTTCCTCCCCAAACTAGCTTCGATAGAGTACATGTACCCATATTGTACCATGGACAAACCTCTCCCGTGAGAAATTTTCCCCTCACGATTGTTTTCAACGAAAAAGCCATACTAGAAAAGAACAAAAAAGACTGACAAGCCGCAGCGTGTCAGTCTGCTTGGGAGTCCTTTACGGATCCTGCAGTTCGCTCAGGGATATCCCTTGTTCCAACGCAAATTCGAAGTCATCCACATCATAAAATTGAACGGGCACGATATATTCCAAAATCCGATCCTGATAATCCGGCTGGTCTGTGATCAGCGGGACCTCAAATCGCATGGATGTGAGCAGCAGCTGTGTCTCGACTGGATCGAATATTTCTCCCCACATAGCGTTGTCCTCCACCTTGATGATGGTCAAGGTAACGCCATTCGGAAAGGTAAACGGCACTTTGGACCACGGTGCGATCAGACCTTTTTCCAGCCGCTTGCGATTAAACGGATCCTGGAAGAACTGACTCATTTCCTGCATGATCTTGCGCACGTATTGATCGTCGCCAGAGTAGGGCATGATAGGTTCTGGGCTTTGGATGAACTCGTCCAATTCATAGATTGTCGATGCGGGTATCAGATATTCTACCGGTTGCGATGGGGACATCAGTTCCCCGTAGATTGCCAACATGATCGCCTCGGTAACGAATTGTTTCGACATTTCGACAACCCTCCTCCTTACCATCATACTGAATTACGAGAAGGACAACAAGCCTTTGGCAGGGGCGGAAGGGTTTGTTTTGGAGGAGATTTCCATGTTCGATTCAGCGTTCTTCTCATCCTTGCTGGTCATCATTACGATCAATATCGTGCTCAGCGGCGACAATGCGGTAGTGATTGCGATCGCCTGCCGGAAGCTGGCTTTTGCACAGCGGAAAAAAGCGATCCTCTGGGGAACCTTTCTCGCCGTCATTGTGCGCGTGATCGCGACCGTGCTGGCTGTTTACCTGCTAAAGATCCCGTATTTGTATCTGGTGGGCGGCCTCGTATTGCTCTGGATCAGCTACAAACTGTTGAAGGAAGAGGATGAAGACAATCAGATCGAATCCAGTGATGACATGGTGCAAGCTGTCAAAACGATCGTGGTGGCGGACGTCATGATGGGGCTGGACAATGTCCTCGCCATCGCAGGGGCAGCGAACGGCAATATCGTGCTGATCGTGCTCGGTCTCATCATCAGTATCCCGCTCATGGTTTTTGGGAGCCAGCTGATCCTCAAAGCGATGGAGCGGTATACCTGGCTCGTCTATCTGGGCTCTGCTGTCCTGGCATGGGCAGCGGCGAATATGATCACCAATGAAGAGGTAATCGCGGACTGGCTCTTGAAGTGGGCAGGTCTTGAAACGGTGATCAAGCTTATCCTCGTGGCGCTCGTGCTCGTGCTCGGCTATTGGCAGCGCAGCCGTCACGATCAAGCTCATGCGGAGTAAGGATGCGATAAAGGAGCAGGAAAAGCTGGGACGCCGCTGGGACTGACCCCCGTCCGTAGGACAGGGATCAAAACACCTTAGCCATTTAAGTAGCCAGTTGCCGAAATTGAATCGGTGACTGGTTGTTTAGTTTCGTTTGAATGCGAATTGAGTTATAGTAATGAATGTAGTTTTGGACAATCTGTACAACGATGGCCGTCGTCGTACAGATAAAATTATCGAGATAGAACGTTTCAGACTTTAGTGTGGAATGAAACGACTCGATGGGGGCATTATCAGCGGGCGTACCCTTACGGGACATGCTCATGGTAATGCCTTTTCCCTTTACTGCTGCTTGATACGCCTGAGACGTATACACGCTGCCCTGATCGCTATGAAGCATCATTCCAGGTTGGTCTGGCAGTTGATATAGCGTATCGAGGACTAACGATGTGTCTTGCTTGTCAGAAATACTGTATGCCACAATCTCACCGTTGTACAAGTCCATGATGCTCGATAAATATAAAAGTTTACTTCCGTAAGGTAAATAAGTAATGTCGGTCACTAATTTCTGCATTGGGGCACTTGCTTGAAATTGTCGCAGCAGGAGATGATCTGCTACATAAGAAGGTTGACCTGTTGTCTTGCGTTTCTTCACCTTCACTCGGCATTGTAGTTGTTCACGCTGCATGATACGTTGTACTCGTTTATGATTAATAGACATCTCAGCTCGCATCAGAGCTGTAATCTTTCTATACCCATAACGGAACTTATGTTGAATACATAATTGCCGAATCTTTCCCACAACGAGATCCTCGTTTCTTTTCCCGTATGCAGCTTTCCAACGGTAGTAGGTAGAACGAGGGATACCAAGCCACGCGCAAGCTTGGCTCACACTTACTTGCCCACGAATGGACTCCATCCAAGGAACGATTACTTCTGGTGACACCTCCTTTCCCACTCCTCTAACTTTTTTAGAACGTCCAGTTGTTGTTTTAGAAAACGATTCTCTGCTTTGACCTGTTCCAGTTCAGAATCGTACATCGGCCCTCTTCCAAAACTGTATTGCTTTCCTACAGGTTGCTGAAGACGATGAACGTCTCCACTACGATACCAGCGCATCCACTGTTGAATTTGGGTCTTATTTTTTATATTTAGTTCTTGCATGATCTGCTTTTTGGTGACGCCTGCAAGACGCATTTCAATTGCTTTCATTTTAATTTCTACGGGATAACTAACTCTTGTTGCCAACGCAAAAACACCTCCAAGGTTGTCCCCATATCTTACGACATGGTTGTTTTCTCTTGAAGGTGTTTTGATTTGTCTCACATTACGGGGTCAGTCCCCCTCGCCCCAGCTTCTTTTGTTTATCGTATTACAATGTTTTCACGATGGTGATGCTCATCCATTCTTTTTCGTACAAGTTTATTTCATAAGGAGAGGCGACGGCCGATCCATCAGGCTCCTGCAGGATCCGTACAGTCGGTCGGTTGACCGCCAATGAATTTACGTTGGACACGACTCCCACATGTCCCGTGCTGAGCTGAACGGTAGAGGCCACGGGATAGATTGCCACATGCTGCAAAAACACCTTTAGGAGGTCCAGATCAAAGAAGGAATTGCCAGTAGCAAACAAATACTCGGTCGCATCGCTTGGCGAATAGCTGCTGCGAAAAGGACGGGGTGAGACCAGTGCGTCGTAGACATCAGCAATCGCTACGATGCGCGCGTACTCGTGGATGTTCTTGTCTGTGAGCTGACGGGGATAGCCGGAGCCATCATAGCGTTCATGGTGCTGCAGGGCGCAGTGAGCGGAGACGACCGAGATGTTGTGCTGACTGCGTAAAATGTTGAAGCCGTCCTCCGTGTGATACTGAACTCGCTTGCGCTCCTCTTCGCTTAGCTCCGTTTTGCGATTCCACAGCTCTTTGGGCACTTGAGTCATCCCGATGTCAAACAGGAGAGCGCCGATCCCGAGCTCCATCAGCTGCTGCTGGTTGTACCCTTTGGCGAGCCCGACGACTCCGGCCAATACCGCTACATTCACAGCGTGGTGAAAAAAATATCCATCCAGCACATGCAGATTGGAGAGGTTTACGAGCACATCCCTCCGTCTGCTCAAATCGGTGATGATCTCCCGGAATACCTTTTGAAAGGTTGATCCAAAGTCAGGCAGGGAAGTGCGCCGCTTGACCTGTGGTTGGTCCATCAAGGTCGTCATGGTCTTGTAGACCGCATCTACGGCGTCCTTTCGAGTCTCATCGCGAATCACGTCTTCCGGGATGATATCCTCGGTATGCTTGTCTTGAATGTACAGGGTGTCGATACCCAATTGAACAAGCCGATCGATATATCGCGAAGACAGTTCTACACCCATGCCCAGTAGAACATTCCCGTTTTCGAGGAAAACACTTTTCGCAATGACATCGCCCGGCTTAACCGAGGAAATATGCAATTTTCTCACGACGAAAGTCCCAGTCCTTTTCTCGTTGAAATGTAAATCGTCCTGATTTTCTGGTAATTCTGTTAGCACCAATATAGCATAAGAAAAGGAGCGAGACTACTGCTTATCCTATTAATGTTCGGCTGCACGATCGGAGCGGGTAAACCAGCGGAACGGATTCAGGGACCAGCGCGGCTCGTGGCGAGCGTACCGTTCCTTGCGACGAGTCAGGCGCTGCTGCATCAGATCCATTTCAAAGGTGACCCGACGAATTTCCAGACGCAGGGATTCCTGCATCTCTTCTATGTCCGTAATCTTTTGCAGAATGGTCGATTGCATGTTACCTAGACTGGTCAGTTGAGTTAGCTCATTTTGAAACTGAACGAGGGCATCTTGCACGCTGCGTTCCATTTCGCGCACTCCAGGATCCAGCTTGTTTGCGGAGGCAAGGGTTACGGCCGTCTCCTCGACGGAGGATAGCTCGTCCGACAGGAGCATTTCTTCGGGAATGCGACCCTCATCGATGAGCTGCCGCTGAATTTCGCGCAGGGAGCTGTTCCCGCTATCTTTCCGTTCCTTCACTTCTTTCAATACGGTAAAGCCATTTTCACTGATCAAATAGTGACCCTGCGGATTTTTCAGTCGTTCATTTGCGGGTACGAACAAGTCCAGCCAGTTGCGCAAAGTACGAACATGCACGTCAAGGCGATCAGCTACCTCTTTCGAAGCCATCCAAACTTGTACATCCATCCCGAATCACTCCTTTTTTCCCCTCGGTATTCCCGGTGGAGTCATTATAGCACCATTTTTTACCGGGAAAGAGAGAATCGACAAAGGTTCTAAAAACTAGTGAGAATTCGTCTGTTTTGGACAGTTTCGCGTATTTTGTCAAATCGGGGAAGGCACTCATAATGACCGGGACAGGCGCGTACAATGGAAGGGACCTATCCACTCATGATGAGGAGAGGACCGCTTGATGTCTCCAGTCTTTTGGATTATCTTGCTTTCCGCCGCGGCAGCCAGCAGCGTTGGCGGACTGCTGCTGTGCTTGCGCGCTTGGTCGGAGGAAGCCTTGTTTGCCATGATCAGCGCGGGGGCAGGACTGCTTTTGGCGATTACGCTGCTGGATTTGATGCCGCATGTTCTGGCTGAGGAAAACCATAGGATGATGCCATTTGTCCTCGTAGGGTTCGCGGTTCTGTTTGCCATTGAGATGATCGGAAAAGCGGGAGGGGAGCTGGGTTCGACAGGTGTGATCGGTGTCCTGACAGGATTTTTGCTGCACGCCTTTGTCGAAGGGGTATCCCTGACTGCAAGCCTTCGCATGGATACCGAAGTAGGCTTGTCGGTTTTGCTTGCCATGCTGCTCCACAAGATTCCGGATGGCGTGACAGTCGCCTCTTTGCTCCTCGCAGCCACTCGTTCCCGGCGAAAAGCGTTCTGGGGCGCTACGTCACTGGGAATCGCCACGATTGTCGGGGCATGCAGCATGGGGGCAGTCGAGCGAATGTTCCCGCCTTCTTGGTCGCCCGTGATGCTCGCGATGACGACGGGTATTTTTCTGTATGTGTCCGCCAGCCATCTCGTCCCGTACATTCAGCATGCGAGACGCTCGCAGCTCGGTGCGTACTTCTTTGGGGCAATCCTGGTGTACATGCTGCTGAATGCCTATTTGTCCAGCACTCATTCCCATGCATAAACTGCCTTTTCTTTTGCCAGTCTAAGACAAGATGACACCACAAGAGTAAAGAGTAAGCAAAGAAAGGCGCGTGGACACCATGGAGCACACACAAGGACAAGAGCATTTGGAAGAATCCGTACAAGGTCAGGCTGAATTCCCGGAAACAGGGACGTCTCTCAACCCGATGGAGGAGTTGTGGTGGAAGGCTTCGACACAATCCTTCCTCGGCGGCGAATAGAGCGTCGGAAAAACCCCTTTTCATTCTCTCGTAACCGAGGACAAGATCGGTTATAATGTGGGATATGTTGGAAAGGGGCCGATGCATGCTATGAATCCATTGCTGGAAGGCAAAAACATCGTAATCATGGGAGTGGCTAACCATCGCAGCATTGCTTGGGGAATCGCCCAATCACTTCACAAGGCAGGTGCCAATCTGATCTTTACCTACCAGGGAGAGCGTCTGCGTGAAAACGTCGCCGAGCTGTCTGCAAAGCTGGGCAAGGAATCTCTCCTGGTCAATTGTGACGTCACGAAAGATGAAGAGGTGGAAGCGGCATTTGCCGTGATTCGGGAACAGGTCGGCGTCATCCATGGACTGGCTCACTGCATCGCTTTTGCCAAGACCGAGGAATTGGAAGGGGAGTACGTCAATACGTCCCGGGATGGGTACGCATTGGCGCAGGACATCAGTGCTTACTCGCTGGTAGCCGTGGCCAGAGCCGCACGTCCGCTGATGACAGAGGGTGGCAGCATCGTAACGATGACGTATCTGGGCGGTGAGCGCGCGGTTCCCAATTACAACGTCATGGGCGTAGCGAAAGCTGCACTGGATGCATCTGTACGCTATCTGGCAAACGATCTGGGCAAAGAGAATATCCGGGTCAACGCCATCTCAGCAGGACCGATACGGACACTCGCCGCAAAAGGAATTCGGAATTTTAACGCTGTTCTGAAAGAGATTGAAGAAAAAGCACCGTTGCGCCGTACCATCGATCAATCCGAAGTGGGGGATACGGCACTGTTCCTGTTCAGCCACCTGTCCCGTGGAATTACGGGTGAAATTCTGCATGTGGATGCAGGCTACAGCATCATGGGCGGTTAATCCTTCATACATGCATAACAGGCTCGCCTTTCGCGCACACTGTACCTAAATGTGTGGAAGGGAGCCTGTTTCTTATGTTTCCATTGATTACGAATATGGAAGAATTTTTGATTTATATGGGTGGCGGCTTCCAGTACCTACCTGCCCATTTCGGCGACGAAGCGGGAGACCCTGGTCTTTCTGCCGAAACGCTCGCGGGGAATTCCGATGCACAAGCTATGGCGGGCCCGGGTAATCGCGACGTATAGGAGTCTGCGTTCTTCTTCGAGAGCGGCACTGCCCCCTTTTCGCAGCTCGTCCAGCGTGTATTCATGAGGCAGAGCGCCTTCGACCAAATCCGGCAAAAAGACGTGGTCATATTCCAAGCCTTTTGCCCGATGGATGCTTAAAACATGAACAGCTTCATCCGGGAGTGGCCGCTGTGTGCGCCACTCTTTTTCGCGTACTGCCATCTGCTCGATGTACTGGAGGAAGTCGGTAACCGTCACATGCCTTTTCGCGGCAGCCAGGATCTGCTGCAGCTCGTCGCTCCAGCGATCTTTTCCGTCCTCGCGATTCTTTGCCCGCTTTTTTAAATACTCACGGAGCTTGCCGTCCTCAAAAATCAGCTCCAATGCCTGGGCTGGCGAGCATTCGCGGCAGGAAGCGAGGATGTCCTTCACTGCCTGCAAATGCTTGCGCTGATAGGGCTTGAGCTGCGTCATTTGCGGCAGGACGTGCAGGATGGGCAGATCCTCTAAAATCGCTTGGCTGCGCAAGGCGTTCCACATCTCATGAGAAATGTAGAGAGTGGGCAAGATTTCCTTGAGTGAATCGGTATCATCCGGATTCAACGCAAGGCGCAGATAGGCAAGGGTCCAGCGTACCGTTTGCCGCTGATAAAAGGAGTCTTCCTCCTGCGTGTAGTGAAAGGGAATGCCTGCTTCGCTCAGACGCTCCAGGATAGGCCGCGCCGATTCATTTGTGCGATACAGGATCGCGCACTCCCCCAGCACGGCGCCCTGCTCGCGGCGGTGCATGATTTCATCGACGATGCGCGAGGCTTGTTCTTCCTCGTCCTCCGCTTCGAACAAGTACGTGTCGCCTTCTTCCCGGTGAAAGGATCGGCATTCTTTTTCCCAGCGTTCCCGGTTGTGGCCGATCAATGAATAGCCAAGACTGACGATCGAGGAGTGGGAGCGATAATTGACCTCCAGCGTAATCGTTTGGGCATTGGGAAAATCTTTGGTAAAGCCCAGTATGTACTGTGGATCACTGCCGCGAAATCCGTAGATCGACTGATCGTCGTCACCGATGACACACAGATTGTTCTGGGGAGAAGCGAGCAGCTTGACTGTCTCGTATTGAATCCGGTTGATATCCTGAAACTCGTCGATCATCACGTGGGTGATTCGCTCCTGATAGCGACCCAGAAGGCTTGGATCATCACGCAGCATTTCATAGCAGCCGATCAGCATGTCGTCAAAGTCGAACCAATTATGCTTTTTCTTGGCTTGTTCGTAGAGCGGGTACAGCTGCTGTGCCTGGCGTTCGGTATCGCTCACAGGCTCACGATACGCGGCATCATGCGGGAGGATGTATTCGTTTTTCCAGCGGCTGACGACGCCGAATGCATCCAGCGCTTCGTTCTCTTTCAGGGAGAGCAGATCGTCATGGCCGAGCAGAGCGCCTGTTTCCCGCAGAAGACGCCACTTTTGCCATTCTTTTTTGAGAAGGCGCTGTTGGTCCCACTGAGCAGGCTGGTGATGCAAGAGCATGCGATAAAAAATGCTGTGAAAGGTGCCGGCCACGAGCTCACGCGCTTGGCTGGGCAGCAGCTGCCGGGCAATGCGCTGGCGAATTTCCTCCGCTGCCTTGGTCGTAAAGGTGACGACCATGATCTTTTTCGGCTCCACGCCGAGATCCTGAATCAAGTGAGCGGTTCGCGCGGTCATCACGCGCGTCTTGCCGCTGCCAGCGCCAGCCAGGATCAGCAGAGGACCGTCTGTTGTGTGGACGGCGAGCTGTTGTCCGGGGTGCAGGACTTCATTGCGCTTTTGTTCAGCGAGGTGCTGAATGCTCTTTTTGGGCGTCAGCCTTTTCCGGAAGATGGGTGGTTTCGGAGCAGGCGGCGGTACTGCAGCATTGCTTCCGATAGACCGTTTTTTAGGCAGACGAAAGGAACCGATCATCTCGGTTTCTTCCGCGTCTTCAGCGGTAGGCTTGTCCTCCAAAACGAGAGCCACCGCTGCCGCCGCTTCTTCCTGAGCTTGCTGCCATTCAGGAGGGAGAGAGTCCTCTTGCTCGGTCGCCGGACAAGCTACTCCCTCTGGATGGGCGAAATACGGTTCAAAGGAGATCCCGGCAATCAGGCGCAAGGGCGATGCGCAGGCTGGACAGCGTACCTGATCCTGCCTTGCTGCCATTCGCCAAAACGGTATGCGATTGTAGGTCTCGGGTTGCAGCAGGATGGGCTTGTTGTCGAGAAAGGCATGTTTCATCAGGACACCTCAGGTTGATAGTAAGAATGAAAGAAGAAGTGCCCCCTGGCCGCAGGGGACACTTGCCAACTTGTTGTGTCGTTAGGATTGGGCGTGCAAGAGCACGGTATCTTCGGGTAGGGAGGCAGGATCCTCTTCGCCCACGTAGGAGATTCCTACCCGGGTGATGCGGTGATTCTCCAGCTCGCTGATGGTGAACAGATAGCCCTGATACATGACGGCTTTTCCATTCCCGACTTCCTCGTTTAATTGGCTGTAGAGCCAGCCAGCGATGGTGTCGACTTCATCCGACACCACTTCAATCGTAATGTAGTCGTTCAGCTCTGTCAAAAGCGTTTTTCCGGAAACAGAGAGCGCGTTGCCCGCACTTTCCTCGATCTCAGGTCGTTCGTTTTCATCAAATTCGTCTTTGATGTCTCCCACGATTTCTTCGAGGATGTCTTCCATCGTCAGTATGCCAGCCGTTCCCCCGTATTCATCGATCACGATGGCCAGTTGGGAACGCCGCTTCTGCATCAGCCGCAGTACATGGCTGATTTCCATGGACTCCGGCACAGTCAGCAGCGGGCGCAAAAAGTCTTTCAGTTCTGCTCTGCCAGTAGTCAGTGCGGAGAGGTAAAAGTCTGTGGTATGGACAAATCCGATCAACCGGTCTTTATCCTCGTGCGCGACTGGAAAGCGGGAATGGCGAGAATCTCTCATGATTACCAAATTTTCCTCAAAGGTGTTGTCGTCGTACAGACAAATCATATCGATACGTGGAATCATGATTTCACGGGCAAGTCGTTCTGAAAACTCGAATACGTTGTCGACCAGAGCGAGCTCTGTCTGATCAATGTGGCCGCTCTTGTGGCTCTGCGTGACGAGCAGGCGAATCTCTTCTTCCGTGTGAGCAGACTCGTTTTCCGAGGCGGGCTCGATGCCGAGGCGTCGAATGAAGAGATTGGCAGCGCCATTGAGCAGCCAGATGAGCGGGTAGCTGAGTTTGTAAAAAAACATCAGCGGACCAGCAGTCCATAGTGAGGTTGCTTCCGCTTTTTGAATGGCCAGCGACTTGGGTGCCAGCTCTCCCAAGACAATGTGGAGGAACGTGATGATCGCAAAGGCGATGGCCAGAGAGATCGGGCCCTCCAAATAGTGAGGTAAATGGAAAAATGCCATCATGGGTTCGACATAATGGGCGATTGCAGGCTCGCCAACCCAGCCTAGTCCGAGCGATGCCAGCGTAATTCCAAGCTGGCAGGCGGACAGATAGGCGTCCAGCTGCTGGGTGACCTTTTGCGCGTAGCGGGCGCTTTTCAGATTGCCCTCGCTGACGAGCTGGGTCAAACGGGTTTGGCGGACTTTGACTAACGAGAATTCTGCTGCGACGAAGAAACCGTTTAAAAAGACCAAAAACAGCACGAGCAGCAGATTCAGCGTAAGCTCCCCTATCGGACTCTCCAAGCACACCTCCTGCCTCCCGCTGTGCGAAAGGAGGAGAATTCACCTCCGTCTGAATGAGAATGGTACTTCCAATGTACGATGAAAGCCATACAAACATTCGTATCTTCCTTGTTACAGGATAGTATACCAATAGGTCAACCGAACAGTCAAAACGTTCCGACCTCGCCCAGCGCATTCGAGGAGCTGGGTGGACATACCCGTCTGATCTGATTCATAAACATAAACGAGCATGGTCCGAAGGGAGGGGAGTGGCATGTACTGGCTGACAAAACTAGCCGCCTTACTGATTGGCAGCATGCTGGTGGCAGTAGGGGTCAATCTATTCCTGGTCCCTCATCAGCTGATGGATGGAGGTATGATCGGAATCGGTCTCCTCGCCACCTATTACATGAAATGGCCTCCGGGGCTCGTGATGATGCTCGTCAGCATTCCCGTCTACATCGTGGTGTTTTTTCTCGATCGGAGGCTATTTTTTCACAGCTTTCACGGGATGCTCATCTCTTCCTTTTTTATAGATGTCTTTTCGCTGATGCGGGACTGGAACCACTGGTCGACTGCCACATCCTCCATTACCGGCGGTGTTTTGATCGGGATGGGCATCGGGCTCATGCTCGCCTACGAGACGAATACGGGAGGGACAGATCTCTTGGCCCAATTCCTTGCTCGCCGATTCAACCTGCGAGTCGCTTTGCTGATTCTATTGATTGACGGCTTGATCGTCGCCTGTTCGCTCCAAGCAATCGGGGGAGAGCGGACGGTCTTCTCGCTGCTCACCATTATTGCGGTCGCGGCAACCACGCATATGTTTAGCGGCCTCGGACGTCCAAAGCCGCCCTATACCATCTTGGGGAAAATAAGCACACCCCACGCCATCGAGCGCGTCGCGTTCAGTCCAGTTTACGCGACGAATCGTCATGTCCAAAAAGCAGTTTCGCTTGACGGAGCAAGAGAGGGGGAAGGGAAGCGGGAATTTATGGAGAAAATAAATAGGAAAAGAATGAAATGAGGGACCTGTCTTGTCTGCCAATGCATTTCAAATGATTACGGAGCGGGTCGGATATTTTCCCGGTCACGTGAATGTGGGGCTGGTGATCGGGAGCACGGGAGCCATTTTGATCGATTCCGGCCTCGATACGCAAACAGCGAAGAAGTTGAAAAAAGGGCTGGACGCCATCGCCCAGCCCTTGTGTGCCATTATTCAAACACACGCTCATGCCGACCACTTTGGTGGCAATGCTTACCTGCTCGGATGTTGGCCGCAGGCAATGGTGTACGCGCCACCTTTGGAAGAAGCGATTATCCGTAATCCGATCCTAGAGCCAATCTACCTCAATATGGGTGCTGAGCCTCCTTCAGATTTACGAAACAAGTTTTTGCTTGCCAATGCTTCTCGGGTCGACCATCTCCTTCCGCTGGAGGATGATATCGAGATTGATGGCGTGCCGTTTTCCATCCTTTCTCTGCCGGGACACAGCTGGCAGCAGGTGGGCGTCGTATGTGACGACATCTGCTTTGCCGCCGACAGCTATTTGGGCGAAGACATATTGGATAAGCACAAATTACCGTTTCTCGTAGATGCTCATGAAACCATCAACAGCCTGTCGAAACTACTGGCGTCCAGCTACAAAGGCTACATCCCTGGACACGGACCTTACACCACCTCCCCTCAAGGAGCAATGAATAAGAACATCGATCTGCATCAGCATATTTATGAACAGATCGAGGACTTATTGCAGGAAGAGAGTACCTTGGAAGAAACATTGGCTCGACTATGTGAGCGCTTGCATATTTCCATAGAGAACGCCTCCAGTTATGTCCTGTTTCGGACGGCGTTCATGGGTTATCTCATCGGATTGCACAAGCAGGAGAGAGTCGCTTATCGATTTGAACAGAATAGATGGCTGTGGAGGAAAAGTGAATTCGCAGTTCAGGATGGAGCGGATGGTGCAGAGAGGTAGTCAGCGATTTCGGCCAGCTTGTGCTCGGCTGCTTCGCGGACGGCTTTGGGAATGAAAAAGACTTCTTCGGAAGCGGTGTTCATGTAAAACTTTGCTTCCAGATAGGGATGCCCCAGCTTGACGGTGAGCTCGCCTTTTCCAGTGGTAGAATGGGCGTAATTCGTAGGGATACGCAAAAAGTACGTACTGCTGCTTGCGGAGTCATACATGACGACATCATAAGTGGGGGTCGCATCCCCTCCTGAACGTTGAAAGCCCTGCAGTCTTAGCATCTTGTCTACGTAGGAGAGCGGCTGCACGACACCGGTCAGGGTTTTGTTTTTTAACCGCATGGACATCCTCCTCGGCTCAACCCTTGAGAAATCTGGTTTGGTATCATCCTATGTAGGGCATTCAAAATTCAGACGTAGAGAAAAAGAAAAGAAGGAGTGGGTTAGGCCATGAATCAGCGTGCAGATTTGCATACCCATACGAAAGCATCCGATGGGACCTGCGAGCCGGCAGAAAACGTACGCCTCGCCAAGGAAGCGGGACTAGCTGCCGTAGCGATCACAGACCACGATACGGTGGCAGGTGTGCCGGCTGCATTGGCGGCTGCAGCGTCACTCGGCATCGAGGTCATCCCTGGCGTGGAAGTGAGCTCGGTGGGGCGCGGCCAGGATATTCACGTCCTCGGGTATTTCGTTCCGTACGAGGACACGGCCTTCCAGGAGCGGCTCGTCAGTCTGCGGGAGACGCGGCATGAGCGCAACAAGCTGCTCATCGGACGTCTGCAGGAGCTGGGGATTCCGATTACGCTGGAGAATGTATACCGCCGAAAGCAAGGAACCACCGACAAAAACATCGGGCGTCCTCATATCGCCGAGGAACTGATGGAGCTGGGCGTGGTCGGCTCGATCAATGAGGCGTTCGAGAAATATTTGGGCAGGGAAGGCGCGGCTTACGTGAATCCTCCGCGAATTACTCCGCAGGAAGCCATCACCTTGATCAAGGAAGCAGGTGGCGCGGCGGTTTTGGCTCATCCGGGGCTGTACGACGCGGATGATCTGGTGCAGGAGCTGATCTCGTTTGGCCTCGATGGCATCGAGGTGAATCATCCGGATAACGATGCCGAGCAGCGAGCCCGCTATACGGCTTGGGCCCAGGAGCACGGCCTCATCATGACCGGCGGCTCTGACTTCCACGGATGGCGCGGAGAGGAGCCGTTCCACGCCATGCTGGGCACGCATACCGCACCGATGGAAGCGGTGGAGCAGCTGCGCGAGGTGGCGGCGAAACGGAAAGGGAAATAGGAGGTCGCAACCCCCGTACGCAAAGCATGAATGCTTGTGGAGCGGGGGTTTTCTGGTTTTTTCGGCTGCTTCGTCCCTTAGCCGTTCCCACTTACGCAGGCAGTACCAAAACGGTAAGCGTGTGCATCACGTGGCATTTCTCATGCAGTCAGTGCAAGAACGAATGCGAGGCCGAGCCACACGCACAACGGACTGTACAGCCGTGTATCGATTCGGGCAAATCTCGTCTGACGGACCCGCTTGAAAAAACCTACATAGCGAAAGTCGCCCACTGCCCGGATGAAAAAGACAGCGGCGCACAGAATGCAGCCCCATTGGAGGAACTGTTGCGGCAGGAGAGGGGGAACGAAGCCGCTTTTTGCAAGGAGCAGGTAACCGGCCCCCAAAATGAGGATGGCAACGGCTACAGTCGCGCCTTTTCCCGGACGAAAGAGATGCTCGGAGTCGCTTGGTGTACGTGGGATTGCCACTTCAAGCCCCCATTTGCCTCCTGCCGCCCAATACAGGTGAAGGAGAGAGATGAAAAGCAAAAAGGCTGCGGAAGTGAGGATAAAAGCTGCTTTCATGAGTAGAACCTCCTTTTGTCACAGCGAAAGATACGATGACGTATGTTTTGGGCAGGCGACGGTGTAGTCTACCCGTCGCATAGATCCATCATGACCTTCTCGAGAAAAGATACGTCAGGCCCATCTCAATAAAAGCTCCAGCGGGTCCTCAAGGGGGAACGGGGTGTCCAGCTCGGAACGTACCAGCCAGCCTACGTACAGGAGGTAGGCGAGGTGTGCCCGCTCGCCTGCTTCAGCTGATGGCAGCCCTTTTTTCTGGTAGAGAGTGGTGACGTAATGAATGCGCCGTTTCTCGATGACTGCCATTCGCTGACTGAGAGCGGCGTTTTGTTTAGCCCACGCATACATCGCGGCTTCCCTCTGTTTGTCGGTCGTAAAGACAAAGGTCAAAAGCTGTTCCAGCGTACGGTCTGCTCCGTGGGCGCTGATGATGCGCTCTGTCGCGTGTTCTTCCCAATAGTCGATCATGGACGTCAGCAAATCCTGACGGTCCCGGAAATGATGATAAAAGCTGCCCTTGCTGATGTTCAACCTGCGGGCAATCGCTTCTACCCGCACCCCATCGACGCCTGTTTCCGCCAGAGCATCGAGGCCAGCCTTGATCCAATCCTCGCGTGTGTATTGCATGCTTCACCTCAAAGATACGGTGGCGTATGTTTTTGTTCCCATCTTATTCCAGGGAGAGTGTCCTGTCAAATGAAAAATGCCCTTCCCTCGTCCAATTGATAAAGCGGAGGGTAGGGCTAATTTTCGGTTTCACGATTAACGCAGAGATTTTACCATCGCGATATGTTCAATTCCCGCTTCGTCGAAGACATCCCCGTGAGGCTCGTAGCCGAGCTTTTCATAAAAGCGCCGAGCGTGCGTCTGAGCATTCAGCTTTAGCGTCTCGAAGTTTTGCTTGCGGGCGACATCTTCCATTTCCAGCATGATTTGACGGCCGAGTCCTGTTCCGCGTTCGGTTTTGTTGACGGCGACACGCTCGACTTTGCCGACGCCTGGCGCATAGGGGCGCAAGCGGCTGGCGCCCACGGGAGTTTCTCCGGCATAGGCGACGAAGTGAATGGTTCCGCTGTTCGCTTCATCGTGCTCGTCGATCTCGAGATCTTCTGGCACTTCCTGCTCCTCGATAAACACGAGTCTGCGCACAGACAGGGCATCCGCCATTTCTTTCTCGGATTGGACAGGATGGATCTGATACGTTTTGTTCATGGGTGGGCACGTCCTTTTACTGGCAAAAGCCAAAAGATCCCTCCCTGAGTGCTGACAGGGAGGGTCGTTGATTTACAGCATCCGTTTACTTTTTCAGCAGGAAGGTCTGGTACACGCTCCAGATGCCGTCCTCCAGTTGATAGATCAGGTGGAAACGGTCGATCTCGGAAGTCAGATCGATCTTCGCCATGCTCAGCTGCCCTGTCACGTCGCGAAGCTCATCGTCCGAGAGATCGCGTCCGATGGTCAGGTGAGGAACATAGGCGTAGGTTTCCTTTTCGTTCACACATTGGTTGGCGATCTTTTGGTGCAGCTCCGTAAATGGCTCTTTATTTTGCACAGCCAGATAGATGACATTGGTCGTCGGGTGGAAAGACGATACCCGGTGGAAATGAGCCGTGAAGCTTTCCGTAGAGGAAGCTACCTGCTCCAGGTGACCCACCAGCTCTGGCAATTTAGCTTCATCCAGTTCAAAGCCTTCTTTCAGCCGGATGTACGGCGGTACGAGGGCATATGTCGAGTCATAACGCTTGCGGTAAGAGTTGGCGACCTCTTGCACCTTGCTGGATGGGAATACAACGATACTGTACATCATGAGAACCACTCCTCCTTCACTATCTATCAAGTATCTTATTTTTCTGGTTATCTAGCTATTTTAACAGAAAATTCTTCATTTGTGTAATGTTATGCGTGGGCCTGTATATTCCTCCTGCCGCAGGAAAGACTGTGTAGTGCAAGGAGGTGCCGTACAGCATGTATATGGCCATGATGATCACATTTATTTTTCTTGTCCTGCTCCTGCTGTCTGTGCTGACCTTCACCATCCTCTCAGCCATCCGCAAAGTGGAGTTTGAAGAGGCGCTGGTCACGCCAGTGAAGGACGAAGGTCCGCAGGAAGAACAGCCACGGTAAGTTTACCCAAACAGCGCGCGCAGCATACGCGGTAGGTTTGCTTGCCAGTAGCCCCACGTATGGTCACCCTCAAAGGTCTCATAGACCAGGGTGGCCATTTTCGTTTTCAGGATGTCACGCAGCTCCTCATTCGCCGCGACCAGATCAAGCGGTCCGCGAGCGGAGGAAACAGCAGTCTCCCATGTGCCAATCTCCAGATAGATCGTGTAAGGAACTTCAAATGCCATTTCGGCGACGCGGCGATTCAGCTGTGCGTCCATCGCAATCGATTGGCACGCGATTTGCCCAAACGTGTGCGGATAAGCCAGGGCCGTAAACAAGGAAACCACGCCGCCGAGCGATTCGCCGATGAGCGTCCGTGCATTCCCCAGCGTCTCAGTCGAGTAATGCGTATCCATGTAACTGACCACTTCTTCCGCCAGAAAGCGCCGGTAGGCCACATGCTCGCGTCCATCCGGATGGTACCTGTTCTGGCGCTTTTCTTTGTCCACGGGCAAAAAGACGGCTAGCAGGTCAGGCAGTTCCTTTTCCCCAATCATTCGGTCGAGCAGTGTAGCCATCCGGCCCATCGCCAGGTAGTCGTCGCCATCCTGCACGTAGAGGACGGGATAGGAATAGAGCGGAGAATAGCGCTCCGGGGTGTAGACGATCAGCTTCTCCGGCGTTCCCAGGTGCCGGCTGTCCAAGATGATTTCCTCAAGAGCCACAAGCTTGTCCCCCTTATGGATGTTCTGCTGAATATTATACAGGAGAGGACGGACTTGGACGAGGGCGGTGTGTGGGAATCGGAAACAGGTGGACATTTCCACTACAGTTGAAACATTGTCGCAATTTTGTCACCATATGATACTATGGTAGAAAACGACTTCACTCGATTTGCGGAAGGGGTTGTCTCTTATGAAGAAGCAAGTGCACAGCATCGAAGTCAGAAACGCCGCCCTCACACGCCTGGCAGAGCGAGGAGTAACGGTGGAGGACATCGCAGAGATCGTGTACCTCATGCAGTCGCCTTACCATCCCGACCTGACGATGGCACCATGCATCGAGAGCGTGAAAGCGGTATTGGAAAAAAGGGAAATGCAGCACGCCATTTTAGTTGGCGTTGAGTTGGATACGTTAGCGGAGAAGGGCCTTTTGTCCGAGCCGCTCCAATCGATCATTGCCTCAGACGAAGGCCTCTTTGGCTGCGACGAGACATTGGCGCTCGGTTCCGTCTTCGGATACGGAAGCATCGCGGTGACGACTTTTGGACATTTGGATAAGCACAAGGTAGGGGTCATCAAGCGGCTGGATACCAAGTCGGCAGAAGGAAGAGTCCACACATTCCTGGATGACCTCGTGGCCAGCGTGGCTGCAAATGCCTCGAGTCGGATGGCTCACCGCATGCGGGATGAGCAGGAGGCAGAGGCGGCGCGGGTGGAAGCCATGGGTGTGGAGTTGAAGGTTGCGGACGAGGATGAGGGGAAGGGGACGGAGCAGGCTGGGTAGGGTGGCTTTGGGTCGCTCCGGGTCGCGAATTTGTCCCTTATAAGCAATCATGGGTGAAAGAAATCATACCATTTTTGTTTTGGCTGAAAAGCTAACGAATGGGGAAATAGGGAACTAGGAACCGTTAAACGGAATGAGGGAGCCATTCTTTTGCTCATAGAGAAGTGCTTGATTCCGATCACTTCGGGGTGTAATCACCCATGAGCGGAGAGTGGCTTTACCTTTTGATGTCATTAGATGAGTTCAGGTGATTGTGCGGAGTGTTTGCCACCATTTGTTTTTTGGCCATTGGATAAAGGGAAATAGCAGGAGTGAACCTGCTTTGACGTGGCTCAGAAATCGCCCAGGAATCACGTTTCTTGGTGACCTTTTGGTGGGAGTGAAAAAATTTACTAGAAATTATGTTTTTCCTCTTGAAATTCATTTTTCCATGCTGTATAGTAATAAATGTGATCGACGTCCGGTGCGATTGGGGCCCTTAGCTCAGTTGGTCAGAGCGGTCGGCTCATAACCGATTGGTCGTAGGTTCGAGTCCTACAGGGCCCACCATTAAACGAGTACATAGTCGTTGGAGATCACAAACA
Organism: Brevibacillus choshinensis; assembly: GCF_016811915.1. Taxonomy (NCBI): domain Bacteria; kingdom Bacillati; phylum Bacillota; class Bacilli; order Caryophanales; family Paenibacillaceae; genus Brevibacillus; species Brevibacillus choshinensis. Next base: position 4,151,202 of record NZ_CP069127.1, on the reverse strand, counting down.
TATCCCATGATCCGGTAGCTCAGTTGGGAGAGCACCATCTTGACAGGGTGGGGGTCGCTGGTTCGAACCCAGTCCGGATCACCATACATTCAAAAATCAGGGTTTGTAGGGCTACAGGGCTTAGGTAAAAGATTGTGGTCGAGTACAAACCGATTTCCTTAGAGAAAGCACACTATCTTTTGGTTGATTAAAACTAAAAGGAGTGTGCTTTTATGTTGTTGAAATTTGCAATCAAAGATTTTCGGGATGACAGAGAGTATAAGAATTTGTCCTCACGGACAATTGAGAATTACTTAGGCAATCTGCAAGAGTTCCATGATTATTGTGTCGGTAAATCAATACTCAATGTTACAGATGTTACCCAAAACACCATTAAGGAATATTTGCTATATTGCCAAAGAGAGAAGAAAAACAACATCACAACGTCAAATAGTAAACTGCATGTACTTAAAATATTTTTTAATTATCTCCAAGAGATCGAAGTAATTACAGAAAAAGAAAATCCAACAAAACGTATGAAGTACGGAAAAGAGGAAATTAAAATTGAAGTATTTCAAGATTCCCACATAAAAAAGATGCTGGGGTACTATCAGAGAATAAAGCAACGTGAAAAATCCTTTTATGCTTATCGAGATTATACGATTATTGTTTTCTTGCTTGGAACAGGAGTTAGACTTGGAGAACTTGTTAATCTAAGATGGTCGGATATTAACATGGTTAGCGGAACCATTACTGTTTGGGGGAAGAAACGTCAGCAAAGCAGTATACCGATTACAGATAAGTTAATGAAGGAGCTATGTGAGTATAAAGTCTTCTGCCAACAAGTTTTTGGTAGAGTCAGTGATTATGTCTTTACTACCACCGAAAACGAAAAGCTTTCAGAGAATGCTTTGAAGTTTATATTTAAGAGGCTAAAAACAATTATGAATTTTACTGATGTACGTCTATCCACCCATACATTCAGGCACTCGTTCGCACATCGGATGCTAATGAATGGTTGTGATGTTTTCACCCTACAAAAAATGCTCAGACATAACAACATTGCGATGACACAGCGTTATCTTGCCATATGGGGAACTGCACTAAAGGAACAGAATGATCGTTATAATCCATTGAATAACATAATTATTTAGTGTGATGGCTGTCAAAATTCACACAAAAAGAAATCAAAATGTTCACGAAACCTTTTCCCATTTGAAGCAAGAGTAAGAAAGCAAGAGTAATGCAAGGGTAAAAAAAATTCTTGTTACAATTCATAAACATAGAGGACCGGGAACCAAATAGGTATGTTCCCGCTACGGGGCATGTGGAATGCTGTTCACTGTTAGTGAGGAAGGATAAATAATTGAGAAGTAATGGTGGTACCCCCTTGAAATAACAGGGGGAATTAAAAAACCTTTAGATTGTTTTTTAATCTAAAGGTTAGAAAAACATTAGGTACTTTGCTTTTTTTTACTTGATTTGATCTTTCTTACTAAGTTAGTGCATTTGGTGGAGTTCTTAAATAAAGTTGGTATTACAGCCGTGTTTCCATAATTTTTATCTAATTCGTCTACTAACCAACCATAATTATCTAGAATCGACTTATTAAAATCAAATGTATTTAAAAAGGTGTCAAAGTCGAAGAGTGGATTGCCTAACTGTTTTAGGTCAATTTCTTGGAAAACCAAATGCGATAATAGTCTCATGCCATGGATGACAATACTATGTTCACGATTCGTTTTCTGACTAGATAGTGTTTGAATTGCAGAATCGATTTTTCGTTGGATCCTAACACATCTCCACATATAAAGACCGGAAAGTTGAGGGTTAAATAACGATTTGTATGGAGCCTTTTCAATATCTTCCCATAACTTACCTATTTCTCTTTTCACCTGTACTGCCAATGAAACATCCTTGTGAGAACAAGCTAAAGCAATTGTACTTTCAACAATGTTAAAGGAAGTGTCAGTATCATTCTTTTGTTCATTGATTGACCGCATAATGTGGTACGAAATACCATCGATGGCAAGTTCCGTTTGCAAAGTTTGTTGTAAAGGGTCTAAAGCAACAAAATCCCTGTTTTCAATATTGTTTTGTCTATTGTTGCTTCTTGTTATTTTCTTTCCGAAATCCCCCATGGCATTATCCAAGGAGATAATGCGTACTTGAACATAAATATTTTTTAAATATTCTTCGGCATTATTTTTTTGACCGTACTTACCAATAGTTCCCAAAGTCTGAGCTCCATTAACTATGCTCACATCTTCGCAGTGAAATTGTCCGAAATCATTATCTGGTCCGCCCAGCATAGTTTTATTTACGTCTTTGCAAACCATTGTAATACCATTGTTATAGTACCAAAACTTCTCCGGTTCTTGTTCAAGTGTTTGACGGATTTCTTCATTAATGTCTGCATCTGGTAATAATTCTCTCAGGTTTTTTGAAAACAAATTGTTTTCATTGTTTTTCCACCATTCTGCAATTTCTAAGGCATTAACTTGACCATAAAAAGCTTTATGAGGTACTGTTTTTTTCCCCCATTCCTTAAGAACGATATTGAGGTTAATGGGTTCTGCAGACCCAATAATTTTTAACGAATCATGTAATCTGGTTTGATTAAAAAGTGATACCGTCACAACATCATTGGCATCATTCATTTCTGCCAGAAAATCGTCAACCTCTTTTTGATTATGTCGGGAGAAATTAAGCCCTGTGTATGAAACAATGACTTTGTATTTCGTTTGGACGTCATAAAGTGCATTTTCAATTTCAGCTTGCTTTTTTTTTACTTTATGATTAAAAATATCGTATCTTGAGTTAAACAAGTCCCTAATACCATCAAAAAATTTTTTTAAATCTCCGTTTGATGGTTCACCTTTTCCGTCATGCATCCATTTTGATTGAACCAAATATAAAGTTTTTGTTTTATCATTATAATAGATAGCATCAATTCCGTTATCATCTCCCCATCGACGACAGCACTTGATGCAACATCGGGGTCTACCTGAGAGAAGTGCTTTATTGTGTATGCGGAAAGTGCTCTCGTCAGGAAAAAATTAAGCTGATCTTCTGGTTTTGCAGTTGAAACGTCAGTCAAATCTATTTTTCCTTGAAAATCGGATTCCAATTTTTTTCTAATCTGATTAACGTGAATAATACTCATAGTATCCTGCTCCTTAAAAATGGTTTAACATTATAAATATGTTACCATATTACTAGAAATACGTTACTAATTTTTACAAAATTCGATATTCTATACGCATCGTGTTTAAAGAGGGTCTAAGGACGCTCTTTTTTTGCTTTATTGAAATGTTTTTTATCTTATTAAATGAAATATTTACCAATGTATGACTATTTTTTTCTTTGTCCCTCTAAGGCATTAGGTTTTTATTCGTTAAAAATTTTTCCAGCTGAAGATTCGAAACATTCCCCAGGCATTTTTGACGAATTTTTTCTCTGATAAACTGCTGTCATTCAACCCCAAGCCCCATCTTTTCCCCTTGGTCCTCTCCTGCTCTGCCTGCCCTCACGGGCATACTTATTTTGCTTATTTGCCCCCGATTTCCCCGTTCTGACTCTGTTTTCCCCTGCTTTTCATGCAAACATATTGGTGAGAGAGATTGTGAAACCTTGGGGGAGTGAGAGGAGAGGGCGTTGAGGAAAGGTGACAAGCGTGGGCAGACTATTTTTGCGGATTACTATAGTAGGAATTGAAAAAGCGAGACTTGGACTTAATCGAGCCTGTTTGTATTGGGGAAGGGTAGAGGTTGAAGATTGAACAATGTTCATATAAACCATTTTGATTCGAGAGAGTAGCAGTATGCAATCAGGTTTAATCAATTGTTATAAAGCGATATCTTTAAACAACGATTTTGCTAAAACACAACTGCATTTTTTTATGTTAATGTTTTGAAGGATAGAGAAACGATAAGGGGCGATTGTTGTGAGGATAACAACAGATATGATTACAGCAAGCTATCTATACGCAAAAAAGGTTTTTCACAAGCAAATTGACCGAACCTCAGCTACGAATAGCCTGTATAGTGAAGTTGGTATGCATCAGGGAAGTGCGAATGATTACATTGGAGTTTTTTGCTCGATGATGGAAGGAAACGGGTATAAACGGACCATCAATGCTGAAGCTACTCGTTATTACTTAGAGAATATAAAAATAGACTATGGATTCAATCAAGTGCAGATAGCTTTAGAGGCAGTGAGTCAACATACGATTTATTATGGCAAATTAGGTAGAGGTAATTTAAGAAGTATCGAAAAAATAGTAAAAGAATTCAAAACACAAGAAACAGTCTCTATGTAACAAGGCAATAGAGTTTTGAATCTGCCAAGAGATGGGGTTAATCCGAATTGCATGTGGCCGATAATGCTAATATTGGCCACATGTAGACCGAACGAGAATCAGGAAGCCACTCCTGTTTTTCCATGATGGTACATCCTCCTTTTTCTCGATTTTTATTAGAGGAGGTTAAAAAATGAGAGGGGGTTCCCTCTTTTATAAAAGTTTGCACTAAGGAGAGTTTGCGAGTGGCTAAGGAACTCGAAGATGGAAGATTCATATTAGTGGATATCCAATGTACAGTAGAGGGAGCTCATGTTGTAATTCAAGATACTGAATTATCTAGGGCATATAATTATATTCAACAATTTACAAACAAGGAATTAACATCTTTTGATTTAAAAAGAACGAAGCAAAATAAATTTATCATAACTCGACCAATTTTGAAGCGTGTACATCGTTGGTTAAAAGGATCTTCACAACTTTCTCCATTCAATTACACGGTTATCAATAGAGGGAGCTTAATGTTTGAAAATGTTCTAATGGTTTATAGTTTTACAAATGGGAAGGCGGACATTCTACAAGAAGATTTAATAAGAGTAAATTCGATAACAAAAAAGTTACAGCAATATACCCTTATGGAATTAATTGATTATGCAGACTATGTAGAGAAGCTTCGGATAAAAGAAGACCCCTTTTTGGAAAATCGAAAAATTATTATCCCTAATACGATAAAAATTCATGATCTTTCAGATGTTAATCGCTTTATGGAACAGCGACAAAAAGGATTGATCCTAAAAACAAACAGAGAAACCAGAAAAACTACTCCAGTGAAGGTAACATCAGAAAATGTGGTTGAAATAATGGGGAATTCTACAGAACTTATTCCCGACAAGGTTGATCGTCAAGTAACGTTAGCAAAGAGAAAACAAAATATCGTTTCTTACTTGAAAGAGATGTATAAGGATATTTGCCAAGTTTGCCATGAAGCTTTATTGATCGGAACCAACGGAGAAACCTTATCAGAAGTTCACCATATCCAGCCATTAGGTTCTCACAATGGCTCGGATTCCATAGATAACATGATTGTTCTATGTCCGAATCATCACGCTATGTTTGATAGGGGGGCGATCTCCATAGAACTAGATAAGAAACTGGTACTACATGTTTGTCCTACCCATAAGATTCATAACCAACCGTTAATTCTAAAGCATGAAATTAACCCTAGGTATGTGGAGTATCATAATGAACACATTTTTCAGCAAACAAGGAAGTGCCAAAAGGATTTGAAACGATAACAACACATCCTAAGTCCTTGGTTATTGAGGATATGACTGAAGAGGTAAACTATGGTGACAAAGTGGTTGTAATGGATTTAAGGACTGGGGAGCAGTTTGAAGTACCTGTGGAATCGTATTATCAACATGAATTTATGGCTCCAATGGAAAAGATACTAATTGGGAAGAAAGAAGGAACTCGATTTAATCTTAATGATTTTGAATATGAAATCCTAAAGATTTTGAAATAACTTTAGGGTGTATTGCTCCCTATTTCTTGTAATTACCTTATAATTTTCGGGAGTAAAGACTGTTGTTAACAGTTCAAATTTGATCGATTTAATTTTAGTGGTACGGATGATGAAAAGAAGAATCAAGAATAAAATTTGAGATTCTTGCTAAGCTCCCATGTAAGAACTGAAATCCTTACATCATCCCGATTAAGCATATTCCTTACTATGTAAACAGCAAGAAATAATATATTAAAAAGGTGATTTTATGCCAATTCCTAAAAACATTCGTAAGGACCATATCCTTAATGCTATAAAATATATAGACGAGCATGGAGTTCCACCGAAAAAAGAATCAACTAAATATGATCTTTTCTATAACAACAAACTGTATCCTCCGAAGTATGTCATTTCGAGAGCGAATGTATATGCAAATGGACAAGAACTTGATGTTTCTGAATTCAGTGGCGGAGATGAGACTAACAGTGTTTTAAACAAATTGGGCTTCGAAGTTATGAAGTCCAACGAAGGGATTCCGCCGTTGGAGCCAAAGGTACGAGCAAGGGAGTATGAAAGTTACTCACAGACGATTCGGGATCGCATTGTAGTTGAATACTTGTTTCATTCACGAACACATCGTTGGTTGGATGAACATATTATCGGACTGAATTCTGATGAGAGTCGTGGGTATCAATCCATGGGAATTTTGCATTACATAGGGCTTCGAGATAAGCATAAAGGTATCTTCCAGAGCTTGGTTATGTCTGATGCCATAGAGAGATTAAGGCGAGCTAGCGGTAGCGACTTTTCGATGGTCATATCCTCATTAGAACGGTCAACGGATATTAACTCGAAAAAAGTTTTTAACGAAGTCGAATCAGGGACGGATGAATATGAAGAGGGGAAGGAAAAGCTTCGGTTACACAAGATCCGTGAAAGGGATCCTCAGCTTATTAAGGAAGCTAAGAGGAGATTCAAGAAAAAGCATGGAGAATTATTCTGTGAAGCTTGTGGAATCAATTTCGAGAAGATGTATGGTGAGCGGGGGAAGGATTTTATCGAAGGTCATCATAAGAAGCCTGTTTCCGAGATGAAGGAAGGCGAGACGACCAAAGTAGAGGATATCGGAATGCTATGCTCAAACTGTCATCGGATGATACATCGAATCCCCATGGTCAGTATTGAAGAATTGAAGAAGAGTCTTGGGTTTAGTTGGAAGGGATTCTCTTGATAAAGTCATTCCATACCGATGAATCGGAATATAAACAATGGTTAAATGAGAAATCAAACAGATTTTGTAGAAAGCAATTTTAATCCGCCCACGAGTTCATAAAAACTTTGCTAAAAGCTTAAATAGCTTGCCAACAGCCGAGTGAAACACAGGTAACCATTCCTGTTTTTCGTCGGCTTTTCTTTATCTTCTGGAAGTCAGGTAAGGATGACGCAGTTCTATCCAATCCTTGGAAAATCGTGTTATTCCTTAATTCTTTCTACTCTGATCTTTCCCCAAGCCCCTCTTTCCCTTGTTTGGATGTTTGAGGTGGATGCATTCAAGCATTATCATGATTCATACAAAGCCTTTCCCAATGTCTCAGATCGTGATCATCGTCCTTTGAAGTAACCTCACTCCAAATTTGTTGCTTGAATACAGGATGAATATATCGAGGTCGCAATCTCATCCATGATCGACCCAAAAGTGCAATCGCCTGTTCCCAATCCGTTACCTCTTTTGATTTTTGATGTACAAGAGCAGACAGATCCTCATCTTCCAAGATGTCGGCCAAAGCCGTTTCGTTCGTTTCCTTCATGAATATCCAAGTACCGTCTAAAGTCTTTGATCCGAATAAAGTGATTCTTCCTCCTTCTCCAGACAATACGATGATTTCTTCCCAATTCCGACTCATTCAAATCCCTCCATTAAAAAGCGATAGGCTCCAACTCATCGAAACTTTCCTCGCAGAATTCTTCCCACGTTGAAACGGCTATATCGTTTGCCAAATCTGCATGAAACCAAAATAAATCTTCACAACGCCCTGGAGTAAATAAGCTTTGTCTTGCCCTCAAATTATCCCTGACGATAAAGATGGCTTCATCTCCATATTCCCCATTCCACTTTAGTAGGGTGTACCTCTTTTTGATTTCTTGACTTTCAACTTTGTTCTTGATCATGATATCAAATAGGGGATATTGCTCCTGAAACGATTTCAGTAGAGTAAGGAGATCCTCTGTCCTCTCGACCTTCCTATACCCTCTCATTTTCCCAGGTATACCTTTCTGTTGAAATGCCTCTAAAGAAGGAACGCCCTTCGAAAACTCTAATTGTAACGTCTGGAGAAGATGATCATCTCCCGTCACATTAAATCTAACGCTTCCATCCTCAATTAGTCAATTTGACCTTTCCCACTCTTATGGGTAAATACAACCATCCGTTCACCTCTTTAGAAGATAATTCCACCACCTGCAGTTGCGATACAGGTTCGTTCAACATGTGCTGTATAGTCATTTTTACTAAAGGTATGAACATAACGATTCAAGGTTATGTTTCCGATGTCATTTATGGTGTGGAATACAATGACAGGATTACCTTCAATATCGTAATAAAAGTGAGGCTCAATGATTTCAGGTTCATCCTCAATCATTTCCCATTCATAAAGGTCATAATGTGATTTTTGATCATCCTTCAGTGGTAGGATTATATCTCTACCCCATGATGTTCCGTGCCAGAAAGCTCCGAATTCATGTAGCTCATGAAATGCAATGGATGCTTGCAAATAGGACAGGGGGGTCTTGTCGCCATCGATACCTTGCATGAAATCATCCAGGGCAAAGGCTGGTTTCGGTGCGGACAGGAAATGCTCCTCCAATCGCTCGCACTCATTTGGATCTGGTAAGTCTGTATCGATGGGAATAGCCCATACAACTCCGTTTCCGTTGCCTCCTTCCATGTACTGATAAGCCCTTAATTTATAACCGTCTTTTATACGAAGATGGGAAAAGCCCATTACGATTGATTCTGGATTTGCGGGTGTTCGAAACCAACCAAAGTCAAATTCATCATAACTTTCAACTGGAGTAGGATTAGCGAGCAGATTAGGTTTAGTTGCAGAAGGAGGAAATTGTTGGATGTTATATTTTTGCATAGAGGTCGATCAGCTCCTTCAGAATAATGGGCTTATGTGTAGGGTTACGGGGATTGGGATGATAATAATCTTTACTAATACGGTCTTGTTTTCCAAACGAAGGTATCTTGGATTCGGCAATTTGCATTTTCCATCTTTTCTTAATTTCATTAAGGTTCCCCCAATTTCCATGCCGTTTAAGGCTCCACCCAAGGAGAATCCACGGTTGAACTTGTAGTTCGTTAATCGATACCAGTGATTCATTTAGATCATACTCTTTATTTTTAACAAGGGTTTCGAACTTGCAAATGGCACTATTAGCAGAGGCATCTTGCAAGCTAAATAGATTGTAAATATGAAATCTGCCTTCAATTACTTGATTTGAACTATTGATGCCATCTACCAGTTTTATTAACTGTCCCATTGTAGGATCGGTTTTAATCTCACCGTTTGCTTTGTTTGTTGTATTCAGCTTCTCCCTTAGATCGGGATTGATTTTATTGAAGTCAGCCGATCCTGGGTTAAGCAATAGACACGAGCCGATGGATTTTTCAGACTCGCCCCACTGAATGTATGCAGACGTTCGAAAAGTGTGGTCCCCTCGTTTCACAAACGCTCCAAAAGCTTTAGGTTGATTCATTTTAACCCTCCATCCATGTCCTTATTGAGGTCTATCCCGACCAGATCGGAGAAAGTTACACTACCTAAGACGGCATAGTACGCAGTAAAAAGGGATACAGCTATTTCTGCTTCTCGTTTATCTTCGCAATCCACGTATTCAATTCCGATATCAGGAGGTTGATCGGCAATAACAATGTGATAACCGCTATCATTGTGACCGACACTCACGTACAGCAATGCCTTAATCTTATCTGGCTCCCACCATTCCCACTCCTCGTTAAAATCCGTACCCTTATTAATCCAATGTCCGTTTGGATTTGGAACATAGGAGGATTTATCATCTACTTGCTTACCCAGCCTCAACGTAAGGAAGAAGAATAGGATAAAGAGGAATAGGAACCAAATCATAAGCGGACCCCAACCTTTCCTTATGTCTTCCACCAAAAAGTATCATGGGATCCGATCAAATAATGAACTCCTCAGAAATGTCTCGAAGAACATCCCCAATTTTACGATTGTTAATGACGGCATCAGCGATGGAGTCTAAAGGGGTCTGATCTTGATTGACAATGACTAATTTAGTACCGTGTTCTTTTGCGATAATGGGAAAAGAATTGGCAGGGGAGACAACCAGGGAAGAGCCAAGCACGATAAACAAATCGGATTGTTGTGCTTCTTTTTCTGCCAAGGTTAACAGATTTGAATCTAATGATTCTCCAAATAGCACCACGGGTGGACGTATAAATCCTCCGCAATTGCAATACAGATGACCGTGGAAGTATCTCTCCGTTGAGTAAACAACTCCACAAGAGTGACAATGCAATTGTCGGATCGTACCGTGTAATGGAATGACATTGATGTTTCCAGCTTGTTCGTGCAGTCCATCGGTGTTTTGCGTAATGATTGATTTCAATTGTAGCCACTTGGCCCAGGTTGTTAAGATGTTATAGCCGTTGTGTGGCTTGACATTTTGTAAAGCTTCAATTCGCATACGGTAAAAATCAACAAACTCCTTCTGGTTATGCTTCATGGCATTGGTGCTTGCCAACGATTGAGGGTCTTTGCCATGCCATAAACCACGTTTAGATCGAAAGTCGGGAACCCCACTTTCTGTACTCATGCCTGCACCCGTAAAAATTACGATATGTCTAGATTCTTTTAGCCATGTAGCAATCATCAACTGACACCTCCGATTATTTGCTTATGGGTTTAGTAAACATCAGGAGGTGCTCAAAATTTTGAGCACCTCCCTTGATAAGAAAATGAGGCATCTACAGAGATCTCTCATGAATAGAGCTTACTCATTTTTATTGCCTCTTCCTTCATTTTTACAACAAGGTGCTGGGGAGAGATAACTTTCGCATCACTTCCCCACATGAGTAGCCAACGGATAAAGCCTTCACTAATGGCCGCTTTGATTTTGATCGAAAAGGTACGATCATCGACCTTTCGGAGGGTGATATCTTTCCCGAATCGGTCAATAACCACATTCACAAGATGATTATCAAACTGGATCTCAACGTATTCGACAACTCCAGGATACATATTGAACGTTTGTTTCATGTGGTCGGAGATTGAAAAGTCAGTTGGAACAAATCGTTCTTCTGAGACGGACACATTTTCCATTCGGTCAACCCGATAATGTTTAATCTCCATTTCTAGAGGATTCTTTGCGACGAGATAATAATAGTCATGATTCCAAACCAGCCCCAATGGAACAACCGTATAGATTTTGCCGTGATGTCGAAGGACAAACTCTTTTTTGAGGTTGTAATTTCCATATTGAAAGGTGAGAACTTTTTTCGTAGTTATAGAGGTATGGATTTTGTCGATATGATACCGTACATCCTTATTTTGTGCTTTTACTCCTGGATCGACTGAAATCTGATGGTGAAGCTTTTTAGCTAGTTGCTTGCTTGTTAATGTTTTAATTTTTTCGATGAGCTGTTTTGACTCTTGAGAGGTGATGAATCTGGCAGATGACACCGCATCAACCAGCATTCTAAGTTCATGAATTTCAAATTTTCGATATTGATGACTGTAATAAACGGTGTTATTTTCCTTAACACTTTCCTCAATGTTGAATCCAGATTCCCCCAGTTCCTGGATAGTGCTCTTTACAGTGTTTTTCGAGATGTGATAATCACTTCCGAAGTGAATCTTTAACTGGTCAATAATCTCCCGTATAGATAGCTGGTGATTTTCATCTGTATGGTTGAATAGGATCTCTCTGATTTTCATGACCCTCATTGTGTTCTTGACATCTTTCATTCAAGTTCCATCTCCCTTCAAGATGGTTTTCTTCAAAGAAGCGAATCTTCCTTTACCACGTAAGTGTCTACTTTTCATTTATATGATTTTTCAACCCCCCCCTGTAGTTCTGCATATTACATAGAAGTTCTAATCAAACAGGAGGGACCCAGCCGCCAAAGGATAGGAAGTGCTGGCGTTATTTTACGTCTTTGCTGGCTTCAGGGACTTAGGGAATAGGATTGAGAACTTTTACGATTTTGAAGGTCGAATGATCCGCCCAGAGGGCTTTGAAGAGGTGGATTTGCAGAGTGGCTAAAAAGCTTTAGTGGAGTTAGTATTCAACTTGTACACTTGTACAACTATGATCCGTGTAAGACAGTTGTCGGTCGATTTGTTTGCTAAATGACATACTTAACCAATTAGCACATATTAAAACTAATAACAGTTCTTCACGATTTTCAACGTTGGCAGTAACAGTGTAGGGGAAGTGAACAAATTTAATGCACTGTCCCTCATCAAGTCATTGTAATCTGTCATTAGGTTTTAGTGCGAGTTAAATTGGGAAGCGGATATATGATGCTATGGAATAGAAAATATGAATAAAAAGAAAGCAGTTACTTAACACGACATTTGTCCGTGGAGGTGTTTGAGGTGGAAGTTAAGTTATCCTCAGTTGAAAGCCTGGATATTACAGTAAGTGATAATGAGTTGCAAAAACAATTTGTCGATAATATTTACACCATTCAGTATAAATCCTCAAACGAAAATGATGCTAAATTCTCATGTAGACTCAAGCTTAATTCACATAAATTTGATTTGGGTAATTTCGAAAAAAAAATTTGAATCTAAGAATCATCGAATATTCGTGAGGTGTTCTGAAAATAGATGGCGATTGATCATAAGGGTAAACCTCGAAAGGTTTGCAAAAACAGATGAATTTTACTGCTTTAATAGTAATTCGCCAGAAGTTGCATTTTCTATCATCATATTAAGGAACAAATACGAATCAATGTATGTAGATCGTTTGAGAAAAGATATTAAAAAGCTTCAAAAAGAGTTGGGGACAATCTAGAGGATTCAAAATAAGGCCTACTACAACTCAATAAAAGGTAAGGTATCCACTTATCAACATAAATTAACCCTGTTGACAGAAACACCAGAAGATAAAGAAATCAGAGAAAAGGAGAGAGCTATTAAGCTAGAGAAAAAGAAAAAAAACCGAAAATCCAGAGAACGGAAGAAGCGAAAAAAAGAATTAGAGACTAGAGATAGAATTAGTCGAATAGTTGAAAATGTAAACCATGCAAAGGAGATACTTCAAGAGAAAGGCTATTTACAATACTCAAGTAAAAAAGATACCAAGTATCAACGTTTATGGGTGACGGTATACAAAGGTGGAAGTTGTAGTTCTAAGTAGTAGTGTATCATTAGATCTCCTATTTCGGCTGACAGCTGTTGAGGAATTTGATAGGAACTGGAGAAGCAAGATCGAGGGTAGCGTGCCAGAGTTTTCATCCGACCTGGAGTTACATTAATTGGTACTACGGGCTGGGTTTTGTAATGGGTATTATTTACATCCTTATTTAAACTAAAGGATTTCTTGCCAGCGAACGGTAATACTCCAGCCATCCATTTGCTTTAAGGACGATTATCATCTGCTGTGAAGTAATTTCCTGTGTAATACCATGACCGCTTTCATATCGGACCTTTGCTTAGGGAGTCGGGGTGCTTCCATAAGTTGATACACACACTCTGTCGTAACATTCAATAATTCCGCAACTTCACCAACAGAACAGAATTCAAGTTTTACCATATATATACCCTCCCTAAGTTCGTCTGTATCTTCTGTTTAGGGAATAGCATAGGTATTTCTAATTTGAAGCAGGATTGAGTCAATGTACAGGGTAATATTACCAAATAGGAGTGCAAGGAAGAATCCTCAATATATAAATGGTGGTGTGCCAGGAGAAGGAGATGTTTTATGAGTAGTTTACAGTTTGCAAACGTAACAGATGCAAGAATTACTGAGTTCATTAATCAAGCCCAAACGAGAATTATCTTTGTAAAGCCTGCCTTTTATAATTGGGAAATTGATTTAGTCTTAAATATTATTAAAGAAAGACAAGTTTATTGCGAGTTATATGTAGAAAAAAATGATAATGCTATTAGAGCAGGCTTTGGTGACATACATGCATTAAAAATGATTAATGAGAATAAAGACTTATTGCATCCTCAAGTAAAAAACAGTATTAGAATGGCGATTATTGTAGTAGACAATCGAACTTTATTTTACATGCCGAAAATTATCTTTTTGGACGAAGAGGATGATCATAATAATTTTCCAAATGGTTTGTTTGGAGATACGGATATTACAAGGTTGGTTTTAGATAAATTTCCAGTCACAAAGATAGATGTTCCTGAGATGGAGGAGTACCGAATTCCTTTTGAACTAAAACAAATTGAATCGTCTCATCAGGAGATTGTTGATAAGGAACTCGGCGATGTACTAAAGAAGTTAGAAGATAACCCACCAGTCGATCCGAATAAATTGAAAAGGATTCATTTTTATCGTAATAACTTCAAATTGTTAAAAATTCAGCTAAGGGGAGTCAAAATTGAAAATAGAAAAATTAATATTAAGCCATTTTATAAATTACTCAGCGATACTCAGGAGAGATTAAACAGTAGTTGGGATATCTTCTTACAAGAAGATGTAAAGGACCTTGAGGACATGACAATGTTTCAGAGTGAGATTCAAGCAATAAATTCACAATATTTGTTCGATTCAGGTAGGTTTGGATATCTAATTCAAACTGATAAAAAATATGAATATTCGACGAAAATACAGGAAGTGAAAGAAGAGTTTATATCTTTTATTAAGGGAAATCCCAAAGCAGAAAATAGATTTGAAAAAATTAAGGAGCAAGCAACAAATTCACAAGAAAAGAATAGTTTTAAAACAGGAATCAATACAATACTAACGAAAAGCAGAGTAGAGTTAGCTAATTACTTAAAAAAACAGTGCGAAAACGATGAAGGTTTCTTTCAAAGAATCTTAAAAGACCGTAGATCATTTAAGTGGGCTTATGAGAATAAACAATTAACTAAGAAAGAAGTTGTAAACCAGTTTGTAGACGATTTTATTGATGATAAATTGAAATTCCCTCAAGAGGATGACATCCTAGAAAGAATTGATATTCTATTAGATTATTATGATTTGTCTGATGAACTAATTTACGAAAATGAGGATTTTAAGAAAGTACTTGAGAAGCATAAGTTGGATGAAGTACGAGAATATGAAGAGGGTTTACAGCAATTGGATTTTTTCTCCTGATTAGATTCGGCTTGTTTTCCAAGTAACTTTGATGGAACTCTGAATCTTCAGCTTGAAATCTTCCCCGTCCATTTATCATTAAATATCAAAAAGGGAAGTTCTCAGATTGAGGGCTTTCCTTTTTGATTTAGTAATCGTACAAATAAGCACAAAAAGAGAGAACCGATTTTCCAAGGCTCTCTCTACGCTGGGATATGTAATTGGAGCTTTTGCAGGTATTTCTGAAGTTGCTCACCTTTGAAATGTTGGACGTGCTGGTAAACGTAATCACTATAGCCCATAAGATAGATTGCTCTCAGAATGCTTTGACTTAATTTTTCAGATGGTGGCAGGGTTAAATCAACTGGTATGACTCTCCCGTGTTTTTCACCTGAGAGCTCATGAATGAAAAGCCAAGATGAACCATAATCAGTGTATTTTTCCATATAGTATTTTGTCCAAGAGCCTTGAAATATCATAGTTTCGCTGGGGATCGGTGGCAACAACTGTGAGTCCAAGACTTCAGATGGTATAGAAAGATCAATTTTCTCCGACTTATATTTATTGAATCTTCTGAGTTTGATGAAGCTATTTAGGATAAAGTTAAGTGATTTTCGACCATAGAATGTTGAGATGACAATCGTATCGTTCTCTTTGTAATAGGTAAATACGATATCGTTATCAATTACGCCCACATCTTGTGGTTCAAATTCAACACCACAACGAATTTGAAAGAAAAGGGTATTGATTACCTGTTCAAGAGTATACTTATCTGTTATGGGACCAACTCGTTCATTCCATCGATTCAAAGCATGGTCGGAAACTTGGATTCTCTTTATAAGACTTGGATTAGAGTAAAGAGGGTGTCGATATTTATTGTTGAAATATTCTTGGATTAGGCTAATATTACCTTCATTCCTTCCTAAGTGCATATGACCACGATAATCCTCGATCTCAATACCTTTTGTAAAATGACTGATAACACTCATCCGCAACACCCTCTTTTCAAATCTTCTGGTTTATCTCCGAGTACCATCCTACAAATATTGTTGTACCCAGTCAGGCGGTTGTTCTTCAAGAAATCAGATAAATAGCGATAACCTTCATAGTGCTCAGTTTTCAAGAGGAAAAGATCGTGATGAATCTCGGTAAGTTTGCTTTGATTATGAATTGCCTTTATGTATCGTTCCTTGATTTCTACATCCATGATCCGTTGGCATACATAACCGAAAGGAATCTTATATCTGTCAGCTTTGAATAACAGTAATAGTAACTTCTCATAATAAACAGGATAGACTACTTTTATCGATTGAATCCCTGAGTAGACTAACTGTAATTCTTGCAACGATGCTTCTGCAGGCATAAGTTCTCCTCCGATCATTACCCGTATATTGCCCAGGGTGTGATAAGTTTTTTGATTTGCTTGATGGTTGATTTCTTTGCTTCTTTTGCATCCTTGGAACCAAGATCTTGTGTAGCCAGGATACTGTTTAAAACTGCTATTAATTGCTGATCGGTTAATTCATCTTCGTAAGAAATATCATCGTCTTCCTCACAACTAACCGTAGCAGTGTTCGTTTCCTCAAGATCTGGATCAAATTCATATTCTGCCCAGTCTGGCCAAAGGGACGGCCACCGTTTATTTCTTTCGTCTTCAGAATCTCTTTCGAAATCTGCAGTGATTGTAAAATGAGCTTCATGCCACTCCATGGGTACAATTTTAGTAGGGATAAACAGTTTGGAAGATTCCTTTGTAAACTTGTCCCATCCTCGCTCATTGTAAAGAAATCTACTGAAAACGGTTAGCTCTTTGGCTGTAACTTTATCAGGTGTGCTTCTTTCATATACAAGCATCAGGCGTAGTGCTACTCCTTCAACTTCCAGAACCGTAATTTTCTTAATACCCTGAAAGCGATTATTGAAAAACTCTGCGGAATCATAGGTATCTTCTGCAAAGTCATCCAAACCTCTTTTGAGTGCCATATCGCTTGGAGATTTCAGTTTCAAGTCGAAATAGAAAAAGCTATAAGAATTGTTCAAGGTAATCTCTCCTTTCCTTATGGTTACATCATAACGAATAAGAATCATAAAAACAACAAGAATTTATCTTATTTAATTCTTGCTGTTCTTAAACATTTTATCCCCTCTGTATGTTTTCAATCCCTGCTCTTCTGCATATCACATAGAAGTTCTAATCAAACAGGAGGGGACTTCTATGTTTTTGTTTCCAGATCATCAGGAGAGGTTTGAGCAGTTTATAAAGCAGGACGGGACTCACAACAAAGACAGGGAGAGACAAGCATTATTTTACGTCTTTACTGGCTTCGGGGACCTAGGGGATAGAATTAAGCACTTCTACGACATCGAAGGTCGTATGATCCGTCCAGAGGGCTTTGAAGAGGTTGATTTGACGAGTGGATCAAAGGCATTGGTGGAATTGGCATTCAACTTGTACAATAACTATCCATGCGGGACGGTAGTCGATCTGTTTGCGAATCTGGATGAGAGAAATAGGAGGCTGGCATTGGAGGCGATTAGCCTTAGGTTTGGAATTACAGAGATAAAGTAAATCAGGAGCACTGATGAGTAAAAAGGGGGGATAGGAAATGAACAGTTCAAATAACGAGACAAGGCAAGAGGGATATGGCAACATGCATGGAAACTCGGTTATTCAGGCTTACGGGAATCATTTTTTTTCTGCGTTCGACATTTCATTAGATCAAATTGTTGAGCACGTTCCAACAGAGATTTTAACTCTACGCAAAGAGAAAGTTATGATCGAGGATCTATTACGATTAGTGGACGATACGCTACTCCATATCGTGTTTCAAGCATCTGCAAATCCAGATGATTTAGATCGATTACTGGATCGTTTAATGGAATATGATTTGAAGATCTACGAAAAGCACGAGAGATTAATAAGTACGATAGTTGTTTTTGGACCAGAGATAAACAATGCAGAGCTTAGCAGGGATCTCGGAGCCATCAAGTATAAGATTACGGAAGCTGTGTGGCTAAGTAGATGGAATGGTGATCAGATCATAGAGGGTATTAATGGGGATTCGGAACTGAAGGACGAAGAATTATCCATGCTTGTAATGCTACCATTCATGAATACGAAAGTTTCGCGATTCCAAAGGGCAATGGAGTCAGTGCAGATCGCTAAACAGTTGTTTGATGAAGAAAAAAGGGAAAAAGTGATTAAGATTATGGTGGCGATGGCTGGAAAGCTACTTTCAGATGCTGAACATGATCAATTTGTACAAGCTTTGAGGAAGCAAGATTATCCTTGAGTAATTAGGTTTAAAAAGTCTCTTTCAAATGCAACAAGCTTGGAGAAGTGGCTGTTTGAGGTAATATCAAATAGGTAATGTAGGGATCGGAAGAATCGGAAATCACCCGCCTTCGATCCCTTTTTCAATACGGTCGAGCTTGATTTTTGCTATTCAAAAAATTGAATCCAACTTATTACTTCTTATTCATGAATACCCACAATCAACGCATAGTCGTGTGGATATATCCAAAGCACAGAAGGATCATACGGCACAGCTAAGGGAATGGAATCATTTGCGTTGATTACAAGCATAACTACAGGATTTCTGTCTTCCGTATACGCAATGTATTCTCCATCTATGTGGTAGAAGATACCTGGATTTAGGAGAATATTACTCTGTCCCATCTTAACAGCAAAATTATCCTTGAAGGTTACTATTTTTCGTCTTTCTGTTCTGCGTACCTTGCCGATTAGCTCGTAATCTTCAGTATTCCAATCCCATACGAACACACCTTCTTGGCAAACTAACAAATCATCCTCATCCCAAGGTACGATCTCATAAAAGTCGATTTCTTCACCGAACTTATCGAAGCCTGTTTCTAAGGCCTCCCTCTGTTTCTGGATATCCTCTCGTACTGCTACAATACTTGCAAAATCACGATGGTCGATGATAGAGTGGGTCCCACAAAGTCCTTCCTCATTGTCGCCGTACATATACTTGACGGGAACCATTTCAGGATCATCTTCTTCTCGATGTAGTATACGAATTTCTTCCTCTGTATTTTTTATCCAGTTATTCATTGCGATTACGTTGCTCATTTTTCGTCTCTCCTTTAATTGGGTTTAGTTTTCTAGAAGGGGAGGGGGATTATGTATGATCCCTAGCTCCCTCGCAATCTGGTGTCTGTTTTCACAATATAGTTAGTTCGTCAACGGGCGAGAAGAGGAAAACGGTCGAACAGCGTCTAACCTCTTACTGCAGGGAGAAAGGGATGGAAGAGATATCATCTTTAGAACCTTTCCATCCATTCCTCTATTTGAACTCAGACTATCTATTCAATCTCCAATCAACATAATCGTGATTATGGATCATTATATTTTCTCTATAATAAGGAACTGCTAACGGAACACATCTATGCTGATGAATGACTAGCATAACCACAGGATGCAAACTCTCGCTGTACGTGACATATTCGCCTACTAAATCATATGAAGTACCACGTTCAAGACGGAAATCTGATTCGACTAAGTGAACCACTAGATCTTTTTTTAGTGATACTGTTTTTCGTTTCTCTGTTCCTTTAACCATACCAATACGTATGTAATTTTCCGTCTCCCAGTCCCAAAGAAAGACACCTTCCTTGCAAACCAAAAATCTTTCTTCGTCCCAGGGATGGATTGAATCAAAATCTATCGCTTTTCCATGCTTGTCTATACCGATTTTTAAAGCTCCCCGCTGATCTTGAATGTCTTGTCGAAGTGCTTCAATACTGGCTGATTCAAGATCATCCATAATATATAACGTTCCGCATAGTTCATCAGAATTGTCGCCGTACATATACACTGCAGGGGCAAGTTGTGAGACAACAGCATTTCGTTGAAGTACAAGATTGTCTTTCTTATCAAATTTCCAGCTATTCATCGCAGTAATGTTTTTCATTTTGATTCCTCCATTCGTTTCGTTTGATTGGGGAATGGGGAGTGGTTAATCCCTATGATCACTTGGAAATTTCTACCTGGTTTGTTCCTTCATTTCCCCTTTCATTCGATATTCACTTTTCAAAGAACAAAAAAAGACTGATTTACTTAGAAGTACATTTAAGATAGGTTGTAAGCACCAATGGGCAGAGAAATCCCTTGGTTGCTTAATAAAATAAACCTACAAAAAATGTAAAACCTCTAAGTAAATCAGCCTTAAGTGGCTGGTATTGACTAAAAGGAAAAAGAAAAGGATTGCTCAAAAAGGTCGTAAAGGTAATGTACAATAAGCACATTCGAAATGTCAACATTTTTTTGAAAATTCCTTGTAGAGGGAAGGTAGGACTTAGTAAGAGAATATAAATCATTATTGTTTTCTATATAACTGAATTGGGAATATCTTGAATTATCAATATGAGATATGTTACGATGAAGCCCTAAACATGAGAAAAAGGATGGAATCGATATGATTAGGGATTTTCTAAAAGACTATCCTATTTTCATAGATTTTCAAAATTAACGCCCAGTCGCCAGACTGGGTGTTTTTATTTCGTTTTCAAGGCAACATTATTAGACCCCGAAATAGACCCTTGAAGGGAGGTGACTTTATGTTTACAAAACTAAACGATAGAGTTTTTGTGCAGAATTTCGTCATTGAAGTTACTGCTGACTTGTTGATGATCTGGGCTGGCTTCCACATTGGCAGTTTACTGAAATATGTGATGTTCTAATCAGATTAGGCGGAAAGTTTAAAGGAGCTGAGCTTGTTATCAGTAAAAATCAGGATGAAATCAATGTACAGAGTGCTGGTAGATTTGGAAGCAGATTTAGGGGAGGAAGGTTGATGGAAAGTAATCTATGGGATCGAATCAAGGCCTACCTTGAGACATCAGACAAAGAGCTTCGAAATATCAGCAGTGGGATCACAAGAATAGAGATGGCTATCCGATTGCTGGAGAAAGGTTTTGATCCAGTACTAACTGCAGAGCTGACACAAGTAAAGTTGGCATTTGTTTACAGCATCAAAAGAATCATTACAGCCAAAAACTTGATTCGAAAAGGCGTGAATCTGGAATCAGTATCTGAACAGACTGGTTTCTCCATTAGCGAACTTGAGCAAATGAAGGATGATTTTTATCACGAAGAGCCAAAAGGAACATAATTTGCCCTTTTGGTAAATTACTAATCCTTGTTACCTGTATCACGGAAAGGACGATCTCAATATGGAAATGATTCCACGGAAAGAGCCACAGATCATTACGCATGAACAATATGCAGATGCTGAACTGAATAAGGACTTTCATTTTACTGGGGAGGATTTGTGGTGGTCATCAGATGAAGCAAAAAGGTTCCTCCTTATGGCAATTTCTAGCGTTGGATTGATGGGTCTTTCCAGAATGTTACCTGATGAAAGTAAGCAAGAGTTTAAGGACATATTGTGTAGATGAAAGGGGAAAGATATTCGGTTAATACGGTGGAGAGCGAAGAAAGGAATAATATCAAGTCGGAGACAAATGTCCGTTGGTGATACGAGTTTCTCAACCAACAAGGTAAACGAAGTCGAGGGTAGCTCCCTATTAAATCCAAATAGGGATGTGTGACGATATGGATATAGGTTTTCAAGGGAATAAAAGAGAAAGAACTGAAATTGCCTGTATTTGCGGTGAAAGAAAGACCCTAAAAATCGGAACAGTCGACAATTTCATATTCGAATCACGTATCCAAGTTCACAACATACCCCATTTTCGTTGTGATTTCTGCGGGAACGTGACCTATGAATCAAACACTGGCCTTCCTTCTCTATTGAAAGTTGCTTATCGACTTAAACTGATGGAAATCGATTGGCAACAAAGAGATTCCACCGTGGTCATTTTTAAAATCGATCTAGATTATGAGTTGAAATCCCAAATTGAGCAAATGATCAATAAGATTATAGATGATCTCAAGGATGGTGAGCCATTTCTTATCATGAGGGATGAGCCAATTCTTGGTCGAAGGTTAGAAAATATCGTTGTCTTGGAAGAGATCATTACGAAGGTAATCTTATTACAGGGAAATGGGGAATAGTTCATGGGAAAACGAATCAAAAACCATGAGGATTATGAACTAGGCATTTCTACTGGATTGAATAGATCGATATGCAAATTTGTCGAATTATACTTTGATCATATGAAGTCTCAATACATCGGCAAACTTTTTGAAATACACGACCGAGATCTAAATGAACAGTTATTTGATCGTATTTATACTAACGATCGATCCCGTGAGGACTTCGAGAGTATCCTAAACTCCATTCAACATTATCACCGAGAGCAAATGGGGAGAAACAAGGAAAGTGATTTGCAAATGGAGGGGGGAGTAAGTGATGTCGCTGAAAAGGAAACACTCAATAAAAAATCCAAATCGTAAGGATATGCGAGTATTAGATATGACTTTTTCGGTCTCCAGGGATAACGAACGTCTATTGAACTATTTGCGGAGAATAAAAAAACATACAAGATGGTCAAATAAACAAGAATGTGAATAAGCAAAGAGTAGCATATATTAAAAATATTCTAGCCCTACCTGATTGTTAGCTGGAAGACTTTTCTTCTACAATCCTATCGGTTTTATAGCGAAGGTTCGTGGTGGAGCAAAGGCACGCAAAGTAGGTATCTGGAGGGGGAAAAGCTGAGGAGGGATATAAAACTTCCGCATACATCGGATGGATAAACGATTTGTTCGAGTGATTACTCAATTTGGGCAACTGAATGTTCTGTCGCAACCGTTCGACAGCTCAAAGTTATCTATCGCTTCTAATTACGGATTTTCAAATGCATCACACTCCTTTTCCGTTTCTCCCATTATACAGATTATGGTATACTAAAGTCGCTTGGACGGCGTTGGGGGTTGTTTGATCTTGCTGAACGAGATCGACAGGAATCCACGGAAGAGGGGGCTTTAGGCTCCCTTTTTTATTTTTTTCTAACACTAAGTCTTAGCCCTTTCAGTATCTCTATAAATTCCTCATCTGTTTCTACCATTATCATTTTAAG
This sequence comes from Brevibacillus choshinensis, assembly GCF_016811915.1. NCBI lineage: Bacteria > Bacillati > Bacillota > Bacilli > Caryophanales > Paenibacillaceae > Brevibacillus > Brevibacillus choshinensis. The sequence continues at coordinate 4,128,106 of NZ_CP069127.1, read as the reverse complement.
CAATGTTTCTTGAGGGATCAGATCGTAAAGATTCAATTCGAACAGGATCCCTACCCTTTTTACAGCTTTTTCGACAGCTTCTTCTTTTTCTTTCTCATAAATTCTTCCGACTTTTGTATGCCTCACTGAGATCACTCCAGTCGATTCATTTGAATGTTACCCTTTCCCCAATCAAGGAATTGTTCCATTTCTTCTCGGCTCAAATCAGATGGTTGTATTCCTTTTGTTTTACAGTAATCAGCTAGCTTTCGAACTTTTACTCTGTGTTCTCCTGGAAGTCTAGGTGTTGCAAATACTCCATTCGGAAAGGCATCATCAAAATTATCGATTACATCAAGGGCTTCCTTCAGAATTTTACTTTCATCCATTTATCCCACCTACCGTTGCACGTTCATGATTTTTATTGCCACATTCAATTTATTAAGAATATGCTCTAAACCCATGTTCTGTTGAAATGACGTTCGAGGGTGAAGATTCGGGTTCATCACCCCATTTTTTCTCCGTTTTAACCCTTTCTTTATTGGTTTTGTCATCTGAAACACCTCAGCTCTTGTTATAATTACCATAACATAATAGTTTTTTAACGTCAGCTACTTCGAATATGTTGGATCCGAATGCTACATTCTTATTGTTTAGATGTAGCGGTGTCAAGACATACCAGGCATCCTTCTCGTATGAGTCATAATATCGACTCCTTAAAGCTTTTTTCAATCATTGAAACGCAAAAGGTGATTAAAGTAAAACCTACGATTACAACAAGAGAAATGACAAGCCGAGAGGGGAACTATCCTCTAACTGGGCTCAGACTATTATTTTTACAGAGATGTCATGGAAGATAATAAAGATTAAGTGGCCAAAACAATTCATCATTGGGGGGCAGTTGATGTTGAGTAAAGAGGTAATAAAAGATTTTATTCTTGATCACGATGAGGTTCTAAATAATCCTAATATAACGTGTTCAGAGCTATTAGTGCTGAAGGATAAGTTTTATTCGAGGTTCATTAAGAAGCCAAGGATAACGGAAGCTATTATTCAGCGTTGGTTTCACCATTATTTAGGGATGAACCAGAGCCTTTACGGAAACGAGGTTATGAAGAGGGCTGTCATACTCAGATTAGAGAAAAAGTATAAAGCTGAAATAGGAAGTCAAACATTGGACATTTCCATTCTAAAAAGGATCTGAGTTAAAGATTGGAGTATCTATTAAGGTAAGCACTTCAACGTCAGCTTATCTGGATGGGGCAGACTTTTCTAATCCAGTCATTGAACGGTATAAAGAGCATTTTGTAAAAAGTGTTGAGGAATACAATCGTAAATATGAGCTCGGGAAACGAATCGGTGTTCCCACCTTATTGCAAGACATGGCGAGAATTGAAAATATCCAGAAGGTTCAGGAAGAAAGATTTGAATCCGTAACAGTCATTTTTGGGCGAAAAAAGATGAAAGATGACTTTTGGATTCGTGAGTTCGAGAATCGTTATAATCACAAGTACATATTTCTTGAAGATACTCCTAAACGACCATTCACTGAAGAGATTGTTTCTAAAATACCATCACTAGCAAATCTTGAGGGCTAAGCATTTGGAAAGGAGAGTGCAGAATGGCTTTATCATTTGATCAAAAAATCGCGATATTTGAGGATAGCCAGTACGGAATGGAAAGATACTCTATTAAGCCTGATAAGACGAACTTCAGATATAAAGGTAAAGTCATAGTAAGGGAAATGTATAAAGGAAGCACCGTAGCTTACGTTTGGGGCAAAGATATTGCGGAATTCACGGATAGGTATAGAGTTGATGAACGAGGATGGATACATGTTCACGACTTTAATGAAGATGAAATCAGGGACTTGTTGGTCCAGGTATTAGCCATACAAGATAAGATTGGAACAGGGGAATAAAGGTTTCTAGGGGATGTAGGATGGAGGAACGTTTTAACAATAGCGTTAACTACAGAGATGAAATATTATCCGCTGTGCATCAGATCGTAAAGACAAAGGGCCTAAACGAGTTCCAAGTTGGGGAGGTTGTAGAGCACTTGCTGAACCAGAACCCAAACTTGAATGCCTCGACCATTCGGACACACATCACATCCAGATGTTGCGTGAATGCCAATGCTAATCATGCAGTGACATATAATGATTATGAAAGAATTCATCGGGGCTTATATAGGCTATTTGAGCCTTTGGCCAGCGTCAGCAGGAAACTGTATTTTGTTGACGTTAACACCAAGAAGAACTTTTTGCTTGCATTGGATGTCGAGATTCGGAAAGAGAAAGGAAGGGAGCAGGTACAGTTTTTCGATACAAATCGTGGGAGGGGATTCGAAGGGGAAGTCTTGGTTCAGGAAGACGATGGATTTGTTTTTCTCACGGAGAAAAGGGAAGTTATGACCTTCCGAGTAGCAACAGTAGAAGAGTACGACTTGATTTGGCGGTGTTATGTTGAAGGAGATGTACCAAGGTTTAGGACTGATGAAGAGCTGTATGAGTGGTACTATGGTAGTCTTTTGGGGGAATAAAGGGTGAACAATTGCCCAATAAGTCGTAAAATAAAGGGGGCTTGAAGGAGTATTCGTTCATGGAGGAGATGATACAGTGAAGGCGGTAGAGACAAATTTATTAAAATTCCTGCAAGGTACAAAACAATTCATCATTCCGATTTATCAACGAAAATATAGCTGGACAATTAACCAATGTCGACAACTTTGGAACGATATCGTGCGATCGGCGGAAGATGAGAATGTAAAGGGTCACTTTGTTGGCTCGATTGTTTATATTGAACGAGGTTTGTATCAGATATCTTCTGTTCCTCAGTTACTTGTTATAGATGGACAGCAACGGATGACCACATTGACCCTGTTCTTGCTTGCTTTGGGAAAAGCTATTGAAGAAAGCGATCAGCCATGCGATATAACAAAAAAGAAGATCATGAACTATTACTTAGTTAACAATGATGAAGAGGGCGAGCTGTACCATAAACTGATTTTAACGAAAAGCGACAAAGACACCTTAATTAACTTGATTTCGGATAAAAAACTCCGCGATGAATACTCGCAGAGAGTGTACGAAAACTTCACGTTTTTCCTGGAAGTAATCAAGAAGAGTGAAATCGATTTGAACAAGTTATATCAGGGCATCGCTAAACTAATTGTTGTAGATATATCTTTGGATCGTGATCATGATAATCCGCAATTGATTTTCGAAAGCCTGAACTCGACAGGACTTGATTTGTCGCAAGCAGATCTGATCCGTAACTTCGTCCTAATGAAATTGGAACCGAAAGAACAAACCGATCTTTATACCGAATATTGGTATCCGATGGAGCGTAGTTTTGGTAATCTAAACGATTCGGCTCTTTTTGACCGCTTCATGCGTGATTACTTAACGGTGAAGACAGGGAAAATTCCAAATATCCTAGACGTTTATGCAGTTTTTAAGGATTATGTATATCATCACAGTGAACAAACGGTAAAAGATATCATTGAAGACATATATCGATTCTCGAAGCATTTTGTGAAGCTGGCATTTCAGACGGAAAAAGATAAGAGTATCAACCAGGTATTAGTCGATATCAACACCCTAAAGGTCGATGTATCGTATCCATTCTTACTTGAAGTATACGATGATTATGAACACCAAAAGCTATCGAAGGAAGACTTCATTGCGATTCTTAAATTGGTTGAAGCGTATGTATTCCGCAGAGCCATTTGTGGAGTTGCTACGAATTCTTTGAATAAAACATTTGCGACGATCATCAAGGAGATCGATAAAGAAAGTTATTTGGAGAGTACAACGGCAGTCTTTTTACTTAAAGAATCACATCGACGTTTTCCAAAAAACGAAGAATTTGTACAAGAATTGGTCATCAAGGATGTGTACAATTTTAGGAATCGTAACTATTTGCTTCGAGAGTTGGAGAACTTCAATCGTAAAGAGATTGTGGATATTGAGAGTTACACCATCGAACATATTATGCCTCAGAATCAGAACCTGTCATCTGAGTGGAGGCAAGATCTTGGGGCGAATTGGGAAGAAGTACACAGGACATATTTGCATACGTTGGGCAATCTGACGCTGACTCGCTATAATTCTGAGTTGAGTGACCGACCGTTTAAGGATAAAAGGGATCTGGAGGGTGGCTTTGCAGACAGTCCATTGCGGTTGAATAAAGGGCTTGGCAAACTCGATGTCTGGAATGAAGATGAAATCACTAAGCGTGCTCGCCTACTCGCAGACCAAGCTTTACAAGTTTGGGAATACCCACAATTTTCGAATGATTTGCTTTCAAAATACACCAAAAAAGACTCGGAAGGTGAAGCTGTTACATATACCATTAATGACCATCCAGAGTTGCAAGGTGAAATGTTGGCTTTATTCGAGGAATTGAGTAAGCGAATCTGTAACTTGGATAGTTCCGTTCGCATGGAGTTCAAAAAGCTGTACATAGCTTTCAAGACGACAACGAACTTCGTCGATATCGTGCCACAGAAAAGTAAGCTTCGATTAAGTTTAAATATGGCGTTCCATGAGATAAACGATCCCCAAGGGATTTGTAAGGACGTGAGCAATGTTGGTCGTTGGGGCAATGGTGATGTGGAAATAGGAGTTTCCTCTGTTGATGATATTGAATATACCATGTTCTTGATCAAACAGTCGTTTGAAAAGCATCGGGATGATGAATAAGCAAGATTAGAAACCAACTAATATAAATTAGCGACTAAACTATTGACCAGTAGATGGTATATCTGCTGGTCTTTTTTTATCTACAAACTGAGAAAAGAAGTATAGGTGGAAAGATGTTTGATTCTTATTTTGGAAAATCACTAAGCGACAAAGGGGATGACGAGAATTATAATATATTGGGAAGAAATTGAATTTTTGTGATTATGGAACATGGGAGAAAAATACATGCTAAACTTCATTTCAAAGATAGTTGCCTATTTTAAAAATCGAAAATCAATCGTTCTGATCGGGAAAGTCAACTCTTATATTACTGAGTTGCATAGAAATTACAGCTCTATGAGCCTGAAATCTCAGGACTCACATGAAAAGATACGGTATATTCCAAGGTCACATTTTGATTCACTATTGAAAGGCATTGACTCATACCGAACATATATAGAGGGTGAATCTCCATTTCTCATATCACCTACAGTTGAGGAGCAGTACATAAGCCTAAAACCATGGTTAACCAAGCTTCCAGAACATGATGATCTTTTGCGAAAATTTCATTCCCTTAAAACTGTCTTTACAGATGCTTTTATTGAGGTTGATAAGAAATCGAAGGAAATGGAGGAGTTCGTTCGGTTCTATAACATAAAGTTACAGTCATTTTTCGATGAATTACATGTCTTGCAACAAGACTACATATCAGAGTCAGTAAAGAATGGTTTTGTGAAACGGCATCAGGAGCTTTACCAGTTCTATAAGGATACGAATCCAAATGAAATTGAAGAACTATTAGTCGCTTCTTTTATCAATATCATGAGAGATATGGATAATCAGGTATCAGCTTGGAATACAGAATATATTCATCGAGAACTTGAAAACAATAAGCAGTTTTTTGATGATATTGATGGAAAGTCACTTGACGAGCAACAACGGATAGCTGTACTGACAGATCAAGATAATAACTTAGTTCTTGCGGGAGCAGGCAGTGGGAAGACTTTGACGATTGCGGGTAAGGTGAAATTCTTAACGCAGAGAAAAAATGTTTACCCTGAAGATATCCTGTTGATTTCATTCACAAACAAGGCCGCAGGGGAAATGCACGAACGAATTGTTCAAAAGCTCGGTGTGAATGTTGACGTAAAAACATTTCACAAGCTTGGTATGGGGATAATTGCAAGACATTCAGAGCAAAAACCTGATGTGCTTAATGAGATGAAGCCCATCGTGCAAGCGTTTTTCAGAACAGAAGTATACTCAAATCCAGTTCTTCTTGGGAAAATCATTACATTCTTCGGGATGTATTTGAATATCCCCAAGGATCTTGAAGTGTTTAATAGCTTGGGTGAATATCTTGAACATACAAAGAACCTCGATTATGAAACATTAAAAGGAAAGCTACAAAAGATAACTCAAAATCTGCAGACCATAAAAGGTGAGACGGTAAAAAGTCTAGAGGAAACTCTGATCGCAAACTTCTTATTTCTAAATGGTATTGAGTATGTTTACGAAAAGGACTACGAGTATCCAACAGCAACGAAATACCATAGGCAATACAAACCTGATTTCTACCTACCACAGTATGGAATTTATATTGAACATTTCGGGATTACGGAAGATATGCGTACCCCTTGGCTCAGTCCAATTGAGGAAGAAAAATATATAAAGGGAGTCCATTGGAAGAGAGCTATTCACCAAGAAAAGAAAACAACTCTTCTCGAGTCATATTCCTACTACAACAAAAATGGTATTCTCTTCAAGAGGCTGGGGGAAAATCTTCGAAGCCATGGAGTGGTTTTCAAGAAGGTCGATTTGAAAAGTATTTATGAAGTAATACGGAATCATGGAAAAGATCAGCATTTTGAAGAGTTCATTAAATTAATCTGTTCCTTTATTAATTTATTCAAATCGAATGGATACAAAAAGGAACACTTTGCATTTCTACTTGAGGAAAATCAGAAACTGAACAGTAATAATGCTTTCATGAGAGATCGAAACGAGCTATTTCTTACTCTAGTTGAGCCAATCTTCATGTATTACCAATCGATACTGAAAAAACAAAACCAAATCGATTTCAATGACATGATTAATATGGCCACTGATATAGCCAGACTTCCTTTAACAACCTTTCCGTATAAATACATTATTATCGATGAGTATCAAGACATCTCAAATAGCCGTTTTAAACTCATTAAAACCATAAAAGAAAAGACTAACGCAAAAGTAATGAGTGTTGGGGATGACTGGCAATCCATCTATCGTTTTGCAGGAAGTGATGTTCAGCTATTCACCAGGTTTGGTGAGTGTTTTGGAAAATATGAATTGTTAAAGATTGAGAAAACATATCGTAACTCTCAACATCTCATTGATATTGCGGGTAGCTTTGTTATGAAGAATCAAAACCAACTAAAGAAGAATCTTGTATCTGATAAAATGAACCCTCAGCCGATCAGAATTATTGGCTACAGCCAAAACATTATAGAGTCACTTAGAGTTACTATTCAGGAGATAATTGATAAGTACGGCAATAGTCAAAGCATCATGTTACTAGGAAGAAACAATTTTGATATCAATTTCCTGAATGAAGCTCCAGGATTCAAGGTTATTGAGAAGAACAAAGAAGTCAAGATCCAGCTCGAGGACAATAAATCACTAAATATTTTCTTCATGACCACCCACAAATCCAAGGGGTTAGAGGCGGATCATGTTATTCTCATCAATGCTAAGAATGACCTTCTAGGATTTCCTAATCGAATTGCAGATGATCCTGTGCTGTTTTGGGTACTTACTGATCAAGATACCTATACCTTTGCTGAAGAACGCAGGTTGTTCTATGTAGCTTTGACTCGAACAAAGGGCGATCTTTATATCCTCGCTCCTGAGAAGGACCCTTCAGTGTTCGTAAATGAGTTAGTAAAAGATTATAAGATTCCATTTGAGACGGGATTAATCAAGAATCCAATTTCAAATAACCCTAAGTGTTTGAAATGTAAAACTGGAATTTTAGTTGAGAGGAAAAATGATCGCAACCAAAGTTTCTTAGGATGTAGCCACTATCCTCGTTGTGATCAGACCTATAATGATGTCCGAATACTTAATAACCAAATTTTCTGTATACGATGCAATGGTTATATGGTAAAGAGATCTGGAAAAAGGGGTGAGTTTTTAGGTTGTTCAAATTATCCTCTCTGTGAAAATACAATCAACATTAGTCAAAACAGGGGAAACAAGCAAAGATGGTCGTAACAACAAGGAGGAAGTCTGGCTAAACTGTTGGACTTCTTCTTTTTCTTTTTTTGTCCCAATTGACTATGGCAAGTTAAATAGGGGGCGATTCAAGATGGGGAAATCGATGTATTTCATTGTACAGGACAATAGTATAGAGAAGATTATTGAAAAACTCCAAGGTATGCCAGTTGAGTTTCAGATAGAGATGAGAGGGGAAAATACCATTTTTGTATTTACTGATGTGCCTGTACGGGTTTATGGAGAGCTTAGAAAGATTTTCGATTGCGATTGTCTGCTTTATAAAAGGGTCAGGCGTATTAATAGGCGAAGAAAGAGACAATGATGGGGTATCATTATGAAAAGAAGGGAGGGAGACCTTGATGTGTGGTCGATTTACGATTGCAGTTTCTCATGAAGATCTACTTCTCCGATTTTCAATTGCTGAAGCGATTGATCTTTTTCACAGTGCGAGGTACAACGTAGCTCCTATGCAGATGACTCCTGCGGTCATCAATGATGGTAAAAGAAATCGGATAGATCAACTTCGATGGGGACTTATTCCTTCATGGGCTAAAGACGGAAGCATGGCAGGAAAAATGATCAATGCAAGAGCGGAAACCGTATTAGATAAAGCTTCGTTCAAGAATTTAATTTACCGAAAGAGATGCATTATCCCTGCGGACTCGTTTTACGAATGGAAAAATGTGAACGAGAAGAAGCAACCGATGAGGATCATGATGCGAGATGAGTGTATTTTTAGTTTAGCTGGGCTTTATGATACTTGGATCAATCCAGTTAATGGTCAAAGGCTCGGTACCTTTACGATCATCACGACAAAACCTAACAGGTTAGTTGAAGAGGTCCATGATCGGATGCCAGTTATTCTAAGCAGGGAAAAAGAGGGGATTTGGTTGGACAGGGGAAATACAAATATGGATGAGATATTGGATTTGCTACAACCGTATCCAGCGGAAGAAATGATAGCGTATCCAGTATCAACGCTGGTCGGGAATGTGAAGAACGATTCACCTGAATGTATCGAGATGGTGCGGGGATAGAGGCGGTAAGGGGGAGTGGGCTTGTTTACGATAAAAGGGAAATACAATGGTAAAGAAACGGAAGTAACGTGGGATAATGGAACATTGACTGGTGATGATTTTTTAGTTCGAAGCCTACACTGTGAGGCGGATGCGATGGAAGGTCATCTTGTTGCCTTTCCGACCATGGTAGGGACAACGCATAACCATCTACAGGATCCGTTGTCTTCTCTTTATTTGATACTGGAGCAGTTTGAAGAAGTGTACGAGAGTCATGGAGATGTCCCGCAGTTGCCCGATGTGCCCGATGGTGCGATTAGCTGATTTGAGTAGGGAGAGGTATTGGTAATGGGAAACAGATCAAATATTCACGCTGACGTAATTTTAGATTCTTTCAATCTTTCACAGAATGCTTTCTCAACGATATTATTGGATGCTATCCAATTCTTTCCGCAGGAAATCAAGAAGATGCAAGCAGAATCTCACGGTCTTCTATTCGGAATCAAGTCGAATGAGATCCTGGAATGTGACTACGTATTTCCTGTTGGCAATGTAACAAAAAGAGCTGAGGATGAAGTAGAGCCAAATAGTAAAATTGACAATGCGATTAATAATGCAAGGCAAATTCTCTCAACCTCACGACTTATTGGCACTTATCACAGCCATCCTTATGACAAATATTTTGAGCATTGGGCTGACCCCAGTAATATGGATGTAGCGTGTGCAAAGTACGATGATTTGCCGTTCATGTTGATAGTTGCAATAACAAGAGACGGGAAAAAAGACAAGCCATTGTCACTGGGATATCAGTTAGGGAATGCGTATGAGTTTTATCACAACCAAAAAGCTGATGGACATGATCTTCCGATAACTAAACCACTTACTACAGATGTTCAGTATATCATGGGTGAATTTAAAAAATATCGCTTTGAGATACGAGCATATCAATACATAAACGATTGTCTTCGTGATGTAAACCTGTATTCTTCCGAGGCAGAAATGTTGATGGAGTTGCTGGATCAAAACATTGATATTGCTTCTTTGTCACCAGATCAGGCGTTCCGTCTTCGGAAAATTGAATATAATCGGAGAAGGTTAATTGGTCAAAAAGATGGGACGGTAGAAAGGGAGAGACAAAATACTGAGTACCATCTTCAGCGTTTAAAAGGTGAAAGATAATGATAACAAGGTAAAGGGATTAGGGGGTATATTATGAAAGTCGAATCCTTAGTTGAAAAAGTCACAATGAGAAACGGAATTGAAATCATTATTATCAAAACCGAAGTTACAAGAGAAAGAGTGTTTTTAGGCAAGGAACGGTATCTAATCAGAGTTGAAGGTGTATTTAAGGAGAAATGGGAGAAAGGATTCTCTGTCAGGCACTTTACCGTTCCTGTTCATTTAACAGAAATAGATGATGCGTATTGGGAGCTTGAAAGTTATAGAGGAGACACCATTAATTTCTTCGCATTAAGTGATTCTCATCATCCAGAGGAAAGAGAAGCACTTCTCCATTACTGTTTAAGTCAGGATTCGGTATTTATTAAAGTAGAAAACGATTTTGGTAGAGACTCCCTCTTTTGCAAGTGGGTTAAGCATGGATGTCTGAATACCTTCACTATCCGAAAAAGAAATAGACGTTAAATCAAATACCTTCATTTTCTGTTTCACATGCGAGGCGTAATCGTAGTATTACTTGCAAGTGTACCGTTGAATGTTTTTTTTCGTGTTGATATGAAACTTCTGCATGCATGATTTTGGCGAAAAGAGCGAAGTCTCGATGTTTTTGCCATATCAATGAGCATTCCATTTTTTGTCAGTAATAAACTCGAATTCAATTCGTACGATGAGGTTTCAATTCCATTACGCTCCCTTGGACGTAACCCTACCTGTAAGAGTGTTCAAGGGCATTCCTAGTGCCTCTTACAGGCAAAGCATCAAGGGAGGGGAGTGACGGTAATCAATCATATGTCACTCTCAAAACGTGATACCTTCAAACTACTGGTATAATACTAGGAACGTAATCCAAAGCGGAAATAGAACGAGCGGTATAAATGAAACCCAAGCCAGCCAAATCAGGTTTCGCTTGCTATGGACTGAATGAGCGATCAAAAAATGAAAAACGTATAAAAGTAAAGCTCCTTCGAAACGGGGTGTTGCGTTCAAGTACCAAGCGAGAGGATAATACAAAATTGCACTTACGATCATGTATCGCCAATTCCGAGATAATATTGCAATCAACGCAGTGAATATAGAAAGGATCGTTGAACCCCAGAAGAAAACATGTATCATATTAATCGCTATTCCTTTCCTTTCAAAATCCTATCCCCTAGATATTATTCATGAATGGCCCCTCAAAGCACATATACCAATATCTAATAACACCCATTTTGGAAATAGTTTTCTATGAGTCCTTATGTGAAAAACCATACCCGCTCTAACTCCATTTCGGAATCATGAAATCGATCATTCATGATGCATTTAATTCCTGCTTCTTTTTTTACTCATCACTGACCGATTGAGATGATCAGTCAATTAATATTTACCGTTTTTTATCAAAAAATCTAGCCAGTTTCAAATTGACATTCTATGTGTAAACGGCTTTTGAAAGTTATGAGTTTAGCAAACATTTAGACACTTGTACCTTTATATGACAAAGTGAGTTTTCAAGACTTTCCCTAACCGAAATTATTATAGGATTTCGATGCTGTGTCAAAAAAGGTGTGTATTGACGAAAAGCTAGGATTGTAAAATTGTACTGTTTCCTTGTGTGTAAGGTACGCCTTTGTGGTGAATATATAACGAATACCAAAGTAAAGGGTGGCCATTATGGGAACCTGGAGGACATTTCAACCACAGCTACGTTGCTGTGGTCTTTTTATTGGCATCGGTACAAAAAATATTTCATTCAGCGTGTACATTTCTGTGTTTGATAGTTAATAAAAGATGAAGTCAAAAAAGAAAATGGAGGTACAGAGCAAATGAGGGGATACAGAATCAGTGAATTTTATTGTAGCTCTTGTGGAAGCATGACTCCCTTGCCAGGATTGAGAGGACAGCAACGTGAAAAGTACCATGTGAAAGATCTCTGGTGTTTTAAATGTAGGGACAGTACAGTACAGCTCACACAGAAAAACGTTTTTGTGATCACGTCTTCGTTGCGTATCATTCGAAGGGAATCAGCTAAAGGTGTTGGTTGAAAGGGATAAAAATAACTGAAGAAGTTTTTGATCCTACGTGTGAAAAACGTGTTTTAGCACTGAATATGTAATGTCAGCAAAAGTGAAAGCGAAAGATCACAACGGTTTACACAAATTAATAAATAGGAGGAAGAATGTAATGAGTATTGTTAGAAAAGCTGATTTTTATTTCGGATCAATGCTATCTGGACTTATCAACAACGGATTGGCCCCAGCGATCATTGAACCTGGTGAGTCTAGAAGAATCTATTCAGTTTCAACAGATAAAGGTGATTATCAAATATATTCGAAGTATGTATCCGCACCTTTGAAGAGACAAAATAAGGATACTCAACTTTGGCAATTTGCTTTTTCGCATGATGAAATTGAATTTCTTAAAAACTTTAGAAAAAATGGAAGGAAATTATGTTTTGCTCTGATTTGTGGTCAAGAAAAACTGCAGGATAGTGAAATTGCTATATTATCTTTCGAAGAAGCAAAGGATTGCTTGGATCTCCACTATAAACGTGAGAGTTATCGTATAACCATCAAATCGGAAAAAGGAATCCACGGCCTTAAGGCTTATGGTACAGGTCGATCAGACATCCTTGATGGTAAGGATAATACAATTCGGATTCGCAGGGATATATTGGCCTGCTTCTAATTGTTATTAATAAATGTTCAAAGGTTTTGATTTGAGTGTAGGGACATAATCGGGAAATTGCTGTGGTGATCAACTGATTACAGGAAATCTCACGATGGAAGTCAAGTAATCTTAGGGATTGTATTTAGGTCTGTTAATAAATAAGGAGATATGATCAAATGTTTAAAAGAATGGGACTGTTTAGGCCTAAAAAAGCTGGCAAAATTAAAGCAATTGATCTCAATGGATTGAGAAGGAACTGGGACTTTGAAGTGATTTCTAAAGTGATCTTTGATGATGAAGGAAATGAATATCTGTCTGAAGATCATGTACCGAAAGAAGTTTCTTTCCGTTTAGCCATACGTGAAGACGATATTCCTGAATGTACTGATGTAGCATTCCGATTTGAAATGAATGAGGAAGCTGAGATCCACATTGTCAATGCAAAGCAGTGCGGATTTGGTGTATTACGAATGCTGAGAGGGAATCTTGCAGGAAGACAATATATGTTCCCAATTGATGACTTTCATCATGGCTTACAGTTATTTGCGTATGGTGTCCTTACACATGACTACATGGATAAGGATATTGCCAATCATCTTCTGAGCGATATCAATGAAAGAGAAATGCTGAAAATATGTGTTGGAATGGAGATTTATGACTTGGTTATGCATAAGGTAAGGACTCATAATTTAAAATGGCGTATGAAGTAGTCAGATGGTAAAGATGCCATATAAACAATATGCATACAATATATGAAGAACATTCACAAATTGTAGGGAAAAATATGAGCATCTTATGCAGAAAGTATGAGATTAGTTACAGAATCCAAGGGTGGGGAAAAGAGAGCGATACGTAAAGCTTTAGATTCCCGTAATTCTATTCAACCTTCAGGATATCAACATTATCCACAAAGGTATCTGTGGATACAATCTGAATATCTACCTTGCCCTTGTTCAACTATCCCCTGCTTTTTTAGGCAATAACCGATGGGAAAATTCATATAGACAAATATTGTAAGGTAATAGGTCATGATATAGTTTTTAATATAAATATACAAACGTCAGTTCTTATGGAGGAGATGTTAAATGCGATTGAGGAAAAAGAATAGAAGAGGAATTTCAAATCGAAATACAAGGTGCGTCACTCCAAAACATGATGGAGTAGACGCATTTTTTATTAGGTTGCAACCTAAACACCATTGGAATAGAGGACAGGGGGAAGTTGCACGAGAGGTTCCATAGGGAAGGGGTAATTGAGAACAACAGACTGTTATGCGAGGGATTGCGAATGCTTGAAGTGAAGCAGTTTCCTGAAATGAGCTGGAGCCTTAGTCGCCATAAAACATTGATGAACTGCCAAATGCAGTATTTTTTTACTTATTACCTATCCCATAATGGGTGGTTGCAAAAAGCCAGCAGTGTTTCCAAGCATGCTTACCGTTTAAAGAAAATGGTATCCACAGAAATTCTCCTAGGAAATTCTGTTCATAAACAGATCCAACAGGTGATAGGTCACGTTCAAAGTGAAGAGAAAATCCAATCAGAGAGCCACCTCGTTGAAAGTATACGGGCCGATTTGAACACTGCATACGCTGACTCGATACATAGACGAGCACAGTGGTTTGAAAAGCCCAGCAAGTACTCCATGCTCCAAGAAATTTACTACGATGGTTCGTTAACAAAAGAGAAAATACACGATATTCAAGAACGTACGAGATTAAGTGTGAATCATTTTGTAAGCAGTCGGACCTTCAACGTAATTAGTCACAACCAGAAAGTAAAAATTGTTGATGCAGAACGGTTTCGTGTCATGAAAGTTGATGGCATAAACATCTTTGCTGTCTTGGATCTTGTTTATCAAGAAGAAAATGGACGTTATGTCATCGTGGATTGGAAGACAGGAAAGGAAAGACCTGATGATTTTTACCAAGTAGTCCTCTACGTTTGGTTCTTGCATGAAAAACTGAATATCGATCTAGGTGAAATTGAGGCCAAAATTGAGTACCTACAGATAGGTAAGCAGAAAAGTATTCAAGTTAAGCAGATGGACATAGATAATATGCTGAATACATTTCGAATGTCTATGGAACTCATGTGTGGATACATAGAGGATATTGAACAAAATAAGCCGTTTGGATTCGAGGCATTTCCCAAGACCCAAAATCCTAGGACCTGCAGTAGCTGTAACTATCGGGAACTATGTAGCAAAAGCTAGGGAAAAAGAAAGGAAATAGGTTTCAAGAGTTATTGACCTTATGGGCAATGCTTAGAATATAGAGTTCAAAAGAACACAGGTTTCTCGTTAGAGAAAAGATATGAGGAGGAGTCGGTTACATGAATGATGATAAATTGAAGGAGAAGAACAAAAGTGATGTGGATCAGCTTAATGATGAGATTGATGCATTGGCAAAAAACTTAGGCGTTCTCATCAGATATTTTCGAGAGCTTCGAGGACTATCGTTGAACGATGTGTATATGGTGAGTGGGATTTCGCCATCTTATCTAAACAGATTGGAGCAGGGACAGAGGGACTCACCGAGCATTAAAATTGTGAAACGATTTGCTGAAGCTTTAAAGATTCCAAGCGACGTATTGTTTGAGGCAATCTTTCATGAAAAAGCTCCAAAAGAACGCAATTTGTCGCTCGAAGAATTACTTATTTGCAGTGACTACCTTGTGAATGATGAACCAGTAAACAGAGAAATAAAGGAACATCTGCTTGCTATCGTAAAGCATATCCTTTCTTGTGAGTGGACATCCGAAACGAAAATGCGAGAATCCTGCAACTTGGCCGACATGATTGATCGATTAAGAAAGGTTTCATAAAAGACCAGGAAGAGGGGGCCAAGGCTCATCCTCTTTTTCATAAACATAAAGGATGATGTCAATGAGCATTAAGAATTCTCAAAAAGAGATGATATTGACCTTATATCTGAAAAAATACAAAGGTGAATTAGAGCGAGTGATTGGTTTAGAGTTATCCAATATTGAACTTGAAAGATCAAACGGTGGCAAAAAGATCGATTATTATGCTGTTAATAAGCATCGACGACTGGAAGTGTTTTTGGAGAGCCAGGTCACCCCTCGAATATGGAGCATCTTGTACAAAAGGTGAAGCCGATCATCATGTCGCTTAGCGAAGGTTTGGTCGTTTGGCTCGCCACTCAATTTAATCCTGAGCACATAAAGGCAGTAAGGTCTCTCCTGAAAGATCATAGGCGACAGAAGTATATAAACTTTTATGCAGTAGAAATTAATCAGACGATACTACCTGTACTGAGCAACTGAATACCATGTATAAACTTGATATATGGAGTAACCTAGATCTTATCAACCAGATCCAAAAGCCATTTAGATTGGTTGACTGGCACGAGCAGATTCCTCATACTCATGTTGGAAAAGCAGTAGCGGTAGATCAATATGATTTCACACGCCTTGACGATGTGAAAAATTATACTATGGAGAAGCTACGAGAACGATTACCACAGTATATCAACCTACACAAAGCAAAGAAGCATAATGAGAGCAATCGAAGAATTGTGATCGGTGGCGGACGGGATGGTATTAACTATAATTGCTCGGTTCAGGATAGGAGGAACCTTGCTTATGTGGAACTTCATTTTGCCATAATCAAAAAATATTGTACGAGTGGTTGCAGAATCACTACGTTTCAATAAAGGAACGTGTACACCCTGATATCGTCATGGGAAAAGGGAGAATTGGAGTGTACTTTAAGCCATGCTCGGACTTGCAGGATACCGTCCAACGAATTGCGGAGATCTTAGAAAAGATGATCAACTACTTTACTTCATATACCTATTATGGTGAAGAGATAAGGTTTGAGCTTGGAAAGTAATGATACTGCTTTGGTGTAGGTATCACCGAACAAATGTGAAAATGGGTTAAGGTGTACTTACCAGTAGCCAAGCTTATAGTTACGGAGTAGATGTCAAAAGAGGACTATTATGGCAGGTGTACAGTAACACATGTGCCAATAATCAATTTATCTAATGATTGCTGATTGAACCACTGTACTGTCACAGTGGTTTTCCTTTTTATAGCCAATCTAAAAGTTTAGTTAAAATAGGTGTATGGGACAAAAAATAAAGAAGAATCGATCATTCACTGAAAAGGTATTTAAAATACACATTTGACAAATGTGAATGAGTTGGTTATTATAGGAATCAAGCAAGAGATTACATTTCAGAAGGGTAATAAACAACGATTTTAAAAGTATATTATTAATACACAAAAAAGGTATATTAACGAAATGGGGAAGGTGGGATTTGTTTGAAAAATGCAATCATGGCTGGTGCTGAACAAGATGCGTGGGTTATTGGTGATATCTGGAGAGGCGAAATGCAGGTAAGTGAGATGAGGCACTACTTGCAACCGATGGCTACATACAAGCTATTGTGTGAGAATTTGGATCATAACTTTATCATTCCTGAAGGCTATTCTTGGGAGGCACTCACATCAAACGGAATAGACTTTGGAAAAAAAATGTTCATAGCATTCCAAGAATTGGAGAGCATGAATCCATCTCTAAAAGATGTCTTTACAATAACTGACTTTACTCGTTTTCAAGATGATCTAAGTCTGTACAAAGTAGCAGACACTGTTCTTAATCGCCAATCCTATTGTCGAGAATCTTATGATGACTCAAGTCCATTAACAGGTACAGTGACTCGATACTTAGAGGGATTATTTGAGGCCTTCGTTTCAAGAGAGGGTGTATACGGCGGAGAGGTAAGCAGTCCCAAAAGTATAACTACACTTCTTCCACGTCTCCTGGATATAACGAGTGGAACGATAAGCGATCACGCTTCAGGTATAAGCGGGTTTCTAATTGAGGCTTATAAGTATGCTCAACTGAACCAGAGCGAAGTTAGTCTATATGGTCAAGAAATCAATGCACAAACTCGTGCAATGGGAATTTTGAATCTGATCATTCATGGTATGTATCATGAAGTTGCAGATGTGAAACTTGGGAATACAATCACAAATCCTCAGTGGAAAGATGAAGAAGGGCAACTAATGAAGTTCGATGGTATACTGGTTTCCCCACCATTTGCAGTAAGCAACTGGGGATATGAAGAAGCTGAGAAAGATGTATATGGACGTTTTCGATATGGTTTGCCGAGTCGTGCTTATGGTGACATGGCATTTGTTCTCCATAGTGTTGCATCTCTCAAGAAGGACGGTAAGGCAGTTATTGTAGTTCCACATGGAGTCCTTCAAAGAGGGGCATCTGAAGCGAAGATTCGTGCCAATCTGATTCAAGAAAACTTGATTGAAGCAGTGATTGGTTTGCCGTCGAATCTCTTTATAGGAACTGGAATACCTGTAGCGGTACTGATTATCAATAAGAGTAAACCTGAAAGCCTCAAAGATCGGATACTGTTCATAAACGCAGAAGACGGTTTTGGAAAAGCAATGCGTAATCAGAATGTATTGCGTGAGTCAGACATCGAAGATATTGTAGATGCTTACCATAATCTTAAACCGATCGATGGGTATAGCCGAATTGTTCCGATAAGTGAGCTCTCAGAGAATGACTGGAGCTTGCATCCCCTGAGATACTTCGAGAAAGCTGAGGTATCATCTAAGATCGGGAAGACGAATATTAACCGTAAAAAATACGAGCAATCGGATCTTCCTAAAATAACTTTGGGGAACATTGCCGAGGTCGAAAGGGGACTTAACCCTACTAAAAATGAAACCGATGATATTGAATCCACTCACTATTTGGTTAATCTAGTTGATGTGCAAGAAGGTAAGATTATTGCTGATGAACTGAAGGGAGTTGTATTAGGTCCAAAAAGAGCACGGGATTATGAGCTTGAATCAGGCGATATATTATTGTCCAGTAGAGGAACTATGCTTAAAATGACCGTGGTGACACCAGAGGATCTCAAAGAGAAACCGCTTGTATTCTCGCAGAACTTCCTTCGAATCCGTGTGTCGAATTTTGCTCAGTATGAACCGCATTACATTAAAGCTTTTCTCGAAAGTCCTATCGGGCAGTATTACTTGCAGGCATATCAACGTGGCACAACTGTGACTGTACTTAGCCATAGGGATGTTGCTTCAATCAAGTTGCCAAATCTTACGATTGAAAAACAACGTGAAATTGCTGAGATGTTACTTCAATCAGATGAAGCTTACCATACAGCGATTGAACTAGCGAGAAAAGTGCATGAACAAAGCTACAAGGATAGTTATCAGTTGATGGGAATTTCCGACTCTTTTGTGGAAATAAACTAAAACCCCATTAAGTGTTAGAAGGGGAGATATACTCGCTCCCCTTCCTATCTTGTATACTTATAAAGAAGGTATTTGTTATTTTTAATTGGATAGAGTTTGAATATCAAAATGAAGACAATCTTAGGGGGAACAGTAATGAGTGAACAAGTCACTTCACAACAGATAAATACAGTTTTATGGCAAGCGGCCGATACATTTAGAGGAAAAATTGATTCCAGTACATACAAGGATTACATCCTGACGATGCTGTTTATCAAGTATTTGAGTGATTCGTATAAAGAGCACGTGGAGGAATATACAAAGCGTTATGACGGGGACAAACAACGCATTGAACGTGCTTTAGCCAGGGAGCGTTTCGTGTTAGATGAGTTATCTACTTTTGATTATCTGTATAGCAAACGAACTGATCCTGAAATTGGTGAGATTATCAATAAAGCGTTGGAACGTTTGGAGAACGAGAACACGGGGAAACTACGTGGTGTATTTCGCAATATCGACTTTAATAGCGAAGCAACACTTGGTAAAGCGAAAGAAAGAAATGCGATGCTCAGAGCATTATTGGAGGATTTCAATAAACTTACTCTGAAGCCTTCAGTTGTTGGAAGCGAAGATGTAATCGGTGATGCTTATCAATTTATGATCGAACGCTTCGCATCAGATGCAGGGAAGAAGGGTGGAGAATTCTTTACACCATCAATGGTATCGGAACTTCTCGCTCGATTGGTTAAGCCAAACGAAAACGATCGTATCTATGACCCAACTTGTGGATCAGGCTCCCTGCTGATTAAGGTAGCGAATCAAGTGCCGAATAAAAAAGTCGCCATCTATGGTCAAGAACGAAATGGACAAACGCACTCATTAGCTCTTATGAACATGTACCTGCATGGAATTGATGATGCAAAGATTGAGTGGGGAGATACCTTGTCGAATCCTCTTCATTTAGAAGATGGAAAGTTGATGAAGCATTCAGTGATCGTTGCCAATCCACCCTTTTCTCTGGATAAATGGGCAATGGGTTTTGCTGGTGAAGGAAATACAGACGAGAAATTTAAGATGGAAGCAAGCCTGGATCAGCATAGAAGATTTGAGTGGGGCGTACCACCTGCGTCCAAAGGCGATTATGCGTTTGTTCAACACATGCTATACTCTTTAGCTGAAAATGGTCGTATGGCAACTATCCTGCCTCATGGGGTTCTATTTCGTGGATCAAGTGAAGAGAAGATTCGTCAGCAAATTATCGAAATGAACCTCTTAGATGCCGTAATAGGGCTTCCAGAAGGACTCTTTTTCGGTACAAGTATCCCAGCTTGTATTATGGTTTTCAAGAAAGATCGTAAGCGTAAAGATGTACTATTCATTGATGCCTCAAGTGAAGAGAATTATGAAAAGGGTAAGAATCAGAACAAGTTGCGTGAAGAAGATCTGCAACGAATCATGGCAACGTATGAGAAATATGAAGCCATTGATAAATATTCGTATGTTTCTACTGTTGAAGAGATCAGAGAGAATGATTATAACCTGAATATTCCACGTTATGTTGATACATTTGAGGAAGAAGAGCAGGTTGATATGGAAAAACTTAAAGAGAATATTGAGAATATAAAGCGGGAGCTACAAGAGGTTGAGTTGCAGATGGAAAAGTATCTCAAAGAGCTTGGACTGTAGGTGAAATAATGGATAAAATAGGAACTGTGAAAAAACTTAAAGATAATACTTCCACATTTAACGAATGGAAGATACGCCGATTGAGTGAAATAATTGAATCGTTAGATTCAGGGGTTAGTGTTAATTCCACAGATTCCCCAATTGCAAGTGGAGAGTTTGGTGTATTAAAAACAAGTGCAGTATCAAACGGATATTTTCACATAAAAGAAAATAAAAAAATATTGGATGATGAATTGGGAAGGGCAAGGTTGAATCCCAAAAAAGGGGCAATACTAATAAGTCGAGCTAATACTCCTGAATTGGTAGGTGAGGTTGGGTACGTAGATAAAGATTATGAAAATCTCTATTTGTCGGATAAAATTTGGCAAGCTACTTATAAAGTGAAGGTAGACGGAAAATGGCTGGCAAATATATTATCATCTCCAAGTGTAAAAAATAGAATAAAAGTATTAGCTACAGGTACGAGTAATAGTATGAAAAATATATCGAAAGAAAACTTTTTATCTTTGGAGATACCATTCCCTAAATATGAAGAACAACAAGAACTCGCATCAATCCTCTCCACCTGGGACAAAGCAATTGAGCTAAAAGAAAAGTTGATTGAGCAGAAAAAAGAGCAGAAAAAAGGGTTAATGCAGAAGCTGTTGACGGGGAAGGTTAGATTGTCAGGGTTTAATGAAAAATGGGTAGAAGCCAAGTTGGGTGATTTGTTAATTGAAAGAAAAGAGATTGGATATAATGATCTTGAGTTATTGGCTATTACCTCTTTGAGAGGTATAGTGCGACGTACTGAAGTTGATATTAAGGATAATTCAAGTGAAGATAAATCAAAGTACAAACGAATAATGCCTTTGGATATTGGCTACAACACAATGCGAATGTGGCAAGGTGTATCTGGTGTTTCCAAGTATGAAGGGATAGTAAGTCCCGCATATACTATTTTGAAGCCTACTAACCGAGTAAATTCTCATTTTGTGGGCTATCTATTTAAACTCCCTCACACAATTAACCTCTTTAGAAGATATTCCCAGGGTTTAGTTGATGATACTTTGAACCTAAAATATGAGAATTTAAAAGTAATTAAGGTAATAATTCCGCAGGACGTAAGCGAGCAAAAGGCTATTGCAGAAGTATTACTCTATCACGATCAACACATAGAGCTTATCGAAAATGAACTTGAGTTTCTTAAACAACAAAAAAAGGGACTTATACAACTCTTGTTAACAGGAAAAGTGCGGGTAAAGGTCTAACCTTTGCCCTTTTTCCCTAAGAATTGCATTGGAGGTGTGAAAGTGGAACGAACGAATAGCTATGATGAGCGATACATAAGTCAACAGCCTGCTCTTGAGGTATTACAGGGCTTAGATTACAAGTTGGTAGCCCCAGAGCAAGCCGAAATAATGCGTGGCGGTTTCAATGATGTTTTGTTGCAAACGGTATTGGAAGAAAAATTGAAAGAGTTCAACTCGTATGAGTACAAGTGCGTTACATATAAATTCAGTCATACTAATATTCAACAAGCGATGCAGGATCTGGATGAGCCATTAACAGATGGACTAGTGAAGACGAATGAGAAGATCTTCGAGACCTTGATGCTAGGGCGAAGTTATACGGAGTTTTTACCCGATGGCTCCAAGAAGTCATTCACAATTCAGTACATTGATTGGGATAACTTCGAGAACAATGTATTTCATGTGGTTGAAGAATTTGCTGTAGAACGGATGGATGGTCGTGGTACGGTCCGTCCAGATATTGTGTTGTTCGTGAATGGGATCCCATTTGCTGTTATTGAATGCAAAAAGGCATCCATTTCGATGGAGCAAGGCATTAGTCAGATGATTCGCAATCAGGGGAAGGACTATGCCCCTCAGCTCTTTAAGTTTGTACAAATCGTCATGTCCACGAATAAGAATGAGACGAAGTATGCAACATGCAATACACCGAAAAAGTTCTGGTCGGTTTGGAAGGAAGAGAAGGAAGAGTGGTTGCAAGCATTACTGGACGAAACTGTTGAAGGTCGTCTACCGACGATGCAAGATAAGAATATTCTCTCGCTTTTTCATCCCGAACGCTTGTTAGAATTGACTCACTTCTTCACTCTGTTCGATAAAGACGTAAAGAAGGTCACACGCTACCAGCAATATTTTGCGATCAAAGAGATCATCAAGACGATCCAGGAACGAGATGAAAATGGCAACCGCCAATCTGGGGTCATTTGGCATACGCAAGGATCAGGTAAGAGCTTAACGATGGTGATGCTTGCAAAATACATTCTTTCTGAGATGAATGAGTATAATCCGAAAGTGGTTATCGTAACGGATCGGGTGGAGCTGGATAAACAAATACATAAGACATTTAAACACACCAGGCTTAAGGCGAGTAGGGCAACATCAGGTACGCATTTGGTAGATTTGATTAATGACAACAATGCGGATATTGTAACCACATTAGTTCATAAGTTCGATACAGCATCAGCGAAACAAAAACCTATAGAATCAAGAGATATCTTCATTTTAGTTGATGAATCACATCGGACTCAGTATGGCGAACTCAACATCAAAATGAAAAAAGTTTTCCCGAATGCATGCTATTTAGGATTCACGGGTACTCCACTCATGAAGAAAGAAAAGAGTACGATGATTAAGTTCGGTAAGTTGATTCATACCTATACTATTGCTGACGGTGTGAGAGACAAAGCGATTGTTCCTCTGCTATATGAAGGAAAAATGGTCGATCAGACTGTCAATCAGAAGGCGATTGATACTCGCCTGGAGATGATCACTCGTAACTTGAATGACAAGCAAAAAGATGAAGTCATGAAAAAGTGGAGTCAGTTCGAACGGATTGCATCTTCCAATCAACGGATTAGCATGATTGCCTTTGATATTAATCAGCACTTTCTGGACAATTATAAAACACAGGGAAGCCAGTTTAAAGCTATGCTTGCGACCAACAGTAAGATCGAAGCAATCCGTTATTTGGAGGCTTTCGAGGAACTTGGCGATCTGACCTGTGCAGTTGTTATTTCTCCGCCTGATCAGCGAGAAGGACATGAGGTTGTTGATGAAGTTTCAAAAGACAAGGTACTTAATTTCTGGAATCGGATGATGACCCGCTATGGTGACGATGAATCATATGAAGATGCCATAAAAGAGGATTTCATTGATGGCGATGAGATTGAACTATTGATTGTCGTTGATAAGCTTCTCACTGGTTTCGATGCATGTTTTATATATTGATAAGCCTATGAAAGAACATACTCTACTACAGGCCATAGCCAGGGTTAATCGCTTGTATGATGGTAAGGACTATGGTTTTATAATCGATTACAGAGGGTTGTTGGATCGACTCGATCAAGCTCTGGAAATGTACTCAGGTGCAGGTCTGGAGAACTTTGATCCGAAAGATTTACAAGGAGCTATATACGATGTAATTAGTGTTATTGGTTCATTGAGGCAATATCACTCCGACTTACTTCAAATTTTTGCTCCAATCAAAAACAAACAGGATACGGAAGAATATGAGGTGTGGTTGGAAGATGAGGAGCGTAGGCAAGAGTTTTACGGAGTCCTCTCTAAATTTGGACAAAATCTTGGTATCGCATTAGAGTCTGAAAAGATCTATAATGCTTTGCCACAAGAGGAATTGAAAAAGTATAAGAAGGATTTGAAGTTCTTTCAAGAACTTCGGAAAGCGGTAAAGCTACGGTATTCTGATACGATTGACCATAAAGAATATGAAGCAAAAATGCAGAATCTTATGGATCATTATATCTCTGCAGAAGAAGTCATTCGTATCACTAACCCAGTAGATATACTCAATGAAAAAGCATTTGAAGAAGAACTGGAGCGGTTAGAATCGAAACGTGCTAAAGCAGATGCGATTCGTACTCGTCTTACAAAAAGTATCAATACTAAATGGGATGAGAACCCCGCATACTACAAGAAGTTTTCCGAACGGATAAAGGAAGCAATCGATGCTTACAAGCAACAACGTATTTCTGAGGCTGAGTATTTGCAAAGAATGAATGATCTCAAAAAGGAATACCAGCAAGGAGAGCCCGTAGAAAATTATCCCGATAGCATCAAGAAAAATGCAAATGCTCAGGCTTTCTATGGGGTGACGAAAGACATCATGAGAGAGCAAAAGATGAGCGAAGAATTATTAGCTGAATTAGCATTGAAAATGGAAGATATTATTCGTGCTTACACCAAGGTGGATTGGCATGATAACATGGAAGTACACAATCGGATTGCCCAGGAATTAGATGACCTTATCTTTGATTTTACGAAAGAGCATAAAGTGAACCTGGATTTTGATCAAGTGGATAAGATTATTGAGCAAATAAAGACGGTAGCTTTGCGACGTTATTAGGGTAGTGACAACATGGATAAACATCAGATTGTATACGCCAATCAAACAATCGAGTTTGAGATAGAACGAAAGAAAGTAAAGAACGTGAATCTCAATATTAAACCTGATATGACGATTATGGTGTCTGCTTCGGAGAAAGTCCCACTAAGTTTTATTTATGATTTTGTGAAAAGTAAAGGTGCTTGGATCTTAAAAAACGTAAAAACCTTTGAAAATGTACAGCCATACAAACAAAGTGAACGAGAATATGTTAGCGGGGAATCGTACAAATATTTAGGTAAGCAGTATCGTTTACGTGTGGAAATTACAACCGAAGAAGAACGGGTTAAGTATTATCGGGGTTTTATTATCTTGATGGTGCGGGATCCGAATGATTACGCTCGAAAAGCCAAATTGATGGATGATTGGTATCGAGAGAAGGCACTTAAAGTATTTGAAAAGTCATTATATAAGCAGTATCCATTGGTACAAAAATATGGAATAAAAAAACCGAAAATTGATCTTCGTCTCATGAAAGCACGGTGGGGCTCGGCACTTATTGATTCGGACACTATTTTGCTTAATTCTGAGTTGATAAAAGCTCCTAAGCATTGTATTGATTATGTGGTATTGCACGAGTTAATTCACTTTCAATTCAACGACCATAAGGATAGTTTCTACAATATGCTCTTTTCGTTAATGCCAGATTGGGAAAAGCGAAAAGCAATTCTAGATGATGAAATTGTGAGGGAACTGTAAAGAGTGGATTTGAAACAATGATAGGGGACCAGAAGAGTCGGTAGCAAACTCTTCTGGTCCCCTATGAAGTTAGTTAGAATAATTGATTTATTAGATCAACGTCATCATGAGAAAGATTGCTCCTGGTCTCGATACCTAAGCCTATCATGTCCCCACCTTCTTTTTGAAGTACCTCCATCACCACCCTTCTAATCTCCTCCTCTGACAACTGACCCTTCTTATTCATATCTGTGTCGATTAGCCTACAGACATAATCGCTCCGATTTGGCTGGAGGATAAGGTGATCGTATATGTGTTTATACTGTCGACGAAAGCTCAAGGAAACTTTAAGCTTTTCCATTATGCTTCGCCTCTAAAACTTTCAAAAACGAGAGTACATTAGCAAATTGTGCTTCATGAAAGATGGTTGCTCCTGGGAACTCATTGATCAGTTGATTTCTCAATAATAGGCTTCCTCCCCAACAAGTAAAATTTCCAAGTTGTTAAACGATATTTTTCTGCTCTTTGCAAAATTAACGATCTCAGCTACATGCTCTGAGAACAATTTTTCGATTATTTCACGGCTATCTTCTCGTTTTTGGCCAGCAATAATCAAATACTTATCTCTGAAAATTATTTCGCAGTCATCATCAGTAATGTTAATTCCGTATTTTGTAGTGAGCGTATCTGCAAGCCTGGCTCTCATCACATTTACTCCTAGGTTTGAGGAAACCATTCGATCAAATTTAGGCACAAGTCGGTCAATCTCCATGAAGCTTGTATTAAGACTTCCAATGTCCATTACAAGAATCTTTTTGTTTCTAAATTCATTCGTGTTAAGGTAGGTCGGACCAATCGCTTCTGGTAGCAATAAAACAGACTGCAGTTTAAAGGCAAAGGTTTTACCACTTACGGCAATACAGATTGGCTCTCCATTTCGTCTAATGGCTTCCTGGAAAGCAAACTTATGCTCCTCATTCTTGTAAAGACTAACGGGGATGTTTACGGCTAGGTAGATATTTGCCAGTCCGATTGACTGTTTTGATTTCAACAACAACTGAGTGATGGCTACATAAATACTCAGGATATGTTCGAAGGAGTTCTTTGACAGATCAAAGGATGTTCGCTCTTCTGGGAGCATGTCCCCTAGCAAATAGGTTTTACCCTCAAATTGAATCTTGTACGAATTCGGTGAAAGCTCAGCTCCAAGGCTATCTACCTCTTGAACTTTGTTCCGAAAAAGGACTCGGTGAATTACCTCTCCTTCTTTCATAATGGATTTAATAAAATGTTTTCCTGCATCAATGGCAATTTGAAACTTGTTATTCATATGAATATTTCCCTCCTTTGTTTTTGATTTTGTATCTTATACAGGAGGAGGCGAATTTATAAGAAAAGTTCGTACCATAGTTGTCGAATACTGCTTGAATAGGCGAAAAGGTCGTGTGTTTCGAGGGATTGAAGGGGGAGGAGGAAACCAACGGCAAAGAGTGGGGAATTTATGGACTAAAGAACTAAGTGAAATAATTCACGTTCAACTTTCAGAAAACATAATACCTATATGCATGCAAAAAGTTCTTCGTTTATGGTGCGGGCTCTTCAAAATCTACACGTGGATTGCCAAAATCGATACTGGTTTCAGTGTCCAGTAGATTACTTGCCATGCATAAGCGTTATTGATTGTTAATGTAAAGCCTACGCTAAGGATTTGCATAGAACACGTTCTTTGAAATATTTTCTGGAAATATACGTACACCGACTTTCGGACTACATTAACCTATACTTACGGTGCAGAAGTTCACCCTAGTAGGTTGCTTGCTCTTCAAGCATGGCGAAAGCTACACGATTGCAACCATCTGTTACAAGACTGCCAGCCAAAAAAGAGCGACATTCGAATTTTAATGTTTCGCCTTCGCTCTTAGTTGTTCACAGCCATCCAAGCGATACTTGTACAAAGAGAAAGATGTTCATTCTGATATTGGGCTAGCTTTTTAAGGCAACATGCACATAAAGTACACACGAAACTAAGCGTTCTCCATTGCTAGATTGTGCTTACCAATGAGCGATTGAATTTTAATCAAAAACTTCGATAATTATTAAATGGTCTACGGTTGTACAATGAAATTACAGATAGCATGAATATCGTTTATGGTAGTTTTTCAACAGATGAGAACCGAGGAACGCAGACAAAACCTACGTTCCAACTTTTAATCAAAAGAGTTTCTGCGTAAAGATTTTGGGTGCGGGTGCATAAACAACGTTTTGATTCAAAAACAGCAGAGTGCACTTTTCTGAATTGTTCTAGATAGTAAGGTATGTATAAGACTAAAGTTACGTACTAGGTTTTATCAATAATCAAATGATGCTGGTATCATTACAAAATGTTACCTAGGTTCCAAATACGCATTTTTTCATCACATCGAAGAAAATACGCATACTTAGTTTGTTTCTTTCTAATAAAGCAGAGAGATTGCAGAGTAAATATTAGAGAAAAAGGCATGAAAGATCAGAGACCATGTAAAGGTAGCCTACTTATTGAGAAGGGCTTACATGGATGATCCTCTTGCATCAAAAATTATTCAACAATCGATATCCCTAAACTTATCAAGTGGAATTCGGACAGCTTAATCATAGAACGTGAAAGATTAGGGAGGTCTGTCCCGCAGTCTTCTATTTGAGTTACTTGCTATCCTTAATTCTTCTGTTAGTCCAAATTACCCCAATCATTGGTTACTCAAATCTTAATTCAGGAGCTTCCCAGTAACTTTCGATTTGTGAAAGAGATCAATCTACTCAACCACAATCTTTGGCAAAATGTTGTAAAGCGATATAGAACCGTTACGCTATAGTACAGAAAGCGAAACACGACTAATATCCTTTATAGGCAACAAAAACCTATAAAGGAGGATGAGGCAAGTGATTTTAAACAATACTTACTTTGAAGAATTGAAGGAACAAATAACCAATCAAGAAAAATGGGATCGTGCACATTTTCATGTATTTAATCATGAGGCGGGAACAGGAAAAAGCAGATCTGCCCATCAGATTATTGGAGAAATGGCAAAAGATCATCCTTTTAGAGTGTTATATGTTCAGCGATTTGTTAGGGATGATGAATTAGATAATACTGTTTTGGCAATTAATCAGCATGCTGGGAAAACAATTGCTGAACGCTTTGCAAAGGAGGACACACAAAAAGAAGTTCGCAAGAAAAGGGCAGAAGAAGCTCAGGTCCTTTGTATTACACATAAAATGTATAGCCAAATTTGCAAAGATGAACATCAAGAGTTAATAAGGAATAGACAAATACTAATCATCGATGAGTACCCTGATTTGTTAGAAAGAATTACAGTTTCCCTTGAGGATATTTGTTATCTGTGGGGGTATTACCCAACACACGGATTTGATGTTATTGAAGAACTGGCAAAGGATTTTCGGGAAAAGTTGTACAGTTATGAGAGTAGAGCCTTGACGCAAATCAAAACAATGGAATTAGTGGAATTCAACTCAACACAGTATGAAAAGTATCGCACAGCAATACCTGCCATTAAGAAAAAGATCAGTGACAAAGCACATGAAAAGTTATTGAATAAGTTTGAGCAAGTCATGAAAAATGGTTGCTTCTTCTATGAAGGGAAGTTTTACACGTTTGACAATCAATATGAATATAAAATGCTTAATAATAATATCATCCTTGATGCAAATGCTGGATTTGATTTTCGTTATGAACTATTCCACAAATTTATTGTACGAAACCAGGATAAAGTCTTTGATTATTCCAACTCTACATTCATGCACTTTGAAATAAATACAGGAAAAAAGGATCTTGCCCAATATATCAACTTTCCTGAGAAAGTGCTTGATACCATTTCTCTTGAGGATAGAAAGAGTGTCTTGTTGATAACGGATATGGCAAATAAAGAAAATGTTGAAGGATCATTATGTTATCATTTTTCACAATATGGGGATACCTTACTGGAGATTGAAAATAGAATGAGCTGTAAATTTAGCGTGGATTATTTTGGAAACATCATTGGGGTAAATCAATATCGGGATTACGATACTGTCGTGGTTATGAAAACACCGAACTTTGACTATTTAACGTATGCATTGACGTATCTCTTCTATCAAACGAAAAACAATAGACCAGTGGAAAGTGTTCCAATCTTTAGTCATGACGGGGTAGAAAACATCAGAAAAGCCACGGTAGCTGGGGAGATCTATCAAGCCATTAAGCGAATCAATCGGGATAATAGCCAGAATTCACAGATATATGTTTTCACAAGTAATCAGGATGCCATAGATATTGTCCTATATCAACTGCCGAATATTCAATACAGAAAGGAAAAGATGGATCTAGTAAGCAAACGGAAGTACGACAGCTCTAATAGAAAGGAAAGCTCATTATTTGAAAAAAACATCGAACAAATTAAAAACCTTCTTATCGAGTTGAAGGGGCAAGGAATAAGTAGTGTAAAGAAAAAGGAGCTAAGAGAAAAAGTAGGTGTCAGTGACCCTGCATACTTCTCCAAAATCCTTGGAGTGATGGGACTATTTTTCGAACAACTCAATATTATTAACAGCGGTCAAAAATTAATTTTGATCCATGATCCCAATACAGAGGATCTTGACCGCAATCTTGGTAAGTCTGCGTAAATAATAGGATGTCTGATGGCATCCTTTTTCTATGTAATTTTAAAGATACGCATCGACGGTCAGAGAAATGAATTCCAATATCATTATGTGGTAAAGGGTGTTCGAATTACTGGGCAAGGGTGCTTGTGCTTGCCATCCAAACAGGTAACGTTATGGGACGGCATATACTGAAAGGTTGCGATTTGAAAACAAAGACGTGCTTGGGGACTAGCATGTCTGCATCGGTGTAGTTAAAGAGTAAGCTGATACTTCACCTAAAAAAGTTATGAGATTATCAAACCAATGAAGCACATATTGACTATGCCATGCTTCAATTAATCTTTTACGTAGGTTTTACATTAAAAGTTACCCGTTCTTTATTATTTGGCTAACCTGCCAAAGTTGAGAGCCTTGTGTAGGTCGTGGCATGCTCGTTTTGATGTAGCATTAGTTGTGGATTTATATCCATGAAAATTCGTAATCAGGTAACTAAGCACATATCGGATATGCCATGCACAACAATCTTTAACGCAGGTTTTACATTAAAAGGATCAGCATTTTATTGTGCATTGACAATCCTGCCAACGTCGACCATTCAATTTTAATAGTAAACTTCGGGTTCTTGTAAAAAGTTGTGCTGAATATTTTGCTTCCTTCTATATAAGAAGGCATTCGATACAACTTCTTTAACGTGGATTTATGACCAGCATTATTTCATTTTTTATCCAGGCGAATGTACAATACAACTTTTATATGGGCATGCACTAAATGGGGTTGGATTGAAATCAATTGTGGAAACAAGCCAAAGGCGGTATGAGGTCTGCTTTCAAAAAAACAGTTCTCTCCAAAAGCTCGAACGAGGTTCCCCCAATTTTAGTCCGCAATGACTAAACAAAGGAGTACGATGATGTAAATGGGAACAAAAAAAAGAGCTTGAAGGTGATGTTGACAAAAATAGTGGAGAAGCTCACTCGAATTGCTGAGAACTTGGGGAAAAGGGAGCAGATAAGTGTGCGAGCTGGCTTTAAGAATCTACGATAGGTGTCATTGAAGAAATTTACAATGGATTACTGTTCAACAGATCCTTTTGTTCTCTTAAGTTTGATTGAAACAATGCAATGGTTAAAGTAGTTATCTTTCTTATCTGACAACATATGTTCTCAATCATATGAATTAGGGAGTTACTTGAACGGTATTCGACCAATAAAGCCTTTATCATTTTGGAGACACCCTTTACAGTAAAAGAAAGTAAAAAATGAAAACATGAGGAGGAATGAAGATGTGGCAAATTGGCACTCTATTGTTTGGTAAAGAGGAAAAACAATTGTTAAATCGTGAAGAGGTAGGCCATATATTGAAGCATCTCACTGGTGAGCAAATATTCAACTGTGCATGGGAACAATATTATCCAGGTATGCTGAGCATTCATACAAACCTGAATCTTTCCACTGGAAAAATTGAAGGTGGTGACATATTTGATTTTAATACGGACATGTCCTATTTGGTTCTACTTGAAATCGATTTCCAATCCATGAAGCCGAAAGATATATTAACGGTTGATGAACTGCAAATGTTTGAGAGAGAAAAGACCAACAACCCCCTCCATAAATGGTGTGAAAAACATGGAATCAATTACCGTAATCGAGTGAAGAACCGCTTCTCGAACTGGGATACCATTAGCTGGTTCTGGATACCCGAAATGGAAGAGACTTTGGAAAAGTGGCATAAAGAGCGAAATAGAACTTAGAGGGGGAAATATTATGCGGAAGATCAGGGAGTTGCAAGATAGAGATGTTAGGAAACTGGTGGTATATCAAAAATCTTTAGATTTGGTGAAGGAAATCAGTATCATCAAGGAAGCATTACCTTGGCGGGAGAAGAATATACTTGGGGACCAAATTTGGAGATCGGCGACCTCAATATCTGGAAATATTAGTGAGGGAGCAACACAAGTTTTTTTTGCAGTCTATTTCAAACACTTAAGTTCAGCACTTGGTTCATGTGGAGAGACTTGTACCTGGTTAGAGATTCTATCCCAATGTGGATATATTGATAAGACTACTTTTGATGCTTTGTATGAAAAAGTGATAGAGATTCGTAGAATACTTCTGGCCATCATGAAAAAGATATTAGTAGAGATTCAGGACGAGAAAGAAGTGGCTTGAGTACCAAGAGATATAGGGGGAGAAGAATAAATGAAGAAAATTAGAGAACTACAAGATCGGGATGTAAGAACGTTGTTGCTTTATGAGAAGGTGATGGATTGGGTTGTACGGATTAGAGAGATCACCCAATCATTTCGTTATCAGGAGTCGGAGGGATGGTCCAAGAAGATATGGAAAAGCAGTGTGATGGTTCCAGCTCTAATCGCACGAGGCAACTCGCAGTTCTATTTGGCCGTAGAGCGGGAGTCGTATCGAAATGCGTTAAACAAAACGAAAGAGACTCAAGCATTACTTGAAAAAGCGTTCGAATCTGGATATATGAGTCAAGCTACTTTTGAAGCACTAAATGAGGGAACGGTGGAAATTATTAAAATGACGATGAAAATGATGAACAAAGTGAAAATCGAAATCGAAGGGAAGCAGAAACATGCATAATCTATGGTCGCTGATTATTCAGATTCAATACTATTTATCCCTCACTATAGTAAAACAGGCTTCAACCATATGTCGGTAATCAACAAAGCGGAATATGTGTATCATTTGAAATAACAAAAACTATAAAAGTAGTGGTGGTAAATGAGATACATTGACAACATTGAAAACAAACTACAAAAGAGGCTGGCATATCAGTTAGTGGAGAGTATTCTTTATGAGATGAATACTTTTGTCGAAAAGGTGAAAACAGCTTTCGGAAGTGGTGATGGGGAGTGGAAACTGTTTTCTTTCCAAAAGTTTTCAGAAAAAGTTGTAGAGAAGGAGAAAAGATTAATCAAGACATTTAGTAATACAAATGATGGTAAGAACTATACGAAAATGATTGAAAAAACACTAATAAAAGCATTTTCAACTTGAAATCAATCGACAAACAAGGAAAAATACTAAGTTCTGAATTTACGACGAATAAATGTAACTTAAAGCTTATGGTATATGAGGACACTTAAGGTAAAGTGAAAGTTTTTGAGATAACGGACATGATATCAGTGAAGAAATCTATTGACAAGTCGAAGGGAAAATTTGAAGTATCTGTTCGAACCAAAATTCCTTAGGTTCGTGATATCGGAACATTTTGTTCGTCTGATTAAAATGAGTTCAGGAACAAATTCGAATGAAAAGTATGTAAAAATGCTGTAACTATCAGAACATAAGTGAATATTTA
Organism: Brevibacillus choshinensis; assembly: GCF_016811915.1. Taxonomy (NCBI): domain Bacteria; kingdom Bacillati; phylum Bacillota; class Bacilli; order Caryophanales; family Paenibacillaceae; genus Brevibacillus; species Brevibacillus choshinensis. The sequence goes on along the minus strand of NZ_CP069127.1, from coordinate 4,094,369 downwards.
GTGAAGGAGGACCAAGTGATGACTTACCTTGCTCCCTTCATACAAAGAGATAAGAAATCAAAAATCGAGAGTATGACCATTTAAATTGAAGAAATATCTCCCAATCCTATCGAAAATCTCATTGTAGAATAATCTATCTAACTCTTTTCGTAAAAATAACGGATCTTTAATCGATGTTAATTCAAGATAATTGTCAATTGTTGTTTTAATAGCATCCTTGACTGATTTTCCATTGCCAGGATCAATTTCGGCTAGTGGTACCTGTAGTTTATTACGAGCATAAATTACCTTCATCATGTAATGATCCCTTCCATTGTCTTGATTAGTGTTTGAAGTGTTGTTGAAGCTTAATATTTCATAGTTCATAAATGGATTTCGATCGTATGGGGTATGTAATAATGCAATATCATATGTCAATCGCCCGCCTTTTTTACCTGTTAATTCTTCTGAGCCATAATGCTGTAGGACAAAATAGCCGTATGTGTTTATTAATTCATTCAAGTACACTTTTTCATTCATACCGCTAAATCTCCTTACGCATCCAGAACATTTATATCTACTTTTATAATGAATGGTGGTTTCCAGTAATAATCCACAATAGCACTCATACCTCGCACGACCATTGTTTAATGTCATAATAAGTTTCATGGTGTACAAAACCCCCGCTGACAATTATTCAGATGTTACCTTTATTACAATCCCCCCACTACCCAAAAATATCCATCCATCACCTAGATTCTGCTATCACAGTTTGAGTGAAATACAGACGGAGTTCGTTTATGACTAGGAAGCCCAATTTATATATGATATCCTGTGCTATGAAAAATACAGAAAAGATAGAATTAGCGATGTGGAATTATCACGATGAAAATGTGAAATTTGTTTCATTCGCTTAAGCGAGGTCAAAGAGTAACAGTTTGAAATTAGAAGGGACTGAGGTTTATGTCGAGTTTTATTATGACAGAGCTAAAGAATGCTCTTGAAAACATGCCTTTTTTCGAGAATGAACTTGCATATCTAAGTATTTCGGGCCAAAGTGAAGATACATTGAGAGATCGATTAGCTTACTATTTAGCAAATAACAATCACAATCAACACTCTGAAGACTGGAACGTTTTTTTTTCTAAGGAAACGAAAATACATGGGAAAGTAATTGATTTAGCAATTTTACAAGGGAAGGGGCCAATCGTGGAAAGAGTCGTTGCAATGATTGAATTCAAACATTTTCTTTTGACTCAAATAATCTATGGTAACGAATTCATGGGTAAGAGTGGAAATAGTGGTATTAGAAAGGTAGTGTTAAGAGACATTAATTCTAGGTTAAATATAGTCAACCAACTCAAAAATAGTAACATTAGTCAATATCAAGTGCTTTTTATCTCGCATTACCTTCCAGATGAGGAATACCTCAATGTACTAGACAAAGAAGATATTTACACCCACAGCGTTGCAAGATATTTACACATACCAGGGGACACAATGGAGTTAGGCTTGATTAGGAAGTCGAAAGAGTTGGAAGAATTATATCCTCCCCATGTTGATCAAGAAAAAGACGGAATACGGAGTAAAATCAAAGAAGTTTTACAAAATGCATTTAAGGACCAAGCTAATCTGAAGGTAGATGTCGAGGTTGGAATATTAGGTGGAGGGATAACACACAAATATCATTATTTTATTGCGAGGACTTATTATGCAATACTGGGTATACATACTGGTAATGAGTAAAGCAATATACCAGAAAGTATACATTTTTACATAAACAAGGAGTCCGCTTGTAACGTGCCAAAACGTTGCTTAGTAACTGGTACATATCATAATGCAATATTGACGATTTAGGAAGTATTGTAATCAAGATTAAAATGAGTTTGTGAACCAGAGGCTATGTGTTGCATAACAACAATTGTAAAGCCATTGCATTGGAACACCAGACATTCGATAAAAGTTTGTGGTTGCCTAAAAGCAAATGAATTCATTAAGAAGCCTGAGAAGAACTTCTTTATATATAGTCTTACAACATATAGCTAATTGCTAAAATGAATATTTTGAAATTAATCTGCATATAAGGAATAAAAAATAAAGGAGGAATGAAAATATTGGGTTACTCAACAGCTTTTGAAGGATATTTGGAAGTAGATAAGGAACTGGATGACGATAGTTTTGAATTGTTGAAAGGATTGGCGAGAACAAGGAGAATAAAAAGAGATCCACAAATACTGGAGCAACTTGGATATGGAACGGCGGAAAGTTTAGGGATAGATGGGGAGCTATATGTTGAACCAGCAGGGAAAACCAACGATTATTGCCCATCAATTATTAATCAAAATGAACCTCCGGGAAGACAGCCTGGGATTTTTCTTCAATGGATTCCGACTGAGGATAGGAAGAGAATTATTTGGGATCGTGGGATCAAATTTTATAATGCAGATGAGTGGATTATGTACTTAATTGATAACATTTTATCCCCAAGGGGTTATATAGTTAATGGAATAGTAAATGCTCAAGGTGAGGATGAGGAGGATAAATGGAGAATAGAAGTAAAGGAGAATACAGTTGATATTATTGAAGGGTTTAGTGAACTTCAACCAGTTCCTAATTTTGATAAGTGGTTAGAAGATCATTATGCTAAATTACAATATGCGATTATTTCACATTGCTTAAGTAAATATATAAAGAAGAGAAGGATTAAGAAGTAGTTGTAACAACTAGATTAGTTAGTCTTGTGATCTAATTATTCCTAGTACAGAGAAGTTTTAAGAATTTTAAATAACTAAAATTGAATGGGAATGAGCTGTAGAGAAACTTCAGAGTCCAGTCATTCCACAATTATTAAAAGGGTTAGCTTAGTATTATCTCGCTTATACTAACTGACCCTTTTCATTTGTGAAACGAAGTCATTAATATGATGTTTCGAACTATAAAGATTATTATTAGAAATATCATAGATAGTAGAATTTTTTTGGTTGGAACCATAATATTAATAGTGAAAACGTGTCTTTTCGGAATAATTGTGTTCAAAAAACGAACATGCAATAGTATTAAGGAAATTTAAAAATTTAAGGATATTAATAATGGTTATAATAAAAGAAACAGAATAGTCAGACCTATTGGAGGAGAATTATGCAATCGCCTTATTTTGCCATAGCAATTGGTGTTATTTGCTTTATATTGTCGATCCTAAGGGGAATTGGAATTATTATTCCTTCGCAAGTCATAGCATTATTTTCAATTTCTGCAGTTGCGTTTACAGTGCAAGATTTTGTCAATCAAATTACATCAAAAGAAAAATACCAAAAAATGGCTATTATTACTTCGATATTTTTATTTGGTCTTCTTTTATTGGGTTTGATATTCCCAAATTACTTCACAACTTATAAGGATCAATTATCAATAATTGGAGATATTGCAACTATTTTTTCATTAGGGTTAGTATTGTTAACAGTGGGTTTGAGAGATATTTCACAGTATAAAAAAATTAAGGATAACAAAAAAGTTGAAAATAAGTTAAATAATTTTTCATTGGATATTGTAAAAGAAATGGTAACTCAAGAGTATCATAGTATGCTGAAAATTAACGATATTATTGAAAGACTAAAAATGATAGATCATGAGGTTTTCGGTCGTGGAAGAGTACATAATGGCTGGTCTATTTTTTTTGACACACTAGAAATGTTCCGTTACGGTGGGCCCTTATATGACGGAAAGAATGAGGAATTATTTAAGCAATTTATTATTCTATTAGATGGAGCTACAAATATCTTTGTAAACTTATCGGATCCTAATCCCAGAACTATGAGAGATGAAGGAGCAATCAACATCTGGGACGAAGATTACGAGATATCATCGTACAGCATTGGGGTAGGAACAACTGTACAAGAAGACTTGAAAAATGGAATTAACTACTTAAAAGAAGCATTAGAAAAATGGGAAATGGTAAAGGGGAATACGATTAAACAATTCGAGAAAGTAGGCAAAAGATAAAAATTGCCAAAAGTGTATGTTTTTTTCATTGAAGTAACTTTAGCTGGTTTGGTCCTTTATTAAAAGCTTAAATATGTATGTAATTAATGAAGAAGGGGTGATATTTTTGATTAAAGTATCCAATACTTTAGAAATACATGAGTACATAGCGAAACAAAGGTGTAATTGCAAAGGGTTCTACCATTTCAAATTTTCGAAAGTTGATAAGGAAAATGATCAATTCATTGATACAGTAACAGTTGAGTGTTCGAATTGTCATATTCAACGAGATTACATTTTTAATATCACGAAATCTATAAACGGAGGTTCACTTGAATTTGCTCAAAGGGTAAAAGAAACCTGGAAAATACCAAACAGTGGCCCTTACCTAAGTGATAATAAATTACAGATAAATGAGTATAAAGAAAATAATACGTTCTTGCCATTTGGTGAAATTGCCGGTAGGTACAAAATTATTGGTGAGAAGAATGGAAGCATGGGGAAAATTTATTTGTGTACTGATCAAAGGGATAAATCCATTCAATTAGTAGTTTGTAAAACTTTAGATCTTAAACCAGAAACCATAGACGTAACCCTACTAAAAAATGAGGCGGAAACATGGTTGAAACTTTCGTATCATCAAAACATAGTGAACCTGCTAAATGTTGTGGTTGAAAGTAATAATCGACTAATCTTAGTAATGGAAGCAATCAACCCTTTTTCCAAAATAGTTACACTAGAAGACTGGGTTAGAAAAAGCAAGAATAAAACTAATGAAATAAAAATCAATATGTTTAGAGATATTATTCAAGGTATGCTCTATTGCCGGTACAAGATACCAAATTTTATACACGGTGATTTAAAACCAGAGAATTTATTCATTGATTATTATGGGAACCTAAAAATAGGTGATTTTGGGTTGTCTGGAACTACAACTGCAGATCTATTTAGATCTCATGGAATTTCAACGAAGCTATACTTAGCACCAGAATGTTTTGATGGCAACCCTAAGTCTGAGAAGTCAGATATCTACTCTTTTGGTCTCATCATGTATGAGGTCCTTACAGGGAAGCATCCTTTTAATAATTATTATAATGAGGATGATTTAATAAATAGACATAAAAATTACACAATGCGGCCTTTAACATTTGTTCCACATTGGATATCTTCAATTATTCTTAAATGTTTGCAAAAGGATCCAAATAATAGACCTACGTTTTTAGAACTTTCTGAGGTTTTTAATGAAAATGACGTTGAAATCTGTCGCACTAATAATGCAGACAACAACAATGTTGCTAACGTAAACATTGCGTCATCCCTAATTAATATTGGAAATCACAAAGAAGCTTTTGACTTATTATTACAAACGGGAATTGAATTGGAAGGAGTAGGGATTAATCTTGCAGTTATATTATCACGAGAAGGAATAGTTGACATGGCTGACATGATTTACGAGAAACTATTATCCCAAGTTGATGTTCCTATTGAAGCATATTTAAACTTTTCAACCCATTTATTAAGACACTATTTCAATGAGGATAAAAAATTGGAGCAAGCTATTGGTTACTGTGATGAAGTTTTAAAACGAAATAAATTTGATTTGCAGGCTCTAATAAATAAATCAGCTTTACTCAATAGTATGGGTAAGTTTAATGAGAGTGAGAAAATTTCGTTGTTTGCAAAGAGCATTTACCCCAGAAACCCACATGTTCTATTTGAATTTGCTACTTCTAATTTTTTCTTGGGGAAAAGAGGGAAGGCTCTATATTCAGTTAATCGAATACTATTGATTGATCCTTTATTTTCAGAAGCAATAAAGTTGAAACAGATGATAGAAAACGAATGGCAAGAGAAAAAGCAAGAAAAAAGGCAAGAAAAAAAGCAAGAGAAATGAGTAACTGCGACCACTTGATTTAATTTCGTGACCACCATATAATAAATGTTATATGATCTAAAAGATAGTGGTCTGATATTTGAATGAAAGTCATGAAAAGTCTCTGAAAACAGTTGGGATAAGGGTCGAATCAATAACCGATCTATTTTTATCCGAGGAAACAGTTGGGACGATTCTTGACAGGGTGGGGGTCGCTGGTTCGAACCCAGTCCGGATCACCATACGTAACAAGAAAAAACCCTTGAGAAATCAGGGGTTTTTTCTTGTTACTGATTGAGTATGAAAGAAAGGTCACCTAATTGCAATGTGGTGACCAATTGGTGACCATAGGCTCAAATTAATAGTTTTTTTGAACAATAACTGGTCAATTGCTCTCGATGCTTCTGCTTTCATTGCAGGTTGAACATGACTGTATGTGTCTAATGTCATCCATGTGTTGCTATGTTCCAGTCGTTCTTACATGTATCCATTGTTTTAAAAGTAGGGTGGCGTACGTGTGACGAAGATATGAAAACGTATAGGGCTTACGTCTGATTCTTTGATAAGTCTATTCTATGTTCTACTAAGATTTCTTGGTGTAGTAGGTGTACCAATTGTTGTACATACTACAAGACCATGATCATTATATTGCCAACCCGTTTTAAGATTTTCTTGAATTATGATGCTTCGATGCCTTTTAAGGGCTTGTATAGTTTCTTTAGGCAGATGGATTAAGCGTAGTGAGGAGTTTGTCTTCGCCTCTGATATTAGAGTCTTTCCATCATGACTGAGCGTATGACGAATGCTTAATGAATTATGATCAAAGTCAATATCCTTCCATCGTACTCCTTAAATCTCTCCTTGCTTCATACCTGTTGTAATCGCAAGTAAAAAGGCAATATACAGTCGATCAGACTAAGCTCTTACTAAGAATCTACACCCCTCAAAAAAAGAGGAGGCTATACCTTTTTCTTGTATAATTAAACCATAATAATTAGTAAGTGAACCAATTGATACTATAACTGCAATAAATGATAATTACTTATATTTAAATTCTATAACTTGTTGCAAAAGCTAATTCATTAGGACTGACCAATCAGTTCATTGATTCTTCCGAGGTCGATGAATACAACAAGCAGACTACTACGTGATCAGGTTGTTTAATTATTGTATGCTCAATGCTATTAATAAATTATACGATGTACATATGGGTGGATTGCTTCAAATACGACATGTTGTTCAAGTAATAAGGGGGAACTTGTTTTGTCAATGGAACCATTATTGCATCCGGAAAATTACACTATCGAAAAATGCAGTGTTGACATATTACACTATCTTAGGCAGTTTAAAATAGAAGATGTATTTCGACTTATTGGTTACTCTTACATTCGTTTAAATCATGAAGCAGCTACTTCTAGTGGATATAAAGTTTCACCTAAATTAATGCTTAACTTACCGTTCATGTATGCTGAGAACGCATGCAATGGTGTGAACAGAATTAGTGACTATGACTCTTCTTTTAACCACTTAGTAGATCTGCTAGAAGACCTTTATTACTGTCACTACAATGAGGCAACTTCAGGAGCAAATACGCACCATTTGCATGAAGACATTGCTTCAAATGTATATATGAATTTTCACTTTAACTTCCCTGATATATCTATAAGGCAATACTTGGATTTTTTATACGAGCACGTTGACATACTTGAACATTATTTTGATAGGGTTGAATTATCCGGTGATCAGATTATCAAAGGCCTCCTAATATTGTTGAATTACGAAAGAGCATGTAAAAAATCTTTAAAGTTGAGGATGCAAAAAAGGTGGCAAGAAATAAGAGACAGCCACTGTTTTGTTGATGTGCGATTTGATGCACCAATTAGCTTAAAGGTACGAACTCATTTTACTACTGATTCCATTCGTATGTTATTAAATAAATTCGATATTCCGGCAGACACATTTATTGATACGATGTTCTTGAAAGTGCAACAACAACAAGTAATTTCCTTTGAGTATCCAACAAATATTTATAAGAAGTATAGAAGTTATTTTGGAATAAAATATGATGAGGCGATCTTACTGCCAAGAAATCATAATATTTTAGATCGTTTGTTTAATATTATTGAGGACAGTGATTTATATATTGATAAAAGAAAAGGAGATTACTTAGAAAATAGAGCTTACGAAATTATTTGTAAATTCTTTGGGGAAAAGAACGTTTATAAAAATTTATTCGATGAAAACGGAGACGACCAGGATATCATAGTGTTATATAATGGATATCTTCTATCCTTTGAGTGTAAAGCAACTAAATTTAAGGAACCTTTTATTAACAAAGAGAAATCAGAAACAAGATTGCAGCGAAACTTTAAGCCTTCATTACAAAAGGCATATGAACAGTCTGAAAGAATAGCTAAACACATGAATAAGGGTACTGCGAAGTTTTACAATTCTCGTAATAGAGAAAAGAGAGAACTAGTTATAGACTTAACAGAAATCAAAATTGCTTCAATCAGAAGCATAGTTGTAACCCTGACTCCTTACCTAAATCTCGGTACAGATATTCATTTAATGCTCAAGAAAGAAGGTGTAATAAAGGAACCTTGGTCGATTGATATATTTTCCCTAGAGCAGATACTATTAAAATGCATGTACGATTATAATATTGATTTTTTTATTGGGTTTCTTGAAAATCGATTGGAGTTATATGGTTCAGTCTTTTCAGTTTCGGGTGACGAATTAAGTCATTTTGGAAATTATATTAAATATCGTGAGTTATTTAACCAGAGTATAGAAGGGGTTACTACTCACTTAGGACCTGGTTATAGGAGTTTTGGAAACGATTTTATAGATTTAGACAACTACATGGTTTTTCGTGATTACTTAGGTATTTAAAGTAAGTAACCATTTCTTTTTTGGCGGACTTGGTTGAGCAAACACCATTCATTAGGACACAACAATTATTTGTTTTCACTGTAAGTAAACAACAACAGGATCGCAACTAGCGTTAGAGGGCTTACTATTGGTGCCAAAGTGGTACCAAATTTATTATCAGTGGTATCTGAGAATATTTTAGAATTATAGAAAATACTTCACCATGAGGTTTCAATAAGGAGATAGTATCTAATTATAGTTTTCTTGGATTTTACGACAGCCCACTCTTGACAGGGGGGCGCTGGTTCGAACCCAGTCCGGATCACCATATATAAAAGTTAAAACCCTTGAGAAATCAAGGGTTTATTTGTTGTTTGCTGTTAAAGGTTTTCCAGTCATTCATTTTAGAACTGTCCGCATACCTGTCATAACTGCCATATTATCGACCTGAATTTTTCGCCCATCCTCCGGTTAACTCTTTTCATAACAAAAAATTGCAAGAAAAAGGACTTTTGATTATAATCTAATTAGACAATCATCTAATCACATTAGGAGGCAAGTATGATCTACTTAGAAACGGTGAACGATCCTATTTCGCAGGAGAATGTTCAAATCCACAAATCCATTTTGAACTCTCATCCTTCGTATAATCTAGTCGTCGTTGGCAAGGAGTTTTTAACTGATGAAGGTATCATGACAGAGACCTCTGAAAACTTGAAAATGGGTGAAAAGACGCTGCACATAAAACAGGATGATGAGTGCATAGGAATCATCACTTATCTTCCTGAGAGTCAGCATGTCAAACATACCTGGATCGGCTTGTTTGCCATTCATAAAAATGATGAAGGGGGAGGCGTGGGGACAAAGGCATGGGGATTATTTGAGCAAATTCTACTAGAACAATCCATTAACCGTGTGAGACTCTTGGTTCAAAATGGAAACGATCGGGGTGCCTCTTTCTGGAGCAAAAATGGGTTCGTGAAAATAAATAGCCAGATGGATGAACATAAAAATATGGTTGATGTTTTGGGAAAGCAACTCTCGTAAAATGACACCAGCAAACAGAGCTTCGCTAAAAGGCCACGTGAAATCACGTGGTTATCGTGTTTTATGTTATTTGAACGAATCTGGAAGATGGCCGCTACGGATTTGATAGTGCGGGCGCCAAAGCGACTGCAATTATGCAATGAAGTGGTCACACGGAACGAACCGATTGTCCGTGTGCAAATAAATAGAGTTGTAAGTGAGTGTAAATGCTGCCATTTCTCGCATTCTCGTGCCTGAATCAGGAGAGAAAGATACGACTTGCTAGTCGACTCCTATGAAGGATGACAAAATCAAAATCCTCCAAAGCACCTACATCTTCAGACCGGTGACCTACCGCATCTTGACCAACATCCTCTCAAATTCCTTTCCAACGTCAAATCTATTTCAGCGCTCATCGATTGGACGAATCTACAAGTGGAGGCTCTGTACCTCTACTAGTCCCCATTAAAATTCAGGATAAGCCCCCGTCCCTTTCCAAATCAAGAGGGTATCACAGAGGGTATCACTTGCCTGCCTTCCTCGGCGAAGGACAAGGGGAGGACCAGTCCCCGGCTTAGTCGATAAAAATCATTACGCCCGGAAAACAGGCAAACGAAATGGTGACAAGATCATAATCTAGACGACCCTTGCATACGTTAGGATGAGCATAAACTCTGTAAATGGATGAGTTATTTCATATATTTCATCGTGTCCTGCCGTTCTTTTCGTTCTTAGCCTTTCACAGCCCCAGCCCGCAGCGATTCCCTTCTCCACTTGGGAGGGAGGTCATAATCTAGTAGTTCAAGTCATGATCGCCGCTACATTTACCATGATGATTTCCGCACCGATAGACCACCAAAAACGTCGAATATTACTCGCCCATTAATATCATCCCAACCACTGTCCACCCTCACATCCTTACGAAAATAGCGAAAATGAAAAGAAAAGAACCAAATAGTTGTTGATTTCTGTTCTCAATTACTATATAAATTAATTAGAAGTATTATTATCTAATACTTAATTTAAATGACGGGAGAGGTACAAATGGACTCTATGGCAACAGCTAACACTGGAAAGTGCCCGTTTTCGCATGGTAGCACTACCAGTCACCATCCTAGTGCTACGTCGAATAAGCACTGGTGGCCCAACCAGTTGAACTTGAACATTCTGCATCAGCATGACAGAAAATCGAACCCGATGGGCGAAGACTTCGATTATACAGAAGAATTCAAAAAGTTGGACTACCAGGCTCTGAAGCAGGATCTTTACGATCTCATGACAAACAGCCAGGATTGGTGGCCTGCAGACTACGGGCATTACGGTCCATTGTTTATCCGTATGGCTTGGCACTCCGCTGGTACATATCGTACAGGCGACGGCCGTGGTGGTGCTGGAACCGGCACACAGCGTTTTGCTCCGCTTAACAGCTGGCCAGACAACGGCAACCTCGATAAAGCTCGCAGACTGCTGTGGCCGATCAAGCAAAAGTATGGCAACAAGATTTCTTGGGCCGACTTGCTCATTCTAGCAGGTAACGCCGCTATTGAATCCATGGGCGGCAAGACAATCGGTTTTGGAGGCGGACGCGCGGACGTTTGGCATCCGGAAGAAGACATTTACTGGGGTGCTGAAAAGGTATGGCTCGATGATAAGCGTTATACCGGCGACCGTGAGCTGGAGAATCCGCTCGCTGCTGTTCAGATGGGTCTTATCTATGTGAACCCTGAAGGTCCGAACGGGAACCCGGATCCGCTTGCAAGTGCTCGCGACATTCGCGAAACCTTCAAACGCATGGGAATGGATGATGAAGAAACCGTTGCACTCGTGGCAGGCGGCCATACGTTTGGTAAGGCGCACGGCGAAGGAGATGCAGCTCTTGTCGGCCCAGAGCCGGAAGCTGCTCCTGTTGAAGCAATGGGCTTAGGTTGGCTGAGCACGCACGGTTCCGGTAAAGGCCGGGACGCCATCACCAGCGGTATTGAAGGTGCTTGGACTGCGAATCCGACTAAGTGGGATAACGGCTTCTTTGAAACACTGTTCGGGTATGAATGGGAGCTGACCAAGAGCCCGGCAGGTGCACATCAGTGGGCTCCAGTAAATCCTGCTGAAGAGCATCTCGCACCAGATGCAGAAGATGCATCCGTCCGTGTTCCAACGATGATGACCACTGCGGATATGGCGCTGCGTGTGGATCCCGCATACGAAAAGATTTCCCGTCGTTTCTATGAGAATCCAGACGAGTTTGCCGATGTATTTGCTCGTGCATGGTTCAAGCTTACTCACCGTGACATGGGGCCTCGCGCAAGATATCTAGGCCCGGAAGTACCGGAAGAAGATTTTATCTGGCAAGATCCTGTACCCGCTGCTGATTATGAATTGACCGATGCAGATGTAGCAGAGCTGAAAACACGGATCCTTGACTCGGGACTTACCGTCAGTGAGCTGGTAACGACGGCTTGGGCTTCCGCTAGTACCTTCCGCGGCTCGGATATGCGCGGCGGCGCCAATGGTGCTCGCATCCGTCTGGCTCCACAAAACGAGTGGGAAGTGAATGAGCCAAACCAGCTTGCAAAAGTGCTGAGAATCCTGGGAGTCATTCAAGAGGACTTTGGGAAGAAAGTCAGCATGGCGGATTTGATTGTGCTCGGCGGTAGTGCCGCAGTAGAATTAGCTGCAAAAGAGGCAGGCTTTGATGTTACGGTTCCTTTTGTTCCTGGACGCGGCGATGCAACACAAGAGCAAACGGATGCAGAGAGCTTTGCCGTACTCGAACCGGTGGCAGATGGTTTCCGGAACTACCAGAAGAAGCAGTATAGCGTAAGTCCTGCGGAGCTCCTCGTAGACAAAGCGCAGCTGCTGACTCTCACAGCACCAGAAATGACTGCGCTTGTGGGCGGAATGCGTGTTCTGGGTACCAACCACGGTGGCACAAAGCATGGCGTATTCACGGATCGTGTAGGCACACTCACGAACGACTTCTTTGTGAACCTGCTGGATATGGGAGTACAGTGGAAGCCTGTAGACGGAGGCGCATTTGAAGGACGTGATCGCAAGACGGGTGAAGTCGTGCGCACAGCGACTGCTGTCGACCTCGTGTTCGGTTCCAACTCTGTTCTGCGTGCCATTGCAGAAGTTTATGCGCAGGACGATAACAAAGAAAAGTTTGTGCGTGACTTTGTAGCTGCTTGGGTCAAGGTAATGAATGCAGATCGTTTCGACCTGAAATAAGCTACTGGGGCATGGCATTTGAATTACGTGTTAGCAGCTACTGAGTGATCAGGGCTGCTTTTTCTTTTTGTTTCGATGAAGAGTACGGTCGGCACCCCCCTTTCATTTCTGAAATCCAATCTTTCAAAAATGAAAGAACTCCGCTCATGAACACCCCAAACTCAATGAAAACCGAATGGCACGAAAGTTGCTCCCTTTCAAAGCAACACGTCGGAACCAACATGTGAACAAACAGGGGGGAATGAAAGACTTGAAGCTAGAGCATACATACACCTTTGACATTCCAAGAGACATCGTGTGGAAGCTGATTCAAGACGAAGAAGTCTTGAAGAAGTCCATTCCAGGATGTAAATCCTTTTCAAAAATGGAGGATGGGGTCTATCACGCGGAAATGGGCGTGAGCGTGGGACCGGTGAAAGGGGTGTTTGCAGGACAGGTTCAACAGGTGGACCAGGTAGAGCCGTCCTTCTACCGCTTGCTGGTCCGCGGGAAGGGGCTGCCGGGAGAGATTGACGCCGTTGCCGACATGCGGCTGGACGAGGTTGATCAGGGAACCCAACTCACCTGTTCCACAGAAGTCCAGGTCACCGGTGTTTTGGCATCCGTCGGTCAGCGTGTCATGGGCGGCGTCGCCAAAATGGTGTTGGGTCAATTTTTCAAAGCGGTGGACAAAGAAATGAAGCAGCTGGCATCACATTCGGAATGAAAACGAAACAAGGGGGTGCTCTGTGATGACATTCACAAAGAAGATTGCGCTTTCGGTTAACGGAGTCCAAAAACAGGCGGAAGTGGAGCCGCGCCTGCTGCTGGCTCACTTCTTGCGCGAAGACCTCAACCTGACTGGGACGCATATCGGTTGCGACACAAGCCAGTGCGGTGCCTGTACGGTGATGCTGAACGGAGAAGTGGTCAAATCCTGTACGGTCCTTGCCGTACAAGCGGACGGTGCACATGTCACCACGGTCGAAGGGCTCGGAGACATGGAGCAGCTGCATCCGATCCAGCAAGGATTCTGGGAGAAGCACGGATTGCAATGCGGCTTTTGCACACCCGGTGTGATGATTTCGATGGTTGGCCTATTAAAGGAGAATCCGGATCCATCCGAGGAGGAGATTCGGGATGCGCTCGAAGGAGTCATCTGCCGCTGTACCGGCTACCAATTTATCGTCAGCGCCGTGCAGCATGCCGCCAAGCTGATCGCTGAAGCCAACCAGTCGAAAGAAACGATTACCAGTGCAGGGGAGGGACGCTGACGATGGCAAAGCTGATTGGAACCCCGCAGAAACGAAAGGAAGACCCGAAGCTCATTACCGGGAACGGCCATTTTACGGATGATATCAAACTTCCGGGGATGCTGTACGGTGCATTCTTGCGCAGCCCGCATGCGCATGCGCGAATTTTGAAAATAGACGCATCCAAAGCACTGGAGCTTCCCGGAGTGGCGGCTGTCTATACGGGAAACGATCTCGTGGGAAAAGTGAAAGCGGTACCCGCCATGTGGTTCTTGCCCGGTGCTGACCTGAAGCCAAAGGACCGCAGCACGCTCGCTGTCGACAAGACCCGCTACGCCGGTGAATGCGTCGCGCTGGTCGTAGCGGAAAACCGGTATATTGCCCGTGATGCCCTGGATTTGATCGAAGTCGACTACGAAGATCTGCAGGCGGTTGTCCACCAGGAAGCAGCCCTTCTCCCTGAAGCGCCGCTCGTTCATGATGACGTCGAGAACAACCTGGCTTTGCTGTGGAAAGCGGGAGAGATTCCGGACGAAGAATTTCAAAATGCCGAAGTCGTCGTCCGTCAGCGGTTATACAACCAACGCGTGATTCCCAATCCGATCGAAACGCGGGGAGCAGTCGCCCAGTACAACCCGGGAAGCGGCGAGTTGACCATTTGGTGTACTTCGCAAAATCCGCATATCCATCGGATGGTGTATGCGGACGTACTGGATATCTCGGAATCCAAGCTGCAAATTGTCGCTCCCGATGTCGGCGGCGGATTTGGATCAAAGATCGCCACCTACAATGAAGAGGCAGTGATCGGGCACGCGGCACGCGATCTGAAGAGGCCGGTGAAATGGATCGAGGAACGCAAAGAGCATTTCATGGCCACTACGCATGCGCGTGATGAAGTGATCGAAGTTGAGCTGGCTGGAAAGCGAGACGGGACTTTCACGGCCCTGCGCGTCAAAAATACCGCAAACCTGGGCGCATACCTGTCCACGTTTGGAGCTGGTTGCCCGACCATCGACTTTGGCTTGATGGTGACAGGAGCTTACACCATCCCCAAGGCTGAAGTGGTTACCTACGGCGTCTACACCAATACGACTCCGACAGACGCCTACCGCGGTGCAGGCAAACCGGAAGCAGCCTTCCAGATCGAGCGCATCGTGGATCTGTTCGCCCAGGAGATCGGGATGGATCCGGTAGAGCTCAGGCAGAAAAATCTGATCCCAAAGGAAGCGTTCCCTTATAGCACCGCCATGGGCGTCAGCTACGACAGCGGCAATTACCAAGATACGCTGGATCGCGCGCTGGACATTGCAGGCTACCCTGCCCTGCGAAAAGAACAGGAGAAAATGCGTGAGCAAGGGAAGCTGCTCGGGATCGGTATTTCTACCTATGTGGAGCTGTGCGGATTTGGTCCATCAAAAGTTGCGGGAGCCATCGGATTCCAAGGCGGAGTCTGGGAAAACAGCACCGTGCGCGTCCATCCGAGCGGTAAAGTCGCCGTTTTTACGGGAACATCTCCACATGGCCAGGGAACAGCCACGACGTTTGCGCAAGTCGTCGCGGAAAAATTAGGCATTTCCATTGATGATATCGAGCTGATTTCCGGAGATACCCGGAGCGTCTCCATGGGCTGGGGCACGTACGGCTCGCGAAATACAGCGGTAGGCGGCGCAGCGGTTTCCATCGCGACGGATCGGGTGATCGAAAAGGCGAAGAAGATTGCCGCACACGAACTGGAAACGTCCGTAGAAGAGTTGGAATTTTCAGAAGGTATTTTTGCCGTCAAGGGAGCTCCGGAGCGAAAGCGTTCCTTCAGAGAAATTGCCAAATCAGCCAACTTTGCCTGGAATTTGCCGGATGGCGTAGAGCCTAGCTTGGAAGGGCAATCGTTCTTTGACCCACCGAATTTCGTTTATCCGTTCGGCGCTCATATCTGCGTGGTGGAAGTGGATCCGCAAACGGGGGAAATCGAGCTGAAACGCTATGTTGCCGTGGATGATATCGGCCGCGTGATCAATCCGATGCTGGCGGAGGGCCAGGTGCATGGCGGGATTGTTCAGGGGATCGGCCAAGCGCTGTGGGAAGGTGCCGTCTACAGTGAAAATGGTCAGCTGCTGTCAGGGACATTCATGGATTACACCATGCCGAAAGCACGTTTCTTCCCGACGATCGAGTCCCACTTTATCGAGACGCCATCGCCGGTCAATCCTCTGGGGGCAAAAGGCGTGGGGGAAACGGGAACCACGGGGGCGCCGCCAGCAGTCGTAAATGCGGTCATGGATGCCTTGCGACCGTTTGGGATCAAGGATTTGGATATGCCTCTCACACCGGAAAAAGTATGGAGAGCGATGCAAAACAGGAGGGAAAACGCATGATACCCAACTCGTTTGAGTACGTACAGGCAGGCTCCATCGAGGAAGCGATTCGACTGATGCAGGAGAGCGGCGGTGAGGGCAAGTTCATTGCGGGCGGTCACAGTCTTGTGCCGTTGATGAAATTCCGCTTGACCAACCCCGGCAAGCTGATTGACATCAGCCAAATTACAGATCTCAGAGGCATTCGCAAGGAAGGAAACAGACTGGTGGTGGGAGCTTTGACCACACATAAGCAATTGTATCAGGATGAGCTGGTCAAGCAAAACATTCCCGTATTGGCAGAAGCGGCCCGGACCATCGGGGACATGCAGGTTCGCAACCGGGGAACAGTCGGCGGCAATCTTGCCCATGCCGATTCTGCCGCAGACCTTCCAGGTGTGGCGCTTGCGCTGGATGCGTTCATGGAAGTGCAAGGGGAAGATGGGAAGGAATCCTTGGACGCCGAAGGGTTCTTTCTCGGGCCGCTTGTCACCGCCTTGCCGGAGACCAGCGTGCTTGCATCCGTCTCCTTCCTGATCCCTCCTGCCCATGCGAAGAGTGTCTATCTGAAATACGCGCACCCGGCTTCGGGCTATGCAGTGGTCGGCGTATGCGCCATTGCAGGAGTGGGGCAGGATGGCCGGATCGATTTCGTGCGGATCGGCATCAATGGAGCCGCCGACATCGCCTATCGCGCCACTTCCGTCGAGCAAGCGCTGCTGGGAGAGATACCGACAGCCGATACGATTCGCCTTGCCTCAGCACTCGCTGCAAATGAAGGAGAGATTGGCAGCGATCTGTTCGCTTCCGAAGAATACCGGCGCCATCTCGCTTCGGTATATACCCAGAGAGCGTTGACCCAAATTCTTTTGTAATGAGCTGCCTGTATCGAACGGAGGTGTAGGGATGAGGGAAAACGAGGCAGTCCTGCAAGCGCTTGTGGAAGCGCGCAAAGCCGGGAAAAAAGGCGTACTTGCGACGGTGGTGCAAATCAAGGGTTCAGCCTATCGGCGAGAAGGCGCGAAAATGTTCGTCGATGAAACCGGCCATCATGTCGGCTTGATCTCGGGCGGATGCCTCGAGGCGGACGTTGCTGAAACGGCGCGGACCGTCATGGAGCAAAACATGCCGCTGATCAAACGATATGAGCTGGGAGAAGATCTGGTTTGGGGTCTCGGGCTGGGCTGTCCGGGAACGGTCGATATCTATCTGGAGCCTGTATCGGCAGTCTCTGAATGGCAGCCTGCCTTTGCGCTCTGGATCGAAAGCCTTCGCACAGGCAGAGCTGCAGCCTTGTGCACGGTGCAACCTGCAGCCGGAACAGACAGCGATTCAGCGAACAGAAGCCGGATGTTCCTCTCAGAAGATGGATATGCAGCGGGATGCCTCGGAGACGAGAGGGTAAACCAAACGGTGGCAGCGTGGGCGAGCGAACTGTTCCATGAGCAAAGTCCAAAATCCGAAAGCCGCTCCCTCACCTTGGAGGACGGTACAACGGTAAACTTGTTCGTCGACATCTCCGTTCCGGCACCGGCAGTCATGATATTCGGTGCCGGCCACGATGCCGTTCCCGTAGCCAGGCTCAGCGCATCATTAGGATTTCCGACTACCGTAATCGACCCGCGTCCCGCTTACAATACGGTGGATCGATTTCCCCAGGCGACTCGTATATTGACCGAACCGAGTCAGTATCGTGAAAAAGTAATGATCGACAAGCGGACCTATGTCATCATCATGAACCACCATCTGGAGAGGGATCGGGAAGCGTTGAAATACGTGCTGTCCACGCCTGCGCCGTACGTCGGATTGCTGGGACCGAGATCGCGTGCCAACCGCATTCTGGAGGGCCTTGGAGAGGAAGGTTGTCTTTTTGGCGACCGCCAGTTGGAGCGTCTGTTTAGCCCGATTGGACACGACATCGGAGCAGAGTCCGCAGAGGAGATCGCCGTCAGTATTCTGGCAGAAATCATTGCCATGCGCAGCGGGCACGAAGGCGGACGCCTGCGGGACAAAGCTCGCATCCACCGAATCCCTGTTACAGCGAGATGACAAGCAGGAGGACTGTTCAAAATGAGACAGATTTGCGCTGTGATATTGGCAGCCGGAATGTCCTCCCGAATGGGTTCGGCCAAACAGCTGCTGGACCTGCATGGACGTCCTTTGCTCGAACACGTCATAGGGCTGGCGCTAAAAGAGGAGTTTGCCCAAGTAGCAGCCGTGATTGGCCACGAGGCTGACAAGATTTCGCGCTCCATCCCCATCGATGATCCGCGCTTTCAATGGGTGTTCAATCCGCTGTACCGGACGGGTCAAAGCACATCGTTCAAGCTGGGCATTCGAAAAGCCTTGGAAACCCACGCTTCGGTCATGGTATTCCTCGGTGATCAGCCTTATGTCTGCAGCCAAACGGTTCATGAGGTATGGTCGCGCGGGAATCAAATGCTGCAGCAGGAGCAGGAAGCTTTTGTGATCCAGCCGGCCTATCAGGAGAGGGCCGGGCATCCCGTCTTTTTCGGAAATGTGAGCAGCCATCTGTTTGAAGAGCTGGAAGGGGACCAAGGTGCCAAAGCGATCATTGCCAGCATGAAGCGGCGAATTCTTTTGCCTGTCAATGATCCTGGCATCCACTTTGACATCGATACGCTTGCTGATTTCGAAGCAGCTAAACAAATGCGATGAATGCGTCATGAGCAAGCATGCACAGCAGGACCCATTATGGAGGTGAGTGAGACGTGAATACACTTTATGAATACGGCGGTGACGAATTCATCTTTGTCCAGCTATCCGAAGAGATGAGTCTGGAATCCAACTTCGCCGGCATGGCGATCACCCGGAAATTAAAGGAAAAGCAAGTAGAAGGGATCCTCGATATTTGTCCATCCAACGCGTCGTACATGGTGCGCTTCGATCCGGATGTCCTTGATCCGGAAGTGCTGATGAACGAGCTGAAGGAAATTGAAAGGACAATCGACCCACTGGATGTGACGATCTCCAGCCGTTTGGTGGATGTCCCCGTCCTCTTTGAAGATCCGTGGACGCATGAAGCACTGATGCGTTTTCGGGATCGACACCAGGATCCCGAGGCAACCGACCTTCAATATTCCGCCCGCATCAATGGATACGCGAATACGGACGACTTCATCGAAGCCATCACGCGATCTCCCTTCCTCGTTTCCATGATCGGCTTTGTTCCGGGCCTGCCATGGTGCTTTCAGATGGTTCCGCGTGAAAAGCAGATCGAAGTGCCCAAATACGTTCGCCCGCGGACTTTTACGCCAGAGCGCGCATTCGGTTTTGGCGGAGCCTTTTCCGTCATTTACCCCGTACAGGGTGCCGGCGGATATCAGCTCTATGGAATTGCTCCTGCTCCCATCTATCAAAAAGAGCAGACGCTGCCTGACTTCAAGGATTCCATGGTATTCCCGCAGCAAGGCGACATTTTCCGCTACCGCAGCATTACCCGCGACGAATACGACGACATCCGCAAGCAAGTGGACGAGGGTACCTTTACCTATCAGAAAAAGGCGTTTACCTTTACCCCCGGCGAGGTTTTGGGGGATCTGGAGTCTTTCTCGGAGAGCGTAATGAGGAGGTTGTACCATGATTAAGGTGAGCAAACCGGGTCTGCAAACAACGGTTCAGGACAAGGGACGAATCGGCTTCTATGAGATCGGCATGCCTCCTTCCGGTGCGATGGATCAATATTCCTATACGGTCGCCAATCTGCTCGTCGGAAATCAGCCGAATGCAGCTGCTCTGGAAATCACCTATCTCGGTCCCGAGCTTTTGTTTGAAAAAGACATGCGTATCAGCCTCACGGGAGGCAGCATGCCACCCAAGATCAATGGGGAATCCGTCCCCATGTGGGAAACGCTCGCGGTACGTGAGGGAGATGTCCTGTCCTTCGATTTCGTCAAGTCAGGGGCGAGAGTGTATTTGGCAGTAGAAGGCGGCATTGACGTCCCGGTCATCATGAATTCAAGGTCCACCTACACGCTCATTGGCATCGGTGGCTTTCAGGGCAGACCCTTGGCTGCAGGAGATGTCCTGCAAACCGGACACATGAAGGAAAAGGATGTTCCGGTAGGCAGCAAGATTTCGGATGCGGACATCCCCGCCTTTGGCAAAGCGCACGAAATCAGGGTCGTCGTCGGCCTTTGCAGCTATCGGCTGACAGAAGAGAGCAAACAGTCGTTTTTGCAGACGGAATGGACGGTTACTCCGGAGGCCAACCGCATCGGGTATCGCCATCGGGGAGAGCGACTTCAGTTCGTCGAGCGAAAGCAGCCTTTTGGAGCCGGCAGCAATCCGTCGAATGTGACCGATCTCGGCTATCCGATCGGATCCATTCAGGTACCGGATGGTGTGGAACCGATCGTTCTGCTGCATGATGCGGTGACGGGAGGCGGATATGCCACGATCGCCACGGTCATCAGCAGT
The DNA here is from genome assembly GCF_016811915.1 of Brevibacillus choshinensis. NCBI lineage: Bacteria > Bacillati > Bacillota > Bacilli > Caryophanales > Paenibacillaceae > Brevibacillus > Brevibacillus choshinensis. The sequence continues at coordinate 4,073,388 of NZ_CP069127.1, read as the reverse complement.
GATTTGAACCGCATGGGACAAATCAAGACGAATGAGAAGGTTCGCTTTGTTTCGGTATCCATGATCGAAGCTCTGCAGGCCAGAAGAGAAACACAGGAAAAACTGAGACGCATCGCCGCTTCTCTATAAATGGACAGGAGGAACTGGTATGAGCGAAAAAAGAGCGATTCTTTCCCCTTTGCCAGGTGTGTTTTATCGAAAACCCAGCCCGGATAAACCGGACTATGTGCAGGAAGGCGACTCGGTCAAAGCCGGTGATATCGTCGGACTCATCGAAGTCATGAAAAATTTCTACGAAGTGAAAGTGGAAGTGGACGGAGTCATTGACTGCTTCGCTGTTGAAAACGAAAGCATTGTGGATGTGGATCAGGAGCTCGTCACCTTGAAGTAGCTTTGGTGTGCTGCGCGCAAAAACCGCTTCTGGAAAAATGGAGGATAACATGAGCTATTTCAAAAAAGTGCTGATCGCCAACAGAGGGGAAATTGCCCGCCGAATCATCCGCACCTGCAAGCGATTGTCGATTCAAACGGTTGCCGTTTACTCGGAGGCTGACAAGGACGCCTTGTTTGTCCGGGAAGCGGATGAAGCCGTATGCATCGGTCCTGCCCCCGTCAAGAAAAGCTATCTGGATATGGACAATATCATCCGGGCTGCAAAAGAAACCGGAGCCTGCGCCATCCACCCCGGCTATGGATTCTTGGCTGAGAACGGTGCATTCGCGGAAAGGTGCACCGAGGAAGGCTTCACCTTTATCGGCCCATCTGCATCGGTGATTCGACTGATGGGCGACAAGATAGCTGCCCGCAATCAGATGCAGGCCGCTGGGATTCCGATCGTTCCGGGAGTCGATCACGGACTTTCCTCGGTGGAGGAAGCCAAACGGGCGGCAAACGAAATAGGCTATCCGATCATGCTCAAGGCGAGTGCCGGCGGCGGCGGGATCGGCATGCAGATTGTTCACAGCGATCAGGAGCTGGAAAAAGCATTTGAGAGCACGGCTCAGCGTGCAGGCTCGTACTTTGGCGATGATACCTTGTTTCTGGAGAAGTATATCACCTCACCGCGCCATATCGAGGTACAGATCGTCGGGGATTCGCTCGGCAACCTGGTGCACTTGTGGGAACGGGAATGTTCCATCCAGAGGCGCAACCAAAAAATAGTGGAAGAGGCGCCATCCCCTTTTCTTGACCCGCAGGCCCGTGAAGCGTTATGTGCGGCAGCGGTGAGAGGGGCGGCAAGCATCGGCTACACCAATGTAGGGACAATGGAATTCATCGTGGATGGACAGGGAGAATACTACTTCCTTGAAATGAATACGCGCATTCAGGTGGAGCATCCGGTGACGGAAGAAATTACAGGTGTGGATCTCGTGGAGTGGCAGCTCAAAATCGCTGCTGGTCTGCCGCTCGATCTGGATGAAATCCCTTTGTCGCCGCAGGGTCATTCCATTGAATGTCGGTTGTATGCAGAGGATGCCCGCACCTTTATGCCCTCGCCAGGAAAGATCGAGACGCTGCGGCTCCCCGACTGGGCGCGTCTCGAGTTTGCCGTAACCGAAGGAAATCAGGTCACCCCCTTCTACGACCCGATGATTGGAAAAATCATCACGCACGGTGCAAGCAGGCAGGAAGCGATTCGAAAAATGAAAGATGCCTTGGAGCAATGCGTGATCAGCGGGATCAAAAACAATCTGCCTTTGCTTGCGTCCATCATGGATGATCCAGCCTTTCAAGCAGGGACTTACGATACGAAATTCGTGGAATCCGCGCTAATCAAGTAACGTCAGGGGGGAGAAAGAGTGAAGGTAGATCTGAATTGTGATATGGGGGAGAGCTTCGGGCTCTACAAAATGGGCAGCGACGAGGAAATGATCAAGTACATATCCTCCGCCAACATCGCTTGCGGCTACCACGCTGGAGATCCCCAAGTCATGAGAAAAACGGTCCAAATGGCCAAGGAGTATGGCGTAGCGATCGGTGCGCATCCTGGCTTTCCGGATCAGATGGGCTTTGGGCGGCGGTACATGACGTGTACGCCTGATGAGATCCGGGACTATATCCTTTATCAAGTCGGGGCATTGCGAGAGTTTGCTTCGTGCTTTCAGCTGGAGCTGCAGCATTGCAAGCCGCACGGAGCCTTGTACATGATGGCCATGGATGACGAAAAAATCGCCAGAGCCATACTGGAAGCATTGGTTAGCGTTTCCAAGGAGATGATCGTCTTCGCCCTGCAAAACTCCGCGGTCGAATGGGTCGGACAGCAAATGGGCGTGCAGGTCGTGCGAGAGGTATACGCGGACAGAGAGCATACAAAAGAGGGCTCCATCGTCCTCACCCGAACAGGCCCGAACATTCAGGACTACGAAGCAATGGCAGCGCGCGTGGTACGCATGGTCAAAGAAGGCGTCGTGCTTACTCCCGATGGGGAAGAAACGCAGGTGCATGCCGAAACGATCTGCATCCACGCCGATACCCCAGGGGCGGTAGAGCTGACCAGGCACATTCACGAAGCCTTTCGCATTGCCGGCATTGCCATCGAACCGATACGAAAAAGCTGATCGCAAGCATGCGGTCAGTTTTTTTTACAGATTGCGCCCATTTCTAGGGAAAGATTGGTATTCTAGAAGCAAGGGAAAAACACGTCCACTATGTTCTTTCGGAGGGGATACCTTGCTGGTATGGAAAGATATCTTGAGACCGGTTTCCATCTTGTTACCGATCGAGAGCACCATACAGGAAGCGCTAGTCTTGTTGGAATCGAGCAAACTGGATCTGCTGCTCGTTGACGATTCGCACCAAGGGATTGTCGGCTATATCGACCGACCTTTCCTCCTGGGGCAGATCACAGCGTCCGGCGACTTATCCGGACAGGTAGAGTATCGAAAAGATATGGTTCGGGTGCCTGCCGAGAGCCCCATTTCCTTTTATCACAATATCCATGTCGTATTGGGGATGGATCAGGCAGGAAACATCGCGGGGTATACCAGTGCCAGCGAGGCCAAAAATCACCTCGGCCAGTACAAGCTAGAGCAGCTGAATCACATCTTCAACAGCTCAGGCATAGGCATCATCACGACAGACCCTCACTTTGAAATCACCTTCATGAATGAAACCGCAGAGCAAATCCTCGGGTTGCCAAAAACCGTCCTGCAATATCGGAACTATAAAACATTGCTCACCATCGACAAGGATTTGGAAGAGGTCTTATCAGGAAAACAGCTGCTCAGCGTGGAAAGCTCTATCAACTACAAACGGATCAGCGGAAATTTTTCTCCCCTCTATGAAAATGGCAAGATCATCGGAATCGTGCATATCTTCTCCCACCGGGAAAGATTGGGAGAAGCCGTGAATGAGCTCGAATTCGTTCGCAATATCAGCGACGATTTGCAGGCCATCTATTCCTCGGAAAACGAGCAAATCATCGTGGTCAATCATGCCGGCAAAATCGTCCGGATCGCGGGAACCTTTTTGCGTGATTTCTGGCAGGTGCAAACCCCCGAACAGCTGATCGATTCGGACGTCTATCAGCTTGAAAGGGCAGGGATTTTTTATCCGAACATTGCCGATTTGTGCATGACGCAGAAGAAAAAGCTGTCCATGATCCAGGAATCCCAAAAGGGCAGAATGGTCTGGTCGGTCGCCACCCCGGTATTTCACGGTGACAAGCTGGAAAAGGTCGTGATCTTGTCCCGGGATATCACCGGGATCCACGTCATGCGCCCTGAATTGGAAATGTCAGGAAGGAAAGCGAAAGATCATGATCCAGATATGGATGAGATCCTCACCAGGCAGGATAACCTACGAAAACTGGTCTACCGCTCCAAAGGGATGGAAAGGCTGGTTGACGAGGTAAAGCATATCGCCCAGGTGGATTCGACGGTGCTGCTTGTGGGGGAATCGGGTGTGGGAAAAGAGGTCTTCGCCCAAACGATCCATGAGTACAGCGCAAGAAAGAATGAACCGTTCATTCGGGTCAACTGCGGAGCTCTCCCTGAAAGTTTAATCGAAAGCGAACTGTTCGGCTATGAAAAAGGGGCATTTACCGGAGCGGATCAAAAGGGTAAGCCGGGCTTGTTCGAACTGGCGCACAAAGGAAGCATCTTTCTCGACGAGGTGACGGAGCTGCCATACCCCATGCAGGCGAAACTCCTTCGTGTCCTGCAGGAGCGGGAAATCATGCGTGTCGGAGGAACAAGAACCTTTCCCGTCGATGTGCGTGTGATTGCGGCAACCAACCAGAATCTCAAAGAACTGGTGAGGAGTCGAAAATTTCGGGAAGATCTGTATTACCGCTTGCATGTGATTCCCATCGAGATACCGCCGCTCCGCAAGCGAACGCCGGACATCATTCCGTTGGCCATTCATTTCCTGAAGCGATTCAACAGCCTATACCATCTCGACAAAAGCCTGACCCGGGAAGCTCTGAATGCCTTGGAGGGCTATGCTTGGCCAGGAAATGTCAGAGAACTGCAAAACGTAATCGAAAGACTAGTCGTGACAACGAGAAAAGACAATATCGGTACGGAAGACGTTCTCCCTCATTTATATGTGGAAGAAGATCGCGGTCGGGAGAACAAAACATTGGTACTGGACATCATGCCGCTGAGAGAAGCGGTCGAGGAAGTGGAGAATCAACTGATCTCGCTTGCTTTGAAAAAATACGGCACCGCCTCGAAAGTTGCCAAAATCCTTGGCGTAAGTCCTGCTACACTTAGTCGCAGAATTCAGAAATTTCTGCAATAGAAAAGGAGTTGCTTATGTTTACCCTGCCAGAAACCAGATTCGACTTCGGCGGTGACGAGTACATCTACGCGGAGATCTCCCGGGACATGAGGGAGGAAAGCAATTTCAAGGCATTAGCCGTCACAAACGAATTGCGGAAGCGGCAAATACCTGGCATCCAAGATATTTGTCCCTCCAACTCTTCGTATATCATCCGTTTCGATCCGGAAGTGATTTCTGTCGCCGACCTTCTGGAGTATTTGAAAGAGATTGACATCACGAAAAGCAATCCGTCCGAATTGAACATGCAGGTCCGTATTGTCGAGATCCCGATCTGGTATGACGATCCGCTGACACAGGAGTACAGCAGACGCTTTCAGGAGCGCAATATCGCCCATGAGGCAAAAAGCAATTTTGAGCTGGTCATGAAGTTGAACGGCTATGCCGAAAAGGAGCGCTTTATCGAGGCACATTCCTCCAGTCCCTACCTGATCACGATGATGGGATTTATCCCCGGAACGGCATGGGAATATCCGCTCGGTCTTACGAAAGAGCAAATCATCCAGACGCCTAAATACATAAGCCCCCGGACTGATACACCGAGCCAGGCTGTCGGGATCGGTGGGGCGTTTACAGTGATCTATCCGCTGAGTGCCCCCGGCAGCTACCAGCTGATTGGGATGGCAGCGGTTCCCGTATTCGATCAATCGCAGAGGCTTCCCGATCTCAAGGATACCTTCTTTTTGGCCAAGCCAGGAGATATCTGGAAGCATCGTCCCGTTGACGAAGCCGAGTACAATCGGATTGTCCAGCAGGTCGATGAAGGGACGTACCGATACCGGATCAAATACGTAGATTTCTCGACGGAAGACTATTTCGCCGACAGAAAAGGCTATCTGAAGCAATTGATGGAGGGGTTCTAGCTTGTTCTACATCTTGGACGGTGGATTGCAAACCTTGGTGCAGGATTCGGGCCGAAAAGATTACTACCACTTAGGGGTTCCTCCTTCCGGTGCAGCAGACAGATATTCGTTTTGTCTGGGAAACATTTTATTGGGCAATCCCATCGACTATGCCGCTCTGGAGATCACGCTGCTCGGTCCCAAAATCGAAGTGCGCAAGAAAACGGTCATCGCCATCACGGGCGCCCCTATGGATGTGAAAGTGAACGGGCAGCCCATCCCCATGTGGGAGTCGGTCTGCGTCCAAGAAGGTGATGTTCTCACCCTTCGTTCAACGGCCAAAGGCGTAAAAACCTATTTGTGCGTGTCAGGGGGGATTCAGGTTCCCGACGTGCTCGGCTCGAAATCGACGTACACCTTGAGTCAATTGGGTGGATTTCAGGGAAGAAAACTGCTTGCAGGGGACGAGGTAATCATCGGGGAGCCTTTGCCAGGCGTCTTCCATCATGTGGGGACGCGAATCCCGGAGGAATATCTCCCCCGATTTTCTTCCTCCATCGATATCCGCATGGTCATGGGCATTTCCAGCTATCGGTTGAGTGACGAAGGATTGAAAGCGTTCCTGAATTCAGAGTGGCAGGTTGGACTCGAATCTAACAACATCGCGTACAGATATACGGGTGCGACTGCTGCCTTCCAATCGGTTGATCCCCCATTCGGTGCGGGCAATAATGCATCCAACACCGTGGATATCGTCTATCCGATCGGCGCGATCATGATCCCGAATGAGAAAGAGCTCATCCTGTTATTGCGGGATGCGACGACGGGAGGAGGGTTCGTCACCATCGGAACCACGATCAGCGCAGACTTGGATCTCGTAGCACAATCCAGACCCCATTCGATAACCCGCTTCATCGCCGTGACGCATGATCAAGCGATCGAAGCCCGGATGCAGCGGAAGAGAAAACTCCTAAGCTTGCAAAGCTTGCTGAAGGGATGAGCGAGGATCGCTTCAGGCTGCTGCCCCCTCTTGTTCTCTATCTGGTAGGAAAAATAGTCGGAATCCCACGAAAAACTCGTCCTTACCTGTTGCGAAACCGACCCATTTCCGTGATGATAGAACAAAAGAGACAAAATAGGAGAAAAAGGGGAATCAACTGATGGCGATCAAAGCGGTTTTATTTGATTTGGATGATACGTTGCTGTGGGACGACCGCAGCGTGAAGGAAGCGTTTCAAGCGACCTGTGCGGAGGCTGCCAAGTATCACGACGTGGACACAGAGCAGCTGGAAGAGGCGGTTCGCAGGGAAGCGCGGGCCATATACGAAGCTTTTGAAGCGTTCCCGTTTACCAAAATGATCGGGATCAATCCGTTTGAGGGACTATGGGCACGCTTTGCCGAGGGGGAACAAGAGGAGTTTCGCAAGCTCCAATCGTTCGTCCCCACCTATCGGAGGGAAGCATGGACACGCGGCTTGCGGGCACTCGGCATCGAGAACGAAGAGCTGGGCGCTAAACTTGGGGAAATGTTCCCGGCGGAGCGGAGAAGCCGCCCGATTGTGTATGAAGAAACCTTCGAGGTGCTGGACCAGCTGAAAGGAAAATACAAGCTCCTGCTGCTGACCAACGGCTCGCCTGACCTGCAAAAGGAAAAGCTGGCCGGAGTCCCAGAGCTCGCTGCTTATTTCGACCATATCATCATTTCCGGTGATTTCGGTCAAGGCAAGCCTGCCGCGCCGATTTTCGAGCACGCCATGAGCTTGCTGGGCATCACGGCAGAAGAAGGCGTGATGATCGGGGACAAGCTGACGACGGACATTCTGGGCTCGAATACGGTAGGCATGCGCAATATGTGGATCAATCGGCATGGAGTGCCTCGTGTAGGGGAGATTGTGCCGAGTCATGAGATTGCTAGTTTGCGGGAGATTCAGGGGGTTATTGAGTCTTTGGGGTGAGCCCGTCTCACTCATTAAAATGAAATGATATTTGTTGCGTAGCCCGCGATGAATTCCTCTGAAATTACGAAATAGTATCTATTAAACACCAAATAACAAATAACAGAAAAACCGTCTCTCTCGTGACGGTTTTTTCCGATTCCTTACCTTGGATCATTTTTCACCATCGCCAAAATGAGATAGAGCTTATTTCATTGTAAAAGGATAGGAATAAAGATTGACGCTTAAAGCTATCTTTTATATATAGATCTCAAAGGTACCAATCGCAAACAAGGCCATCATATAGGAAGTGATCAGCAAAATGCTAGAAGTAGCTGCAGCCATCATCGAAAACGAGCAAGGCCAGCTCCTCATCGCGAGGCGCAAGAAGGGAAAATCGCAAGCGGGCTTGTGGGAGTTTCCAGGTGGAAAGATCGAGCAGGGTGAATCGGTAGAAGCCTGCCTGCAAAGAGAATTACAAGAGGAGATGAACATCTCCATCGAGCCGTATGAACCGTTCGGCGTCAATGATCATGCATACGGGACGACGCAGATTCGGCTGTTCGCTCACCGAGCTAGGTTTGTGGGCGGCGACATATCCCTCGTAGACCACGATGAGTACCGCTGGGCAAGCCGTGAGGAGCTTCGAGAATATTCATTTGCACCTGCTGATATTCCGTTTGTGGTGAGGCTGCTACAAGAATTGTAAAAACCCCTATGTAAACCGGGCCCATCCCAGTCTTTGCGGATGGGCCCGACTTCTTTCCTGCTGCGGACTAGTCTTCGTCTTCTTCCTTGAAATTCTGGTTACCAACGCCACGACAGCGTTTGGCTTGAAGGGATCAGACGGCAAGCATGATTCTGCTGATGAGAACCACAGCATCTCCATTGCGACATTGCATGATGAATGTGCCGTTTTCTTGTCTATCCAACAGCATGTACAGATGCTTAATAAGCGATGAGCACGATCCCATGAGTGGATAGGAATGGAGGAAAAATCCAACGAAAGACGGGGAATTTCAAGGGCTTGAACAAGCATGAAATGGATTCGCTGGTTCAGTAGATTCTATCGATTAAACAGTTGTTGAAATGATAGAAAACGGGGCTGTCTCACCACTGGGGTGACAGCCCCTAATTTTTTCCATGTACCGTGTATCCGCCCAGTCCACTTATGCCAGGTAGACATAAACATAGAATGGGAAGGAATGTATCTGCGTAGTCAAACAAATAGGAAGGAGCGATGATCCGTGCCCATACGGACATTTGGGTTTACGGGTGGGCGTCAAAGCTTTACGGTTCCCCCTTCCGTGACCTCGGTAACAATCAGGGCGGCGGGGGCCGTAGGCGGAGCTGCCGCTGCTCGTGCAGGAGGAAGAGGAGCCTATATACAGGGGGATTTTCCGGTCACCCCTGGCGAGGTATTGACCATTCTCGTAGGTGGAGCAGGCGCAAATGCGGAGGCGGCTTCCCGAGGCGGAGGCGGGGGAGGTGGCACGTTCATTTGGCGCACCAATGGTCCTGTCACAACGGATACCCTCTTGATCGCAGCAGGGGGAGGCGGAGGAGCAGCTGCTCTGACGGCTGGCATGGACGCGCAGAATTCAAGCACGGACGGAACAGGAGGAGAAGGACAAGGAGGAACGGGAGGTACCGCCGGATCAGGGGGTGGCGGCGGATTAGGCACCGGCGGAGGTGGCGGAGGAGCCGGCATTATCGGTAATGGCGGCGATGGAGAATCTGGAGGCTTCGGTGGAAGAGCAATTGACGTTGATGGTTCTGGGGGGCTAGCGGCGGGCCTTCAGGCGGGGGGATGGAGGTTTTGGCGGCGGCGGGGGAGGCTCTGGTGCAGGTGGGGGAGGCGGGGGTTTTAGTGGAGGAGGAGGTGGCCAGGCTGACGCTGGTTTGGTTAATGGAACGGGTGGTGGGGGAGGCGGATCGTTTAACGGCGGCATCAACCAGAATAATCAACTCGGCGTCGGAGAAGGCAACGGATTCGTAACCATAACCTTTTCCGTGTCAACCTTCGTCTTTACGGGCAGCCCGCAGACCTTTACGGTTCCTCCTTGCGTGACTTCGCTTACGATCCTGGCGCTGGGAGCAAGAGGTGGTGCCTCAGGCGCTACAGGAAATTTCGGGAGAGGAGCCTTGGTCCAGGGAGACTTTGCCGTAACGCCTGGTGAGCAATTAACCATTTTGGTAGGCGGTGCTGGAGGCGACAGTCCTTTGACCGGCGCAGGAGGCGGAGGGGGCTCGTTCGTATGGCGAACTACGGCTGCTGTAACAGCAGCCAATCTGATGGTCGCAGCTGGCGGAGGCGGAGGCGGCACCACTGTTGAGTCCGGAGCAGATGCGACGGCAACCAGTCCGAATGGTCTTGCCGGAGGCGGCATTACGGGAGGAGCCGGCGGCACGGCTGGATTGGGTGGCGGCTCAGGCAGTGGTATAGGAGGCGGGGGAGGCGCTGGCATTGTCGGAAGTGGTGTTTCTTCCATGTCGGGCGCGGGTGGGGAACCGCGATTGACATGGGTGGTACGGGTGGCGCTGCAAGCCCTATCGGGGAAGCGGGTGGGTTTGGCGGAGGAGGGGCAGCTCGGTTGGTGGCGGGGGCGGAGGAGGCTTTAGTGGAGGCGGAGGCGGTTCCGGCACCCCTTCTGGCAATCTGGGCGGACGAGGAGGCGGAGGCGGTTCGTTTAATGGCGGAAGCAATCCGATCAATTTGTCTGGGGTCGGAACAGGCGAGGGCGAAGTAATCATTACCTTTGAGACAGAGCCTCCAGCCATTATCTGTCCGGCCAACATAACCGCAACAGCCGAACCTGGAAACAATGCAGCGAACGTTACCTACGCTGTCGCTGCGTCCAGTCCCGCCTGCGGCATCGTTTCGATATCCTGTGCTCCGTCTGGTGAAACGCATGTCTTTCCAGCTTTGCCGGTAGCCATAGCGATCGAGACAGGAACCTTTCCTGTAGGGACCACCGTCGTTACTTGCACGACAACCAATGTGGCTGGAAATACCGCTTCCTGCTCATTTACCGTGACGGTTACAAACACGGTGACTCCGACCGTATCACCTCCCATTCCGAACAATCTTCAAGCAGAGTGCATCCGCGTCCAAAAGGTGTACGACTGGGTAGTTGCTGTCAACAGAGAAAGGAATAAAGTTCCGATCCCCGACGATTGCCGGTCACTGGTAGACGCGGCAATACGTGCGGGTCAAAACATCACGATCCAATGCGTGGAACCAATCGTTCCTCCGACATTCCCACTGATCCCCAAACGACAGCCGACACACTTTCTGGACTTTTCTTGCAACGTTGTTGGCATCAGGCGCGAGAACATCATCGTAGGCGGAAACGTCGTCCGTGTCGGGATCGTCCGCTTCTTGTTCGACGCCATACTCTTGATCCGTGTATTCGCCAACGGTACGCTACTATGCGAGTTCCCCGCAACCATCCAATTCGATGACGAAATCTCGCTCTGTCTGCCGGAGCCGTTGGATGAAACCAACATCCTCTGCCGCATCACCGCCGTCGAATGCAACCCGTTCGACACGGTTCTTTTGGGTGGCATGGTGGAACTGGAAGTCATCATCTGCAAAGAGATCCAGGTGGAGGCGGAAATCAAAATGGAAGTGTTGGGGAAATTCTGTTCGCCGCGTCCGGCAAGCATTCCTGTGCCGTCCCCGACACCGTCATTTCGCTGCCCGTCATTTCGCTGCCCGTCGTTCGTCTTCCCGCCGCAGTGCCCGGCGATCAATTCTTCACTTTCGAGCCCGTGAGGTTGTCACAGTCTAGAACTTTGTTATCCAGTCTAATACATTATTATTTAGTCGATAACTTTATTATCTCAGGGCAACAGCACACTGGTGAAGATGTAGAGCAACTCCTTCTCTAGAAAGGGAGCGGGACCGCCATGAGCGGAAAATCGCCCCTTTTCTTGGAAGGGGATTTTTTATCTGAGCTCGCCTCCGCTCCGCCAATGTCTGTCTGGCCGTCGTGCTCCTGTGCAGCGAGAAGGAGCGCCTTTGTCAGAGTGGACATGGCTTGTTCACTCTCCTTGTTTGGTCGTGCGTCCGGTGGAAAATGCTTACTTATTAGATGGAGATCCGATTGGATCCAGCTTTTTCAATAGCTCTGATACTTGAGTGGCCAGGTCGGCATTTCCGTCTCGCAGCCGTTCAAAGTCGGGGATGGCCTCCAGTAGCAGCAAGCCGCTGGAATAATAGTAGCTGGAGAAAGGCAGCTGTGCGTAGCCCGGAGGTTCTTCCTCCTCCCAAATGAGTTCGTCCTCTTCCTCATCGATCGGCCACAGATAGTTTTCTTCCAGCAATAATTCGGGATGCGTCACGTGCGGGATGGACTCCAGCTCTCTTCCGGTGAGGGAGTCTGCGATTGCCTCGTATACCCGCAGTTCTGCCGGCGAGACATCTTCGAGTCGCTTCGCTTTCAACTCTCTTAGCAACAACGAGAGGACCCACGGGGTCACTTGCCAGAGCGTGCCTTGATGCTCCACCAAGTTTGCGATTTCGTCATAGTTTCCGTTTGCGATGAACTCCGGCAAGTCGCTGCCTCTGCCATACGGGGTGGTCAGCCTTTGCCAAGGGATATTTGTCAGGTTCCACTTTTCAAAAAGATAGACGTTCATTCCGGTTTCCTCCTCTCTATATCTTTCCTGATGCTTCCAATTTGTTTAATCCCTTTCATTGTATCGGATCGGCTACCTGGCAACAATCCGTATCACATGCAGTGCGGCGGGGCATCTGCAATGAGTGAGTTTACATATTGTGGGAAAATTGTGTTAAGATGAAACAAATGATTGATGGAGTGAACGTCATGGAATTTGAATTTCACCTGACACTCAATGATTTGCCGGTGGATCAAAAGGAAGCTTTCCTAGCGATTTGTCATGCTGAGCGAGTAAAACCGCTGATGATCGTTTTGGATCAAGGAACGTACATCCACCAACCGATGATTACAGGGGTTATAGAACATATCGATTTTCAAGAAGCGCATGAAGAAATGGAAAAGATTGCGGCGACGTTTCGGGGCAACGGATTCTCGATCGTCCGAAAAAAGGTAGAGATTTCTCCAAAGGAAGAATCGTATTTTCATCAGCCTCTAAGTAAGCACTCGAAACCGTATTTTGAGTGGCATGGGAAAGTGCAGGTCGATGATGTGGAACGGTTAAGACAATTATGCAACGCTCATGGCGGGCATATTTCAAGAAACTCTCTGAATGTGAACGGGAGAGTGAGATTTATAACGGTCCGAGAATATGAAAGTGCGGAGAAGTTTTACGGGCGGGTCGGGAAGATCCATGACGTTTTGCGCGAAAACGGAATCGAGCTGCAGAAGGAACAATACGAATTATGCATCTACGACAGCAGAGAAGAGCTGGATAGCGGATGGATTTCATAAAGATCCTGGCAAGGGAGGGGAGGACGAGAATGGAAAACCTAAAAGATTTGAGTTACGAGGTAAGAGAGCTCGTCGTGTTGGAGGCATTGTTACGAAGAATTTCGCTTGTGAATATGCCCTTTCTACTAAAAGGCAGTCTGCTCACGAGGCAATATTTGCAGGACCGCGATCTTAGGTATGTGGAGGATATCGATTTTTTGTTTGCGGGGAAGATCCGCGATGCGGAGCATGCGCGGCAGACGTTTACCGACTGGATGATCCAAGCCACCGAACTGGATCTGGATGACGGGATCGTTTTCCGTAGTTTTCGGGAAAATGCGTTTTGGCGATCGATCGACTACGCCATGGCGGAAGATTTTCCTACGGTCAATACGGACCTGGCTTACTATTTGAAAGGGGAGACGAGGAGAGACGATCAGTACCACGAGCTTTGTCTCGATGTTTCGTTCAACCTCGATATGGGCATGGAGCCGGTCGCTTTGGAGTATCAGCCCGTCTTTGGCGATCGGTTCGTCGTGCCGCACACTGTGCCGCTTTCGGTCCAGATCGCATGGAAGCTGCATCAAACCATTGTGAGGCCGCGGTTTAAAGATCTGTACGATTTGATGCATCTCTTGTCGCATCCAAGCTACGACAGCATGGCGCTTGCGCAAACGCCGCAGACCCTTGTCAACGAATGCGGGATCGACCCATCCATCACAAAGGCCGACATCAAAAAGATCCTGGTAGACGATTTATACCATTTGGCCTCTGCCGTTGCTCACGATTACGATCTGGAGAAATACGCAGGAGGCATGAACCGCGATGTTTATTTCATGCAGATTGCGACCGATTTGCGCAAAATCATGGACCGTGTCGGTTTGAATGGGCATGCCTTTGAATTTTTGCCAAGTCCGACGCATCCGTGATAGCGGTTTTTCGCATTGAAGGGCATCAAAAGCGGAGGTGGTCGGATGTAATGATCATTGGCTAAAATTCATTTATCCAATCGAATAGAACAGGAGAGATCGCGTTGCAGCTCTCAGATTCCACTTATTCCGCAATTAGGGCTCTATGTAAACAAGGCGATGCTTTAGTGAAGACAGGCGAACTTGATGCGGCCAAGCAAAATTATATTGCCGCCCTCCGTTTATTGCCTGAAAATCATCAAGAATGGGAGGCAGCTACCTGGATATATGTAGCTATTGGGGATGTCCACTATCTTATGAAGAATTACGATAAGGCCTTCAAGTGCTTTTTTAATGCCGTACAGTGTCCGAAGGGGTTGGGGAATCCGTATATTCATCTTCGGCTGGGGCAGTTATATTACGAACAGGAAAACTTTGAAAAGGCAGCTGACGAGTTAACTCGGGCTTACATGGGCGCCGGTATTGAGATTTTTATGGAAGACGCCCCAAAGTATCTTGAGTTTTTGGAGACAAACATAGAGATTTGAAAATTCAGGTTACGCAACATCTGATTTAGGGAAAAAGTTAGTTTAATCCCCTAAGCTACTTTAAACAATTGTAGCTCTGTACCCTGTATTCTTACCTTTTTCAACTGCTTCGATATAGCCATCGAAATAATAGGGTATATCATCTTCTTTACCATTCCGAATTCTGCCTCTAACTTTATCGAATGCAAATATAGAAATTGAATATTCAGGCTCTCCAGTAACTAACACAGGCTGGTCTCTTTCTTGTACCCAAAAGTACAGTCCACCATAATTCCTTCTTGCCACTTCAAAAATGTAACTTCCAGCCATAGAGGAAACAGAATCTAATGTATCATCATCTATTTGATACTGACATAACTCTTCTAACATTTCGTCCAGTTTTCGTAGACTTTGCACACTATAATCAAAATTTCCTTTATCAGAAAAATTATTCACGAAACTTTCTGCCGTAGTAATAATGACTTGTTCTATTTTACTTTGCATAATGCTTACCTCCTTGAATAGAGAACGTACAGTTAGAAATATTCACCCTTTAACTTTAATGATCCTGCCCGTTCGTATTATGTGGTCAGCCAGTTTTTACTGGATGACAACTTTTTTAAAGAAAGGCTATGTTAAATCCTGGTGTTGATTTTTACAATCAGAAAACCGCCTCGTTGAAGAGGCGGCTTATTGAGCTATCGTTTAGGCGATGCACCCGACTTCTTCGAAATACTTTCACACTGCTTTTAAACGTCACTTATTTTTTACCGAGTTGTTCCGCCAAACCGATTAGAAGTCCTTCAACTCCACGAATATAGCAGAGCCGATACGAGTCCTCGTACTGAACCACTTCGCCAACGAGCTGAGCACCATGCTTAGTGAGTCTGGATACCATTTCGTCAATGTCTTCAACGGCAAACATGACTCGTAGATAACCGAGGGCATTTACAGGAGCAGTTCGGTGATCTGATATAGTAGGTGGGGTGAGAAATCGCGAAAGTTCAAGTCGGCTGTGGCCATCTGGGGTAACCATCATAGCAATCTCTACACACTGTGAACCCAGCCCGGTGATGCGACCGGCCCATTCACCTTCGACAGTAGCTCGCCCTTCCAGCTTCAAGCCAATCTCCTCGAAGAAAGAGATTGCGTCATCAAGGGATTCTACTACGATGCCAACATTGTCCATTCGTAGTAATTTGTTTTTTTCCATCGTTTTATCTCCTCCTGTGCACAATTTTATCTTCATATTTATTCTATCAATAGTTACCAATTCCCCCCAAACGATTAACATCTTGTCACAGTTCATGATATCCCTTACATAGTGCGTGGTGAGGTGCCTAATCAATAGGCGCCTTTTTTCATGCGTGTGGATACCACTCGTGCGAGAAATAAATTTACCGACAAAAAAACCGAAATAGTGATTATTTTCAGAATTTGATATTGAGCTTTTCCGATTCCGCGCTTATAATGCAACTAGAGTTAGAACTTCATTCTCGCATACATCATAAAGTGTAAACTTCAAAACGCGGATTCACGGAATGTGCTTGAAAATCCATCAAATAATGGAGGCTGAGCAGTGATGAAGATCGTAATTGGGGAAGTCATGCACGAAACGAACACGTTCTCGAATGTCCCGACGACTCGAGAGCTTTTTGAGTTGTGGGAGTGGGCGCGAGGAGACGAGATTGTGTCGGCGCACGCCGGGGTCCGGGATTTCCTGGGAGGCATGGTCGACGGCGCGAGACAGCGCGGCATTGAAGTGGTGGGGGCGTTTGCAGCGAATGCGTATCCAGCAGGCACGATCACCAAGGAGACATTTGACTCGCTGCAGGACGAACTGCTCTCTGGAATTGCAAACGCAGGGAAGGTAGACGCGATCTGCTTGTCTCTTCACGGGGCAGGTGTCGCGGAGGGCGTTGACGATTTGGAAGGGGCCTTGCTGAAAGCAGTTCGCCAGCAGGTGGGCTACGATATCCCTCTGATTGTCACGCTGGACCTGCATGGAAATATCACGGACGAAATGATTCAGCAAGCAGATATTCTGCTCGGCGTGCATCTTTATCCCCACACAGACTGCTACGAACGCGGTCTGGAGGCGGTCCAGCTGGCAGAAAAGATGGTCAAGGGCGAGCTGGCACCGCGCATGCACCGCGTGAAGCTGCCTTTGATCGTTCCTACTTCTACGACGAATCTCTCACCAGCCAAAGATATCAACGAAGTTTGCTATAAATGGGAGCGGGAACCGGGAATGGTAGACTGCGCATTCTTCCACGGCTTCCCGTACACGGACATTCCCGAGCTGGGCGTGACGGTGGTGGCAGTGTCCAACGGCGATGAAGAGCTGGCAAAGCGGGCTGCAGAGGACGTCGCGAGCCTGATCTGGGAAAAGCGAATGGAGTTTGAACCGCAAGTCCTGTCACCAAGAGAAGGGCTGGAAATGGCCAAAGCAGCAACAAAGTTCCCAGTCGTCCTGAATGAAACGTCCGACAATCCCGGCGGAGGGACTCCGGGAGATGGCACCTACCTGCTGCGGGCGATGCTGGAAGCGGACTTGCAGGATGCCTGCTTTGGCTTCATCTACGATCCGGAGGTTGCCGCACTGGCTCATGAAAAAGGAGTGGGGGCGACGATTGAGGTGCAGCTAGGGGGCAAGACCGACAACCTGCACGGCGAGCCGATTACGCTTACGGCGTACGTCAAAGCACTGACAGATGGGAAGTTCATTACTTCGTCTCCGATGGGCAAAGGCTCTCCGGTGGATCTGGGAAAATCGGTGCGCCTCCAGGCAAATGGGGTCGATATTCTCGTCTGCTCGGTGAAGACGCAGGTGCTGGATGAGCAGGTTTTCCTCCTTCACGGCATCGATGTCACGCAATTCAAAATTGTCTCTTTGAAATCCAGCCAGCATTTCCGGGCGAGCTTTGAACCGCTCAGTGCACAGATCATTACCGTGGATTCTCCCGGACTCACGACTCTGCGGTTCCAATCCTTTGACTACAAACGCCTGAACAGACCCGTCCATCCTCTCGATCCCGTCCCGGCAGGTTCCTAGCACAGCAAAAGCATCGGCAAACAAACGGCATGACCGGCTTGACCTGATAAAGAGGGGGGATTTGATGGGGAGCGTGCACGAGCGCATTCGCAAATCATATGAGCAGTTGACGAACCAGCAAAAATTGGTAGCAAGGTACATTCTCGATGAACCGAATCAGGTGGCTCTCCATCCAGCGAAAGTGATTGGCGCCTACAGTGGGACAAGTGAAACGACCGTGATTCGCCTCTGCTACTCCCTGGGCTATTCCGGATTTACCGAGCTTCAGAACGAGCTTCGGCAAATGCTGTTGTTTCCGGTCATCCGTGAGAGTTTGGTACAGACCTATCATGACGCGACCTATGAGTACAACGATAGCGATGACGTGATTTCCTTTACCATGGAGCAGGACGTGTCTTTTATCCAAAAGACGTTGATCGGGCTTGACCGTCACCTGTTTGATCAGGCGGTCCAAAGCATCGTGAAGGCCAAAAAGATCATTGTGGTGGGCGGCCGCACGAGCTTTGCCCCTGCCTACTGGCTATCCTTTGCGCTCAATATCATCAAGGGGGATACGCATCTGTACCGGGGGCAGCTGGACGATGGCAATCAGTTGATTTCGGAAATAAACAGAGACTGGCTCCTCATCGCTCTCGTTTTTCCACGCTATTTGCAGGATACCTTGTCATTTGCCAATGCGGTCAAGGATCAGGGAGGCAAGATTCTGGTTGTCACGGATCATGAGCTTTGTCCGCTCGGGCCTTTGGCAGATGTGCTGCTCAAGGTAACCACGCCGCCGCCCGCTACGCTCCGCGGAATGTCATCGATCTTTACGCTGCTGAATGCGGTGGTGAGCGGGGTGTCCCAGGCGGATCGGGAGCGGGTGAAAAAACGCATCAAGCGGTACGACCAGACAAGCGAGCAATTTTATCCGTTCGTCCAGGAAAGTCAGTAAATCATCCGAGGGGGAAATGTTCATGAAGAAGAGACGTTATACGAGCTTGGCGACGATCGGGCTCAGTGTGACCTTGCTGCTGGCTGCATGTTCGTCGACCACAGGCACCAGCTCGACAGGCACAGGTACCGGCGCTGGCACCAACACGAACTCGAATACAGCTCCACAGACTGCGACAGCGGGTGGGACACTCGTCGTAGCTGCACCTGTCGAGCCGGATACACTGGACCCGCAAAAGACGACGTGGCTGGACAATGCCAACAGCCAGCCGTACGATTCGATCCTGACCCGCGATATGCAAGGAAAGCTGGTCCCGCATTTGGCGGAATCCTGGCAGGTCTCGGATGACGGAAAAGTCTGGACGCTGGTGCTGCGCAAAGACGTGAAGTTCCAATCCGGAGCCCCATTGACGGCGGAGTCGGTGAAAGCATCAATCGAGCGCTTTGCAGCCATTTCGCCAAACAAGGATCTCGCTGGCCCGATTGAAAAGATCGAGGCGGCAGATGCCAACACGGTGAAGGTGTATTTCAAAGAGCCGTTTGCCCCATTCGCCAACATGCTGGTGGGAACGTTCCTCTCTCCTTTCGATCCCCAGCGCCTAAAGGAAAAAGGCGAGCAATTCGGGGAAGCGCCCCTCGCGACAGGGCCTTTCATGCATCCAGAGGTCAAGCGCGGAGCATCCGTGACCTATGTCAAAAACCCGGATTACAAATGGGCAATGCCATACGCAGAGAACCAGGGAGCTCCTCATGTCGATAAGCTCGTCTTCCGCTTCCTGAAGGATGACGACACGCGCATCCTCGAGTTTAAAAAAGGGACCATCAACATCCTGCAAGAGGTGCCGAGCACATATGTGGAAGAGCTGAAGGCCATTCCCGGAACCAAAATCGAGACCAGCATGGAACAAGGCATGAAGTACTTGGGCTTTAACAACCAGAAAGAGATTTTCAAAGACGTCCGAATCAAGCAAGCCATCGCGATGGGAGTAGATCGCGAGCCGATCGTGCAGTTCGCGCTGTCTGGATTCGCCAAGCCGATCTTCGGCCCACTCCCTCCGACCATTCCCGGATACAGTGAAAAGATCGAAAACATGGCCAAGGACATGTACGGCCACAATGTGGACAAAGCAAAGCAGCTTTTGGCTGAAGCGGGCTACACCGACAGCAATGGCGATGGAATCGCGGATAAAGGCGGAAAACCACTCTCGTTTGAACTGCTCCTATCCGATGACCCAGCACTCCAGCGTGTCGCACAAATCCTGCAAAGCCAGCTGAAAGAGATTGGAGTCGACATCAAGATCGCCGTGACGGATGTAGCGACAGTCAAGGATCGCGCCATCAAAGGAAACCATGAGCTGTTCCTCCTTTACTTTGGCTTGAATGACCCGGATATTTTGTACCTGTTGATGCAGACCGACAACTCCAAGCGCGTGCACTATTCGAATCCGAAAGTCGATGAGCTGCTCGCCAAAGGACGCACGACAATGAACGAGGAAGAGCGCATGAAAGTGTACGAGGAAGCGCAGGAGATTCTCGTAAACGATGCGCCATGGGTGCCGCTCTACTCCAGCGAATCCGTAACGGCGACACGCAATGTCGAAGGTTACAAGCTCAACCCATTCACTGGCGACATTCCGTTTGCGGACATCCGCATTACCAAATAACGAAAGGGAGGTGGGGCGTTTGCAACGATACCTTTTCCGAAGATTGCTGTCGCTCTTGGGGACGCTACTCGGCGTCACCATCCTCATCTTTCTGCTGGTGCATTTGATTCCAGGGGACCCCGTGCAGTATCTGCTCGGGGATTACCCCACGGATGAGGCGATCGCTGCACTGAACGCACAGCTTGGACTCGACAAGCCGTTGATTATGCAATACTTCAGCTTTTTGGGAAGGCTCCTGCAGGGCGATCTGGGCACCTCCTACATAACGGGCTATACCGTCTGGCAGGAAATTGTGGACCGTTTCCCGATTACTTTCCAATTGGCCTTGTACAGTGTCGTTTTGGCCACGATCATCGGGGTGATCGTCGGCGTGATCTCAGCCGTAAAGCAAAATACCTGGGTGGATCGGGTCGTGGTTTTTTTCTCGCTGATCGGGATTTCTGCTCCCGGCTTTTGGATCGCCCTGTTTCTCATCTGGATTTTTGCCTACAGGCTGCCGATCTTCCCGATTTCCGGCTACGACGGCTTCTTCTCGCTCGTTTTGCCAGCGGTGACACTTGCTTTGGGAGAGGCTGGGATGATTGCCCGGATGACACGCTCCAGCATGCTGGATGTGATCAAGCAGGATTACATGCGGACAGCTCAGGCGAAAGGGGCACCCCGGCAGTGGGTGATTCTGAGGCATGGCCTGCAAAACGCCATCATCCCCGTCATCACGCTGATCGGTCTGGAGTTTGGCGCGCTTTTGGCTGGCGCCGTCGTGACTGAAACGATCTTTTCCCTGCAAGGCCTCGGCAGCCTGGCGATCGAAGCGATCGGCAAACGGGATCTGCCTACGATCCAGGGACTTGTTTTCTTTATCGCTTTTCTGTTTGCCATCACCAACCTGATCGTCGACCTGCTGTACAGCTGGTTTGATCCACGGATTAAATACGAGTAGGAAGGAGTGAGGAACGTGAGTGGAAACTTGAGCCAACTAGAAGTAGGGCATGAGACGCACCCTCCCGTGCGAGCAGTGGAACCTCAGATTGCTCCATCGCCGTCCTACTGGTCACAGGTGATCAAACGGCTGCTTCGAAACAAGACCGCGATGGCAGGCGCCGTGATTCTCTTGATATTTACCGTCGGCTGCGTCTTGGCACCATGGATCGCGCCGTATCCGATCGATCAGATGAACTTCAAGGACCGGATGATGGGACCTGGGGCCAAGCACCTGCTGGGGACGGATGATTTTGGCCGCGATATTTTTTCCCGCCTGCTGCATGGAGGCAGGATCTCGCTACTGACAGGCTTGATCACGGTCACGATCGCATCTGCGATTGGGGTGACTTTGGGAATCATCGCGGGATACTACCGTCGACTCGAAATCTACATCATGCAGGTGATGGACATCCTGCTCGCGCTGCCTGCGCTTTTGCTCGCCATCGCGATCATCGCGGTACTGGGGCCGGGGCTGACGAATGCCATGATTGCGATCGTCATCGCGGTGATTCCTTCCTATGTCCGGATCGTACGTGCTTCTGTTCTCTCGATTCGGGAAAAGGAGTACATCGAAGCGGTGCGGGCGCTGGGAATCAGCGATGCGGTGATTTTGGCGAAGCACATTTTGCCTAATATTTTGTCTCCCATCATCGTCCTGATGACGGTGCAGTTCGGCAGCAGCATTCTCGCGGCGGCGGCACTCAGCTTCCTCGGCTTGGGAGCGCAGCCTCCAGTTCCGGAGTGGGGTGCGATGGTGTACGTGGGCAAAGCCTTTCTGGGGCAGGCGTGGTGGATGTCCATATTCCCCGGGATGGCGATCATGCTGGTGGTACTCGGCTTCAATCTTTTGGGCGACGGGTTGCGCGATGCGCTTGATCCAAAATAAATCGGGTTTCATTGCGAAAGGGGCATGCACATGAGTTTGCAGAAAAAGCTGGAGGCAGTGCTGTCGGAAACGAATGCGACGTTCGGGGTGGCAGTCAAGCACCTGGAGACACAGGAGGAAGCGCTCATCAACGGGGATCACTATTTCCAGATGGCGAGCACGTTCAAGGTACCGATCCTTGCGACCTTGTTCCGGGATGTCCATGAAGGAAGGCTGAGCCTTGCGGAGCGCATCCGCCTGACCGAGGATGACTTGGTACCCGGATCGGGCGTGCTGCAGGAGTTTTTGCCGGGAGCAGAGGTAGCGGTAAAAGATTTGGCGATGCTGATGATCATCGTCAGCGACAATCTCGGGACGGATAAAGTGCTGGAGCTCGTAGGAACCGAACGGGTAGATGCCTTTATGAAAGAGCTGGGGCTAGACCGTATCTCCATCAAAAGCAGCTGCTGGGAGCTGCTCAGTGTCGGCGGGGGATTGGCCGGCGAGAAAAAAGGGCTGGAGGGCTTTCACAAGCTGAAGCAAAAATTCCAGACCACGGGAATTGATGCGGACAGTGTCATCTTTCAGCCGATTCCGGAAAACAACGTGTCCAGCCCGTCAGACATGGGCAAGCTGCTGGAGCTGATCGCCACAGGGCAATTGGTGTCCCAGGAAGTCTGCGACGGGATCCTCGATATCATGAAGCGGCAGCAGCTGCGCAATCGCATTCCGTATTTGCTGCCGGATAAGACGATCATCGCCTGCAAGTCGGGAACCATCGGGAGTGTCGTCAACGATGTGGGCATCGTTTATCTTCCGGAGGGAAAAGGCGCCTTTACCATCGCCGTCTTCTCAACCGGAAACGCATCGACGAAAGAGGGCGAGCGCATGATTGCCAGTTTGACGCAGACCGCGTATGAGCATTTTATCGGAAACGAGTAACGGATCATCGCAGGATAGGGGGCTACACGATGAAGCAAAACGAGACCGTGCTTAGTATCGAACGGCTCTCTCTGAAGCTGAAGACAGAGAGGGGGACGTTTACGGCGGTGAATCAAGTCAGCTTTCAGATCGGGGCAGGGGAAACGGTAGCGCTTGTCGGAGAATCAGGGTGCGGCAAAAGCGTTACCTCCCTGTCGATCATGGGGCTCATCTCCAAAAAGTCGGGATCGCTCGATGGCAGTATCCGATTCAAGGAAAAGGTCCTCAATGATTTGCCCGAACGTGAAATGCGCGAGATTCGCGGTCGTGATATCTCGATGATTTTCCAGGAGCCGATGACATCGCTGAACCCCGTCCATACGATCGGCAAGCAGATTGACGAGGTCTTCCGATTGCACACAGGCCTCACCAAGCAAGAACGGCGTGCCAAGACCATCGAGATGCTGCGAAAGGTCGGAATTCCTCGTCCCGAGAGCATCGCAGGCGAATATCCCCATCAGCTCTCGGGCGGGATGAAGCAGCGGGTCATGATTGCCATGGCGATGGCTTGCGAGCCGGACCTCCTCATCGCCGACGAACCGACGACCGCGCTGGATGTAACCATTCAGGCACAAATTCTCGATTTGATGAACGATTTGAAACAAAACGCCAAGACGGCCATTCTGCTGATCACACACGATTTGGGCGTGGTGGCAGAAATGGCGGACCGAGTCATGGTCATGTACTACGGGGAGATTGTGGAGGAAGCGGATGTGCGGACGATCTTCTCGAATCCCAAGCACCCGTACACCGTCGGGCTGCTGCAGTCCATTCCCAGCCTGGAGACCGAGAGTAACCGATTGACGCCGATCGACGGAAATGTGCCGATTTTGGGTGAGGTAACGGAAGGGTGCCCGTTCAGCTCCCGTTGCACGCATGCGGTAGAGAGATGCAGGAGGGAAAAGCCGCCAGTCATCTCGACGGGGACTCACTCCGTCAAATGCTGGGTCTATCAGGATAAGGAGTTGGCGATATGAGCGAGAATCTGCTGGTAGTGGAGAATCTCAAAACCTACTTTCCGATGAAAAAGGGGCTCTTCGGGCAGACATCCGGTCATGTCAAGGCAGTGGATGGGGTCTCCTTTCGGGTGAAGAAGGGAGAGACGCTGGGGATCGTGGGAGAAAGCGGCTGCGGGAAATCGACGACAGGCCGCAGCATCCTGCAGCTGATCAAGCCTACGGATGGCTCCGTCCGATTTGATGGAGAGGATCTCGTCTCCATGCCGGAAGCCAAGCTGCGGAGCAAGCGCAGTCAGATGCAGATCATCTTCCAGGACCCGTATTCATCGCTCAACCCCCGCCTGACTGTCTCTACCATTTTGGCCGAAGCCTTGTCTGTCGGAGCCTCCCAAGCTGATCCTCGCCCGATGCGGGAACGCGTCCTTGAGCTGCTGCGTCTGGTCGGACTGAATCCGCAGCATGCTGACCGTTATCCGCATGAATTCAGCGGCGGGCAGCGCCAGCGCATCGGGATCGCCCGTGCCATCGCGGTCAAGCCCAAGCTGATCGTAGCCGATGAGCCGGTGTCCGCACTGGATGTCTCGATTCAGGCCCAAATCTTGAATCTGCTCGATGAACTGCAGGATGATTTGGGATTGACCTACTTGTTTATCTCCCATGATTTAGGAGTGATCCGCCATATCAGCGATCGCATCGCGGTCATGTATTTGGGGCGGATTGTAGAGATCGCGGATAAAAAGAGCCTCTTTGAAAGGCCGCTGCACCCTTACACGCAGGCGTTGATTTCAGCCGTGCCAGTACCCAACCCTGATAAAAAGAAGGAGCGGATCGTGCTGGGCGGCGATGTGCCGAGTCCAGCGAATCCCCCGGTTGGCTGCGCTTTTCACCCTCGCTGCAGCCATGCGATGGAGATCTGCAAGACGGTGCGGCCCACTGAGCTTGCCATGGATCAAGATCATGTCGTAGCCTGCCATTTATACGGGCAAGGCGAGAGGAGCCACGTTCAATGAAAATCGAAAAAGTCGAGATCAAGCGATTGCACCTGCCGCTGAAGGAAGCGTTTGAGGCAAGCATTGGACAGCAGACAAAGCGAGACTTTCTGCTGGTCAGCGTGCACAGCGAAGGAGCAGTGGGATACGGGGAAAGCGTAGCCATGCCTACTCCTTTCTATAATGAAGAAACGACAGAAACGGTTCTGTACATGCTGGAAACCTTTCTGATCCCCAAACTGCTGAGCGGCACCATCGAGTCCCCTGAGGACGTGGCCCGCCTTTTTTCCCCCATTCGCCGAAATCAAATGGCGAAATCCGCATTGGAGAGCGCAGTGTGGGATTTGCATGCCAAGCAGAAAGGAATCTCACTGGCGAGGGCATTGGGCGGGACACGCCAAGAGATCGAGGTGGGCGTAAGCGTCGGGATCGAGAAGTCTGTGGATGCAGTTGTTGCCAAGGTAGAAGGCTTCGTGGCGGATGGCTACAAGAAAATCAAGGTGAAGATCAAGCCAGGCTTTGACATTGCCCTGATTGAAGGCTTACGCAAGCGCTTCGGCGATTCGTTGCCTTTGATGGCTGATGCCAATTCCGCTTATTCCCTCGATCAGCTCGATTTGATCAAGGAGCTGGACGACTACAATCTGATCATGATCGAGCAGCCGCTGGCGCACGATGATATCGTCGATCACGCCCGCCTGCAGCACCAGATGAAAACCCCGATTTGCCTCGATGAGAGCATCCATACCTTTGAAGATGCTAGGCGCGCCATTGAGCTGGGCAGCTGCAAGATCATCAACATCAAAGTGGGGCGAGTGGGCGGCCTTACGGAAGCGAAGAAAATCCACGATCTCTGTCTCGCTCATGATGTGCCGGTCTGGTGCGGAGGGATGTTTGAGAGCGGGGTTGGCCGCGCGCACAACATCGCGATCACGTCGCTGCCCAACTTCACCATCCCGGGAGATACCGCGACATCCAGCCGTTACTGGGAGCGAGACATCGTCACGCCAGCAGTGGAGTTCGCCAAGCCCGGCATTCTCGCAGTCCCGGATGGCCCCGGCATTGGGTACGAGATCAACTGGGACGTGGTGAAAGCCCTGCAGGTGATGGAGAAAAGCTATTCACAGACGAATGTGACGATATGATCTCGAGGTGAACTCTGCCATGCAGCGTGAATTGGAGTATCGCATCATGATGACGGCTCCCCAGATGGTGGAAATGGAAGACTTGCAGCGAAGGATCTGGGGGGCGAGCAGCATTTCCCCCGTTCCTCAGCTGATGGCGGCGATCCACAACGGCGGTGTCGTGATTGCAGCCTACCACGAGGAGAAGCCTGTTGGTTTTTGCTATGGGTTTGCCGGTTTCAAAGAGGGGAAGGCGCATTTGTGTTCCCACATGCTCGGAATCCTTCCTGAATACCGCGATTGGGGAATCGGGAAGCAGCTGAAGCTCTGCCAGCGTGAGTGGGCGATGGAAAACGGCTATGAAAAGATGACCTGGACGTACGATCCGCTCGAAGCACGCAACGCCTACCTGAATTTGTGCAAGCTGGGCGGGACGGTGAGGACCTACATGGAATCTTACTACGGCGACATGGGGGACGGCATCAACAAGGGGATGCCGACCGACCGTTTTTTGCTGGAGTGGGAGCTGGGCTCGGAGCGGGTGAAGAGCACCATCCAGGGGACGTCGCTGGAACAGAGCAAATGGCGAGGCTATCCGGTGGTGCTGGACTGGGAGGAGAATGAGCGGCAGCAGCCGCGTCCCGTCATTCGCCAAGGCGTGGGAGCGCATGACGGAATCCTGCTCAGTGTCCCTGCGGCCATTCAAAAAATGAAGCAAGAGCATCTCGACACGGCGATGGAGTGGAGGCTTGCTTTGCGCAGCCTTTGCAAGGAAGCATTTTCAAAAGGCTATGCAGTCATGGGCTTGGTAAAAAATGATGATCCGGTGCATGCCTATGTGCTGGAGCGAAGCGTGAAGGGGGAAGCGTGAGATGGAACAATTGAAGGCGTATGCACAAAAAT
Organism: Brevibacillus choshinensis; assembly: GCF_016811915.1. NCBI lineage: Bacteria > Bacillati > Bacillota > Bacilli > Caryophanales > Paenibacillaceae > Brevibacillus > Brevibacillus choshinensis. Next base: position 4,046,545 of record NZ_CP069127.1, on the reverse strand, counting down.
TGATGGAGACTGCCAAGCTGCCGGGAGCATTTATCGGGATTGCCAAAGAGGGAGAGCTCATCTATGCAGAGGGGATCGGCTATCGCGATGCGGAAAAGCAGGCAGAAGTGACGCCGGATACCGTATTCGGCATCGGCTCGATTACCAAATCGTTTACTTGCGTAGCCATCATGCAGCTGCAGGAAATGGCCAAACTGTCCGTTCACGATCCGGTTGTTGCCTATTTGCCCGAGTTTCGGACGAAAGACGAAGAGCGGACGAAGAAAATCACCATTGCACACTTCATGTCTCACACATCCGGACTGCCATCGCTCTCTTCCCTGTATTATGCGATGCGTCGCAGCATGGAGATCGACCCCGCCTTGCAAGGGGCTGAAAGCAAAATCGATCTGGCTGCGCATGAGCCGATTGATACTTACGAGCAGCTGATGGCCTTTATTGCAGACCTCGATGTGGAGCTGTTGGGTGAACCTGGCACGGAGTTTAGCTACAGCAATGACGGCTATGCTCTCTTGGGAGCGATTATTGAGCGAGTCAGCGGCCAGACGTACGAAAGCTTCGTCAGGGAGCACTTGCTCGATCCGGCTGGCATGAAGCACACCGTATTTTTGACGGAAGACTTGGGCGATTACTCCGATGTAACGACTCTCTATACGAACAAAAAGACCGAAGAAGGCAAAGAGGTCATCGCCGCCCCGCTCTGGTGGGACGCTCCATCCATGCGTGCGGCCGGCTTTTTGAAATCGACAGGGCGCGATATGCTCGCGTATGCCGAAATCTTCCGGACAGGTGGAAAAGTCGGTGACAAGCGCATCCTTTCCGAGGAGAGCGTCCGGCAGATGATCGGCAACTATGCAGGACTGGAGCCATCCCGCCACTATGGCTACGGGTTTATGGTGACGCCAGAGTTTCGCGGCGGGACCTTGATCGAGCACGGCGGAGCGCTAAAAGGCATTGCTGCCCAGCTATGCATCCTGCCCGAGGAGAACCTCACCTGCATCGTCCTGACCAATCTGGACGGAGCCCCTTCCGCTGAGCTGCTTGCGGCCACGATCAATACAGCCCAAGCCCTGCCAGTCGAAGAACCGATCGCTAGCTACCCAGATTATGCCGTGACACCAGACATGCTGAAAGCCTTTATCGGCGAATATCGTTCCGGAGAGGGCGAGCAGGTAAACGTCGCTTATAACGAAGACGGACTCATCCTTACCGTGCTGGGAACGGATTTCCTGCTTCGTCCGGTAGGGGAAGACAGCTTTGTTTTTCAAATGCCCACGGGACTGACCAAATGGATCCGCTTTGTTCGTGACGAGACAGGCACCGTCATCCGCGTGGCGTTTCACTTCCGCCAATTGATCAAGGAACAGGCGAAGGAGGCGTGCCATGAAACGGCATGAATGGGAAGGCGTCTATGAGACGTATGTCCAAAATCTCCTCGATGAGTTCCAGGTGCCGGGAGCCATTGTCGCGGTGGCGAAGGATGGCGAACTCTTTTACGAGAGAACGTTTGGCTATCGGGATCGGGAAGACGGCACCCCGATTAACCTCGATACCGTGTTTGGCATCGGGTCAATAACGAAGTCCTTCACATGCCTTGCCATCATGCAGCTGCAGGAGGAAGGAAAGCTGTCGGTGAACGATCCGGTGGTGAAGTACTTGCCCGAGTTTCGAACGCCGGATGAGGCACATACAAAGGCGATCACGATTCATCACTTCATGACGCATACGCTTGGCTTGCCGCCACTTCCTTCGCTGATTCCTGCCATGCAGCGCAGCCTCGAGGCTGACCCGACCGCGGAAGAGCTGCTGAAGCAATTTGCCGAATACGGAAACGAGCCGATCGATACGTTTGAACAGCTGATGGCTTATATCGGCGAGCTGAAGTTTGAGCTGCTCGGGCCTCCCGGAACGCAGTTCAGCTATTCCAACGACGCTTTTGGGCTGCTCGGGACCATTGTGGAGCGCGTCAGCGGCCAATCATACGAGTCGTACATCCAGGAACAGATCTTGCAGCCGCTAGGGATGGATCGGTCCGTGTTCCATGTGGAGGAATTGGGCGAGAACGACAATGTCGCCATGCTGTATACCCCCAAGGTGAAAGAGGGCGTTCGTCAGGTGCTTCGCGCTCCTGTCTGGTGGGATTCGCCCTCGATGCGCGCTGCGGGCTTCCTCAAAGCCTCTTCTCGTGACATGCTTCGCTACGCCGAGCTGTACCGTACAGGGGGAAGCTCTCATGGCGCTACCATCATCTCCAAAGAAAGCGTGGCCCAAATGGTAGAGCCGCATGCCAGGATCGATTCGGTACGCAGCTACGGATACGGATTGGGAATCGTACCTTTTTCCGAGGGACATACTCTGATCCAGCATACCGGAGGCATAAAAGGAGTCACAGCGCAGATGTTCATCGTTCCAGAAGCGGGCTTGACCGGAATCCTGCTGACCAATGTGGATGATGCACCGATCACGGATCTGACGCTGGGGCTCTTGAACAGCCTGTTTGGCCGCCCCTTGGATACCCAATACGCTGCCTTTGCGGAATACGAGGTGCCGCTCGCCGGATTGGAGCAGTACCAAGGAACATACCAGTCAGGGGAAGGGGACCAAGTGAGTATCCGATTGGATGAGGCAGAAGGGAAGCTGGTTCTCGTCATGGGTGAGACTGAGCTTTCGCTTCGCCCGATCGGCGAGGATGCGTTTCTGTTCACACGTCGCAACATCGATACTCCGGTCCACTTTGTCCGCGATCCGGAGGGAGTCATCAAGCGATTCGCTTTGTTCTCTCGCCAGCTGCCAAAAGTGGAAGCGGGAGCATAATCTCGATTCGGGAGGCATGTAGGGATGAAAGTGTTTATTTCATTGGATATGGAAGGGATTTCCGGAATCACGGAGTGGGAGGATACGATCCCGGGGCGGCGCCATTACGAGGCAGGAAGACGGCTGCTGACGCAGGATGTTAACGCCGCGATCGAAGGTGCTTTGGAAGCGGGGGCGACCCAGATCATCGTCAACGAGTCGCATGGCCCGATGAACAATCTGATTTTGGAGGAGCTGCACCCGCAGGCAGATGTAATTCGCGGATTTTTCAAGCCGCTGTGCATGATGCAGGGGATCGACAGCAGCTGCGATGCCGCTTTTTTCATCGGCTATCACGGAAAAGCGGGAACGGGTGATGCGGTGCTCAATCACACGCTGTCCGGCCTTGCCATTCATCGGCTTGTCTTGAATGGCAAAGAGGTAGGCGAGGCAGGATTGAATGCCGCGATCGCGGGAGATTTTGGCGTGCCGGTCGTGCTGGTGACAGGTGACTCGCAAACGGCGCAGGAGGTGGAGGAGGATATCCCGGGAGTTTTCACGGCTGTCGTCAAAACAGGCATCACGGGGCTCTCTTCCCAGGCCATGCACCCGGTGCGTGCCCGCGAGCTGATCCGCAGCAAAGCAAAAGAGGCGCTGCTCCAACGCAGCACGGTGCAGCCGCTCCCGCAGCAGGCAGAGAATACGATCCAGGTGGAGTTTACCAAGTCTCAGTTTGCCACAGCGGTGAGCTGGATGCCGGGGGTAGAGCTGATTGAAGGGCGCACGGTTCGCTTCCAGTCTTCGGATGTGGTAAGCATGATGCCTGTTCTGCAAACGATGCTGCTGATTACGGGGCAAGTGAATCGGATGATTACGGGGTAGTTCTAAATTTGAAAACATAAAAAATAGGGATTCGCAGCAGACTATGGTATACTGGGTCTACCATTTACTGTTCCTGAATAAAACCCTACTCATTTGCGAGTAGGGTTTTTCTTTTTTTCTCTAGGCATAAAAAAAAAGACTCCTGAAAGAGAGTCTTTTTCTTTGTTCGTTACTTAAACTTTTTGAACGTTAGTAGCTTGTGGGCCGCGTTGGCCTTTTTCAACGTCAAAAGTTACTTTTTGACCTTCGTCAAGAGATTTGAAACCTTCGCCTTGAATAGCGGAGAAGTGAACGAATACGTCTTCTGCGCCTTCACGCTCGATAAATCCAAATCCTTTTTCTGCGTTAAACCATTTTACTGTACCTTGTTCCATTGTTGTTGCCTCCTAGTGTTCTACACACATTTATTACTATCCTTGCTCTCAGGAATATCTAGACGAAAAATGGTTACCCATGTGATCCTCTCATGCGAACAAAAATAATTCTTCCTTAGCATAACAGGTATATACAAAAATAGCAAATGATTCGCGTAATTTGTGATTGTGAAGATGCAACCTAACACGGCAACAAATGATCAATCCTTAGCGTCCTGACTCTGATTCACAGTTTTTCTTCTACCTCCGATAAACGCGAAAGATAATAAACTCCCGCCAACTAAGATGATGGTTAAAACGATAAGAGACCCATGCATTCCGGTGATAAAAGATTCGCTGCCAGTCAGGACTGAGCTGATGATGGCAACGCCAATCGTCGCGCCAAGCTGTCGACTCGAGTTTAAAGCGCCTGCTGCCGCACCGGTATGATCCTTGGGGGCAGAGGAGATCACGGCTGCCATCAATGCGGGAATGGTGAAAGAGACACCGAAACCGATGAATAACAAGCCGAAAAACATGATGGCGTAGCTCGTGCTCTGATCCGCCCATACCAGCAGGAGTGTCCCCATTGCCCCAAGGCAAAAGCCAAACGTCATCGGTATCTTTGCCCCGATTTGGCCCACGATCCGACCCGTAAAAATCGGATTAAACGCTAACGGTATCGTCAACGGAAGAAGCGATAGTCCAGCTATGTGGGCGGATGAGCCAATGGCTTGCTGAAAGAACAACGGCATGACGAACAAAATCCCCGACAGCCCGATGTTGATTGCCATCCCAGCAAGAATTCCAGCTACTAAAGTCGGGCTCCTCAGCAACGCTAATGGGAGAAGCGGCGCCTTTCCTATCGCCTCGACCCTAAAGAAGAGGATGGCGCTGAGCACCGCCAAACTGCATGCAGAGATAATGATCGGTGAACCCCATCCGTACACTTGCCCTTCCATTAGGGCGAAGGATAGTGCGCCAATGGCTGCAATAGCCGTGAACTGGCCTGATGCGTCAAAGCCTTTCTTCGGATTGTGGGGAGTTTCACGAATCATAAGGGAAGTCAGGAGCAGACTGAGGAGGGCGAGCGGCAGATTCACCAGGAAAATGCTGCGCCAGCCGAGAGTATCCACCAAGATGCCGCCAACTACTGGTCCTGCGGCCATTGCTCCTCCAGTAACCGCAGCCCATATTCCGAGGGCTCGGGCACGTTCGCCTGCTTCTGGGAAAGCATGAGCAAGCAGCGACAGCGATGCGGGCATCAGGCATGCTCCTCCAAGGCCGAGAATGGCGCGAATGGCAATCAGTGCACCAAGCGAAGGACAGACTGCGGAAGCAGCGGAGGCGATCAGGAACAACGTTAACCCGCCCAAATAGAGTCGTTTTGCTCCGAACTTGTCAGCCAATCCGCCCATCGATAGCAGGAAACCGGAGAAAACAATGGTATAAGCGTTTACTACCCATTGAAGGCCTTCGATCCCCCCTCCCAAGTCAGTACGGATCGCTGGCAGGGCGATGCTCACGACCGTCGTGTCCAAGAGCACCATGAAGTATCCGAGTGAAAGTCCCAGAAGCAGCAGGGCTTTTGCCAGCTTGCTGCTACTGTTGCTGGAGCGTATTTGTTCTGCCTTTTCCAAGAAAGTCTAGTCCCCTTTCATCTAATCATTTGGTTGGATTCGTCATTTCCTTTGAAAGTGTATAATGGAGCGAGAACGAGAGTAAGATGAGCGTTTATCATAGGAGTTTTTCTCCCATGAATGGAGGCAGAAAAGGGGAGGAGGTGTGAAAAGTGCAACAATCGGACCATTCACGTCTTCATGAGTTAGCTCAATTTTTACGCACACGGCGCGCGAGGATTTCGCCTGATCAGGTTGGGCTGCCAGGCGAAGGTCGGCGGCGGACGCCCGGTCTTCGACGCAGTGAAGTGGCGGCGCTCGCAGGTATCAGCATCGACTGGTATACCTGGCTAGAACAAGCTCGGAATATTCAGGTATCCGCACAAGTGTTGGAGAACATTGCGCTGGCGCTTCAACTGGATGCCATCGAGCGGAAGCATTTATTTTTGCTGGCCATCCAGCAGCTGCCAGCGGATCAGATCCCAGCCGAAACGACGATTAGTCCGTCGTTGCAACGCTTCCTCGATCTTCAGTTGACGAGCCCTGCCTATGTTGCCGATCAGCGTTTGAATATTGTCGCTTGGAACAAGGCGGCGAATATGATTTATGGGAATTATGAGCAAATGTCGACAAGAGAACGCAACAGCATCTGGCGCACGTTCACATCGCCCTATGTTCGAGAGCTGCTTCAGGAAAACTGGGAAAACCATGCTCGTCACCGGTTGGCACACTTTCGCAGCAGCTACGCTGCCTATACGGATGACCCTTGGTGGCATGAGCTCATCGGAGACTTGAACGAGGTCAGCCCAGAATTTAGGGAGTGGTGGCCGCAGCATGATGTGCTCAATGGCCCTGAGGGTAGGAAAGTCAATCATCATCCGACAGCTGGACTGCTCGTATTCGATCAAGTTTCATTTCGGGTGACGGATTCTCCCCACCTTACAGTCACCATCAATCTACCTTCCTCCGATGACGATACCCTCTCGAAGATGAACAGACTTCTATCAAAATAAAAAAGAATCAGCCTGACCTTATGGGGGCTGATTCTTTATTTCTGTACTGTTCTAGTTGACGGAACGATTCGATCGAATAAAGGATAAATGCCAGCGCAGAAAAAACATTCCGAAAAAATAGACGGGTAATTGAGAGGGGTCGCAGGATGGGCATTTGTTCCCAGAATATACAGGAAAAACGCTCCATCTACTTGATGTGCTAAAATAGGATAGGGAGAAAACAAAACAGGAGGAAAAAATGAATGAATGAATTCGAAGAAAAAAAGAAAACAAGTCATAAAAAATTGACCATAAGAAATATTGTCAAAAGGGGTATCTTTATTACGATTGGTGCCATCATTATGGCGTACGGGTTGGAAGCGGTGCTCATCCCGAACAATATCATTGACGGTGGAGTGACGGGTCTGTCCATGATATTAAGCCATGTGACGTCTATCAATCTGAGCTTGTTCTTAGTCATTTTAAACTTGCCGTTCTTCTTTCTAGGATACAAGCAAATAGGGAAAACCTTTGCGATCAGTATGCTTTATGGAATCGTAGCTCTTTCTGTGTCTACTTCCTTCATGCATCATGTTGAACCGATCGTGAACAATGAGCTGCTTGCCGTTGTTTTCGGCGGCTTGATACTGGGAGCAGGCGTAGGCTTGACCATCAGAAACGGTGGTGTCTTGGATGGAACGGAAACATTAGCGATCTTAGTGGAGAAGAGGCTGCCGTTTTCTGTCGGTGAAATCATCATGTTTGTGAATGTGATTATTTTCGCCATTGCAGCTTTCGTGTTCTCTTTGGAAAATGCATTGTTTTCAATGATCACTTATTATGTAGCCTTTAAAACGATTGATATCGTCGTTAAAGGGATGGATGACATGAAATCCGTGTATATCATCAGTGATAATACCACGGAGATTGCGGATGCGATTACCGAGCGGTTGGGTCGCGGGGTAACCTATTTGCACGGTGAAGGTTCTTATAGTGGGGAAGATAAGCGCGTGATCTTGTGTGTCTTTACCAGGTTAGAGGAAACGAAGCTGAAGGATATTATTAGAGAATTAGACCCGCAAGCATTTACCATTGCCACAGATGTATCCGCCGTGCATGGCGGTCGATTTAAGAAAAAAGACATTCATTAACAGCACAGCTCCATCCCTTTCAGACTGGTGTTCTTCCCGAACGCCAGTTTTTTTGTTCCTTCACGATCAATTTACAAAATGTTTAAACGAAAACAATTGTATGCCTATTTTCCTTGCACATATAATCTAGGTAACAACAGTCAACAAACAACAAGAATTATCAAGTCCACAGATGTCAGGAAAGAAAAAAACACATTTCTTTGGGAGGCGCTCATCTTGAAACAAATCGAATTGTTGAAAAGACGTACGTTTTTCGCAGGTGCATCCATGGTTCTCTTGGCAGCTGCCGTCATGACAGGTTGTTCGACCAATACAACAGGATCGGGCAGCACGAATCAGCAACCAGCAGGCGGGCAGCAAGAAGCAGCCCCGACTCAGCAGCTGACACTGGCGGACATTGAAAAGAAGGCAAAGGAAGAAGGAACCGTCGTAAGCGTGGGAATGCCGGACTCTTGGGCGAACTGGGTTGGCACCTGGAAGGACTTGGAGAGCAAGTACGGCATGAAGCACACCGACACGGACATGAGCAGCTCCGAGGAAATCGCCAAATATGAAGCGGAAAAAAACAATCCGACAGCGGACATCGGCGACGTTGGGATCGCTTTTGGACCCGTAGCTGTGGACAAAGGAGTCACCCAGCCGTACAAAACCTCTTACTGGGACGAGATTCTCGAATGGGCGAAAGACAAGGATGGTCACTGGATCGTGGGCTATCAGGGGTCGATCGCCGTCATGACCAACAAAGAGTTGGTAAAAAACCCGCCAAAATCGTGGGATGACATCAAAAACGGCGATTACAAGGTAGCGATTGGCGACGTGACGAAAGCTGCCCAGTCTCAAATGTCCGTTCTGGCAGCCGCAATCGCTCACGGTGGGGATGAGACGAATATTCAGCCGGGGATCGACTTTTTTGCGGAATTGGCCAAACAAGGACGACTCTCTTTGGGTGAAATGAACGTGGCGACGCTTGAAAAAGGGGAAGTGACGGTAGCCTTGCTGTGGGACTTCAATGCCCTCTCCTACCGTGACCAGATTGATCCCTCCCGCTTTGAAGTGAGCATTCCGAACGGAGGCACCGTCGTGAGCGGCTATGCCACCATCATCAACAAATACGCGCCGCACCCACATGCTGCCATGCTGACCCGTGAGTATATTCTGAGCGATGCCGGTCAGATCAATCTTGCAAAAGGCTACGCGCGTCCGATCCGGGAAAGCGTGAAACTGCCGGACGAGGTCGCAAAGAAAATGATTCCGGCTGACCAGTACAAAGATGCCAAACCTGTCAAAGACCAAAAAGCGTGGGAAGAGACAGCCAAAAAATTGCCGCAGATGTGGGAAGAGCAAGTCTTGATCCACGCCAAATAACAGGGGGAACCAAAGATGAAGAGTAACAAGGTGATCGTGGTGGTAGTGGATGGGATGCAATATCAGGCGGCCATCACGCAAATGGGCTTCGTCAACCATCTCGTGGAAGTTGGCAAGGCAGCGCGATACCTGGTCAAATCCGAGCTGCCCAGCCTCTCCCGGCCGTTGTATGAAGTTCTGTTGACGGGAACCCCAAGCTCCGTAAACGGAATCACGTCCAATCACACCGTCCGGCTGTCAGGGCAGAAAAGCATCTTTCATTTGACGAAGGAGCATGGACGGATCAATGCGGCAGCTGCCTACTATTGGGTGAGCGAGCTGTACAACAGGGCTCCGTTTCACTACGTGGAAGACCGCTTCCAAAATGATGTGGAAAAACCGATTCAGCACGGACGATTTTACTTCGACGACAACTATCCCGATTCTCATCTGATCATCGATGGGGAGACGCTGCGGCGCGAATTCGACCCCGATTTTCTCTACATTCACTCCATGGGGGTGGACAATGCGGGGCATCTGTATGGCTCTGATTCCAAACAGTACAGAGGTTCAGTGATTGCGGTGGACACGATCTTGGCGCAGATGCTGCCGATTTGGATGGAGGAAGGCTACCAGATCATCGTGACGTCCGATCACGGCATGAATCCGGACGGAAACCATGGCGGCACGGGGGATGACGAGCGGAATGTTCCGATGTACGGGATCGGCTCTGCTTTTGCTCCTGGTGTGTATGAAGAGGCTGTCCCGCAGTTGGCCGTCGCTCCCTTGATCTGCCGTCTGCTGGGCATTCCCGCATCGGAAGCGATGATTCCGCACACGTTCCCCGGCGTGAAAATCTAAAGCGAGTGGGGGGATACGTTTGAAAAGCCGGAAAAGGCATCTTTGGCTACTGTTTTCCCTGCTGCCCTTTGCCCTTCTCGTCATTTGTTTTCAGATTCTACCGCTCTTCACCATGGTTGCGGAAAGCTTTCGGGGGGATGGGGGAGTCGGCTGGGGCCTGGATCAATACACCAAGGCGTTGACGAGCAAATACTACCTGATCGGTTTGAAAAACAGTTTGGTGATCTCGCTTTGCTCAAGCGCGGTAGGAATTGTGGTGGCGCTGTTCGCTGCCTATTCGATCACACGTTTTTCCAGGCGGGTGCGAGATTTTCTGCTGATGCTCTCCAACATGACCTCGAATTTCTCGGGGGTCCCGCTTGCATTCGCCTATATCATCATATTGGGCAGCAACGGACTATTCACTCTATTATTCAAACAATTAGGCTGGACGACCTTGGCATCGATCGATCTGTTCAGCTGGTTTGGCTTGGTGTGCGTATACGTCTACTTTCAAGTTCCGCTTGCCATTTTGCTTTTGTATCCGACCTATTACGGGATCTCCGAACAGTGGAGGGAGTCTGCAGCTCTCTTGGGCGCTTCCACGGCGCAGTTTTGGCGGTTTATCGGGCTTCCGGTGATCTTGCCGGGAGTGGTGGGAACATTCAGCATCTTGTTTGCCAATGCAATGGGTGCTTACGCGACAGCCTACGCCTTGGTGGGCAGCAACTACAATTTGATTGCCATCCGCATCGGCGCTTTGGTCGCGGGTGATGTAGCTGCCAGACCGGAACTGGCTGGAGCGCTAGCCGTCCTTTTGGCCATCACCATGGTGGGCGCAATGCTGATCAACGAGTGGATGATGCGCCGAGTGAGGAGGGAGCTGGGATGAAACCCAACAAGGCATTTCACGGCTCCGTAGCCACGCTTGTCATGTTCTATCTGTTCGTCCCACTCATCGCCACGTTCTTATATTCCATTGCGACAGACTGGTACCGGACGATCCTGCCGGAAGGGTATACGCTCGCGTGGTACCAGGAGCTGTTTACAGATCCGCGCTTCTTGCAAGCCTTGCAGCGCACGCTCGTAGTCTGCCTGATCGCGATCTTCATCAGCGTCGGCGTGATGGTCCCGACGATATTCATCGTCACGGTTTACTTCTCCAAGTGGGATCGCGTTCTTCAAGGATTGGTCATGCTGCCTTACGCCATTCCCGGCGTCGTGGCGGCCGTCGGTCTGATCAAGCTGTACTCTTCCGGTCCGATCGTATTGTCCGGAAGCATCTGGCTTTTGGTAGGCGCTTATTTTGTCATCGTTCTTCCGTACATGTACCAAGGAATCCGGAACAGCATGCGCACCATTGACGCCATCCGGCTGGTGGAAGCGGCAGAGCTATTAGGGGCTAGCAGGATGCAGGCTTTTTGGAAAGTGATTTTTCCCAATATCCTCACGGGAATCATTGTATCCACATTACTATCCTTTTCCACGCTGTTCGGAGAATTTGTTCTGGCTAATCTATTGGTGGGCGGGCACTACGAAACGATGCAAATTTACTTGATCCGCCGCATGGAAGAGAGCGGTCATCTCACAAGTGCGATAGTGGTCACCTATTTCATTCTGCTCTTCGTCCTGTCGGGAGTCGTGATGAGATTGGGGAAATCGTCCAAGGAGGGAAGCAGATGAGCTATGTCCACATTGACAAACTGACCAAACGATACAAGGATGCCACAGTGTTGAACCAGGTTTCCCTCTCGATCGAAAAGGGCGAATTGATCACGCTGCTCGGTCCGAGCGGTTGTGGGAAAAGCACATTGCTGCGCTGCATCGCCGGTTTGACTGAAGCGGAGGATGGGAAAATCATCGTGGGAGAGACGGACATCACAACGCTTGCCCCCAAAGACAGAGGAGTGGGCATGGTGTTTCAATCCTACGCGCTGTTTCCCAATATGAACGTGTTTGACAACGTATCTTTTGGCTTGAAAATGCATGGCCTGCGAAAGGAACAATACCAGTCCCAGGTCGAGCGGATGATCAGACTCGTGGATCTGAAAGGCAGGGAGGCTTCCTTCCCCCACCAGCTCTCCGGCGGGCAGCAGCAGCGGGTGGCGTTGGCGCGTTCGCTCGTGGTGGAACCGAAAATCCTGCTGCTGGATGAGCCTCTGAGTGCCTTGGATGCGAAGATTCGCAAAAACCTGCAGACGGAAATCAGGAGAATCCAGCAGGAGCTTTCCATTACGACCGTGTTTGTCACGCACGACCAGGAAGAGGCTTTGACCGTTTCCGACCGGATCTTTGTCATGGATCACGGGAACATCGTCCAGACCGGCTCCCCGGAAGAAATCTATTCCCGCCCTGCGAGTGAATTTGTCGCGCGCTTTATCGGGAACTACAATGTGCTGAGTCATACGCAGCTAGACCAGCTGATAGGGGATGGCTCATTGTCCGGAACTTCTGTTGCGATTCGGCCGGAAGTGATTACCCTGACGCCTATGGGGGCAAGCCTCACTCCGGGATCGGAGCGGGGATGGCGGGTGGAAGGTGTCGTCCGCAATTTGACGATGAAAGGAAATGTAGTGCGGTACGAGGTCGAAGCGAAAAATCAATACCTGCAAGTGGATGCGCTCAATACGTCAGGCAATCAATGGATTCGTTCGGGGACCTCTGTGAACATGTGGATCCCGGCAGACGAGTGCATCCCGTTACAATAAGGGAGCGTAGTCCATGTCCATCTTAGCGGAAGAAAGAAAAAAAGCAATCATTGAGGAATTGAATTTGTACGGAAAGGTAAATGTCCTCTCGCTGGCAGAAAGGCTGGAAGTATCAAGCGAGACGATCCGCCGTGACTTGGATGCGCTGGAGCAGTTAGGGAAGCTCAAGCGTGTGTACGGAGGAGCCGTCAAGCAGAATTACACAGAAGGGGAGCCGCCTTATCACCAGCGGCAGGACATCAATCTGTCGGCGAAGCGGGCGATTGGTCAGCGGGCAGCCGAGCTTTTATCCGATGGGGACACCGTCGTGATCGATACGGGAACGACCATGCTGGAATTTGCCCGAGCCATCCAGGGAAGGAGGCGGCTGACGGTCCTGACGAATTCGCTACCGGTTGCTTCTCTTTTGGCTGACTCCTTGAACCAGCAATTATTTACGGGAAAAGTGATTCTGCTGGGCGGGGAAATCAACACGGAGCAGCAGTCCATCAGCGGCCCCCTGTGCGAAAAAATGCTGGAGACATTTCATGTGGATAAAGCGTTCATCTCTGTTGGCGGGATCTCGCTGTCTACGGGCATCAGCGATTACGATATCAATGAGTCGATGATGTCTATTGTGATGGCGCGAGTGTCCAAGTCCGTCTTTGTTCTAGCCGATCAAAGCAAAATCGGCGTGCAAGCGTTTTGCAAGATAACGTCTCTGGATTCTGTCGATGTCGTTATCTCGGACCACGATAGCCCCGCGTCCTGGGAAAATGAGCTGGGGATCAAAGGGGTAACATGGATGACGGTGGATACTGGGGAGGGACGATGATGAAAGTCGATTATCACGTTCATTTGGAGGAAGGGCCGTATTCATTGGGCTGGTGGACACGCACGGCAGAGGCGCTGCTTTCTGTCCACAGACTCGATCAACAGAGGCACACGCGGGAGTGGATGGAAGAGCTGTCCGAATTCATGGCCATGCGAATCCGTCAGGGAGCTTACTCACCGGAGTGGTTGAATCTCTATCGCTTGCGGGCCAGGGAGCTGGGGCTCCAGGAAGTGGGGATCGTCGACCATCTCTACCGATTCCGGGAGTTCAAACCGTATTTCGAGGAGCACATGCATCTGGGGGATGATGAGCTTGGGCGGCTACAGCGTATCTGGCTCGACCAAGTGTGCACGACTTCCATGGAGGAATTCGTTGCTTTCATTCAATCGCAGCAGCCTGTCTGGGAAGCGGATGGGATTTCTTTGCGGCTGGGGCTTGAGGCTGATTATTTTGTAGGTGGAGAAACCGTGCTTGCTCCGATGATCAGGCACTATCCGTGGGACCACGTCATCGGTTCCGTCCATTTTGCCGGAGGCTGGGGATTTGACAATCCGGAAACGCAAGAGCTCTTTGAACAAAGAGACTTGCTGGCACTCTATCGGGAGACATTTTCTGTAGTGGAGAGAGCCATCGAGAGCGGGCTTTTCGACATCGTCGCGCATCTGGACAATCTCAAGGTGTTCGGTCACCGACCTCCTGAAGAAGAGCTGATCCCTCTCTACCAGAAGATCGCGGGGCTGCTGCGCAAGCACGATACCGCGACAGAGATCAACACCGGGCTGTTCTATCGCTATCCCGTAAAGGAAATGTGCCCCAGCCTCAGCTTTTTGCAAATCCTGTGTGAGCATGGTGTACCGATTACGACTTCCTCCGACTCCCACTTTCCCGACCACTTGGGCAGCTATTTGGACGAGGCACGGAACAACTTGAGATACGCAGGGTATCAGGAAATAGCGACTTTTGAACGGCGCAAACGCAAAACGGTTTCGCTGACATGAAACTGATCCATCAGTAGTAACACCCCATACGCTCGTTACCGGTCAGCCGGCGTTCATCTGTAACGCCGGCTTTTTATGCGATACGAATCGGGGTTCTCGTGTAGGATTACCAGCCGGATTTCATTAAAGTGACAATCACATAGCCGATCCCAATGGTGGATGAAATAGAGGTCATCACCATCGATGCTTTTTGTCTAAATCCATTCTGCATTAGCTGATAAACCGACCAGAGGACAGTTATAAGGGTTAACACGATCATCACTCGCTGGAATGTTTGCATCGCTTCCGGCCCCATACTCATTAACTCGCCAGCCGTTCCACCGAGCATGATAAAAACAAGGCCATGAAGCCAATGTTGGGTAGCCAAAAAAGTAATGATTACAGGTAAAAAGGGTAATATTTTTTTTGAATTGCCCAACTTCGACGCTTCTTGATTATTTTTTCCCTTCGCACAGCAAAACTTCATCACCATTTCCTCCTTCACATTTTCGAAAGTAGCTTTCCTAAGCCACAAAAATTCAGAATGATGAATTCAATATGAACGCAAGATGAACGGCTCATCGAACAATGAACCGTGCACAAACGTCTGACGATGATGGTCGTTGCCCAATAGGCCCGTCGCCTCCGAGCTGTTCATTTTGAGTTCACAAAGGTGTTATACAGTGTCGCTATGCCGGTAAATAGGATTTCACAGGAGTAATCGGTTTCTGAAAAAGAATTCATGATTTCCATAATGACTAGGCGGGAAATCCAGTGAATGAACGAGAAGTATTACCACTTGCACCCGGAACAGATGACTTTGACTCTGATTTTCGCATCGTCTCTATCCGGGGAGATGGTTATCGTCTGGAGGTGTATTCGGATTAAATCGCTGTATACCCGCGTCGTATTGGTCTTTATCTGCATTGTGATGTTGAGCTTGTTCGCGGCTTTTATTTTCAGTACCTGGATGTTTGAAGGGCGGACTCATCATTTTATAGAAGAGACGTTAGTGAAAGACGCCAATACCATCATCGAAGCTTATCAATCGAACCCTTCTGCCGAGTTGGGATCGTTCGTGCAGAGTTTCTCTGGTCTTTCTCTGTACAGCATCCAACTGTACAACAAGGAGGGGGCGCCGCTGCTAGAAGATAAAGAGCCCATGCATGTGCAGCAGAGTCATATTAAGCAGGTGCTTGGCGGCAGCATTGCGCGCACTCTCGATACGGAAACACATGGTCTTCCAATGGTAGGAGTTCCATTTACGGTGAAAGGTGATCCCTACGCATTATTTCTCACACTGGATAAGAATACGGTGGAGGAAGAGCAAGAAAATATGCCTTGGATTCACGCTCTATATATTCTAGTTCTGTTTATTGGCAGCTTTCTAATTCTGATTGCCGCCCGCTATGTAGTGAATCCGATCACGCGGTTAACGGAAGCGACGAAGAAGATGGCAAAAGGGACCTTTGATTTTACGACCCTTCCTACGAATCGTAGGGACGAGATTGGTCAATTAAGTGTGAGCTTTCATGATATGGCAAAAGAGCTTGCGAAGCTGGATCAAATGCGGCAAGATTTTGTATCCAGTGTCTCTCATGAGATTCAATCACCTTTAACCTCCATTTCCGGGTTTTCGAAGGCTTTAAAGCAGAAGCAAATGAGCGACGAGAGCCGTCTGCGTTATTTGACGATTATCGAGGAGGAGAGCGAGAGGTTGTCTCGCTTGGGGCAAAATTTGCTTCAGCTCTCTTATTTGCAGCAGGAGAAGCATCCATTAAAGGCTGCTGCATACCGATTGGATGAGCAACTGCGGAGGGTTGTCATTACTTTAGAGCCCCTTTGGACTGTAAAAGAAATCAACATGGATGTTGATCTCGAGGCGATAACCGTTCATGCAGACAAAGATCAACTGGATCAGGTATGGATCAACTTGCTCAGCAATGCAATCAAATTCACTGCGCCTCACGGTACGATACGCATCCAATCGATAGGGAAAGCGCATCAAAATATCGTTTCGATAACAGACAGCGGGATCGGGATCCCTGAAGAAGAACTCGTCCATATTTTTAAACCTTTTCATAAAGTGGACAAAGCCCGTAGCAGTTCTGTAAAGGGAAATGGGCTTGGCTTATCCATCGTCAAGCAAATCGTCGAAATGCACAACGGAGAAATTCAGGTGTCTAGCAGCCTTGGCAGCGGAACAACTTTTACAGTCACACTACCGCGTGAAAACTAGCAAAGCAAAACACAATGCTATGAATGATCGATATCGCCCCGCGTGGGCGGTATTTTTTTGATCATTCCTGTCCGTTCATATTGAGTTCATACTGCCGGTTTATCGTAATCCCAGGGCCTCTCGGGGGGCGGGCAGTGCAAAAATACTCAGAGGTTCGTAGGTAATTTTTCGGTAAGAGGTAAATGAGGAAATGATCAAAAAATTGATCAGAGGAGAATCAAAGATGAAGAAATTCGTTCGCATCGTTATCTATGCCATGACGTTCGTTATCCTTTTCGGAGGGGTCGGTGCGTTTGGCTATATTCGCTCCAATCAAGGATATTGGATCCCCACTCGGCAGACACCGTTGCCTGCTTTGCAAGTCGTGAGCGTCCCTGAACATCAACCGGAAAAACCTACAGTAGCTGTCATGTTATCCAATCCGACGACAGAAGTGTTTGATTTTATGGTTCCATATGAAATGTTCGCCATGACGGGGGCTTACAACGTCTATGCAGTCGCCCCGGACAAAAATGTGAAGACTCTCTCTGGCGGTTTGGATCTGATGCCGCACTATTCTTTTGATGAACTCGATCGATTGTTAGGTAAAAGTCCCGATCTTATTGTGATCCCGGCCATGCCTAGGGTTGACGAAGCCAAATATAAACCTGTACGGGAATGGATACGAAAACATGCGGATACGAAGCTGCTAAGCATTTGCGCTGGAGGGGTGAATCTCGCAGACACAGGTCTATTAAAAGGGAAAGAAGCGACTACAGACTGGAAAAGCTTTGATTATCATGAAATCAATAACGATCCTGAAACGAAATGGAGAAGGGATCTGCGTTACGTTGCAGACGGGAACATCGTCTCTTCCGCAGCTCTCACTTCAGGTATCGATGCTGTCCTCTACGTGATCTCGCAGCAAGTAGGCGAGCCGATGGCGGAGAAAATAGCGAAAGAGATGAATTACCCTTTTTATCAATTCGTAAAAAACCCGAAGGTAGATTCTTATCATCTTGATCATACCGAAGTGATCTTTGTGCTCAACCAAGCATTCCAATGGGACAAAAAAAACGCAGGGGTGTTGCTGTACAACGGGATGGATGACGGAGCACTTGCGACGATTTTTGATACGTATGCTGCCTCGGGAACAGCAAAGGTGCACACCATCTCAGACGCCAAGCAGCCTATTGTCACGAAGTATCACCTCAACTTGGTCTCCCGATATCAAATGTCGAATGCGCCGATGCTGGATCGCATGTTCGTTCCAGGAGTAGAGGCGGAGACTATAGCTGCGGATGAGGTCAAGCAGTGGAACGAAAAGGGGAACAACGTAGTGCCAGAGTTCATTCACAGCGGCTCCGCGAACCGATTTATCTTTGATGCTCCGCTTGAAGATTTAGCGAAGCAGGAGGACGTCCTAACTGCTAAATATGGTGCCAAGCGATTGGAATACCGTGCCACCACGCTGCACTTCGAAGGCAGTCCGTTTTCCTATGAGGCTTTCGGTGTACCCGTTTTGCTTGGGGGAGCAGCATGGCTGGCTGCATTCTTTCTGGATAGGCAATACATTCGAAAAGGGAAAAGAGGGCGTCATCAATCAATGTGAGTAAAATGGTAACTGCCGGAAGTGGCACTGAGCTTAAGGGGAAGTTTGGCTGAGCCAGAAGGACGATCATGTGAAAAAAAATGTATCGCTGTGTAAGTAATGGCATATTGTATTTTCGTAGCCATCCTTTACCAATAATTAGGGGAACAAGATGTGGGCCGCCAGGTCGCCAATCCGAAGCGGCCCCACATCCAACAGAGAATCAAGTGCCCTTGGGTAACGTGGGTCGCCAAACCCGTTACCCATTACCTATTTATGTTTGAGGTGAGGGTGAAATGTCAGTAAATTATTACCAAGTGGAGGTCGTAAGCATTTGACCGGAAGCATTTATTTATCTGGGAGCTTACGAACCATTTTCCAGCCATCTGCAGATAAATGGAAAAGGTATCTGAATATCTCGCCGTCGGAATTTTCGACCACAACCAATAAACCATCTGGTCTAGGCAGTATTTGAAGGATTTCGCTATGACGGACAAGGCTGTTGACTATAGGGGTTACTATCGGCACTAGCATGTTTTCCAGCCATATTCTCTCTCGATACCAAAGCGGGGCAGGTATGGGCCGGGGATATCCAGAGAGAGGCACTCCGAGTTCAGCTGCCATTTGCTCGGGATTGCATGGGAGCTTTCGTCGTGCACCGATGGCTGCAATGAAGCGAAGGCAAAATTCTACAGTACGGATTACTTCACCGTAATTCAAAGTGCCGTTTGCATAACGAATTTCCACTGTTCGGTTATCGTACCATGCAGCAAGGTTGATGCCACATCGATGGGATTGAGGGCGTCCTGTATGTCGAAGCGCCGCATCCCCAGGGGCGGAAATAAACCGATCCCGCATTTCCCTGGTGACAGGGGGGCAGTATACGAGCCGATCTTCACTGGTGTTGAATAAGTTTTTGACTGATTCTTGATGTTGCAAGGCAGCCTCGATAAAATCGGGAATGGCTTCTTCTCCCCAAGGCTCCAAACTAACATGGATGTGAAGTCCGCAATTCCAGTTCACCCTAGCTCCTGTCGCATGGAGCCTTAGGAGCATCTCGCGGATTTGTTCGCGATCTTTCCAGAGAATGGGGGGCGTTTGAAGTTCGCTGCCGGACTCTTCGCCGGTATCATCAATTTGCCGTTCATCCAACGCCATAGTCCAGCCTGGCAAGAGTTCAACAACCTCGGGTTTACCTCCAACAAATTCAATTTCTACGCCAAAATGAAGGGCTTTCCAGTTCATAGCAAAGGGCTTCATGGTTCGCCTTCCTCCCAGGTTTGATTGTTAGCCTAAAAAATTCTAACTAGGGGAGGGGGCGGCGGAGCACGGGATTAACGAGGGACTTTTTTTCTTGGCAAGGGAAACGCCTCCCGAACAGTCTTTGTCATAAAAAAGGCCCTTTCCGGGCACCAAACTTCAAAAATTGTGATGTTGATTCTGATGCATTTGACTGAGCTGATGATGGGCAATCGCGTCATCGATGGAATGGTTTACGGCATGCTCATCTTTTCTTGTCAGGCTGTTTGTTCCAGCCAAGAAGAATCCCGCACCGATTACGGCTACCAAGGCACCAAGGAAATATAACAACGGTTACACCACCTTTCGGAATGCTTACCATAATTATAACAGTTTTTACCAGTAAAAGCATACCAAATGACGAAAATGGACGTAACTCACCATCCATACAAAAAAAGGCTGCCGTTGTTACTTGTGGCAGCACTCCTTTATCCGGTTACTTCGATGCTTTTTATATCCTGTAATGCCAAGTTCAACAGTTGCTTGCTATCATCGTGATAAACAAGGATTGTCACTTTCTCCACCTTCAATATTCGTCCTAGAATAACGTCGGATGAGTTTCTAAATTGAATTTTTAATAATGTATTCTCTTGAATCCATTTCTCTAGACGCTGACGAGTCATGAAGCATTCTCCTTTGGTAGCTGGCTGGCTTGTGTTACCACGAGGCCCCTTTAGCTTTGCGTCTCATACTTTCGCATGATTTGCCTTTATCTGGATTGGAAAAAAGGTATTGATGAAATTATAACATCAATAGGCATTTGGAAATAGGTCTTTGGTTTTGAAAACCCTCCCCTTTTTTCGACGAATGAGCGCACCAGCTAGGTAAATAATAAGACAGCAAAGCGGGGACGAGTTGCCCGGCCATAGGTTTCTGCCTTTCTGAGAAAAAACAAAAAAGCCGGCCCCTCGCTTGAGGACGCGGCTTTCCCATACCCTATCATTATCCGATGAATTCTTGCACCCAGTATCCATTCACAAAGCCTACTCCGATTTTGGTGAAGGAAGGATTCATGATGTTTTGGCGGTGACCTTCACTGTTCATCCACTGAGTCATGACTTCATCAGCCGTGCGTTGACCCATAGCAATGTTCTCACCTGCGGTCATAAACGACACCCCGAACTGTTTCATCATGTCAAAGGGAGAACCATACGTAGGGCTTGTATGGTCGAAGTAATGGTTGTTGGACATGTCAGCTGCCTTCGCTTGAGCGACCTTGTTCAAGGAAGCGTCCAGTACTACCGGTTTCAGGCCTGCTTTTGCACGTTCCTGGTTTACCAGATCCGCCACTTGCTTCATAACAGAGGATGCATCCACTTGATGTTGCTTTGCAGGCTGCTGTTGAACGGGCTGTTGTACAGGCTGCTGTTGTACAGGCTGTTGCTTGTATTGCTGTTGAACCGGCTGTTGCATTACTGGTTGATATGCATATTGCGGTTGTACCATATATGGGAAGCCTTGGGCTTGTTGCTGTTGTTGCACTTGCTTGGTCGCCCCTGCATTCAATGGGCAAGGATAAGCAGCCGCGGCAGAAGCTGTGTTAGAAAAGCCGGAAAGAGCAAATCCCAATCCCAATGTCGCGATTGCAATCGTACCTAGGCGTTTCATATTCACATCGTCTCCTTTTTTTAGCCTACGAGGTTAGTTGACGGGTTCGGATTGAGGAAACAACCCTACGCACATTGGCGATTCACCCCATGCAGATCTCTCATCTGCAAGAAAAAAAGTTCCCCCGCACTTCCATTCGTGAGGAAGTTTCGGCTGTTTTGTTTGGCATGACCTAGAATAACAGACATTCGCGGTCAAATGAAAGGTATAAAATTTGGTAGGATTAATGGGATATTAGAGAAAGTGGCAGAAACAGCGACTTCTCTGGGAGCGGTGTCCGAATATCAAAAGGAACGGCGGGGATGGAGGCAACGACTTCTTTTTCAACGAACGGATTTGATCGGGTCATAAACGGATGCTGCGGCATTCGTTTTTGTTTGCAGAACTTCGCGAAATGATATTTCTATGAATCAGGCCATATAATGCACCGTGGCTAAAGAACGGAAACTTTTGTAAGCGGTGAACTGTATATAAATATGGAGAAAGATTACGAAGGGGAGAGAAGGGGAGGAAGTATGAAAGCGATTGTATACGAGCGGTACGGACCGCCGAATGTGCTGCAGCTGCGGGAGGTCGCCAAGCCCGTACCAAATGACGACGAAATCATGATTAAGGTCTATGCTACAACCGTTGCTGCTGGGGATTGCCGGTTACGCAAAGCAGATCCTTTCCTCGCGCGCCTATTCAACGGCCTTTGGAGACCAAAGCGTATCAGGATTCTCGGATTCGAACTGGCGGGCGTGGTCGAATCGGCGGGTAGCCGCGTTACACGGTTCAAGCCGGGAGATTCCGTATATGCTGCCTGCGGAATCAGCTTCGGCGCGTATGCGGAATACAAATGTCTGCCCGAGAATGGCGGTGTCGCACTCAAACCTGCAAACATGACGTTCGAGGAGGCAGCTGCGGTACCGGTAGGCGCCTATACGGCCCTGCAATTTCTCCGGAAGGCCAACATCCAAAGCGGCAGTCGGGTGCTCGTTTACGGAGCTTCTGGCAGCGTCGGGACATATGCCGTCCAGCTCTCCAAGTATTTCGGCGCGGAAGTAACCGGATTGTGCAGCACGTCTAATGTGGAATTGGTGAAATCGCTGGGAGCCGACCGAGTCATTGATTATACAAAAGAGAAGTTCGCAGAGGAAGGTCCGTCTTACGATATCATTTTTGATACGGTCGGGAAGAGTCCATTCCAAGCTTGCGTCAAGCGTCTGACACCGAATGGCTTCTATTTGCGTGCGTACCATGTGGACTTTCTGCCGATCATTGGCGGACTATGGGTCAATGCGACGAGCAGCAAGAAGGTAATCGGCGGATCGTCGAAGGAATCCGCAGAAGACTTAATGTATCTGAAGGAGCTGATCGAGGCAGGAAAGCTGCGTTCTGTAATCGATCGCCGCTTTCCGCTGGAGCAAGCACCGGAGGCTCACAGCTATGTGGATCTGGGACATAAGAAAGGTAACGTGGTACTAACCGTTCGGGGAGACTGAACATTCTGTTCGTTCCGAAGTGAAAAACAAGGTGGTTTTGCGCAGTATGGATGGCTATGATAAACTTGATTCCATTATTTGAGTGGAGCGATCGTTTGGGGCAGTGCCCATTATTCTTGCACAAAGTAGGGAAATGCGTAATGCGTAAGGAGCGGTAGATATGGCACGTGTTTTATTTATCAATAGTGGATCAGAAGGACATATCAATCCAACGATTGGAGTGGTGCAGGAGCTTATCTCTCGCGGAGAAGAGGTAGTGTACTTTACGGTAGAAGCTTTTCGAGAGCGTATGGAGAAGACGGGAGCTACTGTACGAACAATTGACGGTCAAAAATTTATAGAAGCGTTTATCTCGGGTGGAAGAAATTATTTGCTTGAAAGAGTCAACGGTCTTTTACATACGGCAGATATCGTCATCCCTAGCGTTCTTGAGCAGATCAAAGGAGAGCATTTTGATTACATCATCCACGATTCCATGTTTGGATGCGGACGGTTACTGGCGCAGATCCTAAAGCTTCCTGCAATGAATTCGTGTACTTCTTTTGCGCAGACAAAAGAATCATTCGAGAACATGCTGGAACAGCTTTCTGACAAAATACCTGTGGAAATCCTTACACCCATCCAAGAGGAATATCACCGCCTGACGAATAGGGTGAAGGAAAAATATGATGTGGAGATCCATTCTCCTTATGAGGTTTTTTGTAATCCTGCACCACTTACTATCGTTTATACAACCAAGGAGTTTCAACCTTTTGGAGAAGCATTCGACCAAACTTACAAATTTGTAGGTCCATCCATCTCTTCACGATACACGCAGGAAAACTTCGACCTCACTGAAATCGAGGGGAAAAGCCCCATTTACATTTCATTGGGTACGATCGTTAACCGATCGATCGATTTCTATAAGCTATGTATGACGGCACTTGGGAACACGGATCATACCATCGTCATGTCGATCGGGAGTAACGTTCAAACCTCTGATTTGGGGGAAATCCCCAAAAACTTCATTGTGAAAAGTTATGTTCCGCAACTTGAGGTCCTCAAATATGCGAAATTATTTATTACGCATGGTGGAATGAACAGCACCAATGAAGGTCTCTATCACGGGGTTCCGCTCATTGTAATCCCACAAAGCGCGGATCAGCCAATCATCGCCGGGCAAGTCGTCAATATCGGAGCAGGCATGAAGCTGCAAATGCAAAACTTGACTGCAAATCAACTGCGTGAATCCGTGGATCATGTGTTGAACGACCCAACTTTCAATCAGGCTGTGGCAAAAATAAAGGAATCCTTTCAACAGTCAGGTGGGTATCGCCAAGCTGTTGATGAGATATTCGAATGGAAAGATCAGTATCCTTTCTCAAAATAAATGTTGATTGAGCTCAGTCGTAGCAGCAGGATGGACACTGAAGCCTTCCTCGAACGAAGCGGCATTCCAGGTAATGATGGTCTTCCTGGCTGCCGCTAGTTTGTCATTTGTCAGCCATTGCCCTCATCATGTCCTCGTTTTCCTTTGCCGCTCTATTCGTAGCTTACCCTCATGATATCCAGGAAAGGGATCTTCCTTGTTGTTCCTTCGCTTTCAACGTGAACGAGTCTGGTGCGTGAGTCAAGGACCATGATCCGTCCACGAACCTTTTCAGTTTCACCCCAAACCGACAGAGCTCTTTCGTCGCCATCCTCCCTTGCTTCTTCAAGCTGGCTTCCCAAGTCCTCCAATTCAAATTCATCCCGTGTGGGTCTTTTTGGTACAGATGCTTTTACCATGTTGGTTCCCCCCAGCTTTCATCAACCTATTTGAAAGATTTTCAATTATGTAATAGCCGTTGCAGCTCCTTAACACCTTCGTCCTGAAAGAGAAGTGGAACGTTTGTTCTTATATTATATACGAACGAAATGCGAACGTGCAAATGCTATTCTTTTAAAAATGGGAGGATGGTACAATGTGGAAAACGCGAGAATACAAGCAAAACATGGGGGATTCATGATGAATGAACTTCAGTTGATCTGTGACTACAAGCACGTCGAAGAATACAGGGAGAGCTTCAATGAGCTTGCAAAGCGCATTTTCAAGCTTGATTTTACAGAATGGTATAGCAAAGGCTGCTGGAATGACAATTACATCTGTTATTCCTATTGGGACGGGGAACAGGTCATTGCTAATGTTTCTGTCAATAAAATGGTCGTGACGTCCAATGGCTCGGAATGTAAGGCGCTTCAATTGGGCACCGTGATGACCCATCCAGATTATCGTAATCAAGGGTTATCGGCGAAGCTGATGAACCATATCATTGATAAATATGAAAAGGACTACGATTATCTCTATTTGTTTGCTAACCATACTGTGCTCGATTTTTATCCCAAGTTTGGTTTTGAGAAGGTTCAGGAAAGCAGTTTCAGCTTGAGGGTGTCAGATATGAGAGAGCATGCGGCTTCGAAATCCGCCTTGCGCAAGCTGAATGTGAACAACCCAGATGATTTTGCATTGATGAAGGAATTTGCGTCGGAAAGAGTCCCTGTGTCGTCGAGACTGGGCGTGAAGGGTGACGAGCATCTACTCATGTTTTACTTTCTGCTAGTCTTTCACGATGTGATTTATTATGTCGAAGATGCGGATGCGATTGTCTTATTTGCACAAGAAGAGGATCAGCTGCATGTTTTCGATATCGTAAGCAAAAGAACAATGGATATGGAAGCCGTTGTCAATCATTTGCTGACTGATGAGATGGAGACGATTCATTTTCACTTTGTGCCTGATCGTGACAATCAGAACATGCGGACAGCGTTGATCACCGGGACGGATGATGTTTTATTCGTACGTCCATTTTTAAAAGGTGTAGAGAAGCATTTCTTATTTCCGTTAACGTCTCATGCGTAAAACTGCCAAAAGCTGAAATAACCGGAAAGACTCGGCATCGTTTTGGCGATACGAAGTCTTTCCGGTTTTTAGAATCAAGATAAGCCGAATGCCAGCGCCAGCAACGCTGCTGCAACACCGCCTGCGAGTGAGCCGGCGACATTGACGGCATCGTTGTTCCAGCCGGCGCGGCCGCGGATCCTTACAGCAGGACTGCCGCAGTGGCGGGATTGCTCGATTTCCCGACCGCAAGCGCCGCAACGGTACATTTCCTGCCAGGTCGCCCCGATCCACGAATCGGCCAGTGAGCTTAGAATGCCTGCCAGTCCGGCTATTCCGACCCAGGCAGCCAAACGAACGGCATCCAAAGCAGATTGCCCGGACAACGCAAGCAGCATCCACGCTATGGCTCCGATAAACAGGCCGCCAGACAGTGAAGCC
Source organism: Brevibacillus choshinensis (assembly GCF_016811915.1). Classification (NCBI taxonomy): domain Bacteria; kingdom Bacillati; phylum Bacillota; class Bacilli; order Caryophanales; family Paenibacillaceae; genus Brevibacillus; species Brevibacillus choshinensis. Next base: position 4,020,574 of record NZ_CP069127.1, on the reverse strand, counting down.
CCCAAGCCGAGGCCAGTAATGCCCCCCGACGTGCCAGGAGGAACGCGTCGACCCGTTTTGATCGATATCGGAGGCGTCCTGCTCAAGCCGCCGATTTCTGTAGCCCAAGTATCTGCTGTCACCGCAGCCATAACGCCGAGGAAAGCGTACCACCAAAGCGGATGTGGAGACACCCCATTTGCCGTGCATAACAGCAGCCCCAGCCCTCCGTTAGCGAGGACCTGGCCGGCATCGCGCCTCCCGTCTTTCTCATAACCGCTCTCTGCATCTTCCTTCGCATGCTTTTTCCACTTGGACCATAGGGTTGACGATACGAAGAAAGCGATGAGGGAGCCGAACCAGATTGCGCTTCCGAGCGCGTACATCACCGTGCCCAGCATCACCGCCGCTAAAAATCCAGAACCGGACAGCGACCGTTTTGCATAAGCCGTCCCTGCAATCGCAGCGCTGCAGGCCAGACCTATTAACCACTCCACCGCTGTTTCCGCCCCCTTTGCATGGAAACTATTATACCTCAACGCAGCAAGCATTCGAATATGAAAAGGCAATGATGAAGCGTCGTTGTGGAAGCGCATGGGCTTATGTATTTGACGCGAACTATGACCGCAATTCTTTCCTCATGTTGTACCATGTTGCTCCAGCATGTTCAGAACTTGAGACGCCATTATTGACATACCCATGTCTTTCGTAGAAGGGAACTAAGTTCTCTTTACAAGTAAGTGTGATGCTTTCACGCTTTTTCGCTCTTGCTTCCTTTTCTAGATGCGTAAGCAACCTTGATGCCACTCCACGATTTTGAAAATGTGGAGCAACTGCTAATCCTAAAATGCTTTGATGCCAGTCAGTCGCTGGATTTTCCTTTATAGCATGAAACAAATCATCCGTTATGAACGCTGTTTCAATCACTGGTCCATTCACGAAACCCGCAATTTCACCATCCTCTTCAGCTACATAAAAGCTATCCGGAATTAACTCGATGCGCTGTTCAATGGCTTCTACCGTTGCAGCCTCTTCTTTTGAAAAGCAAAGCTGTTCAATGGCTGCAAGTTTAGGCAAATCTTCTATCCTTGCATTTCGTATAATTAACATATATCTGACCTCCACATCGCGAAATGGGATGTATGTCCTTACATCTTCTTTCATGATAGCATGACATGTAGAGCGGCAGCCTAAGACTTATTATCAAGGTCTTAAACTACCGCTTTTTCTTTTATTGGAACATTCTAAAACATATGTGACCCAAGCTGCCGCGGCCTTTTTCGTTTGAACTTTCCTATCCGATCGTGATGGTTTTCCCATCAAACGTTGTCAGGGAGAAGCCGCTGAATTTTTCATGATAGGTGTTGCTGTAATCCTGCAAGATCCCAATGGCAACTGCTTCACCCAGCTTTAGCCCCTCGATTCCGTCTGATCGCCAGTGTACACCAGCCGTATCTCGGCCAAGGGCTATATTGGCAGCAAGTTTGTTCAATTCATTGCCGAGAGTCAAGGGGGCTCCCGAGTAAGGCAGCAAAGAGAGACCATCAGGACTGGCTTCGACAGGATTCGGAATCACGAACGATTCGTTGCTAAACGCCTTCAGCATCGTGATGCCAGCCCCGGCAATGCAAGCGTGGCCAGCTGGATAGGAAGGATGAGTAGGACAGCCTTCTGGATAGGCCATGGGGAGAAGGTAGCTTCCAAACCTGCTGAAGACCTCGGAAACTGCTTGCGACTGAAGCAGCTCCGAATGGATCGGGTAACGGGCAGCTCCCGTCAACTGGTTGTGGACGCGCCCCCCGAACTCTTCCGGCCTGACCCGGCGATGGATCAGCCATTTCTGGAACCAGGAGGCCTCGAGGGCGGACCGTGCCGACCGTACCACAAAGTCCAAAAGATGCGGTCCTCCAAACGTAACCGACCTGTGTCGCAGAATGCAGATAAGGGTTGGCTGCATCCAGTGCGCCCTGTCCGAACCCAAGAAGAATGAGACAACCAGCTAAAAAGCTTTGGAAGGTGAAGTCGCGGTGAACCCATTCACTCAGATCTCGACCATTGCGGATATAGCGGGGCGTTGGGTCGTATTCATTTTGCGAAGCAGGAGCCCCTCCGTTTTGGATGTCCAGCCAGTCCTGATAAGTGGTCATGTGGTCATCGCCCGCCACCGTTGTCCGATATTTTTGGACGATCGCTGTTCCTCCGTAAGGGATGTCTTTCCACAGGAATTGCGAGATATACGGCCCTACAAGGTCTCCAGGAGTACTCCCCCGGAACAAGGTCGAGGTGGTTACCTTTCCACTGTCTTTTGGACCGCGAAAATCCGTGAAGCTCGTTAAATCGGATGCAGCAGCCATCGTGAGCGGGTTCGTGCTGAATTCTGCAAAAGGGACATCGCGAGTCAATGCTTGCCAGTAAAGCTCTGCCATCTCGCTGGCCTGCCAGGCGCTGCTGAAGGCTGGAGGGGCAATCATGCCCAGATGATGGGAATCAGGACCAGCGAGATCGAATGCATACGCTCCCTGGGGATTCGTAAGCTTTGCCGCACCGCCTAAAGCGATTGATTCAAAGTCTACCGGATCACCAGACTCAAGCGCCTTGATCAAGGACTTATAGGCAGTTCGGTCAACTTCGCCGAGGGAATGATGAGGTAACCCTTTGGAATAGCTGCCGATTTTATTAGCATATTTCTCCTCGTCACCGTTGCAGGGATGAGGGGGGAGAGGACGATCCTCCTGAAACTCCGCAGCGTCTTCACGAATGGAAGCAGCTTGTTTGCGACGGCTCTTTGCGTTTACAGGACCGATTTCACACGATTTCAGTTCATCTTTTTTCATAAGCGGCATCTTCTCCTACGTATGGCAATGACCTCGATGTAGTATATTTTTTTTGCTTGCTTTGGTAATGGGTGCTCATCCTCATCAGCTTCCATTTGGTGAAAGGGAGTGTGTCAGTCCGTTACGTGCATGAATCCACTTGCTATACGAACGGGCAGTGAGGTCTGGATAGAGCAGCAAAAGCAGAAATGATAAAATTCGTTGCTTTTTGCATTTTAATAAGAGAGGATATCAGTAGAGCTGAATATAGCTGAAATGCGAGATGACCTGAAAACTCATGTTTTAAAAGGTGGATACATGAATCATGTTGCGTAATAATGTACTCGAACAACCTGGTGCGTTTCAGAATTTTTTTGAAAATCATCCGGACGGTATATGTGTAGTAGATGTCGATGGCCATCTCTTACATGTAAATGCTTCGGCATTGCGTATGTTTGGCTACACACGAGAAGAATTGCTACAAATAACATTGCCCCAACTGTTTGATTGGTCTGGTGGCTCTGGTGAAGCCCGATTGGAACTAGCCATTCCACATAAAAGGGGCTTCTTCGTTTATGTGAGAGTAACGTGTATACCACTTGTCAGTGGCGGGCAGGAACTAGGAAGGTTCATCACGTTTGAAGATATCAGCTAGCAACGGGAGCAAAGCGAGTCTTTATCCAATATTCAAGAAATGTTTTTGTTCATTTCCGAGAAATCCCAAAACATCATCTCTTCTTTTTCAGCAGACGGTGTTTTCACGTATATCTCCCCAACTGTGAGGACACTGCTCGGGTATACGCCAGAAGAGGTCATTGGGAAGCCAGCAGTCGCTTTCAACCACCCGGACGACAATAAAAAATTACTAGAGTCTCGCAGCTCGGTAAGGATCGACCAAGACACCGTCCGATTTACCGGTCGTGTTCGGCATAAAAATGGAGGATATCGCTGGTATGAGACTACGGTGGAATTTATCCGCGATCGATCTGGAGAAATCATGCAAAAAAAACGGATGCTGCGGCATCCGTTTTTCTATGTTGGTTCGTCTGCGAGCTACAGGGAATAGATACCTGGCCCGATCAGAGCGAGACCAATCGCGATTGCAATGATTACAAACGGATATTCAATGCCACCTTTATCCGCCCAATAACCATTGGGTAAGTGAACTTTCATCGCTCCCAACATGGCGAGGACGATCATTGCTGCGCCCAGTGTGAACCAAAACCCTGTGGCATATAAAAGACCACCAACAAATTCAAGGACTCCAGCAACCACTGCCATCAAGACACCTGGTTTGATTCCGACAGATTCCATCCACCCCCCAGTTCCCTTTATTCCATGTCCACCAAACCACCCGAATAATTTTTGGCTGCCATGTCCAACAAAGGTCAACCCTAAAACAAGACGAATGATAAGAATTCCTAGGTCCTCCATAAAATGACTAGCTCCTTTCTCAGGTGCAAGCGAGTTATTTTGTTTGTAGTTATTGTCCCTAAATAGGAGGAATTAATGTGTGATAGCAATGGGGAGTTCATTTTCTGGGATGCCAGCCTTCTGTTTTTACAATTTTGATTTGTCAGCGCCCTCCTTCAATCGAGCTTCTATCTCTCCCTCCATCAGCTGATAGATTTGAACAGCCATGCTGACATCGAGAATTTGCTTTTGATTGTTCAGCGAGATCCCCAAAATTTCTTCGATTCTCTTGATTCGATAAATCAGCGTATTCATGTGGATATTCATATTCAAAGCAGTCTCTTTCATACGGAGCCTGTGATCGAGAAAAGACGTGAGGGTTTGTAAAAACTCTCTTTTTCGGCTTTTCTCGTAGCTGAAAAGGGGGCCCAGCGTTTCGAAGACGTAGTCCAACAGTTCCTCAGTCGTGTTTTGCAGCAGCAAGCGTTGGCCGCCAAGCTCGGCATAGCTCAAATAGGAATGCTCCATGCGATAGTTTTTCATGAAGCAAAGACACTTCATGGCTTCCTCGGAGGATTTGTAGACTTCCTTCAAACCAGTTTTTACCCCTCCTATTCCTATCACTGTGCGAAGCCCCCACCTCTTTCTTTGGATGGCGGACGTGAAGCGTTGGCACTGCTCAATGAGGGTGACGTGCAGGTCTTTCCGAGAATGATTGCTGGAATAAGAGAGCAAGACGACCAGATGCTCCTGTTTGGCTACGATCATACCGGGCGTAAAAGAGTGCAAAAAAGAGTCCGTAGCGATCTGAATGAGATTCCTTCGGGCCGCAACCAAGCGATGGTAATAGTCGGGAGATTCCCTGAGATCGTTTTCGAAATTGATCGTGAGCACCTGGTAGAATCGCTGGGGATCCATCTGCAAATGTCTGGCCTGATCAATGAGTCGGGTGCTGATATGTCCCGTAAACAGCTGTTCGATAAATTGGCCCTTCAGGTTTTGTTCGGTTTCAAAGACAGCTTGTTCCTTGACCAGCTCGAAAGAAATGACGGTGCTGACGTGTTCGAGTGCTGCCATGTCCACTTCGTCCAGGGGTTGATCTGTAAGCAGCGCAAGATATCCCAGCAAATGGGGCTTGGCTCCAATGGGAAATACGGTAATGCCGTTAGATGTTTTTCTTGTGCCAAAGAGCGGATTCGCAGCCACATGCGTCAGAGAAGCATGGATCGAGCGCTGCATATCCTCCAGCTTTCTCACCGTCTGATGGCCCAGGCATGAGAGAGCCGGGGAGGAGGACAGGATCTCACCCATTTGATCCATGAGGACGATCGGTTTATCCATGAGCTGGTGAACGTAATGCAGGATGTCTTGTACGCCGTCTCCGTGCAGCACCAGCTCTGCCAAATGCTTGTGGATTTCCAGGGAGCGATTCAGCAGCTGGTTCTGCTGCTTCATCTGCGTATTCATCGCTTCCAGAAGCTGAACCGATTTTTCTTTGTCCCGATACAAATTGGCTTTTTCCAAAGCGATCGCCGCTTGATGGGAGATGGCCTCCATAAGCTGTAGGTCCTCAGGCTTGAAGGAAGCATCAGAGCGGAAGCAGTCAAGCGTGATAACGCCGATGCACTCGCCGTTTGACATGATGGGGGCGCAGGCTGCGGAATAGGGGAAGATAGGGTCCGCTGCACGCAAACGCTCCTGATTGGGAGTAGACATCGTCCGGGTCGCGCGGTACACACTCTGTCGATCTGGAAAGTGCGTGCACGCTTTATTGAGAAAGGTAATGCCGGTCATGGATTCGCCAGGCTTGAGGCGAACGACCGAGAGTACGTCATTGCTGCGCAGAAAAATGCTTTTCGCCACGAGATAATCGTCTGTCGGGTCGTACAGAAACAAATACCCTTCGTCGGCTGCTTCGATTACGGAGAGCGTCTCTTTCATGATGGTATTGAATACAACGTCCAGATCGAGTGTGGAATTGATGGCGTTGGAAACTTGAATCAGCATTTGCAACTGTCCGTGACTCAGCTCACTTTTCATGGGCCCACCTTTACGAGTAGAGGATGTGAGAAGCAGGTTCAAAATGGTAGGTATACCCATCCTCTATTAGAAAAAGAAAGCGAGAATCCTCTTTTGTTTTTGGTGGAATCACACAAGTTTTGTCAGCGAAATTCATGGAAACATACGTAGAAACAAGCCGTCTCTTCGATAAAAATAAATGTATTCAGAAAATTTCGTTACGAAAGATCAGAGGGGGATGGAAATGTTACGGAAAAATCATGCGCTCCTATACCTGTTTTTGCTAGTGGCTGTACTTTTAGCGGCATGCACCCCTGAAACAGCAGGAACGGCTCCGACCACTCCGCCGCCACAGATTCAATCCGCGGGCGACAACAACGCCCCCTCCAAAGACTTGGTCATCGGTTTCGAGGCAGACGCGGCAACGATGCTGGCCAATACGGATGTGAACTACGTGACAGACGTGCAAATTCGCAACATCTACGACCCTCTCATCGATCGTGACAAGAATGGCGCTCTCATCCCGGTGCTGGCGACGGAATGGAAGAACCTCGATCCTCTCACATGGGAGTTCAAGCTGCGCCAGGGTGTGAAGTTCACGAATGGAGAGCCGTTTCATGCTGATGCGGTGAAATACAACATCGACTACATTTTGGATGAAAAGAACAACTCGTTCTATCGTTCGAGATGGAAAGACATCAAGGAAGTGAAGGTCGTCGATGAAAATACCGTGCAGATCATCACTGTCCAGCCGTTCCCTACGTTGCTGCTGAGGATCGCAGACGACCTCTTGATCATGGCACCGAAGCACACCCAAGAGGTGGGGCTGGAAAAAGCGGCGACCGATCCAGTGGGAACCGGCCCATACAAATTTGAAAAATGGACGAGAGATGAATCCTTGCAGCTGGTTGCCAATGACGAGTACTGGCAGGGAGCGCCGACGATCAAGAAGCTGACGTTCAAAATCATCCCGGAATTCAGCGCGCGTCTGTCTGCATTTCTGAGTGGAGAAATACACCTGTTTAAAAACGTCCCCGTAGACTCGGTCGAACGAGTGAAAAACAGCGACAACGGCAAGATCGAGATGGTCGGTTCGTCGAGGATCAACTATGTGGCGCTCAATACGTTCTATGATGGTCCGCTAAAAGACAAGCGGGTGCGCCAGGCTATCAACTACGCGATCGACGTGGACGAACTGCTGAAGTCGGTATTGAACGGTTACGGCACAAAAATGACGGGACCATTGTCCAAAGTGAACGCGGATTACACGGAGACCAAAGATTACGGCTATGACCCGGACAAAGCAATCGCGCTGCTCAAAGAGGCGAACATCGATCCGAAGACCTTGAAGCTGCAGCTGGACACACCGAATGGCCGATACCCGATGGACACGCACGTCGCCCAAGCGATTGCATCCCAGCTGCAAAAGATCGGGATCACCGTCACGGTGCAAGCAAACGAATGGGGTAATCACCTCGCCAAGATCCGCCAGCATGAAATGAAGGATATGTTCATTCTCGGCTGGGGCCCTGCCTTTGATGCCCAAGGCACGATCGAGAACCTGTTCACGGAAAAAGCCCCTTACAGCGGTTTCCATGATAAAGAGGTAGAGGCGATGATCCAGAAAGCGCTGCCGGTGTTTGATCCCGCAGAGCGCAAAAAAGGATTCGACGAGCTGCAGCACCGGTTGGTAGAGGAGGCTGCTTGGGTACCGCTCTGGCAGCAAGGTGACCTGTACGCGGTAGACAAAAATTTGGAGTTCACTCCCCGTGCGGATGAAAAATTCGCCGTGTTTGAAATGAAGTGGGCCAAATAGAAGGAGAAAAGACGTAGGGAGGAGGACTCTATGCTGGACTATCTCATAAAACGGACCGTGCAAGTGCTGGTCGTTCTCTTCTTGGCTCTGACGACTGTCTTTTTCTTGATCCGCCTCTCGGGAGATCCGACGGCGCTGTTTTTGCCGCCGGATGCTCCGCGCGAGCAGCTGGAGGAATTTCGCAAAGCGCTTGGTTTTGATCGACCGCTGCTCGTGCAATATACGGAATTCATGACGAATGCGGTCCAGGGTGATTTCGGGACCTCTTTACGTACGCGGGAGGACGCCTTGCAGACTGTGCTCAGTCGGATTCCGGCAACCTTTCAGCTGGCTTTTACCGCGCTGGGGCTTTCGCTCTTGATCTCGATTCCGATCGGTATCCACTCGGCGTACAAACGAAATACCTGGTTTGACCAGACGGGAGTAGCCTTCACGGTATTGGGGCAAGCCTTGCCCAGCTTTTGGCTCGGATTGCTCTTGATTTACGTGTTTGCCGTCCAGTTCAAGTGGCTTCCCACCGGGGGCGGGGGTTCGGCCGTTCATCTGATATTGCCTGCCCTGACATTGGCGGCGTACAGTGTCGCACGGTTCGCACGGTTCACCCGTTCGACGATGCTGGATGTTCTGCGAAAGGACTACATACGGACAGCCAAAGCCTCCGGCGTCCCGATGTACAAGATCCTTTCGATGTACGCCTTGAAGAACACGCTCATCCCGATCATTACACTGGTAGCTCTCGATCTGGGTGTGCTGCTCGGCGGCGCGGTCATCGTGGAGGTAGTCTTTGCCTGGCCGGGACTTGGGCGGCTCCTGATGCAGTCTCTCTTGGGGCGTGATTTTCCGGTAGTCATGGCAGGCGTGTTTTTCATCGCCTTCATCTATTCCGTGATTAATTTTGTGGTGGATGTGCTCTACGCCTACGTCAATCCACAAATCCGATTCAAGTAGGGGGGCAGCGAATGAATCAAACAACCGTTACGGGAGCTGGCATCGATCCGAGCCTTACGCGAAATCGCAGGAAAAGTCAGCTGAAAGTCAGCTTCTATTTCCGGCAGCTGAAGAAGAGTCCGTCGGGCATGGCCGGTTTCGCAATCATTCTGGCGGTGCTGTTCCTCGGGATTTTCGGTTCGTGGGTGGCGCCCTATGATCCCAATCTGGCACAGCTCAGTAAAAAGCTGCTTCCTCCGCTGTCAGACGGGCATGTTCTCGGTACCGACCAGCTGGGGAGAGACATCTTATCCAGACTCATTCACGGAACGAGTGTATCGTTACTCATCGGGTGCTGCGCGGTGGCAGTGGCTGGATTCGTGGGGACCGCGCTGGGGGTGATTGCCGGTTACTTTCGCGGATGGGTCGATCTCATCATCATGCGAATCGTGGACGTGGTACTCAGCTTTCCCTTTATTCTGCTCGTCCTCGTGATCAATGCCGTAATTGGGACGGGACTGAAAAATATCATTATTTCATTGGCGGTAGCCGGCTGGGTCGTGTATGCACGGGTCGTGCGCAGTGAGGTATTGGCTTTGCGGGAAAAGGAATTCATCCTCTCCTGCGTGGCTACCGGGGTACCTCGCTGGGAAATCATCGCTCGGCACATGATTCCCAATCTGTTTACGCCCATTATCGTGCTCTCGTCGCTGCAGATTGCAACCTACATCATCGCAGAGGCATCCATCAGCTTTCTGGGATTCGGGGTCCAGCCTCCTCAGCCTGCCTGGGGCAACATGCTGAGCGAAGGAAAGGACTACATATTCAGTGCCTGGTGGCTGATTACATTCCCAGGCATCGCCATCGTCGTGACGGCGCTGGGGGTCAATCTGTTCGGGGATTGGATGCGTGATGTTCTCGATCCCGAGCTGAAGGGCAATTGAAAGGGGGATGGGACGTGAGAGAAAAGACCCCGATTTTGGAAGTGAAGCAGCTGAAGACGTATTTCAAGACGGCAAATGGCATCGTGAAAGCGGTCGATGGAGTGGATCTAGCCGTTTATGAAGGGGAGACAGTCGGCATTGTAGGGGAGTCGGGCTGCGGAAAGAGTGTCACCTCCTTGTCCGTAATGGGATTGCTCCCGAAGCCGATGGCGTACATCGAGCAAGGATCCATTCTCTTCACAGGACGTGATTTGACCAAGCTGTCCGAACGAGAGATGCGCAAGCTGCGAGGCAACGAAATCTCCATGATTTTTCAGGAGCCGATGACTTCGCTCAATCCCGTGTTTACCATCGGACAACAGCTCAGTGAGCCGCTCAAGCAGCATACACGCCTCGGCAAAAAAGAGATTCGGCAAGCTGTCGTCGCGATGCTGCAGTCGGTTGGGATACCGGGGGCAGAGAGAATGATCGACGAGTATCCGCACCAGCTCTCTGGCGGAATGCGGCAGAGAGTGATGATCTCGCTCGCGATGCTGTGTCAACCGAAGCTGCTGATTGCCGACGAACCGACTACAGCCTTGGATGTGACCATTCAGGCGCAGATCCTGGAGCTGATGAAAGAAATCAAGGCACGGACAAACATGGCGATGATGCTGATCACGCACGATCTGGGAGTCGTAGCCGAAATGTGTGACAGGGTGACTGTCATGTACGCCGGTCAGGTAGTGGAGAGTGCAGACGTTCGCACGATTTTTAACCACCCGACTCATCCGTACACACAAGGTTTGCTCGCCTCTCTTCCTACCTCCAACGAGCGAAAAGGAAAGCTGTCATCGATCCCGGGCAGTGTACCGCGACCAGACGATGTCCCGCATGGGTGTGCCTTTGCTCCGCGTTGTCAACAGGCCGTGGACCGTTGCCGCGAAGAGCGTCCCCCATTGATAGCACTTGACAAGCAGCTGTGCCGTTGCTGGTTTCCCATCCGTACGCCTCAGGAGGTGACACATGCTACCTGAGCCTTTACTCGAAATCAAACAGCTGAAAAAATACTACGACATCAAAAAAGGATGGTTTCAGCAGCACCAGCAGGTACGTGCAGTTGATGGCGTGACGTTTACCGTGTACAAAGGCGAGACATTTGGACTGGTAGGAGAGAGTGGCTGCGGAAAATCCACCACGGGTCGGACGATTCTAAAGCTGCAGGAGCATACGTCGGGAGAGATCCATTTTGCGGGAAGAGACATCTCCAGACTCCCCTATGAAGAAATGAGGAAGCTGCGAAGAAAAATGCAAATGGTCTTCCAGGACCCATACGCTTCGTTGAATCCGAAAAAGACGATCGAGCAGATTTTGACGGAGCCGCTGCGCGTACACGGGCTGTTCACTCCCGAAGAGCGAGTCCAAAAGGCGATTGAAATCCTGGAGATCGTCGGACTCTCTGAATACCATCTTCCATCCTATCCGCACGAATTTTCGGGCGGTCAGCGGCAACGGATCGGAATCGCACGCGCCGTCATTCTGCAGCCTGAGCTGATTATCGCAGATGAGCCCGTATCGGCCCTGGATGTGTCCATTCAGTCGCAGGTGATCAATCTTCTTTTGCAGCTGCAGCGCGACTTTCACCTTACCTATATCTTCATCTCTCATGATTTGGGAGTTGTTCGCCACATCACGGATCGAGTCGGTGTGATGTACCTGGGGAAGCTGGTTGAACAGGCAAAGACGGAGGAGCTCTTTGCAAACCCCAAGCACCCGTATACGAGAGCGCTCTTGTCCGCAGTGCCTATACACCACCCGGATGAGGTAAAAGAGAGGATTGTTTTAAAGGGGGATGTCCCAAGTCCGCTCAACCCGCCAGAAGGGTGCCATTTCCATCCGCGCTGCCCAGACTGCATGCAAATCTGCAAAACGGAAAAGCCGCCTGTCGTAGAGGTGGGAGATCATGTCGTTGCTTGCCACTTGTACTCCAAATAAAAAACGCAAAGGGAAAGAGGAGATCAACATGTTACTTGCGATTTCAAAGAATGAACTCGTCGGGCGTCAAAAAAAGCTCATCGACAAGCTGCAGGCAAGTCAGCTCGATTGTGCCATTTTGTTTAGCGTCGTCGATATTTTTTATCTGACCGGCTTTCATTTTCATCCGACCGAAAGGCCAATCTGCTATTTCATCGACCCGCAGCAGAAGTCCCATCTGTTTGTTCCCGCCCTGGAGCACGAGCATGCCGAGGAGTTTGCTTGCGTCGACCACGTTCATTCTTATCCGGAATATCCGGGTCTTCGCCATCCCATGGAATATTTGAAGGATGCACTGGCAGAAGCCCAGTTTGCGGGGAAGCGAGTCGGCTTTGATGCAGATGGCTATGGCTCCTCGATGGGATACCGTGGTCAAAAGGTCAGTCAATTCCTGGAGGCAAAAGATTTCTCCTCCATCTACGGCTGGGTCGAAGAGATGCGGGTCATCAAATCGGCGGCAGAAATTGAATTGATCAAGGAGTCATGCCGTTGGGGCAATCTCGCTCATCGGCTGCTGCAAAAGTATACGAAGCCAGGGCTTAGTGAAATTGAAATTACGTCAAGGGCTTCCACCGAGGCGACGATGGCCATGATCGAGACCTTGGGACCCGATTACAAGCCGCACGGAAATACCGCCTATGCCATTTTCCGCGGTCAGATCGGCCCGATGTCCGCTTTCCCCCATGCTGTCACGCAGAACCTGGTGCTGAAAAAAGGGGACACGCTGGTGACAGGAGCGGCAGGGGAAGTGTGGGGCTATCATAGCGAGCTGGAGCGAACCATGTTTGTCCAAGAGGTAAGTTCTGAGCAGGAGAAGTACTTTCACTTTATGCTGCAGGCGCAAGACATCGCCTTTGCACATATCAAGCCGGGGAAACCGATGTCGTACGTCGAGGAAGCGGTTCAAGCCTTCTTTAAAGAAAATGAAATTCAACATCTGACCTCCCATCATACCGGTCATGCGATCGGACTCTTGGGACACGAAGCGCCATTCTTTGACCTTGGCGATCATACCATGATGCAGCCTGGGATGGTCATGACGGTGGAGCCGGGAATTTACGTGCGGGGACTTGGCGGATTCCGCCATTCCGATACCGTTGTCGTTACTGAGGACGGCATGGAGATGCTCACCTATTATCCACGGGACTTGGCCTCCATGATTTGCGTGTAAACATGGAGAGTGAAAAAACGAGAGGGTCATCGCCTCATGATCACCGAGATCAGAGGGGATGCCCTCTTTTTTCTCATGCAATTTTCCAAATCATCAAGCTGAGACGGATATTCACACTCTTTCTTGGCGATCTTTTTAATAGAGTCCGAATCGATGAGAAGAGGTGAGAAAATGAGCCATTCTCTTTTGGAAAAGCTGCGTTTGATGATGGAAGCGAATCCATTGCAAAAGAAAGTCTTGCTGACCGATCGCTTTGCTATTGGAAATCAGTGGGCGGAGCAATTGGGGCGAATGAAAGGAGGGCATGCCCTCAATCTGCACGTCCGTACTCCACAGGCATTTTTGCTGGAGCAGGCCCGTCTGGACTTGTTTGAAAAGGGACTGACCTACACGAATGAAAACGAACGCTTCTGGATCATCCATGCGCTGATGCATGAGCTGGGTGAGAAGGAGGACGCGTACCTGCCCAGCTCAAAGCTTTCGCCGGGAATCCTGCGTTCCTTTCACAAAGCCATCTTGGAGATTCGGCATGCAGGCTTGCGCTCCGAGCAAATGGTGGCCTCACACTTCGAAAATGAGCAAAAAGGCAGGTATGTGCAGCAGCTTCTGGAACGCTACGAGCACTATTTGCAGGAGCATGCTCGTGTAGACGATGCCGATTTGCCGCAATATGTTCGCCCAATACGTATTCCCTGCATGCTGATCATCGAGGATGTGGGGGAGCTTACCCCCGTCCAGCTAGCCGCTCTCAAAGCGCTGGCACCGAGCGAACTGTGCGATTTGCAGGAAAAGGGATCTGCCTATGACAGTGACATCGAGCTTCCGCAAGCGAGGATCGAGTTTTTTCACGCGCTTGGTCCCGTGGCGGAGACCCGGGAGATCTTTCGCAGGATGGCGGAGCGGGGGATTCGGTGGGACGAGGTAGAAATCATCGCTTCTGACTATCGGACCTACGCGCCCATCATACAGTCATTTACGATGAACGCCTCGATACCGTGTACGTTTGCCCAAGGCTTACCGGCGATTTTCTCAAAAGCGGGGCAAGCTGCCGTCCTGTTTCTGGACTGGCTGGAATCCGACTACCGGCTGGCTTTGATCACGCATGCCATACAGAAAGGGATCTTGTGTTTTTCAGAAGAAGAGCGAGAGAGCATACGGATTTTGGAGCGTTCAGGCATCGGATGGGGAAGGGACAGATATCCGAGGCTGGCCTCCCAGATGCATGCGACCCATCAGGAACGCGACCTGCGAGCCGCGCAGCAATGCCATCGCTTTTTCGCAGGAGTATTGGACCAATTGCCGGACGATAAAGCTCCTTGGTCGATGCGGGATCTGCTTCGTGGTTGGCTCCTGTTTTTGGAGGCGGCTCCCAATCGCACCGCCTACGATAGTCAGGTAAAGCAGCAAGTAAAGCAGTGGGAGAAGCTCCTGGCAGACATCCATCATTTCGCGGGCATGAGCCGCGCAGAGGTAATCCGCTTTGGCAGAGAAATGGTGGAGGGCCTTGCTGTGGGGGCAGAAGGTACGCCTGCTCCCGGAAAGTTGATGATCAGCTCGCTGCAGGACGGCGGGCAGAGCGGGCGCAAGGTCACCTTCCTGATCGGAATGGATGAGGACAGCTGGGCTGGGAAAGAGGGGCAGGATCCGGTCTTGCTCGATGAAGAACGCACGAAATTAAGTCCGCATTTACGCACGAGCGTTGAAAAGGGAACGCGGCGCATCGCAAAGCGAAGCAGCCGATTGCAGCAGATCAACGGGGCTTGCACGTGCAGCTTTTCCTCGTTTCGAATCTCTGACAGCAAGTCCAGTAATCCTGCCAATGAGATGCTGGTTGCGTTTCGCCGCGATCGAGACCGGCTGGGAGCAAGCATCGAGGAGATGGTAGAGCAGCTAGGTCGGCCTGTGGGGTACGTTCACTCGGCAAACCCCGTTGTGCTGGATCAGCAGGAGAGATGGATGAAGCGACTCACTTCTCCGTCCGATCAGCTCTATCAGGGGACTGAGGAGATCCTGTCTGCTTATGAAAATTTGGCTGAGGGTGAAAAAGCAGCGAGAGCGAGGGCGGACCTTCTGATTGGCGCCTACGAGGGAGTGATAACGCCATTCGAACCTACTCCTGTGACCAGCGTGAGCAAGCTGGAGATGTACGCCCGCTGCCCGATGCAATTTTTTTACCAGGAGGTTCTTCGTGTCCGGCCAAAGGAGGTCGCCGCTTTCGACCGAACGAAGTGGCTCAGCCACACGCAGCGGGGCAGCTTGCTGCACGCGATCTTTTACCGCTATGCAGCCCACACGAGACAGGAAGGCGGGACCCACGATCTGGCACGTCTCCAGACCATTACAGAAGAAGAACTCTCCCGCATGAGGAGAGAGGTGGCCGCTCCCAGCATCCACATCCTGCAGAAGGAATCCGAGGAAATCCGGAGGGATGTCGAGGTGTTTTACGCAGCAGAAAAGAAGCTGGGAAGTTCCCCCTGTTATCTGGAACTGCCCCTGCATCAGCCGGAGGAGATGTTTCAGGTAGAGCTGAGCGAAGAACTCATCCTTCCGCTTAGAGGGTACGTTGACCGTGTGGAGGAAGTGGAATCTGGCAGGTACCGGATCATCGATTACAAGACGGGTTCGCCACGCAAGTACAAAGAGTCGGAGTTCTTTTCCAAAGGAACACAATTGCAGCATGCTGTCTACGCGGCAGCCGTGGAGCAATGGCTGCAAAAAACAGGCGCAGACCCTTCGGCACAGGTAGTGGATGCCGTCTATTCTTTTCCGACGTCAAAAGGTCAGGGCCACCAGATCATTCGCACGCAAGATCGACGGAAAGAAACGGCCGCCTTGGTTTCACGGTTGATCGAGTCGATCTCGCAGGGTATCTTTCCTCCGACACGGGAGCCTGCCAACTGCACGTCGTGCGCATACGGAGTTGCTTGCCGTAAGCAGGCCGAAAACGTCAAGGAGAAGCGCGAGGCGGCAGTCAATCAACAGCGGTTGTCCCCATTATTGGAGGTAGAGGATTATGCCTAATCAGGCTGCGATAGACGATCAAATCGCACGAGAGCGCATTCTGCACGATCTGGATACGACATTGCTGGTGGAGGCTGGGGCAGGCTCAGGGAAAACGACCTCTCTCGTAGGTCGAATGCTGAATCTGGTGAGGACGGGCAAGGCAGAGATGAGACAGATCGCCGCAATTACGTTCACCAATAAAGCTGCGTCTGAGCTGCGTGGACGATTTCGCCACCGCCTGGAGCTGGAGAGGGAGCGGGCTGTACAAGATAAAGAACGGGAGCGATTGGACCGGGCCTTGCTGCAAATGAATGAGTCCATGATCGGCACCATTCATTCGTTTTGTGGCAGGCTGCTGCGGGAGCGACCGATCGAGGCAGGCGTTGACCCGGGATTTACGGAAATGGACGAGGGAACTGCGGAAGAGTGGCAAAACATTTGTTGGGATCACTACATCGAGATGCTGGGCGAATCAGGTCGACGCGCCACGTTGGAGGATCTGCTGTCATTGGGCGTCACAGTGGAGGATCTGCGTGTGGTTTACCTCCGCGTTTCCCAGTACGCGGATGTAGCGATCTACACCCAAAGAGCGGCAGAGCCCGAGTACGATCTTATTCGGCTGTCCCTGCCGGATATGCTGGCTGCCGCGAGGAACTACATCCCGACCTCGGCTCCGGAAAAAGGCTGGGACAAGCTGCAGGAGGCTGTTCTCCATGCAAGCCGCTTTCTCGAACATACGAATCTTCAAGAAGGACGGAATGTTGTCGTGCTGGCCAAAATGTTCGACCGTGCTCTCGATATCGTGCAAAACCGCTGGACGGCACCTGCGATGGCCAAAGAGCAGCGCGACCGCTTTCTCCACTGGAAGGAAACCGTGCTGACACCGTTTCTGACTGCTTGGCGGGAGTACTTGCATCCGCAGCTGATCGATTTTGTGCGTCCAGCCATTGCATTCAGCCGGCAGAAGCGGATGGAGGCAGGCATGTTGGATTTTCAGGATCTGCTGATGCGGACGGCAGAGCTCTTGCGTGGGCATGCAGACGTGCGGACTTACTTTGCGAAACGCTACACCCATTTGCTGGTGGATGAATTTCAGGATACCGATCCGATCCAGGCTGAAATGATGCTGCTTCTGACGGGAGAAGACCCTGAGCAGGATGACTGGCGCCTCCAGGTTCCACGCCCTGGATCGCTGTTCATCGTCGGTGATCCCAAGCAGTCGATTTATCGCTTCAGGCGGGCGGACATTTCCACCTACAACTTTGTCAAAGAGCGGGTGGCAGAAAAGGGTGCCGTGCTGCAGCTGACGAAAAACTTTCGCTCCATTCATGCGATCGGTGATTTTGTGAATGAGGCGTTCCGCGAGCACTTTCCCACGATAGGGGAAGGGAATGAGCATCAGGCGGCATTCGTGGAAATGGTCACGGTGCAGGAGAATCCACCAAGAAATCAAGCGCACGGAGTCTTTTCCCTAACGATTCCAAAGCAGGAGCGGGATCGAAAAGAGGACATCGTGAATGAAGATGCCGAACGGATTGCCCGATACATCGCTTGGGCTTGCCGGGGGAATCTGCTCATTCAGGAAAAAAGGGGAGATGGAATGATCCTTCGGGCAGCGGAGCCTGGTGATTTTCTCATCCTGCTCAAGCATCGCCAGTCCCTCGGACGATATGCGGAGAAGCTGGAGAAATACGGAATTTCTGCGGATACGACGGGCAGCCAGGCAGACTATCCGGAGCTTGCGGCACTGCTGGCTTTAGTCACATGCTTGAATGACCCAGGTGATCCGATTCCCTTGCTCGCTGTTTTGCGAGGCATGCTTTTCGGTCTGAGTGATGAGGCCTTGTATCATTATCGGTTGGAGGCGGGCTCTCTGAACGCAGCGCCAGTGGAGAGGGGGACGAGCTTTTCTGCGGTCGCGATGCCTGTGCACCAAGCGCTCCTGCGCATTCAGCAATTTCAGGAATGGGTCCGTTTGCTGCCTGCTGCTGCTGCTTTTACCCGGATTGTGGATGACTTGGGACTGCTCCCCTATGCAGCGACTCTGCCGACGGGCTCGCTTCGCTCCGGCACGCTCGTGAAGCTGCTGGAGATGCTCCAGCTTACACCAGCTGTTTCGGCTAGCTGGCTTGCGCTGACAAAATGTTTGCAGCGCCAGGCTGACGAGAAAGAGCTTGCGAGCTGCAGCTTGTTTGCAGGATCAGGGAAGGCGGTGCGCATCATGAATGTGCATAAGGCAAAGGGGCTTGAAGCACCCGTGGTATTCATGGCAGGTCCATGCGGTCAAAAAGAGCACAAGGCTGCCGAGCATGTCGACCGGGAAACGGACCCTGCCGTCGGGTATTTCACGATCAGCCGTCAAAAGGACCCCTATCCGGCAGAAATCATCGCAGAGCCGATCGGATGGGAGGAAAAGGCGCGAAAGGAACAGATCTTCTTACGTGCGGAAGAGGAGCGGCTCCTCTACGTCGCAACGACTCGAGCCAGACAGATGCTGGTCATCAGCCAATACCCTGCCAAACCAACGATTGACCCTTGGAGCATGCTGGAGGATCGTCTGAAGCGACAGCCGGAATTGGAAGTCCCCCACCTGGAACCGGAACAACCCATTCCGCTACGGGAAGCCCGCGAAGCCTCATCTGGCGACTTGTGGGATACCTGGAAAAGGGATGCTGCACAGCCTACATTTGCGCGGCAGCTTGTCACCCAAATGGCAAAGGGACAGTTTGTTGGGGAGCTCCCCAGGCCCACACAGGGGAGAGGAATGGCATTCGGGACTGTCGTTCACCGCGGTATCGAGGCGCTCGGAAACGGTTTGGAACCAGAAAGGTTGGAATCGTTTATCCGCATGACAGCCGAGCAGGAAGGTCTGGACGGAGGGTGGATGGAAGCATCGAGGCAGGCAGTCCTGCAGGTGGTGAGCAGCCCGCTCTGGACTCGGAGTCTTCAGGCAAAACAGACCTTTCACGAGTTCTCCCTGATCGTTTCCCGTGAAAGCACCACGGTAAAGGGCGTCATCGACTTCCTGTTCGAGGAAGAGGACGGCTGGGTGTTGGTGGACTTTAAAAACGATACATACGAACAGGAGCACGAGAAAGCTTTCATCGAGTATTACCGCCCGCAAGTCACGGCGTATGCCGAGGAGTGGGAGTGCTTGGGGTATCGGGTAAAGGAAGCCGGTCTGTACTTTGTTTCCCAGGATCGGTATGTTTCTTGGCAGGGAGGATATGCGATTGAGTGACCATGAAATAGATGAAAATGAGGACGTCTATTCCTTTCATTCCTATCACGACAGGCCTGTCGGATTCTAGACAGGTTTTTTTGTTGTCTATCGCCAGAAAATAAAAATGAGCCGGTTGTTCAAATGACAATTGACATGTTTATAGACAAAAGTTTAAATTATCTATACATAAACAAATGGAATTCGTTTTCGTTAGTTAAAAGAGAGGAGCACATTCTTTTGTTGCACAATCGCTACGTCCGCACCATCATTTTGTCCCGCACGTTATTGCAGCTCGGTGTCTGGATCCGAAATTTTGCCATTCTTTTGTACGTGACGGATTTAACCAACAACGATCCTTTGTACGTGTCACTCATTTCTGTCGTCGAGTACGCACCAATTTTCTTGTTCGCCATTATCGGAGGGACATTCGCCGATCGTTGGAGGCCGAGGCGCACGATGATCAGCTGCGACCTACTATCAGGTCTTTCGCTTTTCGCTGTTTTGATCGCGCTTGTGTACGGCTCCTGGCACGCACTTCTGGTGTCGACTCTGTTTTCCGCGATCATGTCCCAGTTCTCTCAGCCCTCGTCCATGAAGCTGTTCAAGCAGCATGTGGCACCTGAGCAGCTCCAAGGCGTCATGGCGATGTTTCAATCCATGATGGCCGTCTTCATGGTCATCGGTCCGGTGGTGGGTACGTACATCTATCAGCAGTACGGAATTGAGATCTCGATTGCATTGACAGGCTTCCTGTTCTTTGCCTCCGCATTGGTACTGGTGTTGCTTCCACGGGATGCCCACGCGGAGGGGGCATCAACCAAGAAAACGAATTTCAAGCAGGAGCTGATGGAAGGGCTGCGCTATGTCTGGGACAATCGCGTACTGCGAACGCTTGGCGGTACATTTGCCGCAGCTGGATTGGCAGTAGGACTTATCCAGCCGCTCATTCTCTTCGTGACCATTGAAAATCTGGCCATGGGAAAAGAGTTTTTGCGTTGGCTGCTCATGGCCAATGGAGCGGCCATGCTCGTCGGTGGAGGTCTCATCATGAGTGCAGCGAAAAAGGTGAAGCCGCAGACCTTGCTCGCAGTAGGGCTTCTCGTGAGCATGGTATCTACGATCGGGATCGGGTGGTCGCATTCTGTAGTGCTGACACTGATCCTCGAGGCGCTCAGCGGTTTGTTTTACCCATGTATTCATGTGGGGATCAATACGATGATCATGCAAAATACCGAAGTTGATTTTGTAGGGCGTGTCGGCGGAGCGCTCTCTCCGATCTTTATGGGGATGATGGTCGTAGGAATGTCGACGGCGGGGATTGCATCGGATGTCCTTTCACTGTCTATCGTTTTTTCGGGAAGCGGCGCTCTGTTCCTGGTGGGGGCACTGTTGCTCCTGCCATTGATCCAAAAAAGCGGAACAGCGAGGGTAAGCGAAACGCCAGCAAAATAAATGCACGCCAGCAATAAACAAGAAGAAGCTCTCTACGCTTTCAGTAGAGAGCTTCTTGCTATTTATTCGTAATCCCTATTTCCTGCCCCTTATTTTTGCTCGGATGCCACACTGCTTGTTGAGATGGGGGAGGTCTTTACTTGACCTCGTTCAGATGCTCTTCCAAGCGGTCCCAAGTTTCAGTGATGCCTTGGAGCATGCCCATGTCCATGACGGTTTTGAGGGCATCCGCGGACACATATTCACCGCGATTGACCAGCTTCGTCTTGCCGCCAAGATCGATGAATTCCAGCGTGACCTCTGTAGATGGCAGGCTATCGTCTATTTTACCTTCCGCATCCGAGAAGTAATCGACGTAGACGATCTTCTCCGGCTCGACAATCTCTTTATAAACCCCTTTGCCCCAAGACTCCATGCCGAAAAAATCTCCTTGGTTCTGGTCGACACATTTCATGCAGTAATGCCAAATGCCTCCTGGCCTGAAATCGATGTTGCAAACAGGTACCTCCCAGCCTCTCGGTCCCCACCATTGCTTGAGATGCTCTGGCTCTTTAAACATACGGAACACGAGATCGCGAGGAGCATCGAATACGCGCTCCAGCACCAGCACCCGCTCATTCTCTACCCTTGAAACCATTGCATGGTTAGACATTGTAATTCCTCCTTATTCGTTTGAAGGATCTTGTGATTTTTCCTTGCTCTGCATCTCTCGCAAGTAATGGTCCAGATTATCGAATCTTTCTTCCATGACGCGCCGAAAGGACTTCACCCATGAATCAAGCGCTTGGAATGGTTCTGGCCGGAGCTTGTAAATCCTGCGGTTGGCTTCGGCTCGCACCTCCAAAATTCCGTTGTCGCTTAGAACCTTCAGATGCTTCGAGGCTTGTGGCTGGCGAAGCCCCAGCCGATCGGCGATTTCCCCCACGGTCAAGGGACCGTCGCGCAAGAGCTCGATAATCTTCATGCGATTCGGCTCGGCAAGTGCGCTCAGCGTCGTCATGTCCATGTCCGGATTTTTCTCTGCTATGTTGCTCACCTCATTAAGGGGTGGTCTTCGGAATAATCTCATCCTCCTTCATCACTATGGCCATCTCCCTGTTGATTTAAATATACACTACAGGGAATATTCCTGTAAAGGGATATTATAGAAAATGGTATCGTTTTTCCGTAAATGCTGTCGCTCCTTTAGAACGAAGGGAGGAAGGGGGGCCAGGTAAGTGAATCGTACGATTTTGAAGCAAATTGTGAAACTAATCCGGCGCTTTTTCGTAGGAGTTAGTAAAGAGCATAAAATATGGTGGAATTCTTGCAAATAGGAGTGAAATGAATTTGGAAGACGGTCCTGCGGAAGAGGGCGGCAGTACGCCCCATCTCAATAAAAAAGGAAGGTCCATCAATATCCATTACTATCTTCGGATCTAATTCATCCTCTGAAAAATGGCCATGCTGGGAAAATCATTACGGAGGATGAATCCATGTATATTGAAATCATTGTACTTCTCTTGCTCATTGTTCTGAATGCATTCTTTGCGGCATCTGAAATCGCATTGATATCGTTGAACGATAACAAGATGAAAAGTATGGCTGAATCGGGCCATCGCAAAGCTAAGCTGTTGCATAACCTGCTCTCTGAGCCGAGCCGTTTCTTGGCGACCATTCAGATTGGGATTACATTAGCGGGGTTTCTGGCCAGTGCGTTCGCTGCGGAACGATTTGCAGGAGAGTTGTCGGCCGTTCTGGCAACGGCAGGAATACCGCTTCCCCAAAACATTTTGGAGACGATTTCTCTATTTGCAATCACACTGATCCTGTCGTATTTTACCTTAGTCTTAGGCGAACTGGTCCCCAAGCGGGTAGCTATGCAGAAGGCGGAATCAATCGCCATGTTTGCAGCGGTTCCGTTAACCTTACTGTCTAAGATTACGGCTCCTTTCGTAAAGTTCCTCACCTTGTCCACGAATGTGCTCGTCCGTATGATGGGGATCGATCCGAATGCGAATAAGGAGCAAGTGACAGAGGAAGAGATTCGCATGATGGTAGACATTGGGGAAGAAAACGGAGCCATTGACGAAGATGAAAAGATGATGATCAACAACATCTTTGAATTTGACGACAAAGCGGTTTCCGATATTCTCACGCACCGGACCCAAGTTGTTTTTGTTTCGATTCACGCGACACTGCGAGAGATCACCGATCTTGCGCAGCTTGAAAAATACACCCGATTCCCGGTGTATGATGATGAAATAGACAATATCGTCGGGATCTTGCATACGAAGGACTTGATTCCCTATATCCATTCGGATGCTTCAGAATTTGACCTGAAGAAAATGTTGCACAAGCCGTATTTCGTTCCAGCATCCAAGCGAATCGACGTTTTGTTTAACAATTTACAGAAGGAAAAAGTTCATATGGCCATTGCCATCGATGAATATGGCGGTTTGGCAGGGATCGTTACGATTGAAGATTTGCTGGAAGAGATCGTAGGCAACATTTTCGACGAGCACGATGAAGAGGATAAAGACTTTGAGAGAATCGACGAGCGTACGTTACTCATGAAAGGCGATTTATCCTTGCGTACGATCCAGGATCTATTGAATGTAAGCCTGCCTTTGCGGGAGTTCGATACGTTAAGCGGTTTTATGGTTGGCCAGCTCGGGGCTATTCCCGATGCGGGAGAAAGGCCTGTTATCGAATATGATGGAGTGGTCTTTCAAGCCGAGGTCGTAAATGAAAAACGGATCGTAAAAGTGCGGGTCAGCTTGCCGGAGCGCCTTGAAGTGGGAGTAGCCGAATAAGATTGCAAGCGATTTGCACGGCGTAGCGCCAAGACATGTTGGAGGAGGGATGTTACCACCTATCGTGGAGCATCCCTCTTCTTTTACTCGTGATCAGATGCACAGGAAAGGGGGAAATTTACGTTTCTTTCTGGAAAGTTTTCTTTCCATTTGGAAATGAATCGTTCCGTTTTTCTTCGGTTGGTTGCAGATTCTCCTCCGTATCATCCTGCTTTTTCGGTTGGCATAAAGCATGCATGAAAGCGCTTTACAAACGAATCCATGAGGTGATTCTTGCATGAACAACAACCATGTGCTGAAAAGGGAGAAAAAGCAGGGGAGATCCACCACGGCCATCCATGCCGGCTATCATTCCGATCCGCAAACGGGATCATTAGCCACACCGATCTATCAAACCTCAACCTTTGTATTTTCCTCCACGGAAGAAGGAGCAAGGCGATTTGCGGGGGAAGAGGATGGCTACATCTATTCTCGACTGGGAAATCCGACCGTCACGGTCCTGGAGGATAAGATAGCCGCATTGGAAAAAGCGGAAGCAGGTCTCGCTTTTGCATCGGGCATGGCAGCCGTTTCAGCCGTTCTCATGGCTCTGGTGAGGACTGGCGATCACATTGTTGGTACCAAAGGGTTGTACGGATGCACCTACGGGTTGCTTCATTTCATGAAAGACCGGTTTCAAGTCCAATACTCGCTGTCTGACATGACCGATGAGGCTTCCATTCGCCAAAACCTTCAGCCGACGACTCGCGTGATTTATGTAGAAACACCGATCAATCCAACCATGGAGCTCGTCGACTTGAAGCTGGTCGCAAAAATTGCCAGAGAGATCGGTGCTTACGTCGTCGTAGACAACACGTTTATGTCCCCCTATTTGCAGCGGCCGATTGAGCATGGGTGTGACATTGTCATCCATAGCGCGACAAAATTCATCGGTGGGCACGGGGATGTCATTGCAGGTGTCGCTGCAGGGCCAAAGGCGATCATGGACACGATTCGCATGACCTCGCAAAAAGATATAGGGGGCATCATTGCACCCTTTGACGCTTACTTATTGATTCGAGGACTGAAGACGCTCGGTGTACGTATGGATCGCCATTGTGAAAACGGTCAGAGGGTGGCAGAGTTTTTACACCAACATCCAAAAGTGGCAAAGGTGCATTACCCCGGTCTGCCACAGTTTCCCCAATATGAATTGGCTCGCAATCAAATGGATGGCTTTGGTGGGCTGCTTTCCTTTGAGCTGAAAGGCGGGAAGGAAGCAGGAATTCGCATGATGAACAACGTGCAATTGTGCAAGCGAGCCGTCAGCCTGGGGGATGTTGACTCGCTCATTCAACACCCAGCCTCGATGACTCATTCTGTCATTCCAGCCGAGGAAAGGGAAAAAATGGGGATTACGGATGGATTGATACGCTTGTCTGTGGGGATTGAGGACATCGAAGATATTTTAGAGGATTTGGATTCCGCTCTTTCATTTGCATAAGCATTCGAGCCCGTGTGCATTTCGCACCGGGCTTTTCTTTGCTAAGATGGAAACAGAAATAGAGCGGGTGAGGGGGAAGTGCGTTGGTGGGGATTACCTTGGAGATCAAAGGCGTGAACCGGGTCGGAATCACCCATGAAGTCATTGCCTGTTTGGCTGCCAACCAGCTTGACATCATCGGAATGGAAGTAAAGCCTCATTATATTTATGTCAAAATCCCTCTGATACCTCCTGGAGAGATCCAGACGATCATAAAAAGGATCAAGCGGGTGGAGGGAATCGAGCAGGCAAAGACAATTCCATGTCTCCCAGCCGAAGAACGCGAAAATCGCATACATACGATTCTCACAACGGTATCAGAAGGTATTCTCTTGTTGGACGATCAATTACGGGTCACCACCGTTAATCGGGCCGCTCGGACCATGCTGAATATGGAGCCTGAACAGCTTTTGCATGACTCCATCGAAAAGCTGTGGGGGGACGGGTCGAGCGAGGTGAAACGCTGCCTGTACGAAGGCATCGAACTGCCAAGCGTCCAAGTCAGATTGTTAACCGGACACAAAAAATTCAAGACGTACATCTGCAGCTACCACCCCATTATCCCTGCTGAATATGGCGAACGACAAGGCGTCGTGATCGTGCTTCGGGACCATAAACAGATCCAGGAATTGCTCTTAACCGTTCAGAGAAATGAAATCTTTTCTTTTGATGAAATTGTTCAGCAAAGCACCAATATGAGGCAGTGCATTGAGACTGCCAAGCGTGTCGCCAAAAGTGAAGCGACCGTCTTCTTGCAAGGCGAAAGCGGCACGGGAAAAGAACTGTTTGCAAGAGCCATCCATTTTGAAAGCAATCGCTCGGCTGGCCCCTTCGTTCCGATCAATTGCGCCGCCATTCCAGATGCGTTGCTGGAAAGCGAGCTGTTTGGGTACGAAGAGGGGGCGTTTACAGGCGCGCTCAAAGGGGGAAAATCAGGACTGTTTGAGATTGCCGAGGGAGGCACTCTTTTCCTGGATGAGATTGGGGATATTCCCCTTCATTTGCAAGCAAAGCTCCTGCGCGTCTTGGAAGAGAGAAGGGTACGCAGAGTGGGGGAAGCAAAACCATTCCGATCGATCTTAGAATTATTGCAGCCACCAATCGAAATCTGGCAGACATGACGAGCAAAGGGCTGTTCCGAGAGGATTTGTATTATCGCCTGCACGTCATTCCCATCGTGATTCCCCCACTGCGAGAGCGCAAAAGTGACATCCCCATGCTGGCTCAATACTTCATTCAAAAAATATGCCGTGCGACAAATCAGGCGATGATCCCTCTCACGCACTCGGCCATACGTGCCCTGCAAGCCCATCATTGGCCAGGAAACGTACGTGAGCTGCAAAATGTAATGGAGCGAGCCGTATATCTTTGCCCAGGGAATGAAATTCAAGAGCAGAATTTGTACTTGGATATGCAGCAGGATTCATCAGGGAAGGATCTCCTGCCTCCCGTGCCGTCAACGAATCTTCTCAAGGAACAAATGGATGCCTATGAAAAAAACATCTTGAAGCGTGCCTTGAAAGAGCATACCTCCATCAGGCAAGCGGCGGCTTATTTGGGGATCAGCCATACGGCGGTTTTGCAAAAAAGGAAAAAGTATGGTCTGTAAATTCCAGTTGACCATGAAAAAACAGCGGCTGCCCTAGGATTTTAGTCGGCCGCTGTTTTTATATGTCAGGATCGCACAGCTCGTGCGGCATTCACTCGTCCATTCAGCCAGTAAGTACCTGTCCCAGGAATGGGATCAGAAGTCGTCTGGATGATGCTCTGGATCTGAGCGTTGGTTCTTCCCTGGGAGGCCAGGAGTGCAGCGACGCCGGCAACGTGGGGCGCAGCCATCGAAGTGCCGCTTAGGTAGGCGTAGTGATTCCCGGGGTAGGTCGATAAGATATTTTCCCCAGGTGCCGTTACATCCACCCAGCGGCCAAAGTTGGAGAATCCGGATTTCACGTCATTGGCGTTGGTAGATGCGACTGATAGGACATTTGGGTAATTGGCTGGATAGTTTGGCACGGATGACCCGTCATTGCCTGCAGCCGCTACGATGACGGAGCCTTTCCGCCAGGCATAATCGATTGCCGTTTGCAGGGTTGAAGCTGGTGCCGGAGAGCCCAGGCTGAGGTTGATTACTTGCGCTCCCTGCGAGGCGGCAAAGATGATTCCTCTCGCCACGTTCAGCAGATCACCACTCCCCGATTCATCCAATACTCGCACGGGTAAAATCGAAGCGATCGGACATACCCCGGCCATTCCATAAGCATTGTTGGTCACGGCGGTGGCGATACCTGCTACATGGGTTCCGTGACCGTTTCCATCCATGGGATTGGCGTCATTGTTTACGTAATCGTATCCTTGGATGACTTTGGATTGCAGCTCAGGATGATCCAGTTGTACACCTGTATCGACGACGGCAATTTTGACAGACGCGCTCCCTTGGGTCACATCCCATGCAGAAGGGGCTTGGATCCTTTGCGGGCCATATTGATAGCTTGTAAAGTAAGGGTCGTTCGAATTCGCAAATGCTTTGAAACGATAGTTGGGCTCTGCAAATTCGATTTCATCCAGATCCTGATAGTGCCTCCATATCTGCCGCATCTTGCGTTTGGAGGTGAGTTGATAGATGCCGAGCTCCAGGTCGCTACCAAGCTAAAAAAGGGCGACCGGGTCATCATCCCTTTCTCTCATTACATCCGGCAAGGTCGATCCGGGGGACGGGGCTGGTACCACCCGTGGAATGTATCCACAGCCAGCGAAGCCCACGGAATGTGCCCGTGGGTTTTTCGTTTAAACAGGAAGTGAAATGTCAATGATGATGGAAAATGAATGAGCAAGGAAAATTTGCTTGAGGAATCGGCGGTGGAAACATGCCATTTTCCAAATGGTTCAGCCAGAAAATCAATCAGACCTATGTCACAGCGCCCGATCAATTGAATCAAGAGCAGGCTGATCAAAAAATAAACGGAAATCTGGAGGATACGATATCGTATATCAATCGGATCTTCGGAGAAAACGCTGATTTTTCCATGCGGCGTTTTCATGTGTTCGGCCAGTATTCCGCCGTCATGTTTTATTACTCCAACATGATTGATCAGAACAACTTGAATACAGATATTTTAAAACCGTTGATGCTGACATCGCCCAAACGAAAGGGGAGGGAACTCAATCCTGATCGGTTAAAAGACGTCTTGATCAACGAAACCCTCTATCACAGTGAAGCAGTGCTGGAAAATCGGCTCTCCAAGCTTGTTGAAGGAATTTTGCGCGGTCAGACGATAGTAGCCGTTGAAGGCCTGGACGATGCTTTCCTGATCGGGACTCGCAATATTGAAAAGAGAAGCATCGACCAACCTGCGACCGAACAGGTGATCCGAGGTCCTCGCGAGGGTTTCATCGAGCTTTTGGGAACGAATATCGCCCTGCTTCGCTATCGATTGCAAACACCGGATCTTTGCGTCCGGACGCTGGAAATCGGCAGCAGAACCAAATCGAAAGTAGCGGTTTGCTTCATGCAAGGCATTGCAAATCCTGAACTCATCGAGGAAGTCATGCAACGGTTGTCCATCATCGACATAGATGCTGTGCTGGACTCTGGCTATTTGGAGCAGTTCATCGAAGACAATCATATATCCCCATTCCCGCAAGTCCAGTATACGGAGCGACCCGATAAAGTAGCAGCCAACTTGCTGGAAGGCAGAGTGGCCATACTTGTCGATGGATCTCCGTTAGCCCTGCTAGTTCCGACTGTGTTCAACCAGTTCTACCAGGCTGTGGAGGATTATACGGAGCGATTTCTCCTCATGAGTGCCATACGTTTGGCGCGGCTGGTGGCACTCATGTTCTCATTGGTATTTCCATCGCTTTATGTGGGGGTCATCTCGTTTAACCCAGAGCTGATTCCGACAGAGTTTGCCGTTGCTGTGGCGGGTGGAAGAGCCGGTGTACCGTTCCCGGCCGTGATCGAAGTCTTAGTCATCGAAATTTCGATGGAGGTTTTGCGAGAAGCGACCATTCGTTTGCCGCAGCAAGTAGGGGGGGCGCTGTCGATTGTGGGAGTGCTCGTCATTGGGCAAGCTGCGGTTGCTGCCGGATTTGCAAGTCCGATCACGGTCGTCATCATTGCGCTGACGACGATCGGGTCCTTTGCCACACCTGCCTACAATGCTGCGCTGGCACTCAGGCTTCTCCGTTTTCCGCTGATTGTGATGGCTGGCATCTTTGGCCTCTACGGAGTCGTGGTTGGGTTGATTCTTATTGTGAATCATCTCTTATCGCTGAAATCATTTGGTGTTCCTTATTTAAGTCCGTTGGTGCCAGGGAGCTTTCAGGGAATGAAGGACTTGTTCACGCGGGGACCGTTGTGGTCATTAAGAAAGAGACCTGTTTTCTTGAAGCCGCTGGATCAGACCAAATTGGACGAATCAATCGTCGAGAAACTGAAAGTCCCGAGCGATCATTTGAATACCTCTTCACGTTCTCAGGTGGGAAAGGGGGACATTACCGGTGAAGGTTCCTCAAAAGATAACGGTGATCCAGGCGGTGACTATATTAGTTAGTACGATCATTGGTGTGGGAGTCCTCCCCCTTCCGCTTTTTACCGTACGGACAGCGGGTTCGGGAGCGCCGTTTGTGACTCTGCTCGGAGTTTGTCTCGCTTTTGTCGGCTTATGGGTCATCACTCTGCTGGGCAAACGGTTTCCCAGTAAAACCATTATCCTCTACAGCGAGGAGATTATCGGAAAGTGGCTTGCCAGAATCGGCAGCTTCTTAGTGATCGCCTTTTTCGCCGTACTGACTTCCCTCACAGCACGTGAGTTCGGTGAAGTGGTTGTCACCTCGGTGCTCAAATCGACGCCAGTGGAAGTCACGGTGATTGTCATGCTGCTGTTGGCAACGATCTCCACCCGTAGTGATATTTTCACTTTTGCGTATTTCCATCAATTTTATTTTCCATTTCTGCTTTTTCCGGTCATTGTCATCGTATCGCTATCCCTGAAAAACGCGGAAATCATCAATCTACTGCCTGTTTGGGGCAATGAACAGAAGGATCTGATGATGGGGGTCTTTACGGTAGCCGCCTTGTTTCAGGGCTCATTCGTTCTGACCATGGTCATCCCCGCCATGCGAAATCCCGATCGAGTGATGAAGGCGAGCGTTTTGGCGATGCTGATAACGGGAGGGCTATATGTCACGATTGTTGTCGCGACGGTAGGCCTGTTTGGCGCAGAGGAAATCAAGAAGCTGCTCTGGCCCACACTTGAATTGGCTAAAGCCACATCCTTGCCTGCAAATATTTTGGAACGCTTGGACGCTGCCTTCCTGACCGTATGGGTGACGGCTGTGTTTACAACCTTGTTTTCCAGTTATTATTTGACGATTCATTCCATGAGCAAACTGTTCCGCTTACGCGATCATCGAATGTTTTCCTTTTTCCTCCTGCCATTTGTTTTTATCGTGGCAATGATCCCCCAAAACATCTTGCAAATGTACGACATCATTGAAAGCGTGAGCCGCACCGGTCTCGTCATTACGATTATTTATCCAGGTATTCTGTTGATCGTTGCTGTCATCCGCGGGAAAAGAGAGGATCGCAATGAAGATAAAGCAATGGATAAACCAAGCTAAGCTGGCCGCTGCCATCATGCTCATGCTCCCGTTCCTGGTCGGCTGCTGGGACCGCCTGGAAATAGAAGAACGCGCAGTCGTCTTGGGTATTTCCGTGGATGCGGCGGGACCGGAAGCGGAAAAGCAAGAGCGAGAGGTTTCTCATATTCGCGGCAAATTTCCAGTCCCGAAAAAAGAGATGATTCGCGTCGCAGCGCAAATCGGCTTGCCGGGGAGGATTCCGCTGGGTCCGGGGGAAGGCGGAGGACAGACAGGTGGAGGCGGGCAAAATACGGTCTGGGTGATCGAAGTGGTCGGTCACTCTATCGATGATGCCCTCATGAATTTGCAGCAGCAAATTTCGGGAAGGCTCTTCTTCGGGCATTTGCGCGTCATCGTGGTGTCAGAAGAAGTGGCGAAAAGAGGAATGGAGAATCTGAATGACTTTTTCAGGCGTAATTCGGAAGTGCGAAGAATGGCTTGGATAATGATCTCCAAAGGAAAAGCAGAACCAATCATGAAAGCGGCACCCAAATTGGAACGCGTGCCTTCCTTGTACCTGATGTCCACTCTGGACGAGGCAGTCCGAATGGGGAAATTCCCTGCTGATTACATCGGGTTGTTTTGGAGCGATTCTTCCAAGAAAGGGAAAGAAGCATACCTACCTTACATTGCGCTCATGAAAGAACAAAATGTAGAACTCGCGGGAATCGCCTATTTCAAGGGCGACAAGATGGTAGGTGTCACCAAGCCTTTTGAAATCGCTGCTTACATGGCGATCAAAGGGATGAATCCGGCAGGGTATCGAAGCTTTGTCCGGATCGATGACACGCAAAATGTGGTCAATCTGTATGCTACTTATCGGAGATCCAAAATCAACGTTGCCATCAAGGACGGTCGACCTCATTTCGTTGTGAAAGCATTCATCGAGGTCAACCTGGAAGAAAAAAGCAATGAAAGAGATACCTTTATCACACCTGCCCTCATCGAGAAGTTGGAACGCCAAGATGAACAGGCAGCCACAAAATTTTATAAAAGCCTGATTGCGAAAACGCAAGAGAAAGGCTCTGACATTTTTGGCTTCGGCGAGTATGTGCGAGGAAAGGAGCCTCGTTTTTGGAATCAGCAGGTGAAAAGCAAAGAAAGATGGCAAGAAATGTACAAAGATAGTACGGTCGATGTTCAGGTAAACATCGAAATCAGACGGGTTGGCATGAAGGCGAGATAGGTATTGGAAAGGAAAGGATGGGAGAGTGCTGTATGATTGCTGGAGGTAGCATCGGATTTTTCGTTTACGTCATCCCCTTGCTGCTATTGACGGGATTGATTCTGCTGCGAGTGGACGTTAAAAAGTACTCGATGGTGGGAATGCAGAAGGAAAAGGGAGTGAGCCAGTTTCTTGGCTGGTTCAACATCATCTTGGGATTGGTGATTTTCATCGGGAATTGGGTACTTCAAAATTGGTGATCGCCTGCCCCTTTTGTTGGTTCATGAGTGGAAGGCTTCTCTCTAGGACAAGCTAATTTGGGAAGTGGAGAGTCTGCCAATGAGGGGGAATCGCAGCATGCAATGGTATGAGCGTCTCAACGATTACTTTCCTGAACACGAGATGAAAGATTTCGGGCAGTTTCAGGCCTTGATAAAGGATAAAGACGTGTATCACAAAGAGGAAACAGAGGACTACCTTTTGCTGTACGCGGAATTCCCGACCTTTCTCTTTATCGATTATTTGCTGATCAATCCCAATACGAGAGGACAAGGCATCGGGTCAAAGGTATTGAACAAGCTCAAGGAAAAAGGGAAAACCATCCTTTTGGAAGTAGAGCCTGTCGATCACGAGGATGAAGATACGGTGAGAAGAGCCCGTTTTTACCACAAAAACGGCTTTGTGAAAGCAGACCGGATCGAATACAAGCGAGAGGATCACACCGGCGAGCCGTATGAGATGAAAGTCTACTACTGGAGCCCGGGTGATGTGCCTCAAAAGGAAATTCTCGAAAACATGGCCAAGGCCTGCGAGGAAATTCACAATTTCCGCTCGCATCGCTTTTATGGCAGGGAAGTGGCGAATCCAGATGAAGTGTTGACGTGGAAGCATTGATCGTGCATACCAGCGCATGTACCTTTGCGGCAAGTAGTCTGATGGAAAAGGAACTTGACTTGAGCGAAAATAACTTGCCCACACCAAATGATGTGGGCATTAGACTTTTACTGAACAATGGTTAAATCAGGTGCGAGTAATTCTTTTCGATCGAGATCAAAGATCGTATTCGGTTTGTTTTTGAGGGTTTTATCCAGAAAAGACAGGATTACACGATTGGTCATTGCATGGATCTGTTCAGGCTTTGCTTTTGCAGGGGGCAAAGCAGCGTAAGGTGACCCGACTAAATATGGCTGCAACAACGGCATATCCGTAAAGTTCATATGAGTGGCCCCTGCGATAACGATTTCGTAAGCGGGCCCAGCTACTGCCTGTTTGTATCTGCTGCCAAAAACTTTGAATGATTCTTTGAGATCCTTGACCGTCTTTTCATCTAGTCCAGGCGGAAGGGGTTGTTCCACCTCTCCTTTAAATATCTTTTGATTATCTTCGGTTACTAGAAAGGTGAATGGCTTGGTCATGTTACCTGCTTCATCTAAAAGTCCCACAAAGGCACCATCCATGTTCATTGCAGCTTTAATCCTTGGTTCGACTTGTAAGGCCCGAGCTGCAGCCGCTCCTCCAAACGAATGTCCGATCGCAGCAATCTTGTCTAAATCGAGCTTATTCCCAAAGTTACGTT
The DNA here is from genome assembly GCF_016811915.1 of Brevibacillus choshinensis. Lineage (NCBI taxonomy): Bacteria > Bacillati > Bacillota > Bacilli > Caryophanales > Paenibacillaceae > Brevibacillus > Brevibacillus choshinensis. Next base: position 3,987,100 of record NZ_CP069127.1, on the reverse strand, counting down.
TCTGGTCCGTCTTGTTCAACACATCAAGCTGGTTCAGAACAAACTGGATGTCCTTTACCCATACTTGATTGATGTCAGCATCCATTTCGTTGAGATTGGGGATCCCGGTTACATTTTTTGGTGCAATGGGAGTAAAGTGTCCGTCTTCGAATTCAGTGCCAAAGCTGAAATGAGTATGCTCGATACCAAACACGATATACCCTTGGCTCGCTAGTTCACGAGTAATCGATTGGTAATTCCAGATGCTCACACCTAGACCATGCGAGAACAAGACAATCGGGTATTTCTTCATTTTATTGGACAGTAAGCCATTTTTAAAAGTGTGAGTGTTGATCTGGTTGATATCCGCGAATGCCTTCCCCATTCCCCTACTTTTTATCATCTTGCCGATTCCTTCTGCCGTTGCCGGAATATACGGTTGGGTTTGCAGTCCGATGCTGCTGTCTATTGGATACCAAGCTTGGATCTTCAGTTTTCTGTGATCGTTAGGCTCCGCAGTCAGTGAATCCTCCCTAGCTGGATCCACCCAATCAAAGGTTGCCGTTCCCACCTGATACGAACCCGTCATTTTTGGCAAAGCATCCTTGGAATCAACCGTTATCATGGTATGGAGTGTTTGCTCAGCGGCTGCATGGCTTACTTGAGCGGTGGCTGTCAATGCGCTTGTGAATATCGCGAGCGTGGTGATCGTGCTCGCAAGGACTAACTTCATCATGGGAGTTCCTCCAATTCATTTATTTCTGCCGGTAGGATATACAGTAAACCGACTGTATGAACTCAATATGAATTGCAGCCAACGGTTTATTGAGGGCAACCGCTCAAGCTTCTATCGCGAAACTGACCGCCTTCCCCATCGAATCGGTTGTTTGTTATCACGGCGGATTATACAGAGAAAATGTCAGGAATCGGATTACTGAGCTCGCAACGGGAGATACATAGAATCCCTCCAAAAATTACAATGCCATAAGGGCCTGAACAATTTCTCTGTTCAGGCTGCTATTCTTATTTCCAATCAAGGCGTTTGAACCTATAATGTTACTTGGGAATATCCTAAACCCTATGGTATAATTTTGTCGCCAAAACAAGTCTAAGGAGTATGGATCATGGAAAAAAAGCTCATTTTCGGTCATAAAAATCCTGATACGGATTCCATTTGTTCTGCACTGGTATACGCGGATCTGAAAACCAGGCTGGGGGCGAACGTAGAGCCTGTTCGCCTCGGTGTTGTCAGCAGCGAGACCCAGTTCGTACTGGACTACTTCAAAGTAGCAGCACCTCGCCAGGTGGAGACCGTAGCGAATGAAGTAAACGAAGTCATCCTCGTTGACCACAACGAGCGCCAGCAAAGCGTGAGCGACATCGAGCAAGTGCGAGTGGTCGAAGTAATCGACCACCACCGCATCGCCAACTTCGAAACAAGCAATCCACTCTACTTCCGTGCAGAGCCAGTTGGCTGCACCACGACAATCCTGAAAAAGCTGTACAAGGAAAACGGCGTGGAGATTCCAAAGGACATCGCGGGCCTGATGCTGTCTGCGATCATCTCCGATACCCTTCTCCTGAAGTCCCCGACTTGCACCGAACAAGACGTGAAGGCAGCTCATGAGCTGGCTGAAATCGCTGGTGTGAAACTGGAAGAGTACGGTCTGGAAATGCTGAAGGCAGGCGCAGATCTGAGCGATAAAACCATTGCCGAGCTGTTGTCCCTGGATGCGAAAGAATTCCAAATGGGCAACGCAAAAGTGGAAATCGCCCAAGTAAATGCGGTGGACGTAAACGATGTGTTGGATCGCCAGGCAGAGCTGGAAGCCGCTATCTCCGCTATCGTAGCGCAGAAGGGTCTCGATCTGTTCGTATTCGTCGTGACGGACATCCTGAACAACGATTCTGTGGCGGTTGCGATCGGAACTGCGACGCAAGCCGTTGAAAAAGCGTACAACGTGACGTTGGTGGATAACAAAGCTGTCCTCAAAGGCGTCGTGTCCCGCAAAAAGCAAATCGTACCGATCCTGACAGACACCTTTGCGAGCCTGTAAGGACCAATAGATCATGGTGAAAAACTGCCGAGCAAAAGAGTCGGCAGTTTTTTTGTTGGGTGCATGAGAGCAGTCTCGTCCAGTGTGGGAGGAGTTTGGATTCATCTGCGAGAAGACTTAGGGGAGGAAATGATTGACAGTGGAAAAGGAGGAAAAGCCATGAAAGCAATCAAGGAAGAGTACGGGCGCGGATACACGATGCTTCGAGATGCCATTGAGGGCTTGAGCGAGGAGGAGATTCGTTTTAAGCCCGCTTTGGGCAAATGGAGCATTCATGAAATTATCATCCATGTGGCGGATTCCGAGATCTTGTCCACGCATCGGCTGAGAAAAGTGCTGGCTGAGCACGAGCCGCTGCTGATTTCATTTGACCAGGACGCGTGGGTAGACGAACTGGGGTATGATCGTTTGGATCGTGAACAGCATTTGCTCTTGTTTCAAACACTGCGTGCCAGCATGCAGCCCATTTTGGAGCATCTGACCAGCGAGCAAGCTGAGCGAGTGGGGGTCTATGCAGATGCGGGGCGTTTCACCTTTGCGCAATTGCTGGAGTACCGGGTCGAGCACGTTCGTGATCATCTCGCCCAGATTGAGCGGGTGAAGGAAGCGTACCGGCAGTACATGGCCAGGTAGCTTCAATCGTTTCTTCTGCGGGAAGAGTTTGTGAAGGAGATTGTATATGGCATGTGAATCCAATAAATCCATTCCGGAAAGGCTACCTGATGGTGTTCATCGAAAGGGTAGCCTTTTCGTTTTGGGAACCTATGGATCCGCTCCTATGGCAAATGCCCACTTTTCCATTTAATAAAAATGGAAAATCAGCCGATATGAGTAAAGTAGGAAATTACCGTGGCTTGAGGCTGTGCTATTTTTGCCTCAATTGCATCAGGAGGAAGCAGAGTGAAAGTAGCATCACGCGCAGTAGCATACGTTTGTCTGTTTTCATTATTTTTCCTTGTAACGGGTTTTTCTTCACCTGAGAAAGAAACGAGAAAAGCAACCTGGTTGTGGCACACAAATCTGATCGCCTCTGAGCAGGAAGAGATTCTGACGTTTAGTAGGGAACAGGGAGTGAACCTGCTTTATTTGAGGATCGACATGACCCAAAAGCCTGCCTACTATCAGTCCTTCATTCGGGAAGCACGTCGAAACGGAGTGCAGGTGCATGCATTGGCCGGGAGTCCGACCTGGGGATTGAAGGACAATCAGAACAGGGTTCTCGCGATGGTGGATTGGGTACACACCTACAATCAAAGGGTATCGGCAGATGAGAAATTCAGTGGTGTGCATCTGGACATTGAGCCGTACCTGCTCCCGGAATGGAAAGCGGATCCTGAATCGGTCATTCGCCAATGGGGGGAAAATGCAGAAGCGTACCTCGATCTTGTCCACCAGGATCCTGCGCTTGAGGTCGGCTGTGACATTCCTTTCTGGCTCGACAAATATGCGATGCCGAAGCTCCCAAACACCGCATTCAGCCAGTGGCTCATCTCCCAGCACGACCATGTGGCCATCATGTCCTACCGTGACCAAGCGGAAGGTCCAAACAGTATTTCCTCCCTCGTCCCGCAGGAGCTCGGCTGGGCCGATGAGCTGGGGAAAAAAATCTTGCTCGGCGTGGAAACCAAGCAAAGCGGTGAAGGCAATTACGTTTCCTTTTACGAAGAAGGAACACAGTACATGAATCAAGAAATCGACAAGCTTTCAGAGCTGATGGCAAACCACTCCTCCTACGGTGGTATTGCCGTACATTCCTACGAGTACTGGAAAGTCCTGCGTGATTAGGAAAGCGAGAACTTCATGCAAGCCAATGAGCGGAGAGATCTCCGCTCTATTTTTTTGAGATGGATTCATGGAGGAATGACTCGCGATTTCGATAAAAGCGAGGATCATAGATGCCCAGCGTTTCTTCGTTATCGATGACGACGACAAAGGGCGCCCATTCATAGAGAGCCTGTGCTTTTGGATTGCCGTGGAAAAGCGAGTAAAGATTGGCATGATCCTGTCTTTTTTGCCCCGTACAGCGCCAATCCAAACAAGGTATGCGTAATCGAATCCATGCCTGTTTCCCTTTCTGTTTCATTCTTCCAAATCAGGAGTTTTTTCCCTTGTTTTCCAAAGAGAGAGTAGATAATAATTAAAATATGGAAAATATTGATAATTGTATGGGAGGTTTCTTATGAAAGGAAAGATTCCTGTAATCCTCGCCCTTCTCGTCTCCTTGGCTAGTCCTGCAGCTGCAGCGACCGCCGCACCCAAGATTACCGTCGAGGAAGAAGGCAGGCTGATTGACACGACTTCATCGCCAGTGATCATGCACAACAATCAGCCATACGTATCCCTTCAGCTTTTGGCGCAGTCGCTCGGATACGAAGTGAAATGGGATGCGAAAAATGCAACCTACCATCTGTCTGTAGCGAATGCCAAGTATCCGTTGATCCTAAACGAATCCGCTCAATTTGTATCGGTTGAGCCGAAGTATAACATCATGACGTCACTGGATAGCAGCAGGCTGCTGGGAGGCATCAATCTAGACTTTGTCTACGTGATCGAAAAGGATCTTCCAAGGGAGCCAGTTCTCGTCGTAGAAATGTTGAACAAAGATCAGACCGTACTGGCGAGCTCGACCAAGCTCCTGAAAAAGACGAAAGGTACCTTTAAAGACTACATTCTCGGTGATTCCATCCGCCTTCCCTACCCGGTTCAGACTAATCGAGAACAGGTGACGAAGCTGATGTCGGAAGATTATACATATCGGATCAAGATTAAATAAATGCCCTGCGAAAAATGCACCCTCCATTTGGGTGCATTTGTTTTTTCTGCCGGGAGTCCGGCTTATTCTTCTCGCTTTTCCAGAAAGGTCACGCTGCTGATCAGCTGATTTCTCACCTCATAGATGGCAACAGCCTGAAAGGGTTCCCGCTGATCACGGCCGCTCACTTCTTCCAGATCGATCACAAATGGGCCAAAGGTGATGCGATTGACGAGTTTGGCATGATTGTCAGGGTTGGCTGCGAACATTTTTGCGTACCTTTCGCGCAATGCCTCAGCACCGCGGACAAGCACGTTTCCGCTCGGATGCTCCGTGATGAGAACATCGGGTGTATAGGTGGAGACAAAACCGTCTATATCCTGCTGGTTATAGTAATCTAACTGAAGCTGCACGATTTTCTCCGGGGAATGCTTTTCGGTCATGGGTCTTCCTCCTAGGGGATTCGTGATCGATGTGTGGGAGCGTATTTGAAAGTTTTGGTCAACTTCCATCGTAGCAGAAGATGGGAAAGACGTTCAATTAGCAAGCTAACGAACTGACCTCATGAAAGTATCGAAAACTGCCCCTTTTAGAGGGGCAGTAAATCATTAAGATGAAAGTAGCGGTTATACAAGGGAGGACTTATCTGATGGCATTGGAAATGAGAACGAGTTGTGAAAGATGTGAAAAGCATCTCGAGATGGATCAGGCTGCATTCATCTGCAGTTACGAGTGCACGTTTTGCCCGACATGTACAAATGAAATGGAAGGGATTTGTCCCAACTGCGGCGGCGAGCTAGTCAGCAGACCAAAGAGGATCAAAACCATTCGTTAAAGGAAGAAACGAGGGATCGTGTTGAACCAAGATTCTACGAAATCTGCTTTTCGCCAGACGCTTTCGTTGCCGCAGATTGTGGCGCTCTACATTGGTGCGGTAGTCGGATCGGGAATTCTGCTCATTCCGGGACTGACGGCTGATATAGCTGGTCCGGCGTCCATCGTGGCTTGGCTGGTCATGTCCATCCTGGTGATCCCGATGGCCATTACGATGGGGTTGTTATCTGCACGACATCCGCATTCTGGTGGCGTTTCCCATTTTGTCAGGCTCGCCTTTGGGGATCGCTTCGGGAATGCGGTCGGCTGGTTTTTTCTTCTGGCTGTGCCGATTGGTGGTCCGATCTTGGCTGTAACCGGGGCCAAGTATTTCGCCATTTTGATGAACTGGGGAGAAGTTCAGACCATTGCGGTTGCGGCACTCATCTTTTTCATCGTGCTCGGTATGAATGTGTTTGGCCTGCATGTGGCTGGCAAGGTGCAGACCGTAGTCGTTTCGCTCATCATGGCCATCATCTTGCTTGCAATTGGCACTGCAATCCCTCACTTCGACGCGAAGAACTTTTCCCCATTCATGCCGAACGGTTGGCTCAGTGTCATGCAGACAGCGGTTTTGCTTTTTTGGTGCTTTATCGGATGGGAAGCGGTCACGCATCTTTCGCAGGAATTCGTCAATCCGCAGAAAAATGCCATTCGCGGGGTCTTGTGGAGTGCAGGTGTCGTGGCTTTGCTTTACTTTGGCGTAGCGTTTCTGACTGTCGGCACACACAGCTACGGACAGCAGATATCGGGGGCATCCCTCAGCGTCATGGTACAGCTAACGTTAGGCCCGATCGGGGGCTGGATCGTCGCTGTAACAGCTCTATTTATCTGCATTGCGTCTGCCAATGCGTACGTGAGTGCTGCTTCCCGTATCGCATATGCCTTGTCACAGGAGGGGATCGCCCCGAAATGGTTTGGGCTCCTGCATCCGCGATACCAAACCCCGATAGGCGGCCTCGCTTTTATCACCATTTCGTTCATCGTGGTGCTTTATGTCCTGGCAAGCGGGCTGATTTCATTTTCCCAGTTGATTCAACTGCCGAACGCTACCTTTTTTGCCACCTATATCGGAGGGTGCCTGGCAGGTGTTCGGCTGCTGCGTGATTCGCGGTTGGGGCATCTGTGCGCGTGGATTTCCTTGGTCGTTTCGCTAGGGCTGTATCCCTTCCTCGGCTGGTCGGGTTTGTACCCGGTGGGAATTCTCGTCCTTGTAAACGTGTGGGAGTGGAAAAAACGGCGAATGAGCCTGAGAGCGCCTACAACCTAAAACGAACCAAAGACTCATTCCCGGCACTGGGTATGAGTCTTTTTCTGCCTGCCCAACACTACTGGTAGAGGAAAATAAATGCATTGACATTGACGGTCCGTAAATGTGTACGATGAATTCGTCAGGAGGGATGACCATGGAATATACAGTGCAAAAACTGGGGCTCCTGGCGGGTGTCAGCACCCGGACGCTCCGATACTACGACGAGATCGGGATTCTCAAGCCGGCGAGGATCAATTCGTCTGGGTATCGCATCTACGGACAGCCAGAGGTCGATCGCTTGCAGCAAATCCTTTTTTACCGAGAGCTGGGTGTGAGCTTGGAGGAAATCAAGGAAATCATCACGTCACCGACCTTTGACGCCGAAGCGGCACTGCGGGAGCATCGGAAAAAGCTCCTGGAAAAACGAGCGCAGCTGGATGCCTTGATCGCCAATGTCGATCAGACGCTAGCGCAAAGAGAGGGGAAACAATCTATGAGTGACAAGCAAAAATTCGAAGGTTTCAAGCAAAAGCTGATAGACGAGAACGAAAAGCTGTACGGCGAGGAGATTCGCTCCAAATACGGAGACGAGCAAGTCAACCGATCGAATGAGAAGCTCAAAGGGATGTCAGAGGAGGAATACGCGAAGGTCAAAGAGCTGGAGAAGGCGATCCACGCGACACTGGCCAAAGCTTTTGAATCAAAAGATCCTGCCGGGGAGCTGGCGCAAAAGGCTGTCGAGCTGCATCGCGAGTGGCTTTGCTTTTATTGGCCGGAGTATAGCAAGGAAGCGCACTTGGGGCTCGCTCAAATGTACGTAGATGACCCGCGCTTCACCGCTTACTATGACAAGGATCAACCGGGAGTGGCTGCTTTTCTGAAGGAGGCTGTCGCGGTGTATGCAGGGAAGGAGTAAGGGGGAGAGGCTGCTATCCATTGATAGCGGCCTTTCACTTTTTCAGCGTGCTGCGAAGGGATTCGATCGCCGTTTTCAGATGGGGCGCATTCCGATTTTTGATCAAATAGGCCAGGTACAATTGATTGTGGACTTGGCAGGTACTGTAAATGGTTTTGGCCTTGCCTGCCTGCAAGGATTCCGCCAGCATAAAAGTCGGCAGGAGACTGAGACCTGCACCGTGTTCGATCGCGCTGAGTATGGCGTGCAAATCCGGCAGGACGTGCGCTAGCTGCAATTGGGGGCGTTTTTGAAAATACTCACGCCAATACCTGCGAATGATGGGAAGCTCCAATCCATAACTGATCCAAGGCTGGGAGGACAGCCATGATTCCCACTTCCTGGGATCGTCAAAGGCAGGCTCGGGAAAGTCGTGGGGAGCCACAATGACGAAATCCTCTTGCAGGTAGGGGAGGTACTCGACACCCGGAGCCGACAGTTTTTGCGAGGTAACAATCACATCCACCTTTTCTTCCAGGAGCAGATCGAGAAGGACGGATGCGATCCCGTAATGGGCCACGACACGCATCGGAAAATCCACCACGTAGGGTGCGATCATTTCGCGGAAAAACTCGTGTGCAGCCCCGATTTTTACTACGGGAAGGGAAGGCGAGGACAATGTTTTGAAGCTTTGCGTCGTCTCTTCTAAACCTTCAATGAGTGGGACTACACGGGTATAGAGCTCTTTTCCTCTCTCGGTAGGGACCATTTTTCGCGGGGTTCGGGAAAACAACGGTTCCCCGACTTCTGCTTCGAGAGCAGCAAGGTGCTGACTCATGGCGGGCTGGGTCATCATCCGCGTCTTGGCTGCCTCTGAAACAGAGCCGTGCTTGTAAATGCTGATAAAGCTCCGAAACCATTCAAAATCCATTTTCATAGCTCCTCTCAAGCGAACGTAGATCTGATAGGTAAGAAGGGACAAGCGTGATGCTTGCCCCTCGATTTCATGCGCGGAGCTTTTGCTTTTGTTGATGCGCGCCCCACAGGGTAAACAGAATGCCGATGACGGTCACCAGAGAAGCGACCCAAGGAACCGCGGGAAGGCCGCCGCCGATTCCAGCATCAATGACGACACCTCCGATATAGGCTCCCATCGCGTTTCCGAGATTAAAGGCGGCAATATTGAGCGTGGAGGCGAGGGTAGGAGCTTCCTTTGCCATATTCAGCATGTGGAGCTGCAACCCTGGCACCGTACCGAAAGCCGCAACACCCAAAATGAATATCGTAATCAGTGCCAGCATCTTATTTTGGTCCGTCAAGCTGAAAAGGGCAAGCACCACAGCAAGCAGGAGCAGAATGCCGAGCAGGGAAGGCAACAAGGAGCGATCGGCGAGCTTTCCTCCATAAATATTTCCCAATGTGATCCCCACGCCGAACAACACAAGGATGTAAGAGACCGAGCCGGGTGAAAAGCCCGTAATATCGACTAATATGGGCGCAATGTAGGTAAAGGCAGTAAATACTCCTCCAAAGCCGAACACGGTCATCAATAAGGCTACATGCACAGTAGGACGGCGCAGCACACCGAGCTCTTGGTTCAGACTGGAGGATGCGGATTTGACCTTGGGGACGAGTACGATAATTCCAATCAAAGCGATGATCCCGATCACGGTAATGAGCCAAAATGTAGAACGCCAACCGTAAGCCTGGCCGAAAAAGGTCCCGATAGGCACACCCAGAATGTTCGCCAAGGTCAGTCCTGTAAACATAATCGCAATGGCGCCAGCGCGCTTTTCTTTCGGGACCAGCTGCGACGCGATGACGGAGCCTACGCCAAAAAAGGATCCGTGGGTAAGGGCTGCTAAAATACGGGCAAGCATCAGGACTGAATAGTTCGGTGCGAGGGCTGCAAGAGCGTTTCCCGCTATGAAAATCACCATGAGCAGGAGCAGGAGCGCCTTTCGCGGCAGACGATGGGTGGCAATCGTAATGAATGGAGCCCCTATTGCTACTCCCAGCGCGTAGCCGGTAATCAGCAGCCCGACCATCGGGATGGATACCTGCAGATTGGCGGCTACTTCGGGAAGCAAGCCCATGATGATGAATTCGGTCATTCCAATGGCAAAAGCTCCGAGTGTGAGGGCGTACAAGGCAATCGTTGATCGTTTTGAGGAAGCTGCTGCATCGTCAGCGCGATGAGCGACGCTGCCAGTATTCATGACAATACCTCCTAGGATATGGGTGCCGGGGCAGGGGTGGCCAGGTAAGCTGGAATGAAAACCGAGGCCATTCCATTCAAAATGGCCTCGGAAGCTGCTTTTCTAAATGATTCCCTGTTAGCTGCCCAATTTTTCAATGACGGCTTTCGTCACGGCAACGGTAGACTGCGGATTTTGTCCCGTGATGAGGTTGCCGTCCACTTCGCAATGCTCGGACCAGTTGGGTGCTGCGACAAAAATAGCTCCGAGTTCCCGCAATCTCCTTTCCAGCAAAAACGGAAGGGAAGAGCCGAGTCCGGTTTCTGCCTCTTCTCGGTCGGTAAAGGCATTTACACGTTTGCCCGCAACGAGCGGCTGACCACTGGACAGAGTCGCGCCGACAAGTCCGGCAGGCCCGTGGCAGACTGCCGCAACAATTTTGCCAGCTTCAAAGAATTCCCGCAGCAATTCCTGCAGCTTTGCGTTTTCTGGCAGATCAAACATGGTTCCGTGCCCGCCAGGCAAGAATATCGCATTAAAATGAGTTGCATTTAAATCCTGCAGCTTGAGCGTGCTTTCCAGGTACGCGGCTGCGTCCAGGGTTTCCTTTGGGGTATTGTCATCCACGCTTCCCGGATCGATGGGGCCTTTTCCCCCGAGCGGGCTTGCTACGGTTACTTCATATCCTGCTGCAGTGAAACCAAGATAGGCTTCCGCAAATTCGGATAGCCAGATACCCGTCTGCTTTCCTTCGTGAATGTCAGTGTGATTCGTAACGATCATCAAGATTTTTTTCGCCATCTATTTAGCCTCCCGTGAATGTATGATTTGTCACACTGGCTATTCTAAGGTCGACTTTCCCATAAAACAAATTATGTTTTCATGATGTATTCATAAATATATTTATGGATTGGAGGCAAAGAAAAAGCCGCCCTTGCTGTGAGGGCAGCTTTTGGGAGTTCAGCGTGTTTGCGTGCCATACCGCACCAGCACGTGCCAGATCTGCTTCAGATGCTGCCACGTTTCTTCAGGTGTGCCCCAGTCATTCCAGCTGTCCGGATGATGAGAAAAGTCGGCGGCCGCTTTGCCGATCGTGGCGGCATCCAGCACACCGGATGATGAACCGTACTGTTGATCCACTCTCGCTGCGAGAGGCGGCATCGCTGGCCCTCGAAAGTCTACGGGCACCTCTCGCACGGGGAGAGCAAAGCCCGGATGCCAAATGAGCTCGATTCCGTAGCGGTTACACAGCTGCTGGAGCAAACTCTCCATGTCCGTGTCCCGGTAGGATGGATCTGCAAACAACGCCTCGACATCTGTACGGAGGTCGATATCCCCGTGGATTTGGGCTTCGATATAATCGTCCAATGCGCGGCCGACTCGGTGATTTGCCTCTTGAAAATCCTTTGTCCGTGGAGTTAGCAGCTGATGGACCACAGCAGGTACATCCATGTTCGGTGAGCCGAGCGCTTCTTTACCGGTATCGGCGCTGTGCAGTAGAGCAGCAAGAATAGCGTCGAAAGAATCCAGCGTCCCGAAATGCTCCGGTCCGGTATGGCTGTCGCCAAAAGTGAACGTGCAACGCTGCAGCAGTTCAGGTCGCAGCTGAATATAGCAAGAGCCAAATCGCGGGGACGCGCCATCCGCATAATTCATGAGGTTGAGAGCACCGTATTTGGGCCGTTCCTTCCCCCTGTCGGTCGATGACTGGTAGGCGCCCCCGAATAATTTCTCCTCCCAGCGATCACGATCTCCACCGGGAAAGGCGGTACGGCTACCGTTGGTGACGCCGGTCTCAAATTGGCTTTGATAGCTGCCAGCCGCGAAAAGCCCCTCTACCACGGAGATGCCGCCGGGAAGGATTCGGTCTGGATGAAAGTTGAGTGTGACACGAGCATGCTGTCGGATGTTTGCCAGCAAATCCTCCACCGTCGCAAAGTCGACTCCAGCATGTTGAAGGATGGAAGCTGCTTGTTCACGCATTCGCTTTTGCAGCTCCACGGATTGAGTGTGGACAAACTGCAAGGCGAAAGTCTGTGCGGCCGTTAATGATTTCGGTGAGCGTAGCTGCTGTGATTGATGGACGAATGGATCCACGGTTCATCCTCCTCATTTGTCTTCCAAGCGATTTTTATCCATTGTAGTACATCCCTTTTGCCAAGAAAATCTTGATTTGAAAAAACAGGAAAAGGACAACCGCTAGGCTAAATAGACTAGGAGAATAAGTCGGACACCCGAGGAGTGAATCTATGATGAGGCTCAAAGGGAGTAACGCGGTGATCACCGGTGTCAGCCATAAAAAAGGCATTGGTGCAGCAATTGCCCGTGCATTTGCCGCGGAAGGAGCGAATATTTTTTTCACCCATTGGCAGGCAGAGCCGGACTGGGCTTTGGGTTTTCAAAAGGAAATAGAAGAATATGGGGTTCGATGTGCAGGGATGTCATTTGACTTGGCCGACCCGGCAGTACCTGTGCAATTGCTAGACGCAGCTGCTGAACAAATCGGCGAGCCGACCATCCTGGTGAACAACGCGGCCTATTCGACGCGCGACGGCTATGAGCTGTTGGATGCGGATATGTTGGATGCCCATTACGCCGTCAATGTGAGAGCGACCTGCCTTCTGAGTGTGGTATTCGCCCGGCGCCTCAGTCAGGCCGATCTGAAAAAAGGGAGGATCATCAACCTCACTTCTGGTCAGGGACAAGGGCCTATGATAGGCGAATTGGCGTATGTGGCGAGCAAAGGGGCGATTTCGGCTTTTACCCTGTCGTTGTCTGCCGAGGTGGCTCCACTGGGAATCACGGTGAATGCGATTAACCCCGGCCCTACCGATACAGGCTGGATGTCACCCGAGCTGGAAGAGCGGCTCTTCCCTCAATTTTTGCTGGGTCGCATGGGACAGCCAGAGGATGCAGCGCGCTTGGCAGTCTTTTTAGCCAGCGAAGAAGGCGGGTGGATCACGGGACAAGTCATCAATTCAGAGGGAGGATTTTTGCGCAGGTAAGTGACATGAATCAGGAGGGGAGTAAGCGAATATGGAGAAGAAAGCAGTAGGACAAACGGCATCGGTGGGAGTTCAAATCGGAGTGCGAAGAACGCTTTCGCTCTCACCAGAAGATGCCTGGAACAGTCTGATGTCAGAGTCGGGATTGCGACTATGGCTGGGAACGCTCGCCACTGTTTCGATCGAACCTAAGCATTGTTTTGAATCGGCGGAAGGAATTTCGGGTGAGTTGCGCATTGTGAAGCCGTTTCAGCAAATACGTTTGACGTGGAAAAAGAAAGAGTGGCAAAAGCCAAGCACCTTGCAGATACGCTTTTTGAGCAAAACAGCGGGCAAAACGACGATCAGCTTTCACCAAGAGAATCTGAGTGATCTGCGAGTGCGGGAAGAAATGAAGATGCATTGGGAAGCGGTCCTGGAAAAAATAAAAGAAAAGCATGCGTGATGAGCGCATGCCCGTTTTGATATCGCAGATAGGCTGTTAGTCAGCAGCGTCTGATCGCTCGGCAAGACGACGTCCAATCGGAGTCAGCACCCCGTCCATGCTCTGTGCATTTTTCTCGCGATGGTAAGCGAGCAGCCCATCGTCCCCTTTTACTTCTGCCCATTTTTGAAGGGTGTCCCGTTCGCCGGTGTAGGAATAGAACGGAACGGAGTAGCCGCATGAGGTTTTGACAGCATGCAAGGTCACGGCAATAATCTGGCGGGCACCTGGAAGAAGCTCAAAATGGCCAGCCATCTGCTCCCATTCATCCGTGCCAGGGAGTACGACACGGCCTCTCCCGTACAAGCGCAGGATCATGGGCGGCCCTTCAAAAGCCATAAACATCAGGGTAATCCGTCCGTTCTCATCGACATGGGCACTCGTTTCATTTCCGCTTCCCGTCAAGTCGAGATAGGCGACCTCAGTGGGGGACAGGATTCGCAGCACATCATATCCTTTTGGGGACAAATTGACGTGCCCATCCGCATCCAGAGGAGCAGATCCTACAAAAAATATGCGTTGTTTCTGAATGAAGGCTGCGTGTTCAGGCAAAATCTCCGAAAAAAGTTTCCCCAACTCAAACACTCCCTGCCATCGAAATCGTATGGATTCTTTTATAAAAGAAGAGTTCGTCGCAAGCATTGGGTATCCCTTTGTTCTATGAGCCCCATCGTGGCAGCCGGTACATGTATGCATTCACGTGAATCCATCGAAATGAGGGAGAAGGAATTGACGTTTCAGTCTGAAAATAGAGTGCCGGATCGAATCCTCCGATGGGTGACGGATTCTGTCAGTCCATCGGCACAAGTGCATTCCATTACTCGGCTGTACGGCGGAGTATCATCGATCATTCACACGGTCTCCCTTCGAGTGGATGGGGTCGTGAAGGACTATGTTCTCCGCCAGTTTGACAATCAGGAATGGCTGCGTGCCGAACCGGACCTGGCCGTGCATGAAGCAGAGAGCCTACGCTTGGCGGACGGGACAGGCCTGCCGGTGCCACAGTATTTCGCAAGCGACCCGCATGGAGAAAAATGCGGCGTACCCACCGTGCTGATGTCCAAGCTGGAGGGCGCTGTCGTTTTGCAGCCCCAAGACGAAGCTGGTTGGTTAAATGGGCTCGCCAAAGCGCTTGTGCAGATTCATGCCACCCCAGCTGCAGACTTCCCGTGGGCCTACTATTCCTACAACGATGTGCAGAAGCTGGCGACCCCTGATTGGACACGGAATCCCAAGGTGTGGAAAGATGTGATCGAATATGTCAGACGGCCGTTTCCCGAATTCGAGCCTTGTTTTATCCACAGAGATTATCACCCGAATAACGTGCTATGGGACTGTCACGCCGTAAGTGGAGTGGTGGACTGGGTAAATGCCTGCCGTGGACCTGCCGGAATCGATATCGGACATTGCCGGGTCAATCTCGCCCAGTTATTCGATGTTGCGACAGCCGATTCGTTCTTAGCTGCTTATCAAAGCTATGCGGGACCGAGCTTTCACTATGATCCATACTGGGATTTATTATCCTTGACCGACATTCTCTTTGGAGAGCCGCAAGTCTATGCGGGCTGGACAGCGCTCGGGGTCACGGGATTGACCGACGCCTTGATTGCCGAACGGCTGGAAGCGTACGCCAAAAGCCTGTTGAACGAGTGCTGAGGGCCATTCGAGAGCCATTCAAACAAAACCTGGCCGTGTTGTGGTAAAGTGGAAATATTCGAGCAATAGGACAAAGCAAGCACCGATCCAAAGGAGGCAAGATTAGGTATGCAGCAGGCAGAACCACTCGACTTGGGGAACCGCATCCATCTGATCGACGGTCATGACATGGGCTGGAAGGAACGCACAGGTACTTATGTCATCCAAGAAAGGGAATTGACTTTGGTCGAAACTGGCCCCAGTGTGTCTGTTCCCTATATTCGAGAAGGATTAGCGAAGCTGGGCTACACGACGGAGCAAGTCAAATACATCATCGTCACCCACATTCATTTGGACCATGCGGGTGGCGCTGGATTGTTTTTGCGCGATTGTCCGAATGCAGCGATCGTGGTTCATCCAAAGGGAGCGCGACATCTTGTAGACCCGAGCCGCCTCATAGATGGTGCGCGAGCGGTCTACGGAGAACAGTTTGATTCCCTGTTCGAGCCGATCGTGCCCGTTCCACAGAATCGCTTGATTACCAAAGCGGATGGGGAGACCCTCCGTATCGGACCGGATTGCGTGCTGGAATTCATGGATTCTCCCGGGCACGCGAAGCATCATTTCAGCATATACGATCCAGTCAGCAACGGCATGTTTACAGGAGATACGGTAGGTGTGCATTACCCGCAGCTGCGCAGAGACGGGATCGATCTCTTCTTGCCATCTACTTCACCCAACCAGTTTGATCCGGATGAAATGCTTGGCTCCATTGAGCGTTACAGAGCGCGGGACTTAAGCCGCATCTACTTCGGTCACTTCGGCGCGACGGAGAAGGTAGCGGATGTATACAGCCAAATCACCGAGTGGCTCCCGGTATTTGTACGTGAAGGGAAAGAGGTCTTGGCAAAAGGACTCTCGCATGACGATCTGGCCGAGCGGCTTCTGAATCGGGTAAAAGCCAGTTTGCAGTTGCGAAACGTCCCGGAAGATCATGAGGTATACGAGGTCATCTCGCTGGACCTGTCTGTCTGTTCGATGGGGATTGTCGATTATTTGCAAAAGAAAAGCCGCTAGTTTCATGTTCAGGGAAAGAAGGGCCGGCACTCGCAAAGGGGGCATTGGTTCTTCTTTTTTTGAGGAAGGAATGCTAATATGATGGGGGAGTATGAGCAGGTGGACAATTACATAACAGTAGTTGTGAACAGGTGCCTATCGCCCCTTTTGGGGGCAGGGTGAAAAGGGAAGCCGGTGCAAGTCCGGCGCGGTCCCGCCACTGTAAACGGGTTCATGTCGATTTCGATGCCCCGATAGCCAGGAGACCTGCCTGTTTGCTTGCGCGCTGTGTTCCTTCGCGGAAAGGAGCGGCCGGAACGATTGTCTCGTGCAAATGGAAAAGCATGTACGTACGCCATTTGGGACCTGAAACCGACCCTTCGCTTCTGTAGTGGGAGCGAAGGGTTTTTTACATGCGGCGGATTCTTATCCAGTCTGCCAAAGGCCTCGCGTAGCCGAGCTTATCAATGGGCGTACGAGTGAAGAAAGGAAGAAGTAGGGAATGAAAGTGAATCGATTTTGGAAGCTGGCCTTTCCAGTTTTGGCAACCTTGAGTCTGATTGGCTGCAGCAACAGTCAGCCAGCACAGCCTGAGAAACCTGCGGCCGAGCAACAGTCAGCCACGGATACTGCCGCCGGGACTGCAGCTAAACAGACTACCTATCCGCTTACGGTCAAAGACGCAACTGGAAAAGAGGTGACGATCGCCAAAGCACCTTCACGGATCGTCTCCACTTCCCCGGCCGAGACCGAGATCCTGTTTGCCCTCGGCTTGGATGAGCAGATTGCCGGAGTGTCCGATTACGATGATTATCCAGAGGCAGCCAAGTCAAAGCCGAAGGTCGGCGGAGTCGTGAAGCCGAATGAAGAAGCTATCCTGTCGCAGAGCCCTGATCTCGTGATCGGCGGCATCTCCATGGAAAAGCCGGTGGCAGAGAAGCTGAAAACATTAGGCATGCCTGTCTATGTGACCCAGCCGAAAAAAGTGGACGACATTATGGCGAACATTCTGGTGATGGGAACGATTACGAATCGACAAGAGCAAGCGGAGAAATTGGTTGCTCAAATGAAGAACGATATTGCACGGGTGAAAGATGCCGTGAAAAATGTGAAGCCGGAAGACAGAAAAAAGGTGTACCTCGAATTTTCACCGGGTTGGACGGTCGGAAAAGGGGAATTCATGGATGAGCTGATCACCATGGCAGGGGCGACAAACATTGCGGCGGATACCGAAGGGTGGAACCCGATCAGCGAAGAAAAAATCGTCAAGGACGATCCGGATGTGATTCTATACGCCAAAGGCATCACGGATGACAAAACGGGCAAGCAACTGGAAGATATCATAAAAAACCGCAGCGGATGGGAAAAGATGAAGGCGATTCGCGACCAACAGATCTTCGGGATGGATCAAAATACGCTGTCACGCCCAGGTCCACGCATCACAGAAGGACTGATAGAGGTAGCCAAGGCCATTTATCCCGATTTGGTGAAATAGCATGAGGGGAAGACTGATTGCTTGGATAGGGGCGGGCTTCCTGCTGTTGCTCGCATCTGTCATCATCAGCATTTCCCTAGGGGCAGCCAATCTGCCGCTCTCTCAGGTGTGGCTGATTCTGCTGCACCAGATTCCCGGTTTTTCAAACATGGGTGCAGGGAGTTGGCCGGAATCAGCCGAACAGATCGTGATGAAGGTTCGTTTTCCCCGGGTTGTCCTGGCTGTATTGGTCGGAGCGTGTCTGTCCTTGGCTGGAGCAGGGTTTCAGGGAGTCCTGCGCAATTCCTTGGCTGATCCTTACACCATGGGAGTCGCCTCCGGTTCGGCTGTTGGGGCTGCCTTTTTGATTCTGTTTGGACTGCAGATCCCCTTCCTTGGTGAATGGAGCACCCCTGTCTTGGCATTTCTCACTGGCTTTTTCAGCCTCTGGATTGTCATGAGGCTGGCCAACACGCAGGGCAAGCTGCAGACAGAGACATTGCTCTTGTCTGGGGTCGTCGTACAGGCTTTTTTGGGCTCATTGGTATCCTTTATGGTTTCGCTGTCCGATCAGACGGTCAACGAGATCGTGTTCTGGCTGATGGGTAGCCTGTCATTTCGCGGCTGGTCCTTTACCTATGTCCTGCTGCCGTATCTGATCGTCAGTTTCGTCATTTTGATTGCATACTCTCGTGCGCTCAACCTGTTTGCGCTGGGAGAAAGGCAGGCTGCGCATTTGGGCGTGAATGTCGATCGGACGAAGCTGATCGTGCTGGTTGTCTCGACTTTGGTTACGGCTGCTGCGGTATCCATTTCAGGCATCATCGGCTTCGTCGGTCTGGTCGTTCCTCATTTGGTCCGCATGCTGGTGGGGCCGGACTATCGTATCCTGATACCGATGGCGACGATCTTTGGCGGGATTTATGTGCTCTGGGCCGATACGCTTGCGAGAATGCTTCTCGTTCCGACGGAGATACCGCTTGGCGTAGTCACCGCGTTTTTGGGAGCTCCGTTTTTTGCATACTTGCTGAAAAAGAACAAACGAACAGGGGGGAGGTAGCCGGATGATCGAGGTCAAAGCCTTGCACAAGTCTTTTCACGGGAAATCCGTTGTGACAGACGTGAGCTTCGCGGTGGAGCGAGGAGAGTTTTTTGGCATCATCGGACCAAATGGCAGCGGCAAATCGACGCTGATGAAAATGATTTCCGGCGTCATTTCGCCCGATGGAGGAGAGATTTTGATAGCGGAAAAGCCGATCGGCTCCTATTCGCGCAAAGCTCTTGCCCGTCTTCTGGCGGTTCTCGAGCAAGAAGCGCTCCCCCCGGTCGGCTTTCGTGTGCGTGAAGTATTGGAGATGGGACGTTTTCCTTATCAAAATTGGCTGGGCGAAGAAGCAGAGGATCCCACTCCACTGATTGATGAAATTGTAGGCATGCTCGGACTGGCAGAGCTGGAGGATCGGACGCTCGACCAGCTGAGCGGAGGAGAAAAGCAGCGTGTTGCCCTTGGGAAATCCCTCGTGCAAAAGCCGATGCTGCTCCTGCTCGATGAGCCGACGACGTATCTCGATATCGGCTATCAAATCCAGCTGATGGATATCGTGCGCAGCTGGCAAAAGAATACACAGGTCACCGTGGTGGCCGTGCTGCACGACTTGAATCTCGCTTCCCTTTACTGTGATCGCATCCTGATGGTGCATAAAGGCAATCAGATCCGTGTAGGAGATCCTCGCGACATCCTGCAAAGCAGCTTGATTGAACAAGTATACGGGACGCGACCGATCGTAATGGAGCACCCCGTTCATCAGCTCCCTCAAATCATCCTGCAATCCGGTACCTAGTCCAAGGAGGGCATGCAAAAATGGTTGTGCTGATTACAGGCGGCGCCAAAAGCGGAAAAAGCACGTTTGCAGAAAGGTACGCTGCCAAGCTCGGCTCAGCAGGCATCTACATCGCAACGTCCCCCGTATTCGATGATGAGCTGCAGGCGAGGGTTCTGGAGCACCAGCAGCGCAGGGAAATGTCCTCGATTCGATGGGAAACGATCGAGGAGGAATTCGAGCTGGATGCAGTGTTAAAAAAGCTGGCCGATGATAACGAGCTTGCGGACACGGTCGTGCTTGTGGATTGCTTGATTTTGTGGCTGTCAAATTGGCTCATGCGTTGCGGCCAGCACGATGCCGTGCAGCGGATTTTGGTGCAGCTCGATCGTTTGGAGCAGACTCTTCTGACATTCCCTGGGACGCTGCTGTTGGTCACAAATGAAGTCGGCTATGGAATCGTGCCAGAATATCCGCTGGGTCGTATTTTTCGGGATCTCGCAGGCGTCATGAATCAGCGGATGGCGGCTGTGAGTGACCGTGTGTTCCTCGTCACGGCAGGCATTCCGATCGAATTGAAAAGCAGGGAGTTCAAGATGTAAGAGGCGGGCAACCTTGCCAAAAAGGTTGGCATATTCACGCTTTCTAATGATATAATGTAAGAAAAGCAATGGAAGGGATCAGGATACCATGCGTCCCCACAGGACGATCTGGAAACGTTATGACCTCTCCTACATCTAGCTTCGTAGTAGTCGCTCGTCACTTTGACGACCAACCTACTACGGAAGCGAGGTCTTTTGTATGAGTAGCGACTTATACTTGCGAATTTCCTCCTTAGTCGGTTGGCCGTCTGTGCCAAAATCGACAAAATTGCGAGGAATTCAAGATGAGGAGAGCGCTGCAGGTAACACGACGATACAGTTTGATTTTGTTTGGAGCATTATTGTTAGCTTTCACGTATTTTCACATTAATTTTCAAAACCACTTGTCTGAAGGTGGTTTCGTCGGTCTGGGTCTGATAGCAAAATACGCGTTTGACCTGTCCCCGGCGACCATGATGCTCTTGCTGGATATCCCACTGTTTTTGGTGGCATGGCTGGTGAGAGGACGTCAGTTTATCTGGGATACGATTTTTGCATCTTTATCGTTTACTGTTTTTTACGATCTGTTTGAGCGATTTTCCCCCATCGTCATTGACCTTAGCCGAATGATGCCGGTCGCATCGATTCTGTCAGGTGTTCTCACCGGATTGGGTACGGGACTGGTTCTGCGCTATGGGGCCGCAACTGGAGGAGACGATATCTTGTCTCTTTTACTTAGCAAGTACACCGGACTGTCGATCGGTACCATTTTCCTGTTGTTTGATGCTTTGGTACTGACGCTGTCGTTCTGGTATGTACCTGTGAAAGAAATGATGTTCACCATTTTGGCAGTTGTCATTTCCAGCCGTGTGATCACGTGGACGGTTGAATCGGGAGCGGCTGTCGAGATCAGTGAAGAGGGTCATGGGCATGGCAACGTATCCATGACGCACAGATAATGAAGAGCAATGTTGAAGAACATGTAAATAGAAAGCGAACGCGAAAGACCTTGCCTGATGCAGCTGGCAAGGTCTTTTTGTACAAATATTGGCACCGTAGAATGAGCGCGTCCGGCAGATACTATCAAATAAGTCTAACCGATCGATACAGGCAACAGAAAGGAACTGCTATGAGCGAAAATTTCTTTGGTCAATACAAGGAATTTGTGGTCGTCCCCAAGGAAGAAAGCAAGGAAGGGCTGGAAGAAGATTTTGTTCCCGAGGATTATGCAATCCATTTCATCCTCACGTTCTCTTTGTATGATTCCTGCATTTCGAGCTGGACAGAAGCGCTCAAGTACCATGTGAACGTGGAGAACAGCTTGAAAAAGGTGGTGGCGGAGCTCAATGCGAAAAAGAAAAACCTGCTCCGGCTGGAAGTATTGGAACTGGTTGATGGAAAAACGTATTTCGTCCTGGCCCTCTCGTGGAAGGACATGAAACAAGAAGAGCAAGCCGTAAGGGACAAGATCCGCACGTTCTTGGACAAGGACTTTTCTACAGATCTTCTGATCGGAGAAATGTGGTACCAGCTGATCGGGGGAAAAGGAAAGTTCGAGCGTCGCCTCTTTACCTATACGATGGAAAAATACGAGCCGCGAACTTCTGAGCATCTTACGAATTAGGCAATTCATCCTGATTTGTTTGTAGAAAATATAGGGAATGAGATGCAGGGAGATACATTGGTGAGGGCGAATCTGGCAGTAGAGGAAGAAAAATAGGTCCGAATGTAACATAAATCCCATCGCAGCAACTACCGATACCAGAAGAGAGACAAAAAAGGGAGATAGGGGAACTTATGCCTACGTACTATTACTTTACATGCCAAAAATGTCGAACCCGAGGGGGCGTATTCGGCGAACAGGCCTGGGGATGGGGGAGCTTCGATATGATCGAGTCCTTCAAATTCCTTGCGCACCACATTCGAACCTGCGGCGAGGACTCCATTCGAGTCATTTCCGAAGAGGTAGACGATTACGTGGACCAATTACATACGGAATACAATGAATTTTTAGAGGAAACAAAGCATCTCTTTCCTCATTCCAACGACTGGGCGTTTCTGGATAGATGGAAGAAGCTTTCCGTAGAGGAGCTTAAGGAGAAGTGGGTAGAAGAAAACAAGATCAAGCATGAGGAGGAACGGACGAAAATAAACGGAGTGCTGAAAACCTGCGAGATTATCCATGAGGGAGATGGCCTGCCGTATTTTTACGCTCGAGTCATGGGGGAAGATGGGCAGTCCACTGCGGTCACGGGAAGCACGCGGCAATTGCCTGTCGTGGACGGATCCTATATCATCATAGGGGTGAAGCGGGATCATCCAGAGCTGGGAGAAGTTTTGGAAATACATAAAATGATACCCGAGTCCTAACGCAGCTGGAGAAAGGGGCATTTTTTGTGAACATGGAGAGAGTCGGTCAAGTACTGGAAAAGGTTCGAGAAGGAAACCCATTGATACATAACATAACGAACGTGGTTGTGACCAATTTTACGGCAAACGGTCTTCTGGCGTTGGGTGCATCACCGGTAATGGCGTACGCCAAACAGGAAGTGGCGTACATGGCACGTATTGCCGGTGCGCTGGTATTGAACATGGGGACGTTGGACGAGCATATCGTGGAAGCGATGCTGATCGCAGGCAAGTCGGCGAATGATCAAGGGGTTCCAGTGCTGTTTGATCCTGTTGGGGCGGGGGCCACTCCTTACCGGACAGAGACTGCGCAGAGCATTGTCAAGCAAGTAGCGACAGCGATTGTTCGCGGCAATGCTGCGGAGATTTCCCATGTGATCGGGGAGGCATGGCAGATCAAAGGCGTCGATGCCGGGGAAGGAAAGGGAGACGTTGTCGCTCTGGCCAAGATGGCAGCGAAAAAATTAGGCACGATCGTAGCCATCACAGGGAAGGTCGACGTCATTACAGACGGAGAGCGCTCCTATCTGATCCGAAACGGACATCCCATTTTGACCAAAGTGACAGGGACAGGCTGCTTGCTTACTTCTGTCATGGGCGCATTTGCGGCTGTAGAGGAAGACATTCTCTTCGCAGGAGCCTCCGCTTTGGTGTGCTACGGTGTTGCGGCCGAGCAAGCCGCGAAAAAAGCTGCGAACGATGGTCCGGGAAGCTTTCAGATCCAATTCTTGAATGAGCTGGCTGGCATCACGCCGGACGATGTTCGCCGGAGTGGAATCCTGGAGCTGGCAGAATAACCGCATCTTTGGCAGAAGGCAAAAAAAATCCCCCCAAAGCGGGGAGAAAATGATCGTGCGCTAGGCTAGATATGTTAGGGAGTAGCTGTAGTTTCTCAAACTAAATGACAGCAGCTTCTTCTGGTGTTCCGAAAGGGCTAGGAATATGAATTCTACCTGATCATTTTCAAACGGAAGTAAATAGAACTGAGAAATTCCATGACATATGATTTCTCTCTTTAACGCCAATGCCATGCTGGCTTCTGTGCGTAAGTGCAATTCCACGGTGTGTACCCTCCTTGGACATACAATAGAGTACCAAATTTATACTGGGAATTGTGTACCATTTGTGGCAGTATCATGTCCAAGATGTTACCAATTTTTGTATGAAAATTAACTAAAGGAACTATTCTGGCAAAAGGCTTTATCTGTTGTCAGGAATGCATTTGCTGCGAGAAAAATAAGAGGAAATCATGGCAGCTACCCGCTCTTTATCGGATCCAAGATCATGCTTTCTGCTGGAAAGGCATCGCAGCAGTTCACGGTCACAGCTGCAGGAAAAATAGCCTCGTTTTTCGTAGCAGCGATCATGCCTTTTGCAGCAGCGGTCAATGTCGTCGATGGGCGCCCCCGGTCCTGAGCATCCTGGGCCGCACCAGTTCCCATACAAACAGGGAAATTTTATCCCTTGCTTATTACGTTTGCCCATTCGTCTTCACCACGCCATTTAGAGTTACTGTTAGCGTATTGGGGTGTGAGCTGGATTGCTTTAGGCAGCATGCCCTTATTTCGTGAAAAAGCATGGGGGAGCGCCTGATTTAGGGAAACAGGTGGCCTGAGACTAGGGAGAAGGCTCGGCAAACCGCATACTAGAGGTTGCCGAGCTTTCTAATTGCTCGCTGCAATAAGAAAGGTAGCGCGTCTAAAATTGCTAGATTTCAACAGTGAAATACTTTTGAAATAGCACTTGAAAACATAGTGAAGATATGATAGATTAATTCTTGCCGAGCATATCGGAAATCAAAAATGGATGGATGTCCGAGCGGCCGAAGGAGCACGATTGGAAATCGTGTAGGCGGGGTCGACCCGTCTCGTGGGTTCAAATCCCACTCCATCCGCCATCATGGCCCGTTGGTGAAGCGGTTTAACACAGCAGCCTTTCACGCTGTCATACAGGGGTTCGAATCCCCTACGGGTCACCATAAAACACCGACAACATGTGTCGGGACCCAACGCTAGTTGGGGAACACTGGAGGCTTAGCTCAGCTGGGAGAGCATCTGCCTTACAAGCAGAGGGTCGGCGGTTCGATCCCGTCAGCCTCCACCATTTACTTCGTATTGGTTCCGGCTCGGGAACTCACCGTACCGGTTCACCCTCGGAGTAAGCACTCAGGAGATTTGCTCGGGTACACCTGATCTTGCTTGGCAGCGCAGCGATTCGATGCAGCGGCGCAAGTAGGAAGCGATCCCGTCAGCCTCCACCATACATTACGCGGTCGTGGCGGAATTGGCAGACGCGCTAGATTCAGGTTCTAGTGGTGGCAACACCGTGGAGGTTCAAGTCCTCTCGACCGCACCAAACAATATCCCTAACTTCAAAATTACATGCGGACGTAGCTCAATTGGTAGAGCGTCGCCTTGCCAAGGCGAAGGTCGAGGGTTCGAGACCCTTCGTCCGCTCCATCTTTTTTTGCTGACATAGTGCAAGCTTTCATTTTTGGCGGTGTAGCTCAGCTGGTTAGAGCGTTCGGTTCATACCCGAAAGGTCGGGGGTTCGATTCCCTCCGCCGCTACCAATTCACAATTCATATGGCGGTCGTGGCGAAGGGGTTAACGCACCGGATTGTGGCTCCGGCATTCGTGGGTTCAAGTCCCATCGATCGCCCCATAAACAGGTAGAGAATGAGTGTCGGTTACGGCACTCTTTTTTTGTACATACGAAAACAGCCCAGCCGGGAGATTCCTGATCAGGTCTCCTCGCTGGGCTGTTTTGCTGTCCGAATCATGATTTTTGCAGCATCTGTTTGACCAATTCGCGATTTCGCTGCTTGAAGACTTCGTTGTGGGAAGAGACCATCGCGTAGGAATTTGCCTCGGGCGTGATGTATTGCTTCGCCTTGTTGACCGCATTGGCAGCATCCTGAAATGCGCCGGCGATCAAATGGAGCTTGCCGTTGTATTTGACGATATCACCGGCAGCGTACAAGCCAGGTATGGAGGACTCGCCGCTTGGAGTCGCTTCCACGTAAAAGTCATCGACCAGAGCAATGTCCAGTTCACTATTTTTCAAAAGGCTGGAGTCCCGCTCGTACCCGTGGTTGATGATCACCTCGTCGACAGCCAGTGTAGTGACCTCTCCGGTTTCATGGTTCGTCAATTCCACATACTCGACCGTTTCGCGAGTGGAGGAGGCGACCAAGCGGGTAATCGTCGTCTGGAAAAAGCAGCTGGCAGAGCTTTTCAGGAGCTGGGAGACTTGCGCTTCATGAGCAGAAGGCGATTCCTTCCGGTACGTGAGGTACACCTTCCCCGCAATAGGCTCCAATTCATTGGCCCAATCGATTGCCGAGTTCCCACCCCCGGAGATGAGGATGGTCTTGCCCTGAAAGTAATGCATGGACTTTACCGTGTAGTGCAGGTTGGATACTTCGAATTTCTCGGCACCTTCCACATCCAGTTTTTGCGGAGTGAGAATTCCACCACCGACGGCAACGATGACGGTCTTGGAATAATGGAGGTTCCCAGACTCGGCGCGCAAAACAAAAATTCCGTCCTCATTGCGAGAAATGGATGAGACTTTTTCGTTCAAGACGACTTCCGGATGAAAAGTCAATCCTTGGGCGACCACCTGCTCGATAAGCTTTGCTCCCGTAATGGGTGTCTGACCACCTACATCCCAGATCAATTTCTCCGGATACACGTGAATTTTTCCACCGAGATGAGGCTGAAATTCGATCAGCTTCGTCTTCATCTCGCGAAGCCCGCTATAAAAACTAGAGTAGAGACCAGCTGGCCCCCCTCCAATGATCGTCACATCAAACAATTCATGTTGATCCATGTCCATTCACTCCTGGATTCATGTATGTAACTGATTCTCATTCTCAGCAAATTATATAGGAGTTGCCTTCCATTCGCAACCACATTTGCCTATTGACAGAAAAAAAGGACCCCCTTATAGTAAATAACGAAATTGATAATCATTATCACAAGGAAACTCCTTATCTATTTCTTCAGCAAATGGAGGGTACATACATGGTCCGCCTATATACGGAGGCACTGAATATTGGCTATGGTGAACGACTGATTGTAAAAGCACTCAGCGTACAAATACCGGATAAAAGAATCACGACGATCATTGGCTCAAACGGCTGTGGGAAATCGACCCTGCTGAAAGCAATGACGCGCATTATTTCCCATCAGTCGGGGACCGTCATTTTGGATGGCGAGAGCATAGCCAAAGAGAATACGAAAGTGCTTGCCAAAAAAATGGCGATCCTCCCGCAGACGCCGCAAAGTGCAAGTGGACTTACAGTAGGGGAGCTCGTGTCGTACGGAAGGTTCCCTTATCAGAGTGGGCTGGGCCGTTTGACGAAAAAAGACTATGAAGCGATCGATTGGGCACTCGAAGTCACAGGCACAAAAGACTTCAAATACCGTCCTGTCGATGCACTGTCAGGTGGTCAACGCCAGCGGGTTTGGATTGCGATGGCTCTCGCACAAGAGACGGAAATCATCTTCCTGGATGAGCCTACCACGTATCTCGATTTGGCGCACCAGCTCGAAGTATTGGAGCTCTTGCAAAAGCTGAATATCGAGCAGGAGCGGACGATTGTGATGGTGCTTCACGACTTGAATCAGGCCGCCCGATTTGCAGACTACATGATTGCTTTAAAAGACGGCCAGGTCGTCAAAGCTGGAGGCTGCGAAGAAGTGATGAAACCGGACGTGCTGAAAAAAGTGTTTCAGATTGATGCAGAGATCGGCCGCGATCCGAGAACAAGCAAACCGATGTGTGTCACATACAACTTGGCTAAAGGAGAATAACAACATGAAAAAAATGTCGCTCCCATTCCTGTTGGTCTTCATGCTCTTCCTCAGTGCGTGCGGTGGTCAGCAGCAGCAAGCATCTCCTTCCTCTGGGTCACCCGCGCAGGAAGCGAAACCCGGAACCATTACCTATCAATCCGAATCAGGGCCGATCGAAGTGCCTGCCGACCCCAAACGGGTTGTGGTGCTTTCGTCATTTGCTGGCAGTGTCATGGCGCTGCATGTGAATCTGGTCGGCGTCGACTCCTGGACAAAGAAGAACCCGCGTTTTGGAGATGTGCTGAAAGACGTAGCAGAAGTATCGGATGAAAATATCGAGAAGATCATCGAGCTGGAGCCGGATCTGATCCTGGGCCTGTCGAATGTGAAGAACCTCGACAAGCTCAAACAAATCGCTCCAACAGTGACGTTTACATACGGGAAGGTGGACTACCTGACCCAACAAATCGAGATTGGCAAAGTGCTGGGCAAAGAGAAGGAAGCGAAGGCATGGATGGATGACTTCAAGAAGCGTGCACAAGAGGCAGGTAAAGAGATTAAAGCCAAGATCGGAGAAACCGCGACCGTATCCGTGATTGAGAACTTCGATAAGCAGCTTTACGTGTACGGGGACAACTGGGGGCGCGGAACGGAGATTCTTTATCAGGAAATGAAGCTGAACATGCCCGAGAAAGTGAAGGAAACGGCGAAGAAAGAAGGCTACTACGCCTTGTCTCTGGAGGTTATGCCCGAGTTCGCGGGAGATTATTTGATCCTGAGCAAAAGCAAAGACACGGATAATTCCTTTCAGGAGACGGATACCTATAAAAACATCCCTGCCGTGAAAAACAATCGTGTGTTTGAAGCGAACATGAATGAATTTTACTTTAATGATCCGCTTACGCTCGAGTACCAACTGGAATTCTTCAAGGATCATTTCCTTGGAAAAAAATAAGGGTTACGCCTTTAGAAAAGAAAAGTGAGAAGACCAATGACAAATGATAATCGTCGTTTTCGCTTTGGACAGAAACTGGTCGTTATGCTTGTTGTCCTTTTCGCGATGTTTGCCGTGTCGATGGTGCTTGGGGCAGCGAACACCACTTTATGGGACGTGTGGCTGGCACTCGCGACGCAGGCGGAAGGAGAAAAGATATCGCTTCTTCGCGAGATCCGTTTGCCGCGGGAGGTGTCAGTCTTGTTTGTAGGAGCAGCCCTGTCTGTGGCAGGCGCGATTATGCAAGGGATGACGAGAAACCCCCTGGCCGATCCCGGCTTACTCGGCCTGACGGCAGGGGCGAATGCGGCCCTGGCCGTGACGATCGCTCTCTTGCCGTCTGTCAATTAT
This sequence comes from Brevibacillus choshinensis, assembly GCF_016811915.1. Taxonomy (NCBI): domain Bacteria; kingdom Bacillati; phylum Bacillota; class Bacilli; order Caryophanales; family Paenibacillaceae; genus Brevibacillus; species Brevibacillus choshinensis. The sequence goes on along the minus strand of NZ_CP069127.1, from coordinate 3,958,483 downwards.
TTGGGGACGATGATCGCATGCTTCATCGGGGCTGCTGTGGGTGCCTTGCTCGTATTCGGCATGGGCTCCTTAAAAAAAGGCGGATTTTCGCCTCTTCGCATGGTGCTGGCAGGTGCAGCGGTTTCTGCATTTTTGTACGCCATTGCAGAAGGGGTGGCCCTTCATTTCAAAATTTCAAAGGATGTCTCGATGTGGACCGCCGGTGGCGCCATCGGAGCCTCCTGGAGCCAGCTGCAAATCATCATTCCATGCATCACGGTCGGAATGATCATAGCTCTGATTTTATCCAGACAGCTGACCATGCTCAGCCTGAGCGAAGAGGTCGCCGTGGGGCTCGGACAAAAAACGATGCTGGTCAAAACGGTACTGTTTCTCGTCATCATCTTGCTTGCAGGAGCATCCGTCGCGCTAGTCGGGAATATGGCCTTCATCGGTCTCATGATTCCGCATCTGGTACGTCCTTTGGTCGGGACGGATTACCGTTTCATCCTTCCCATGTCTGCTGTGGCGGGAGCTGCTTTTATGCTCTTGGCGGATACACTCGGTAGGACCATCAACGCACCTTATGAGACTCCCGTAGCGGCACTAGTGGCGATGCTGGGACTGCCCTTCTTCCTGTTGATCGTGCGCAAAAGGGGGAAGTCATTCCTATGATTCATCCGGCTATGATCAGAAAACAACGGATCATTCTTCTCGTGCTGCTGGGATTGACCGCCGCAGTCATCGTGATTGGAATGGGGATGGGGTACTCGTCCTTATCCTACAATCGCTTGATCCCTACCTTACTGGGAGAAGGGACGTTCAAAGAAGAGTTTGTCTTGTTTCAGGTTCGCTTACCGCGATTGCTCATCACGTGGCTGGCAGGAATGGCACTCGCGCTGTCAGGGATCATACTCCAAGGAGTGACGAGAAATGACCTCGCTGAGCCGGGTGTCATTGGGATCAACTCAGGTGCAGGGGTGGCCATCGCGCTGTTCTTTTTATTCATCCCGATCGATGCAGGGGCCTTTGCCTATCTGCTTCCTCTCGTTGCATTTGCAGGGGCTGTTTTGACGGCAGTATGCATTTATCTCTTCTCCTACAGCAAAAGCTCCGGATTGCAGCCGGTGAGGGTGGTCCTGATCGGCATCGGCTTTTCCATGGCGCTCTCCGGAGTGATGATTGTGCTTATATCGTCAGCGGAGCGCGCAAAAGTGGACTTTATCGCCAAATGGCTGGCGGGAAATATTTGGGGAGCGGACTGGCCGTTTATTTGGGCGATATTGCCTTGGCTTCTCGTTCTCATTCCCTTCTCCATTTATAAAGCGAATCGTCTGAATCTGCTTGCCTTAGATGAACCGGTAGCGATAGGTGTAGGCCTTGCAGTCGAGAAAGAAAGGCTCGTGCTGCTGCTGGCTGCAGTCGCTTTGGCCGCTGCTGCTGTCTCGGTGACGGGAGCGATTGCATTCATCGGTCTGTTGGCACCGCATCTGGCCAAAGCGCTGGTGGGACCGCGCCATCAGCTGAGTGTGCCGGTAGCGATCGTGCTGGGTGGCTGGCTGCTGCTCGTGGCAGACACCATCGGCAGAAATCTCGCCGATCCGGATGGCATTCCGGCCGGGATCATGGTTGCCTTGATTGGCGCGCCTTATTTTTTGTACCTACTGTGGAAGAAATCGTAGTGACGAGTAAGAGCAGAGGCCTCGGCTTTCTGCTCTTTTTTTCGTTAACTGAATTTTTTTATGAAACACTGTAAGCAAATCGCTTTTTTACGTCTAATAAGATACCAAAGAAGGCACAGAAAAAAAGCCACCCGGGCAAATTAAAAACCTCGTCACTTTGTGTACGAGGTTCGTTATGTATTTCGACTTTAAAAACTTAATTATTTTGAAAGAATTCCTACTTTTTTATAAGATTTCGCTTCAGAATCAAATTCGTAAGCGGTTGATGATATAAATTCGTGATTTTTGTGCTCATTAATGTAGACATTAAATCCCTTTTCATGAGCTACATGGACATCTATATCAGGATCTTTTGCTTGCTCAGTTTTAAAGGAAGTAACTTTCGTCAATTGACCTTGGAAATAGTTATATACGCTAATATACATGATTGATTTGACTTTCTTATCGCGCTCAATAACCAAGAAGTCGTGTGGATATCCAAAAGCTGTTAAATAGAGAAATGGTGTAATCTCGCTAATGATCGTATCTCCTGAGTTAGGAATCTGCAAGTACTTCCCATTATCCTCCAAATAGTAACCCTTTCCAAACGGAAAATTAATGTCTACAACAAGTTTAACATTACCATTCCCCATTGGTTTATCGATTGCATATTGAGGTTCAAGTTGCTTTGTTTCCTCTGTAGAAACACTATTTTTCTTATTTTCAAAAGCACTGTCCGCAAAGCTAGGTGTGCCTCCTAGGATCAAGAGTGAACCTAATATTCCTACTAACATCAGACCCATTTTTTTCATATATATCACCCTCCGAATTTTTTCTATATTAGTGAGCACGTAAGTTCTAAAGACAATTGATATAATAAAGTTCTTTTGTGAACTTAATATGAACCGGACCATACCTTTTTGGGACATGCTTAAATTAGAATGGTATTTATTTAATCAATATGACCACCTCCATAGTCAAACACAAAAAACCTCACCGATACAACATTACTATTTGCTAGATTGAACGGGGGAGGTTAAGGAAATTGCCGATTTTTCTAAATCCCTCATTCGAATATAGTAATTCTTAAGATTATTATTCTAGGATTAGGAGTGTTTTTCATGGGACTGGGAGAAAGGATTGGCAGAGGCAACACCGCGGATATTTATGTACTAGGGTCAGAACAGGTCCTTAAAGTATTTCACGACCCGAAACTGCTGGACCTGGAGCGGGGGAACAGCATAGTTATTGAGGAGTTGGCGGTAGGTGCCCCGACATTTTATGGTGTTGTAGAAACGGACGGTCTTACCGGACTTGCTTATGAGAGGATCCCGGGACCTTCTATGCTAGAAATACTGATGAGTAAGCCGGAAATAGCTGCTGAATACGGTCGGCAGCTGGCCCAGATTCACGTCAAGGTGCACAGCGTCAGGGCAACCGGACGACTGCATTCCATTAAAAGCCGCCTGGCTTATACGATTAGCGGTATTCGTCACTCAGGTTTCGAGCCCTTACGAGAGGCGATCGTTAGCCTTCTGTCCGAGCTTCCCGATGGGGATCATCTTTGTCACGGTGACTTCCATCCTGGCAATGTGCTATTAAGTCTGAAGGGGCCTGTCGTCATAGACTGGATGACTGCAGCATGTGGTCCGGCTCAAGCCGATGTAGCCAGGACGATTATGATACTTCGGCACGCGGTCTTGCCGGCGGAACTTCCCGAGGTCGTTATCCAAGCGTTTGCTCAGCTACGAACCTTATTGCTACAAACGTACGAGGACACATATCTAGAAATGACCGGTCTCAGCAGGGAGGAGCTTGTTAAGTGGGAGCTTCCGCTAATGGCGGCGCGACTGGGTGAGAGTGTTCCAGATGAGGAGAAACGCACTCTCCTCACTCTAATACGGCAGCAGCTTCGCTAGAAAGGTAAGCGGATAGGAACGAGTTGGTCAATACCCCGTCAATAAATAGATTTTTTCACTTGCCGATGGTCTTGGGCAGTGTTCTAGCTGCCATTTACAATCGCACAAAAGTAAAAAGATAAATTGGTACAGCTTTGAGCTTTCCAGGCAATACGTTGGGCTTCAGGGTCTTGTCCTTCCTGCCGGGTACGGAAATGAGCAGAAACGAAGAAAAGGCGTGTCGGAACATCCGGTTCCACACGCCTTTTCATCATCATGCACTTTTTTTGTGAACGGGTTGAGAGGGGACCAGCAGCTGCTTCCACTTGATCTGCGGTACGCCGATCGCTGCGAGAATCATCAGGACGCCGCCCCATTGCGTCAGGGTGACAGTCTCGTTCAGAACAAAGCTGGACAAGAGTACGACCGCAGGGAGCTCTGCCGCGCTGAGAATGGTAGCAAGACCGTTTCCGATGCGTGGCACTCCCACAGACAAGCAGAAGATCGGGATGACGGAGCCGAATAATGCCACAAGCAGCCCGAAAGGCAACAGCCCGTCCCACAAGCGGCCGTTGATCAGAAAGGTTGGTGGATACACAACAGCAATCATGATGGCTGCCAAGCTAATGGAAATCGCACTTCGCAAATACGGATTTAATTCCGCGAGAATACGACCGCTAAAGAAGATGACGAACGCAAAGGTCGCACCAGACAAGAGTCCGCATAAAAGTCCGGCCAGACTGATGCTTTGCATGCCTGTCTCCCCCAGACCGCTAGCAAAAACCGTTCCGACCCCGAGCATCACGATCGATACCCATTTGGCAGGGGAAGGCCACCTGCGCTGAGCGATCGATTCAAGCAGGACACCGATCCACGTGAATTGAAAGAAAAAGACGATGGCGAGCGAAGCAGACATCTTGCTGACGGCTTGGTGATAGAAAAAGCTGGAGGATGCCATCATCAAGCTGACCGGAATCAGCGTCAGCACGTATTTCATACGGAATCGCTGCTTGGAAAAGAAAAAAGCCATAATGGACATGATCAATCCGCCAAAAATCAGCTGGTTGCTACTCATTTCAATGGGAGTAAACCCATAATGGAAGGATTTCTTCATAAACAACGAGAGGATTCCGTAGCTGCATGCCCCGAGTAAAACCAATAGCACTGATTTCCAGTATGTCATAGGTGAAAATCCTTTCCTTGATAGTGAACTCAGGTGAATAATGCCTATTGTACTATAGGCCAATTATTGATACAATGAAATTTTGTGGTTTGCTTTACTGTGCTGCTATGGTAGCAAAATGCTCTGGTGCACTATTACCATAGCAGCGGACTAAAATGTGCAGATGACGTATTCTCGCTGTTAATACATAGCGGATCGCAAGGAATTCCGTTACACTACTACCATAAGTCGGGGAGAGTGCTGGAGGCAAAAGAGATGAAACAAGGAGTCCTGTACGGGATTATCGCGTATTTGGCTTGGGGATTGCTTCCTGTTTACTGGAAGCTTTTTCAAAGCGTGGGAGCGTGGGAAATTCTCGCGCATCGCATTGTGTGGTCGCTCGTTTTTGTCCTTATCATCATCATCATTACGAAGCGATGGACCAAGCTGTGGGCGGCAGCTCCCGGATTGAAAATGAAAGGTGCGCTGCTGGTATGCTCGCTCTTGATCAGCGCAAACTGGCTGCTCTATATCTGGGCGGTAAATAGCAACCAGGTGATGGAGACTAGTCTCGGGTACTACATGAATCCATTGATCAGCGTGCTTTTGGGCGTGGTGTTTCTCAAGGAAAAGCTTCGCATGGGGCAATGGGTTGCATTGGGAATGGCTGCCCTCGGTGTTCTCTACATCACCGTCCAATACGGCCAGATGCCATGGATTGCCCTGTCGCTTGCCTTGTCTTTTGCTTTTTACGGGTTGGCGAAAAAAGTGGTCAATCTCGAGGCGATGATCGGCCTGGTCTGGGAGACGGTTTTTGTGGCTCCGATTGCATTGATCTATATGATCGTGATCGAAGCGAATGGAACGGGGACCGCTCTGAATCTGGAAGGGTGGAAGCTCGCCATGCTCATGCTGGCTGGTGTGGGGACGGCCATGCCGCTTTATTGGTTCGCACAGGCGACCAAGCGCTTGCCGCTGTCAACGCTCGGCTTTATCCAGTATTTATCTCCGACGATTCAGCTGCTGAGCGCGATCTTCTTGTTCGGCGAAAAATTCACCATGACGCATCTGGTCAGCTTCTCCTTGATCTGGGGGGCGCTGGTCGTCTTTACCATCAGCTCGATGAGAAAGAAAGCAGTGTCAGTTCCGATGAATTCGGAGGTAGTCATCAAAAAACAAGCATAGCTTAAGAAAAAGAAAACTCCTGACGAGATGGTCAGGAGTTTTTTTGCATTTACATTTAGGCTTGCTTGGAGCGGCGGTAAGCTCCGTGGTTGGTCGGCCCTACGTATTGATTGAGGGCAAAGGAGTGCCGGATCGCTTCTGTAATGAAATCTTTGGCTACGGAAACTGCCCCGCGAACGGAATTGCCTTTTGCCAGTTCCGCACAGATCGCAGCAGAGTAAGTGCAGCCTGCACCATGGGTAAAGCTTGTGTCAAAACGCTCCGATTCCAGTACCTCTACAGATTGACCGTCGAAGAATACGTCTACGGCATGGTCATGCTGCAGCTTGCTTCCGCCCTTTACCACTACATAGGAAGTGCCGAAATCATGGATGCGTTTTGCGGCTTCTTTCATATCGTCTACGCTCTTCAGTGCGCCGATACCGCTCAGGATGCCTGCTTCGAACAGGTTTGGTGTCGCCACAGTCGCACGGGGCAACAGGACTTCTCGCAAGCTGATCGCGATTTCCGGGTGCAGAGCTTCGTCGGCACCTTTGCAGATCATGACAGGGTCGACAACGACGTTTTTCAATTGGAATTGCTCAATTTTGCGGGCTGCCAGTTCCACAAGCTCAGTCGTTCCCAGCATGCCTGTTTTGGTCGCGTCTACGCCAATGCCAGTGAGAACCGTTTCCAGCTGCTTTTCCAAGACGGCTACATCAATCGGAAACACTTCGTGGAACCAGCCGTTGTGCGGATCCTGCGCGACGATAACGGTGAGGGCGGTCATGCCGAAGACGCCGAGCTCCTGGAAGGTTTTGAGGTCAGCCTGGAGGCCGGCGCCGCCGCTTGTATCTGAACCGGCGATCGTGAGTGCTTTGCGAATAGTCATGGTCATTATCTCCCTTTGTGGTCGTATAGGAATGTACCGCACCCGATAGGATGGGGATTCATGTACTGTACTGCACTGTATTGCACTACCTCTATTAGAAAGGAAAATTACGGCGGTGTCAATAATATCCCCCGTAAATGTTTGAAAACTCGGCAGTACCAAATTTTTTGGGGAAACCGCAGCTGTGTTGAACGGATACGCCTCTTTCCGAACATATAAAAAACCGCACTCCTTGTGAAGGAGTAGCGGCTGTCAGCAGCTCTATGTTTTAGCGTGAAGCGGCGTGTTGAAAGGAGAAATGGATCGACGTAGACATGGACTTGGCGCGTTTGGATGCGAGCTGCTTGGCTTGCTTGGCTGCTTCAAACATGCTTGGTGCCTTAATGATTTCTACCCATTTTTTTGTAGCCGTTTCGAATAAAAAGCGATACATGGTCATGGTCATCTTGATCTGCCCTCTCGTATTTTCTTTAACGTGTAAGAGCTTTTGGAAAGAGTACCTCAGCATCCGCATCTGGCAAATCTTCGGCAAAAGCTTTCCTCGTAAACGCGGCAGCTCTTCGATAGCTGTGGACTCGGCATCGTTTTCTTACACTGTTATTGTATCAATGGTAAAGACGAAGAAGGTTATAGGTTTGTTACATAATTTTGAAGAACATGTTGCATCTGTGTGAACGTGAAAAATGTTTCCATGAAGCTGTTACATTTTTCCTCCTGCTTCGTCTATAGAGTGTGGAGTACCCAAAATTTCCATTTTGACCAAATGAAGAGGTGCGTAGTAGCGATGGCAAATGCAACAGGAGAGCTGACGGTGACGGGGGTCAACCACAGCTATGGTACAGGAAAAATCAAGGTGCCCGTGCTGTTTGACATCAACCTGCACATTCATCAGGGCGAGTTTGTGGCTCTTTGCGGGTCATCAGGGTCGGGCAAGTCGACTCTGTTGAATCTTCTCGCAGGGTTGACCAGGCCAGACGAAGGCAGTGTGATGGTCAGCGGTGAAGAGATTTCGCGTTATAACGAAAACGAGCTGTGCCTCTTTCGCCGCAAAAGGATGGGATTTATCTTTCAGTCGTACAATTTGTTACCGAATTTGACCGCTTTGGAAAATGTGGAGCTCCCTTTGATTTTCGCTGGAGAAAGCGTGCGCAAGCGGCGAGTCAGGGCGACTGAAATTCTCGAGCGCGTCGGACTTACGGGCCGAATCGACCACAGGCCGAACGAGCTTAGCGGCGGGCAGCAGCAGCGTGTCAGTATCGCGCGGGCTCTGGTCAACCAGCCGAGCATCATTTTGGCGGATGAGCCGACGGGCAATCTGGACAGCAAGACGGAACAAGAGATTCTGAACCTCATGCGGCAAATGAACAAGGAAAATGGAACGACGTTCATCATCGTTACCCATGAGCAAGAGGTAGCTGAGCAATCAGACCGGGTCATTTATTTACAAGACGGAAGAATCGTGCAAAAAAGGACAAGACCAGCGTAGCTGCGGGTATGAGGTGAACGTTTGTGAAAGTATTGGATTCTTTTCGCATTGTATGGCGAAATCTTTGGCGGATGAAACTGCGCACGGCGCTTACATCAGTCGGGGTCATGATCGGGACGGCTGCGATTGTCGCCATGATCGCACTCAGTCTTGGATTGAAGGAAAACGCAGTGAAGAGTCTGGAGAACTTCGGGAATTTGACGGAGATGGATGTAGAGCCCATGTACTACATTCCCGAGGAAGATCGTGTGATTCCGGACGACGAGCGGAAAAAGCTGAACATGGAGGCTGTTCAGGAGCTGAAGAAAATACCCGGCATCGCTGCAGTCATGCCCGTCAAACGGCTCCAGGAGCAAGCAAAGCTGAAGGTGGGCAGAAGGGAAGGGTACGTGGAGCTGATCGGCGTTGATGTCAATGAATCGGCTGCCTATCGTAAAAATGAAATCGACAAAGGGAGCTACCTTTCCGGCTCTCCGCAAGAAATCGTCATCGCGTCTGATGTTCCGCGGGAAATGCGCGACGTCGAGAAAGAGAAGAGAGAAGCGCGCCGAAGCAACGTCGATGCGAGAGGCAGGGGCCAAGCTCCCATGCCGCCCCCTGACATGGGAGGCGGAGCCCCAGCACCGCTGAATCTGGTGGATAAGGCAGCGACGATCGTTTTGAGCAGGGAGTACCGCGTCGACGACGAACCGAAGTATGAAAAGAAGGAACTGCGCGTCCGAGTTGTCGGTCAGCTGCAGAAATCGGAAAACCATCGTTATTCTACGGCGGTCTATGTGCCGATCAGTGTCGTGAAGGAGCTGAACGAGTGGGTCAACCGGAGCAGAGGAGACGAAGCATCCGATGGCTCCGGGCGACGCACACGCGAGCAAGCCAAACAGGACCGCTTTGAATTCGACCAAATGACGGTCAAAGTCGAGTCGCGCGAACAAGTGGAGAGCGTGGTGAAAGCTCTCAAAGAAAAGGGCTATGAAGTCTGGTCCCCCGCCCGTGAGCTGGAAACGATCAACAAATTCTTCTTCGTCATCCAGATCGTACTGGGCGGAATCGCCGCAATCTCCCTGCTGGTCGCAACGATCGGAATCGTCAACACGATGATCATGTCCATTTTAGAGCGGACAAAGGAAATCGGCATCATGAAAGTAATTGGAGCGACCGTGTTTAATATACGCTGGCTGTTTTTAATGGAATCCGGCTTTATTGGGCTCATCGGTGGATTAACCGGGCTTGGACTCGCCTGGGGAGCAGTCGAGCTTGTGAACTACTTCGGTTCAGCGGGCGGACTCATGGACAGCTTGAATATGGGATATGGACGAGGAGGAGAAGGGGAGGCGGCAGCGAAGCTCGCGGTCATTCCTAGCTGGCTGGCGTTGTTTGCCATCGGGTTCTCCTTTGTCATCGGTTTATTGGCAGGCATTTTCCCTGCGATTCGAGCTTCGCGCTTGAGTGCCCTGCAGGCGATCCGATCTGAATAAGGAAATGTGAGGAACGAGACATGAACAAGAAAAAGTGGATCATTCTAGCGACAGCTGTGGTCGTTTTGGGAGGGGGAGGCTATTACGGCTATTCGACCTGGAAAGCAAAGAACGTCGCAGTCGAAGAGCAGCCAGCCGAACAGCCATCCTTTCCGACGGCAGCTGTCGATGTGGGCGAAGTAAAAAAGACGATCTTTTCCTCCGGCTCCGTCGAGGCAAAAGCCAGGGAAGAAGTAAAGCCGGAAATCAGCGGCAAGGTAGAGCGGCTGCTCGTGAAGGAAGGGCAAACGGTGAAAAAGGGAGACATACTTTTTACCGTCGACAGTACGGACGCCCAGCTGGAAATGCAGAAGCAGGAGCTCGGTATCCTGCGCGCCCAAAAAGAACTGGATGAGCTGAAGAACAAGAAGGATCGGATCCTGGCTGACAAAACGGGGAAGGTCAAGGAAGTGCTCGTCAAGGAAGGGGATACGGTCACACCGGATTCCGTCGTGGCGAAGCTGACCAATACGGACTATTTGAAAATTACGGGCAAGTTTAGCGCTTATGAAGCAGAGCGGTTCCGCGTCGGGCAAAACGTGAAGGTTTTCATTACGGCTTCTCTCTACTACGTAGACGGCACCATTACGAAGATCGACCTGGTCGGTCAAAAGGAAAAAGGGGTCGGAGGCGTGCACAATGTCGAAGTGCAAGTGAAAAAGCCCGGCGCACTCTACGTAGGAGACATGGGGGAAGTGCAGTTTACGGATGCCAAGGGCGTGCTGTACGCGAGTCAGATGGCCACTCCGTTTGAGCTGCCGGACGAGATGGAGCTGCTGGCGGGAACCCACGGGAAGATCGGCAAAGTAGACGTCGAGAAAGACGACGAAGTCAAAGCAGGACAGCAGCTGTTTAAAATGGATATGACCGCATCGGATTTGGAGCTGCGGGAAAAAGAACTGGCTTTGAAAGAATCGCTCTTAACCATGGAGCAAAAGAAGCGTGAAATCGCGAAAAAGCAGGTAGAAGCACCGATCAGCGGCGTTATCACCAAGCTGAATGTAAAAGAAGGAGAAACGCCGAATGGAGGAGAACCGGCAGTCGTCATCATGGACACAACTTCAGTGTACTTCATGGCGGCGGTAGACGAAATCGATATTCCGGCTATCAAGCTGGGACAGAGTGTGGATGTCTACGTGACTGCTTTTGGGAACCGCCCCTTCAAAGGAAAGGTTATCGAGATTCCCAAGGAAGGGACGAAAGAGGACAAGGCCGTTCGCTTTGCCGTGAAGGTGGAGCTGAGTGAGACCTCCGAAATGAAGCACGGGATGACGGGCGACTGCGATATTTACGTGGAGCAAAAGGACAACGTCAAGCGACTCCCGCTGAATGCCGTCGAGGTTATGGAAGAAGGCAAGGGTACCGTCATGGTCAAAGACCCTGGAACAGGCGAGCCGACGCCCAAACAGGTGGAGATCGGAGTAGAGGGTACGGAGTTCATCGAAATCAAAGGCGGTTTGGACGAAGGCGCTGAAGTTCTGGTGACCAACGCCTAGATCTGCTACTGAAAAATGAAAGAAAAACATCCCCAGTTTGCATGCAGTATGGAACGCATGGAAGCCGGGGATTTCTTTTTGGGCAGGGAGTGCTTTATTTTTCAACGAGGTGAAGCGTTTGGACCATCCGCTCCGTCAGACTTTGCAGAGGGTGAGAAACCGGAATGCCTTTTTTGCATGCGAAGTCACGTGCGATCGGCACCATGGACAGCTGGGCTACGGACAGGAAAGAGGATGGATGGCTGTCATGAAGTGACTGCAGAGAGGACCAGATCGCATCGTGGTAGGCCTGCTGCTGATTCGTCATAATGAGGTCGAAGGCACCCTCCGCCACATGAATCTCGACCTGTGGTTGAAACCTGCAGGCTGCAGCATGCTCCCATAAACGATTCATGGTCGGTGTCACGGTAGCGGGATTGGAGAAGAGCAACACCTGTGGGCCGGGGCGTTTGGCCACTTCGTCAAAGAAAGGGCCGTCAATGGTAAGAATCGGCAGTGGAAAGGCAGCTTCCATTTCCGCTGACAGGCAAGCAGCATATTGCGTGCAGGTGATGAGGATGGCATCCGGCATACCGGCTTTCATCCAATCGAGCTGGCTCCTCAGCCTGTCCTGGACCTGTTCTTGTGTAGGTGGACATTTTCCTTTGTTTTGCAAAAGCAACCCGGGATCGACATAGTGGGTGATCTCGACTGCCCAGGGTGCAAACGTCACATCCATCAATCCGATGTTCGAGTGATGACCGTGCAAACAAGCGATTTGAGTCATGGCTTCGCCTCCGTTCTGGCAGCCCGTTCTTCTTTTCGAGCAATGACGCGGATACGCTTGTAGTCCACGTACCATTGACCATCTCGGTACAAGGATGGTCGCAGGCGTTCATTGACATCCGAGCAGATTTCGTCAATTTCGCTTGCAGACAACCCGTTGAAAAAGGGACTGCAAAAAGAATCGAGCCAGTGCCGCAGGCCGCCATCACCGTCAGGCATCAGCGTCAAGCGGTCAAAATGCGAGGACAGCACTACCCGAAAGCCTTGACGCTCCAATAAGGACGCGTATTCTCCGATGCTGGGGAAGTACCAGGGATTTCGCTCGTCAGCGGAAATACCTCGATGCGCCAAGGTGGCACGCAGAGCTTCGATCACCTGACCGCAGTTGCCTTTTCCTCCGAATTCAGCGACCAATCTTCCTCCTGGCACGAGAGCGAGCCAGATGGTTTCCGCCACTTGTTCAGGCTGCTTCATCCAGTGCAGGGCGGCATTTGAAAAGATCGCATCAAAGGGCTCGCTCGAACGGTACGTATGGGCATCAGCGATTGAGAATGACAGATGCGGGTATTTGCTTCGCGCGGCATCGATCATGTCCGGTGAAAAATCACAGCCGACGACATGGGCTCCGCTTTCTGCCAGCTGGGCGGTGAGATCGCCGGTTCCGCAGCCGAGATCCAATATGCGTTCACCTGAAACAGGCTGTAGCCAGTCAATCAATCCTCTGCCATACTGGGAAACGAAGTTCATTTTTTCGTCATAGTGGCTCGCGTCCCACTGTTTGGTTTGATTCATGTCCATCCCTCCTTACCCTTGTTTTACCAGCTCAATCACTATTCGTCAAATCTATATAAATTATCATTTTGATAGTTTTTACCTATATGCATTTCACTGCCACCAGCAGCAGGAAAAAAACGAGGGAACATTTTCCTGTCAGGAAATAAAAAGGAGTCAACGCTGATTTTGTCGAATTAGGAACAAGTGAATGATGAAGAAGAGAAAGTGAGAGGACATCAAGTGAAAAAATGGGTTGTATCAGCGCTTTTAGTGTGTCTGGCTACCGGAAGCCTGCTGTCCGGTCTGTCTGTCTCGCCAGCCATGGGGGCGACTACACCGATGAAGCGGAATAGTCAGGTGTCACAGCCCGTACATAAACCGATTCATGATATGGTTGTTTTTAATGATTACCAGGTCGTCGGCTTGACTGCTGGGGGCTGGAACTGGGTGAAAAATGACGAGTTTATTCTCCCGCCGGATACTCCGCTCGATGTCGATCTAACGCAAACCACGTACGGAAGCGGTACGAACGTGAACAGACACGAGGTCTTTCTCGATGGCGTGGAACTCACGGCCCTCGGAGGAGAAACGAAGTCCACACAAGCCACGTTGAAATGGCAAGTACCTCGATTCTCCATCCCTTCCTCTCAATTATCTGCAGGCCAGCATACGATGACGTTGGTCGTGACGGATGCAAAAGGTCAGAAAAGTACGGTGAATGTGCGTTTTCAGGTAGAAGCGCAGAACTATCCTTACATCTATGAGGGAGAAAAGGCTATAGGTGCGTCCGTACCATCCGGGAGCACCAGTGCCATCTTCGGGTTGTTCGGGTCCAGAAGCTTTTCCAGCAAAGTACCCGGTACGTGGAGGCTGACGAACAAGGCGACGAATACGGAAATGCGCTCCGTGTCGGGCTTGGTCTTTACATCAGGCTCCCTGAAAACAGGTCAATACGATCTCGTATTTACGCCTGATGACAGCAGTCAATCTCCGTGGATGACTACGATCCAGGTAGGGTTAGCAGAGATTTATATGGGAACGGATGCAACCGGCCAGAAGCTTACGCAAAATCAAGTGATCACAGCGGAGAAAGCTCCGAGCACGGTTAAGCTGTTCTCGCCGTTCGCAGGTCGATGGTGGGTAAACGGCACAGGTCAGACTCTGACGAATTCGCAGAGCATTGAAGTGGCCATTCCTGAAATGCTGGCGGGAATGACGATCAGTGTAACGTTTGAGCCGAACCAGCCGGCGGATACGACTACAGCGTGGATGGATACCTCGACCACGCTTCAAATCCAGGTTCCGGGTACGCCGGAAGCATGCGGGCCGAGCACGGCTACAGCCACGATGGATGTTTTGATGCAGAGAAATGAAAAGTCTTCCCTGATGCTCGAGCGGAGTAATCTGTACTCATCGGATGTTACCGTCAAGCTGTACCAGAACCCGGTTCACCTCATATGGTTGACTACAGCCGCTGATCATGTCGAATTTGGCAGTGAGGCAGATGACGATGAGGGTCCAGGCGTGTGGGCGGTTGACAATAAGGTCGTGGACGCTGCCAAGCTCAATTGGGATCATACCGCGCTGGCGCTGTCCAGCTTCAAACCAGGACGCTACAAAGTGAATTACTACAGCAAGCGCGAGCCTCGTCAGTCATGGTGCGGATATGTACAGGTTATTGAGGACGTTCCGCCAATCTCCTCTTCACCGGTCTGTGATCCGGGCGATGTGGGAACAGTCCCTTATCCGACCCCGATGCGCTTCGTGACCAAGAGTGGGAAAGAGTATCGGGATGGCGATCGAATCGTAGTAGATTCCCAGAGCGACCTGAATGATTTGAAGGAACTGGTGCTCATGTCCACTCATGTAGCATACCAGGGGACCAAACGAATCATCTTGAATAAAAGCAGCAAAACGGAACGAAGCTATGTTCATGTTCCCGATTTGATCTGGGAGGACGGCGAAACGTTGCTGGGGTCAAAGCAAGAGTACGGCAGTGGCACCATTGAGTCCAGCAATGTGGTGAAAATCAAGTACAACGATGATACTTTGATGACCATCAAACCGAGACATACAGATCAAGAAGAAGACAAATCGGATACGGATGGCGTCAAATCGTTGGACTTCAAGAAATTCATTGATTTTCAGGATGGCAAGCCAGGAGTGTACACGATAGAAGTGACGAATGTCATGGGCTATCGTACGTGTGAAGTTGTATACAGTTCGAAGGATTACACGAAAAACACGGACATGCTAGAAAAACAGCAGTCCATGACAATAACGATTGAAGTACAATAGAGATTACAGAAGAACCCTCTGCCACGGCAGGGGGTTCTTTTCGGATGGAGGAATGCGCTGTGACGGAAGAGCAAAAGACCGTATTAATGAAGTTCGGCTTTCAAGTAGAAGGCGAGCAAGTGAAACATTTCAAACTGGGAATCGTAAGAGAAAAAGAGGAGTTTGCAGGTATTACCTCCCCTGAACAATTGCAGGAGTACGTCAAGCAGCTGCTCCGCAATCAATGTCTGTGGAAACGTCAGAAAGATGGATAAGATACACCGCAAAGGAGGCACTTGATGACAAGAGAGTCAAAGGAGTCCTTGCTTCTAGGGTTGAAAGAAGTGGTGGCGTGGGAAAAGGAACAAAATGATTTGTGGTTTTGGGAAAAACTCGGACGACTTCCATTTGTATTGCTGGATCGTATCACACCTAAATTCGTTCGAGAGAAGCTGGGAACTGCCGTGGATGAAATGGCCGCATTTCTAGAAAACGGTGGTACTTACTTGGTGCAAGATGAAGCCGTGTACAGCCGAATCCGCACGAAAATGGGGCAAGAACAAGTCATGGTGGCACAAGAGGCCGCAGAGGTTCCTTTGACCGTCATGAATGAGGTGGCGAAGGAAATGAGAGAATCGAGAGCCACGTTTGCCACGGTCCAGGGAGCTACGACAGGGATCGGAGGGATTTTTACCTTGGCATTGGATATCCCGCTTTTGCTGGGAACCTCGCTGAAGGTATTGCAGGAGATGGCGCTGTGCTATGGGTATCGTCCACAGGAAAAACGGGAGCGTCTCTTTGTGGTGAAGTGCTTGCAGTTTGCATCGTCCGATATCGTGGGGAAAAAAGCGATTTTAGAGGAGCTGTCCCAGTTTGACAGCCCGGCTGCACAGCGGGACGTGATGGCCCAATTGCAGGGCTGGCGCGAAGTCGTGGTGACTTACACTGAAAACTTCGGATGGAAAAAGCTTTTCCAGATGGTCCCGATTGCCGGGATCCTGTTCGGTGCCTACTTAAATCGTTCAACCGTGCAGGATGTCGCCGAAGCCGGCATGATGCTGTACCGCAAACGGCGAATCCTGGAGCGGCTGAGACAATCAGAAGAGCCAATCGAAGCTATTTCGTCCACTCCTCAGCCGTGATGGCGTACATGTCGTGGTCTTCCCATGCCCCGTTTATGAGGAGGTAACGCAGGGATCGCCCTTCGTAGCGGAAGCCGTTCTTTTCCAGCACGCGGATGGAGCCGAGGTTATGCGGCATGACTCCTGCCTGCACCCGATGGAGCTGCGCTTCCGTAAACGCGAACTGCAAGACGAGCTTGACCGCCTGCGTCGTATATCCCTTTCCATTGAACTCCTTGTCGAGGAAATATCCCAAGGTAGCATTCTGCCAAGCACCACGGGCCACATTGGATAGCGCGACTCTCCCGATCATCCGGTCGTTTTCTGGAAGGAAGACACCGAATGCAAAAGCGGCTTGATTGGCAAAATCTCGCTGGGCTTGGGCGATCTGCTCCTGCTGTCCTTCCAGTGTGAAGTGCGAGGCAGGGCGTATCGGTTCAAAAGGTTGCAAAAAATCGTGATTGCGCAGCCTCAGCTCCAGCAGCTCGGCTGCGTCTTCCTTTTGCAGAGGGCGCAAGTATAGGGCGTCCGTATGTAGTCGCACGTCAAATCCTCCTTGGAAAAGAAAGTGGGATAGACATTCTATCACATGCGCCCTCTAGTGAGAAGCGTATGAATACTCGATTTTCCCCAACGCCGAATGCTTTGCGCGCCTCCGCATCTTTTGGAGTAGGGGCAAGCCCGGTTTTCAGACCCTCCAGCGGTGTTTCTTTACAAGAAAGCTGTTGCCACACGGTGTTGATTTTGGTAGAGTTAAATGAAATTATGATAAGAAAGTCTAAATAGAGGTGCGCCGAAGATGAGTACATCTTTTCGAGATCTGCCGGGGGGCAGGAAAAGGAGGAAAGGCTAAAGCGCCGAAGCCGATTGCCATCCCCTGAGTGGCAAAGGTTGGGGTGCCCATGAATAATGATCATCCTGTCACAAGAAAGAGTCTTTCTTGTGGAGCGCTATTTACGATTTGCTGCCGATGTATCGAAAGCAATGAGTTAGCGCATGCACTCATTGCTTTTTTTATGTTTGGGCAGACTTCGACTGAGGTTTTCTTATTTCATTCGAAATGCTGTTGACTAAAAGGAGGATTTACCTGTGAACATGATGGATGCAAATGAAATTATCTCTTTTATTCAAAAAAGCGAAAAGAAAACTCCAGTAAAACTATATGTGAAAGGAAACCTGGAAGGCATCGATTTTGGTGCGAACGCCAAAGCTTTCATCAATGGCAATACAGGCGTCGTGTTTGGCGAATGGAAAGAGATCGAGCCAGTTCTGGCGCAAAACGCTGACAAAATCGAAGACTACGTAGTGGAAAGCGACCGCCGCAACTCCGCCATTCCGCTGCTCGACACCAAAGGAATTCAAGCTCGCATCGAGCCAGGCGCAATCATTCGTGACCAAGTGACCATCGGCAACAACGCGGTGATCATGATGGGTGCTTCCATCAACATCGGTGCGGTCATTGGAGAGGGCACCATGATCGACATGAACGTAGTGGTAGGCGGCCGTGGAACGATCGGGAAGAACTGCCATATCGGCGCTGGTTCTGTGATCGCAGGCGTAATCGAGCCACCATCCGCTCAACCAGTAGTAGTCGAGGATGACGTACTGATCGGTGCGAATGCGGTGATTCTGGAAGGCATTCGCGTAGGAAAAGGTGCGGTAGTCGCTGCGGGTGCTGTCGTCATTGAGGATGTTCCTCCATATACAGTGGTAGCAGGTACTCCTGCTCGCGTCATCAAACAAATCGACGAAAAAACTCGTTCCAAGACCGAGATCAAGCAGGAGCTACGTCAACTCTAAGGGGTGTACGAACATGGACTGGCGCTCGCTTGATGAACAATACATCGTTTCCACATACAAACGGTTGCCGATTGCCATTGCCAAAGGGGAAGGCAACTACTTGTACGACACGAATGGCAAAAGCTACCTCGATCTGTTTACCGGACTCGCAGTCAATGTGCTGGGACATTCGCATCCGCGTATTCTGAAGGCCCTGCATGAGCAAGGTGAGCAGTTTCTGCACATCTCCAATGTGTTTCTCAACCAGCCTGCCATTCGTTTGGCACAGCGGTTGGTTGAACAGACCATTACGGGAAAAGTGTTTTTCACCAATTCCGGTGCTGAGGCGACGGAGGCGGCGATCAAGCTGATTCACAAGTGGACAAAAGCGGAAGGTGCGGGCCGCGAGGGTATCGTCGTTCTGCGCAACAGCTTCCACGGCCGTACGCTGGGAGCTGTGCGATTGACCAGACAAGCCCATGTGTATCAGGATTTTCCGCAGCCGGCATTTCCCGTCTATGAGCTGGACGCTGAAGATTCGGAAGGCCTGCGTGCAATATGCCAAAGCGCCAAGCCTGCAGCGGTTTTGATGGAGCCAGTGCTCGGTTCAGGCGGGGTTGTGCCTCTGACGGAGGCGTTTCTGCGTGAGGTGGAAGCCGTTTGCCAGGAAGAAGGCATGCTTTTCGCAATGGACGAGATTCAGACCGGGATGGGACGCACGGGTAAACTGTTTGCCTATCAGCATGCAGGTGTGTCGCCTGATCTGATCTTGTTTGCAAAAGGCGTAGGGGGAGGCTTGCCTCTTGGGGGCGTGATCGCTGGTACAAAGCTGATGAACCAGTTTAAGCCGGGTGATCACGGAACCACCTTTGCCCCATCTCCTTTGTCCGCAGCCCTTGGGAATGCCGTGCTGGATGAATTGCTCGAACCGGGCTTTGCCGCTGGGGTAAACGAGGTGATCGAATACCTGTGGGCAGGACTGGAAGCCTTGCGTGCACGCATGCCAGAGCAGCTGCAGGCTTTGCGAGGAAAGGGCATGATGGTGGGTATTCCGCTGAGCGTCACGCCTGATGAAACGAGCCGTTTGCAAAGTGAATTGCTTGCAGAGGGGATCCTCGTCGATGTCACGCAAAAAACGATCGTTCGATTACTTCCGCCATTGACACTCACGAAGGGCGATGTGGATCGCTTCCTCGAAGTGTTTACCCGTCAGCTGACTGCGGCCATTTCAGCAAAGGAGGCGCTGTAGATGAGCGTTTCCACGTTTGTGCAAATACGCAGAGATCTCCATCAAATTCCGGAACCCGGCTTTCAGGAAGTAAAGACGCAACAGTACCTTCTGCGTTATCTGGAGACGCTCCCTTCTGAGCGACTCCAGGTTCAAACGTGGCGCACGGGAATTCTCGTCCGCGTTCCAGGGACCGATCCAAAACGAACAATCGCCTGGCGCACGGACATGGATGGTCTCCCGATCGCAGAGGAGACGTCCTATCCTTTCCGTTCCTTGCACGAAGGCTTCATGCATGCGTGTGGACATGACATGCACATGGCAATCGCGCTCGGGCTCCTGACTCATTTTGTGGAGCATCCGATTGCCGATGACTTGTTGTTTCTGTTTCAACCTGCCGAAGAAGGACCGGGTGGGGCTTTGCCAATGATGGAAAGCGAAGCGTTTGCCGCGTGGCGTCCTGATTGCATCTTTGCCCTGCACATCGCACCGGAGTATCCTGTCGGTCACATTGCTACCAAGCCCGGCATTCTTTTTGCCAACACTTCGGAATTGTTTGTGGATCTGGTCGGAAAAGGGGGCCATGCTGCATTTCCCCATCAATCCAACGACATGGTCGTCGCAGGCAGCCACTTGGTGACCCAGCTTCAATCCATTGTCGCGAGGAATATCGACCCACTGGATTCCGCAGTCATCACGATTGGCAAAATCGAAGGTGGAACCAAGCAAAACATCATCGCCGAGCGTGCTCGTCTCGAAGGAACCATCCGCACGTTTTCCATGGAATCGATGGCACGGGTGAAAAGTCGCATCGAGGCCTTGGTCAAAGGGGTAGAGGCTGGCTTTGAATGCACGGCCACGATCGATTACGGCTGTGGATACTGCCAGGTGTACAACGAAGAGGCACTGACAG
Organism: Brevibacillus choshinensis; assembly: GCF_016811915.1. Classification (NCBI taxonomy): domain Bacteria; kingdom Bacillati; phylum Bacillota; class Bacilli; order Caryophanales; family Paenibacillaceae; genus Brevibacillus; species Brevibacillus choshinensis. The sequence goes on along the minus strand of NZ_CP069127.1, from coordinate 3,938,374 downwards.
AGGATTTCATGGCATGGGTGGACGAGGAATGCCCGGAGGTTACCCTCATTCATTGCAAGGAAGCGATGACGGGAGAGGATTTTGGCTATTTCCTCAGCGAGATTCCCGGATTTTTGTTTTGGCTGGGAGTCAATACGCCGTACGGATTGCATCACTCGAAAATCGAGCCGAACGAAGACGCGATCGAAGTTGCGATCAAGGTCGTCAGCGGTTACTTCACGAAATTGTCGGAGCGTTGATTCATTCGATCATAGGACTTGGGAGCAGCTACTCACTGGCTGCTCCTTTTTCATATCCTTTCTCCTTCTGGTCAGCAGTGCTGCATGACTAGGTAAACACCCTGTGAATAAGTCTTTCTTCCTGATTATCTAGGGCTGTGGATAGTGTGGATAGTGTTGAAAAAAGTTAGCGGAGGACCACAACTATTTGCTTGTTTAGGCGTATAAACTTATAAGAACAAATTCGGAATAACAAGCGCTGCAGCGCACACATACAGGAGGATTATGACATGAAAAAAGCATGGTTGTCGGCCTTGTTGGCAACAGCTGTCATGGCTGGAGTAGGAAGCACCGCCTTGGGTGAGGGGGCGATGCGGGTATTCATGGGTGGCGAACGAGTCGTAAGCAGCATGGGGTCATCCAACGCGAATTCTGTGGAAGATCTCGTCAATAAAATGGGTGGCTTTGTAGAATATGACCAAAACTCCGGAAAATTGGAAATTATTAAGCCGAATGTGAATATCCTTGTATTGGAAGGGATTCAGCAAACGAGAAACAAGACGGTCGTGTTTAGCAACCCGATTAAAGGATATAGTGATAAAAATGTACCACGCACCTTTAACGTGTTTGTAGAAGTCGATGAAGCGCCTGTAGCAAAAGACCTGAGAATGCAGCTGGTTTTGATTTCGCCGGAAGGAAAAGAAATTGATAAAGGGAAAGAGTGGAAGTACTCCACTGAGAAAGCAAACAGCTTTTATTTCTCTGAACCATTTGTTTCCACCAAGCTTGGAAGTTATGGGACCTACAAGATCCAGGTACGGATGAAGTCTGAGCAATTCAAGTCTTATGTGGTTGTAGGCGAGAACACCTTTACAGTTGGCCGATAAAATAATGGCTTGTTTGCGTTCCCACGATGCTAATTCACATGGTATAATAGGTAGAAAAGCCGATATACATGGTGAAAGCGAGTACATGAAAGAAAGGAACGATGGGAGCGAATGGAGACAAATCCCCCGCGATCATCCACAGACGTAGAAGGCCCGAGTATACGCATCGCCTGGCAGGATGATCATTCTATCCGGGCAGAGTGGAACATGACAAAGGAGTTCAAGCAGGAAGTGGAGAAGAAGTTTGCGATCCCTTTTGCTGAGCTGCCTTTTGTCCTACGCCTTTTCGATGTGACTGACCGCAAAGAGATCCGCGATGATGGCACAGACCTTTACACTGATTTTGATATCAACCACCGTTCATCCGAGTGGATTCTTTACGGAGTTACGCAAGGATTGGAATATTGTGTTGATTTAGGCATTCGAATGGTGGATGGAAGGTTCTTTTCGCTATCGAGATCTCAAATGATTTGATCAACGTGCTCATGGATAAAGGAAGACCCTCTGGAAAGAGGGTCTTTTGTTGTTTCTTACGGCATTTGCCGCTGCTTGTCGAGCAAGCGCAGGGCAACGGCGAGGACGGCCCAAACCGGCATAGGTTCATCCAGCTTGCTGAGCCACTCAGGAGACGTGAGCAGTCCTTCTTTTAAGGCGCGTGTTCCTAAATCGAGCTTCCATGGGGGATAGACGATGGGCTCCTCCGTAGAAAATTGATCGTATTGACTCAGATTGTAATTTTTGATTAACGCTGTCAGTTTTTCCGCATATTGCGGGTCGGTCGCATAGCCCGCCTTTTCCAAAGCATGGGCAGCCTCTTGTGGGGTGGCGGCTGTGATCACTTTTTTATAATTTGGCTTGAGCAAAAAGTCGGCATGATCGTCAATGGACTGCTGGTAATTGTAATACGCCTTGAAGTGGGAGGTGCGCGAAACAGTCTGGCCGTTCTCCACTTCCTTGCTTTCGACGCTGACAGACCCAGCAGGCCCTGTTCCTTTGATGCCAAATAAATTGTAAGAGGAACGCCCTGTAGCCGGGTCGACCGGTACTTTCTTTCCCCAGCCTGACTCCAGGATGGCCTGGGCGATGGTAATCGAGGGGAAAATGTGATGAGTCAAATAGGTTTGTCTGGCCGAGCCAGCCATCAGCTCGATAAACACTTGAGTCTCCATAGGATAACACCTCTCTCATAGCATCCGATTCGCTCAGTAACTACCTTATGGCTATGATCGAGCGGTGGAGCTAGCCCAAGTCAATAAAAAACAGCCGAGGGCGTCGGCTGCTTCTTTTTGGGGATGGATCGTTATGGCTTTCGAGGCTGAAAATACTGAATTCTCTTGTTGAATAAGTGAAGCTCCGCCTTGTAATCACGGGCCAGATAGCGGCAGTACTCATTTGCTTTGTTTTTATCGCCATGCGTAGCGGATTCTGGTAACGACAGTTGAATGTAGTGCTTTTCTTGTCCATTCGATTCGGCGGAGCCGACACCGACGATGATGGCCTTGTACATATTCGGGTCTTTTCCTTTGAGCAGGAACCAGGAGCCTTTGCCTTCCTCCCGTTCCTCCAGCGTGTATGGAAAGGCTGCATCTGCGTACGACCAACCAAGCTGTTGGCCGGTCTTGGTCGTCATGTCGATATATCGGGAAAACTTTGCCTTCACGTCTTCAATGTCTGCTTTGGTGGCAGTAGAGCCTTCTACGAAATAAATGTAGGCTGATTGAAGTTTCACGATTGCACTCACTCCTAGTACCGAGAATGTCTGCGTTTAGTGTAGCATTGCTTCCACTCTTTGACAATGCGGCAATTCCTGACCAAAAATAATTGCGTGTCTTTTCTGAAAAGTGTAAAATATAGTTACTATTTATATAGTGGATGAAAGAAGATCAGAATCTCATGGAGGATAGATCCTATGCAGGAGGTCTCAATCAGAAACGTTTTCGAAGCGCTTAACACAATGCGCGCCATCGATGTGGTGAATAAAGAGGATTGGGAGAAGGCAGCGAAGGAAGCCGAACTGGATTCCTCCGTGCAATTAAACATTCTCTGGATCATTTACTGTTACGAAGGCGTGCGGGTCACACAAATTGCCGACTGGACCTTCTGGCACCCCTCATCGATCGTGATTCATATCAAGAAGTTGATGGAAAAAGGGATGGTAACCATCGAAAAGTCGGAGTTGGATGGCCGTGTCGTGCATGTGTATCCAACGGAAAAAGGAAAAGAAGTGATCGAAGCCAGCCGTCGAAGCGTGCCATCTATTTTTCGTTTGACGTATGCATTGGAGAAAATGGAGGAACGCTACAGTACAGCGGTGGTAGAATTATTCTTTGAATGTTTGTCCTTTGTCGCTCAATCATTGCACGGTGCTGAAAAGGTGCGATGGATTCAGGAAGGCGAGGATCGGCTTCCCAATTCCAGGCATTTGATCAGTTAAGTGGCAGGAGTGGCAAAAAGTGGGTTTTCGCGTATACTAAGAAATACTCCGAATATTTATTCAACAATGATTCGGAGCCATACTTCAAATGAGGAGGGATTGCTGATGGAGCACTACGACCACCTATACGAGGAGTCGGAGAACGCCAATGTACGTTTTCTGGGATTTGTCTCGGAGGGAACTCGCCATGATTTCGGGATTGTTTTTACTCACAAGTTTTACGGGAAGCCATTGGTGATCTGTATGCAGACGGGGCAATCGACCCTTCTCAGTTCAGAGGATGCCGTAAATCCTGGTTACCTGCAAAAAATCTTCCGGCTGGATTCTGAGAGCGAAGCGGAAGCCCTTGCCCAATTTCTCCAAGAGTATCTACCTACTATGCCATTTGAAGAAAATCAGTACTAGCAGGCGAGCAGAAGATTTTCTTCTGCTCGTTTTTCATGTACGATCGAAGATATGAGTAAGAAAAGGCTGAAAAAGACGTAAGCTCTGCACCCAGTCGGACGAGCGGAGAGGAGAAGAGGAATGATTCAACATAAATGGCTGGCTGCCGAACAAAAAGGAGCGGTCGTCCTTGTGCATGGTACAGGGGAGCATTATGGTCGATATGAGCACGTGGCGGCCTATTTGAACGAGCGGGGTTGGAGCGTGTTTACAGGCGATTTGCCAGGTTGGGGGAGGGCACCAGGACGCAAGGGTCACATCAAAGCCTTTGAGGAATACCTGGAGGCGGTAGATGAATGGAGGAGGGCAGCCCGGGAAGCAGCGGGAGATGGACATCCAATCTACATACTCGGTCATAGTCTGGGAGGGCTAATCGCTACTCGGTACATCCAATGCTATGAGCAAAGCAAGCAGGAATTTGCGGGACTTATTTTGACATCGCCTTGCCTTGCATTGAAGTTGGCCGTTCCCCCTTGGAAGGTCAAGCTTGCTCACTGGCTGGACAGCGTTTGGCCTACTTTGGCCATGCCGAATGGCATCACGCCTGACATGGTGTCGCGGGATCCGGTAGTTCAAGCGGCATATCAGAGCGATCCGCTTAATTATGCCAAGGTGAGTGTGCGGTGGTTTCAGGAGCTGCATCGGGCGATGGATCAGGCGTGGAAAGATCGGGAGCGTATTATCGTCCCCGTCCTCGTCCTGCAGGCAGGTGATGATTCGCTGATCGACCCGGATGCGATTGAGCGCTTCGCAGCGGGTATCCATTCCGAAGTGGAATACCACAGGTGGAACGGATTGCGTCATGAAGTGCTGAATGAACCGGAAAAAGAACAAGTGATGTTTCAGGTAGAGGCATGGATGAATCGACAAGCGCCCTGAATGTGACATACTAATTAATTATAAATGTGTTAAATTACCGTATTGACTCCTAATGGTGTGTCATATTAAGATGTATATAACATCACATTGACGATGATATGACCATCACTCACAGTGCTTTTGGGCAATGTGAAAGCGGAGGGGAATATAAATGGGAACAATCGTATGCCAAACGTGCGGAACGATTATTGAACATTTCGAATGCAATTCGGTGAAAACGCTTTATGCGGTCTGCAGCTGTGATTGCCAGCAGCATGAAAAACAAGAAAGAGAATAGTTTAATTACCACAGGCCCATTATGCAAGGCCTGTTTTTTTTGACAACCTTTCCAACATGGGGGATAATAGGAAGAGTAAAAATCGTTGCAAGAGGAGGAATTGTTTCATGAAGCTTACACCCAAGCAGGGTTGGCTGGCCGCAGCAATCTTGGTCACCTCTCTGTGGAGCGGGACGCCGGCGTTTGCCTACAGCATTGGCGACGAAATCAAACTAGACGTAAGCCAACCTGAGATAGCTAAGACCGGTTTCGACATTTCTAAGGATTATGCAGTGTGGATGGTAGAGGGAGACAAGACCATCACTCTTTATGACTTGGACAACAGTTCGGAAGTGAAAATCGGCAGCAAGACTTCCACAAAGAATAACCCTCGCGTAGACGGCGATTTCGTCGTATGGATCGATTCCCGTGACGGCGGATCTGACGTGTACCTGTACGATATTTCCAAGAAAAAAGAGACTCTTCTGACAAGCGGTTCAGCTAAAGTTTCCCATGTGGACATAGCTGGGAAAAACGTAGTATGGGACGACAAGAGCGAGGGCGGTACGGATATCTTCCTGTACAACACTTCCACAGGCGAGACTGAGCAAATCAGTACGAGTGGAAAGGCCAGCAATCCGACTGCCGGTGATACATATATTGCATGGCAAGATGGGCGCAGTGGCAACGCTGACATCTACTATTACGACCTCAAATCAGAGAGTGAAAAAGCAGCGGTGACGACGCGCGGCGACCAATTGAACCCTTCGATCTCCGGAGATCAAATCATCTATGAAGACAATAGCTCGGATTATAGCCAAATAGGCCTGTACACCATCAGCAAAGACAAAGCCAAGAAGCTGACGGATGATTCTAGCGATAAGAAATCGCCGCATATCTACAAAAATACATATGTGTTTCTTGATGATGGCGATCTGTCATACGGCGATGTAAATAAGTCAGGTTCAAATCAAATCAAGAGCTTCGTTTACGATAAATTGGCCCCGCGGGTATACGGGGATTATGTATTGTACGCGAAAACGGATAATGACAAGAAGCTGCGTCTCAACCTGTACGACGTAGATGAAAAGGAATCTTTGCCGCTCGGTTCGGTGGCAGGTGACCCGAGCCAGCCTGACGGTAGCGACCGATACGTGGTTTACATTTCGGAAGGGAACAAGAGTGATTCCGTGATCCTCTATGATGTGGATAATGGTACCAGCAAGTCCCTTACGAAAGCTGACGATGAACCTTCCCGTCCTCTTGTAAGCAACCGATATGTCGTCTGGTACGATAGCTCCAAGGATGCTCTCGTTTCCTACGACATTAAAAAGGGTGTAACGAAGCAAGTGACTGACGAGGATGACGATCAAGCTCCGGATGATAAACTGTATGAGCTCGATGGGGAGAACCTGCTGTGGCTGAATGTAGACGGTAAGCCTGAGCTGGTTGTAACCGATCTGTCTACCAACAAATCTACAGAGATCGCTAGGTTAAAGAAAGATCCTCTGAGCATCGACATCTACGGAAATTACATTTCGTGGGTTCAGGAGCAAAGCACAAACAAAGCGAGCGTGTTCCTGTACGATATGGACGAAGAGGATGAAACTGAAATTCGCAAAAATGTTCAAGTAAAAGAAGCGAAGCTCGGAGATAATTTTGTCGTATGGAGTGAATATACTGACTCCTCAAAACCAAGCTGGGATTTGTATTCTTATGACATCGACCGCGGTAAGACGGCTTCCTTGCTGCGCTACAGCGATCGTGACCAGATCAATCCGCAAACCTCCCGCAATATGGTCTTCTTTGAGGATAATCGTCTGTCTCCGAATAAAAAGGATTTCTACCACGAGCTTTACGATGTCGAAGATGGTACCTACAGTGATTACTCTTGGGATGACGATGCGGACGTAGAAGAAGCCCGCATTGGCGGTAATCGCCTCGTCTGGATTGACAACCGGGAAGACACGCCGTATGTGTACACACTCGCGTTTGCTCAACCAAAAGATGACGATGATGACGACAATGAACCGACTCCAGAACCGGAACCAGAGCCGGGTGATTACAAGGAATATACCATTCTGGAATTGATGACAGATGGTACACTGACTGACAAAATGAACGAAGCTGGTTTTAAAAACTTCGTCATGGTGTTCTTTGCAGGCAAAAGCAATGAGGTAAGCATGTCGCTCTCTGAGGCTTTCGATGATATGGACCGCATGGCGGACTTGTTTGAGCAAGCAGGCTTGGACAAAATTAACATTCGCATCTACAAATAAAGAGAAACAGACAGGAGTGGAGTCATCTGCTCACTGTCTGTTTTTTTATTCAAGGCTAGCATCGAGCAGTCAAATACGGTCGTGACAGCACCAGTCCGAGCAAAAACAGGACCATTGCCACAAAAGCAGGGAGCAGATGAATGACATCCACATATCCGACGGCAAAATGCACCCCAATCCCGGCGACGAATCCAGGAACGCCAGCATAGAGGTATGTCCACCAAAGCCAGCTTTCTCCTTGTCTGAAGGACCATAGGCTGAGCAGAAGGATCGCGATTCCGTCTGAGATGAGCGCTCCGCCAAATCCTGCCCGATCGTGCGCGATGAGGGGAATCAACCTCTCGTTATACGCCATAAGCACGTCAGGAGCCGCGCAGAGGTAAATGAGGTCTGAGGGAACAAAAACGCCGGTCACGCCGATAAGCGAAATGATGATGCCTGCTGCAGTCAGTCCAAATCCGATGATGACGAAAAAGAGTTGTCCCCACAGGGCCTGCTTCCACGCACGATCGTTCCGCAGCTGTGCGGGGAGAAGGGGAAGATGAACCGGACAGGGAGCGCGCAAGGCGAATAAAAAAGCAGGGAGCAAAACGGCAGCCAGGATTGCGTGCAAATAATCAAAATAGCCATAACCGATGAACAGAAAGAAACTGGAAAACCCGATTGAGCCGGAGATGAGAAAAATCTTTCGGGCTGTGCGAGATCCGCGCAAAAGACCGTGACGAGACAGCTGATAGTAGATGACGCCAATGGAGATCATCGTTCCTGCGAGGCTGATCCGATCGTGTGACATAAAAAGAAGCAGTCGTTCATTGAGAACCATCAGCTCCGTAGCACTCATTCCGAGAAAGTGTTCGTCGTAAGGGAGGATGACACTCGTTGCGGCAATGAGCCAGGCTAAGGCGCCTCCGATCATCATTCCGATCCCCAGGAGCATTCCCCAACTCCATAGGGAATGCGATTGCGAAGCAGCAGGTGGAGCGACAGCGGAACCGGTATTCTCCGTGAATGTTTGCAGGATCGCTTCGTTGATTCGTTTGGGGAGACCTGGACCGGAGTAGACCAGCCCGCTATGCAGCTGGACGAGGTCAGCGCCTGCATGGATCATAATGAGGGCATCTGCCGGCTCGTGAATCCCGCCTGAGCCGATGATGACTGCATGCGGCCACTGCGATCTCGCCCATTGAACAAATCGCTGGCTTTCTTCCTTAGTGGGTCTGCCTGTCACCCGAGCAGCTGCTGCTTGATCAGTTTGGATGCCTCCTGCCACGAGTACGCCTGAAAATCCCACCTCCCAGGCTGGCTCAAATAGCGCGATAGCGTTTTCCTTGGGAATGTCGGGGGGAAGGAGCAGGAAAAGCGGATGCCCAGTGGCGGCACGGAGCTCCCGCAGGTGCGATCGCCACGCGTCCTGGTTCCACGATTCTGCCAGAGGCATGCGGGTATCGATGGAAAAGAACTGGCAGCAATCAGCTAAGCTATCCATGAGAAAGAGCAGATTGTCGGTCGCTTCACGAATGGCAGCCCCGGGCCGGGCAGCGATTCTTGCTCCTACAGGAACGCTGATTGGATCCATCGCCTCCACCTTTTTCAGCAGCTCCTGAACACCCGGGTTGACGAAGCACTCCGTATCTGGGTAGGTAATCGAATGTTCATGGGGATTACGCTCCAGCGCATTGGCAGATAAGATCGGATCGACTGTCACTGGACCGAGCTCGATGTAGCCCACTCCAAAACGGGAAAGCGCATCGATGCCTGTCGCTTGAGGAGAGAGACCAGCTCCCAATCCGACAGGGGTAGGAAAGGTTATGCCTGCCAAAGGCCGTGACAATTCAGCAGGGGGCTTCATGTGACCCATCAGTTCGATGATCGAGGGACCTCCCGGGCAATTTGCAAGTGTGCCGATGGCCTGCAGGGTGATCTCTCTCGCGCTTTTAGGGGACAGGAGAAAGAGTAGAGGGCGAAATAATGTGCGGTACGACCAGTCAGGCACGTGCCTTCACCTCTTCCGGTTAGATTCACGTCTATTTTATACAGTTAAGAATTTATACGTTTCTTACCCAGTATAGTGTAACATAGCGAGACTTTGAACGAAGTGAGAAAGCGAGACGTGTGCCCTTTGGGTGAAAAGGCTTGGCGTAGCCAAGTTTTCTAATCAAAAAGTACCGACTCTCCGAACGATCGGAATGCAAAAAAAGCTGCTGCCATTTTGCAGGCAACAGCTTGGACGAGCTACCTATTTTTTTAGCCGGAAATCGCTGTTTGGCGTTTGACGACTTTGATGGTTTTCAGAGTCTCATCCTCAGGTCCTTGAACAGGGAGACCGACACGGATATTTTCTCGGATGTACGCGATGTTTTCTTCCGTAATGACTTCACCCGGGAGAAAGATCGGAATGCCTGGTGGATAGACCATGATGAATTCCGTGATGACTCTTCCCGCCGCCTCATTGAGGGGAACCGTCTCAGTCTCCGCATAGAAGGCGTCGCGGGGAGTAGTCGATAGCATCGGGATGTTCGGCAGGGAAATGGTTGGCTTTTCTTCCGCCTGCACATGCGCAAATTCCACAGACAAATCGCGCAGGGCATTCACTAAGGCTTGAATCGTCTCATCCGTATCTCCGGCCGTTACAAAGCAAAGGACATTGTACAAATCGCTCATTTCCACTTCGATGTTGTACTTATCCCGAAGCCAGTTTTCTACTTCCCAGCCCGTAATGCCCAGGTCCCGCACATGGATCAAGAGCTTCGTCGGATCCATGGCAAAGGTAGCAGGCTTGCCGAGAATTTCGCGACCTACGCAGTAAATGCGTGGGATATCATTAATCATGTTTCGCGCCTTGTCAGCCAGCTTCATGGCTTGCTCGGTCAACAGGCGTCCATTGAGAGCCAGGTGTTGGCGTGCCATATCGAGCGATGCCAGGAAAATGTATGAAGTGGAGGTGGTCGTCAGCATACTCATGACGGTTTTCACGCGGTCTACGTCGACGAGCCCTTCCCGTACGTTCAAAATAGAGGTTTGCGTCAAAGAACCACCCAATTTGTGGACGCTGGTCGCCGCCATATCAGCTCCTGCCTGCATCGCAGAAATCGGCAGCTCCTCATGGAAATGAATGTGCACGCCATGCGCTTCATCCACCAGCACAGGAATTTCATAATTATGCGCAGTTCGTACGATCTCGCGCAAATCGCCAGCAATGCCGAAGTACGTTGGATTGATGACGAGCAAAGCGGCTGCGTCCGGGTGGGCTTCCAGTGCTTTTTGCACGGCTTTCACTGTAATCCCGTGAGAAATACCCAATCTCTCGTCCATCGCTGGGTGGATAAAGATTGGAACGGCTCCTGCAAAAATAATCGCAGACATGACAGACTTATGCACGTTGCGCGGAACGATGATTTTGTCACCAGGGCTGCAAGTGGCCATGATCATGGCCATGATGGCACCGCTCGTCCCTTGCACAGAAAAAAATGTATGGTCAGCGCCGAACGCTTCGGCTGCGAGTTCTTGAGCATCCTTGATCATCGCCTTGGGATGATGCAAGTCATCCAGTGGCGCAATGTTGATGAGGTCTATCGAGAGAGCATTCTCCCCGATGAACTCGCGAAATGCCGGATGCATGCCCATACCCTTTTTATGGCCCGGAATGTGAAATTGAATCGGGTTCCGGTTGGCGTGCTCCAACAACCCGCTGAACAAAGGAGTTTTCATTTGTCTCACTACGATCGCCTCACTTTACGAATAAAGAATCAAAGGGTAAAAACAAACAAATTGAGTATAGCAAAAAAGGGGGGGAAAGCAAGCGAATTTTTATTCATAATCCTAGCGCGTGGCAGGAGTTCCAAGCATCATCCGAGAAGTTGTACCTAAATGGGGTGATGAGATGAAAACAAGAGTAACAGAACTGTTGCAAATTGATTATCCGATTGTTCAAGGCGGATTGGCCTATTTAGCATACGCAGATCTGGCTGCAGCGGTGTCAAATGCCGGGGGATTGGGCCAAATTACCGCGATGTCACTGCCGTCCCCGGAAGCCTTGCGCGAAGAAATCCGCAAAGTCCGTCTGAAAACGGAACGGCCATTCGGGGTTAACTTTGCGATTGGCCAGTACAATCAATCATACGAGCCCTATGTCGATGTAGCCATGGAAGAAGGCGTCAAAGTCATTTCCGTGACAGGTGGCAATCCGGAACCGCTCATCCGGAAGCTCGATGGTCACGACATCAAAAAGCTGGTGTTGGTGGCTTCGGTGCGACAAGCCCAGAAAGCCGAGTCCATAGGGGCTGACGCAGTCATGGCTGTCGGTCAGGAAGGCGGCGGTCATCTGGGAAGAGATGATATCGGGACTTTCGTTCTCATCCCTCGTGTGACGGATTCGGTACAGATCCCCGTCTTGGCCAGCGGAGGGATTGGCGACGGTCGTGGAATCCTGGCCGCGTTGGCGCTGGGAGCGGATGGGGTAGAGATGGGTACCCGATTCATTGCTACGAAGGAGTGCGTCCATGCTCACGCGGCTTACAAAGAAGCTCTCCTCAAAGGGACGGAGCATGATACTGCTGTGATCAAGCGAACGCTGGGTGCACCTGCCCGCGTGGTTCGGACGCCTGGTTCCGACCACATCTTGGAAATGGAAAAAGAGGGCGCAGTATACGAGCAATTAAAACCTTGGATCAGCGGAGAAAACAACCGCAACTTTATTTATGAAGGAAATGAACAGCAAGGCTTTGGGTGGGCCGGGCAAGTCATTGGCCTGATTCGGGATGTGCCGTATGTTCAGGAACTGTTTGAACGAATGTTTAAAGATTTGGATGTCATGCTGGAGCGCTTGAAAGGGTACAAAGGTGAATAGCCATATCCCTGTGTAGTGTTCCCCGTCGTCCATAAAAAACAAAAGAACAGGCATGCGCTTTTCGAGTGAAAGCGGACCTGTTCTTTTGCATATATAACTTATACAAAAAGATCGGGAGGCGGTTTATGCACCAGAACGATTGAAATTGTACAGCCGGGTCAGAACGTCAAAGGTCTGTTCCAGGCGAGAGAGCAAAGCGTCTTTATCCGCGAGTACAGGATCGTGCCTATCGATGGTGATCCCGCAAAGCAGTTCCGCTTTTTTGACCTGGGCAAGCCTGTCCACCAGTTTTTGGACACCTGCTTTTCCAAGCGCCTCATGTGGAGTACTATCGGGAAGCGTATGATCGCCAGACCAACGAAACTCATTTGGGACCAATGCCAGAACCTCATCGAGATGTGTGCTCAGCGCTTGGCTGATCTCACTTTTGGCCGGCGCCTCGTATATCACTGCATACCAGACAAACAGATGAGTGCCCCACAAGCCAATTTGAAAGTGCGGGTGTTTTTTGTATCCGCGCTTGTCAGCAGCCCAGGCGACCCAGGTGTCAACTGGTGGATTTACTGTTCTTCGAGCATGCTTCGCAACATGAAAAAACATCTCAGATCCAGTCGCGACAGAGAGGGCAGGGGCAAAATGCTGACCGAGCGCCTCCAGTTTTGGCCGAATGATTGTCTTGATCGCGTCCATTCGCTGATCGAGGCCATCGATGTTGAAAACATCAAAATCTTCTTGCTGAAAACCTGTAAACGTAGACACGGGGGCCAACACCTCTTTAATCAACTTCATCGCACGCCACCGTAAGAAAAGGGCGAACGTCCCTGTCAAGGGAGCTTGGAATCCTCCATATGATATCATACCACGTAGGAAAAAAATACATGCCGGGATATGAATAGCAAAACCGTCGCCTGAATAATATGATATACCACTCACTCCCTTACAGCGAAAGTGTTGTCTGAGTATTCTGTAAAAGGGAGGGGCCCTGATGAATCTCGGCATTGAGTTGGAGTATTTCAATCTGGCTGTCTGGTTTGATCGAAGGACGCTACACGCGATGGTGCAGGCCCTGGTGGAAGAAGGGGTGAGCGTCACGTGGAAAGAGTCTCCCGAGCAGTTTCACCTCCTCGTGAACACCACAGACGGTAAATCTGACTGGAAGATGCAGCGGGTAAACGGATCTTACAAGCTGCAGCTTGCTGGTATCCCCGTGTCAGACTCACGGGTGGCGGCTGTTTTGTACCACTTTGTCGAGAAAGCTAAAGGGCATGCCATCATCAGAATTCGGTTGGAAGACAGTTTCCTGATGAAGTACATCCGGTACGGTGAAGCCGTCAGAATAGTGGAAATAAAAGGAGCTGAGAAAAAAGTGATCTACGAAAAATCTTGCAATGTGACGATGGACCAGGTGATTGCCGCGTTGAAACGACGTGATTCTGAAGAACGCATTCCGGTATTGAGACTGGAGCTGGATTACGAGCTTGCCACTTTGTACGACGCAATCAAAGCAGCGGACAAAGGACAGGTGAGGGAATCCAAAGAACGCTTGAAGCAGCTCCGGCGAGAGATGCTGCTCTTGGAAGCGTAAGGTAGACTGGAGGATATTAGGCGAACGATGAGCTTGAAACATAAGCATAGGGAATAAAAAAAGCGGCATCTCGAAAAACGAGGGTGTCGCTTTTTTTGGTGCCATTTTATGCTCCCTTCGCGTTTCGTTCCTGCTGGCAGCAAGTAACCTGTTAGCAATTCGTGAATTTCGGCAGACTATGTTTGAATGACTGACGATACGGCGTTACAATAGAAAAGGATTTTGGCACCCTATGCACCAGAAAGGAAGAAAACGTTTCATGGAACCATTCCTATCACAAATCCCGAATGCAGGGATCCTGCTCCTGGTCGTCATCGCACTCAACCTCATCCTGCTGATAGTCTGCATCAGGCAATCCGTACGGGTGAGCAGGCTGCGCAAATCAATCAACAGGCTTATGACGGGGGTAGGCGGAGCGAATCTGGAGGAAGGGATGCATCGGCTGCTGGATCAAGTAGACGAAGTGAAAAAGGTGCACAGCGATCAGCAATTCATGATCAATCGACTGTCACAGAGAATGGCTTCGCAGTTTGGGAACGTAGCGGTCATCCGGTATAATGCGTTTGGGGATGTTGGGAGTGATCTCAGCTTCTCGATGGCGATCCTCGATGACGCACAAAATGGCGTTGTGATCACGAGCATTTTTGGACGGGAAGAATCGCGTGTATACGCAAAACCATTGGAGGGAGGCAGCTCGCTGTACTCGCTGTCAGAGGAGGAACAAGCTGTCATAAAAAAAGCGATGAATCCGCCTGTGGGAGCGTAAACCTTCCGTATTTCTCAGAAATGGTAAGCATATGAATGAATCAGAGAGTTCTTTTCGTTTCTCAGCGTCTGAACGCGCATAATCCGTTTTTTTGCGAAAATTCATCACCTTTTGGATCAAGACTTTTCACATTGCCTGTTGTATAATAAGAGAAGTCAAGGATGGTTTTTTCGTAAATACAAAAAGTAGGTGATCCGCCTTCATTACCCAAATCGATTTTCGATTCGCGGGGCAAGGCCAGGTTCTACAGCGTTCCTTCGTTGACACTTAGCGTAGCTCCTTTATTCGGATGATTGTTCGGTCGATCTATGGCCATGCAAACCAAAAGAATTGAGGAGATATTATGGCACAGCGTTTAGCGACTAATTACGCCAAGGCCTATTTTACGGTGAATGAAGAAGAGCTGAACCAATTCGTCTCGCTCTTCACCAACGAACACATTTCAGTCGATGTCAAAGTTTGTGACAATGGCGACCGGGACGTGATTCTGACAGACAACAGCGGTGAAATTCAATTGAGTTTCGCTCGATCTGGCAATCGTTACTCGTGTGACAGTTCGTATCTGATTCGAGATCGACAGTTGGCGAACGTGATGCGAAAAGCGATGAAAACGTTTCGGGGCTATGGAATTGTCCATCGGATTTATGATGGCTTTACCGTCGTATATCATTACGACCAAGGCTCGGTTGTGAGCATCCATGAACTATCAGGTGACGAAGAAGTGTCCATCTTTGAAAATACTTCACCGAGCGTGGCCAATGAGTTGGAGGCGTTGTTCCAACAAGATGGCAGCGAACGGGAGATTGAGTCCCTATATCAAGAGACTGACCGATGGCTGGATCTGCGAAATTGGGCAAGAAGCAATGCTCCCGAAAAGCTGACTGCAATTGACTGCCGATTAGCCACTTTATCGAAACGTATGTTTGAACTGGAAGCTTAAAAAACCAAGAAATGGGTGCTATCGCGCCCATTTTTTTATTTCCTGTATTTTTCTCAAAAAGGGTATTGTCAAATTAGGCAAAAGCGTGGTATTGTTGTTTTCGTTGGAAACAGGATTAGGAACCAGGATTCACTTTAAAGGGTGGATAACAAGAGGGAAACCGCCCCCGTTAGTGAATGACGCAGGTCCTAGCGATGTTTAACATTACACACTGCTAGGAAGGGGGAACCGAAAGATGGAATACTCGACTTTCGGAAGACACGTTGCTGTTGACACATGGGGAGTTCAGTTTGACTTGTTGAACGACGCAGAATTTTTGAAAAAAGAAATGATTGAAGCTGCTGAGGCATGCGGTGCTACGGTACTGAGCGTGCAAGCTAAGCAGTTTTCTCCTCAGGGTGCTACCGTTCTGGTTCTTCTCTCGGAAAGCCACCTGTCCATTCACACGTATCCAGAGCGCGGATTTGCCGCTCTTGATTGCTACACGTGCGGTGAGACGGTTGACCCGCAAGTTGCTATCGATTACTTGGTATCCGTGCTGAAGCCGGAGAAAACCTACGCGAAGAAACTCGTTCGCGGCACAGGTGAACTGCAAGTTGTCGAGCCTGAAATGAAAGCGACTGAATTGGTAAGCAAGTAACAAATGGATGTATTCAAGAGGTGCGGATGTGGTCCGCACCTCTTTTACGTGAGATATGTGGTCAAACATGGTTAGCGAAAGGGAGCGGTAACCGTGCGGCCTAAGTCTTTGAGCAAGATCCCAAAATCATTTGCAGTGTTGCTCATGTTGTGAGCCATACTATGGGGAACCTGAGAGACGTTATGTGTGCGCTGCTGTGCCTCGTTGTAGATCGAGTCGTTGATGACCCTGATGCGAGTAAACATGGCAGGCTCAGCCGTCACACGAATGTTCATGGTGGGAGAAACAGCTCTCGCAGCTGAGTGAACCTTTTGCTCGATCACTTTTTGCTGCTCAGGGGCTAGGTTATCACGAATGCGAACACCAATCACAGCATCCTTTCCGCTTACGACAACTGTGGCGCGGTCTACTCCAGGCACATCATCCGCGACTTTGGTGAGACGCTCGGCCATGTTTTGATCGAAGCCGTTGACAGTATAGCCGTTGCGGTAATGATTTGCATTGGTACTCTGAGTGTACGCATTCGGACTGTGTGCAAGGCTGTTGCGCATGTGCGCTGGCTTTTGGTTCGCCGTATTTTGCGCATGTGTGCCACTCTGGTTAGGACCAGCGCTGGAGCTGGCGCAACCGGCCAATGATGAAAGCGCGAGAACACCTGCAATGGCAATAGACCAATTTTTGTTCATGGGGAGCCACCTCCATTCCTTAGTATGACGAAAAGAGCGTCTCCTACTCAGGAAGGGATTTCCGTAAAAAACTCCCCATTGTGCCGAGTTTCACGAACTGCTAATATGGAAGGTATGCATAACAGAGGAGGTTCACATGAAGCGTCTTGACATACGCAACATCGCTATTATTGCCCACGTTGACCACGGGAAAACCACGCTGGTTGACAAGCTTTTGATTCAATCGGGCACGTTCCGCAGCAACCAGCAGGTAGAGGAGAGAATGATGGACTCCAACGACCTGGAGCGGGAGCGCGGGATTACCATTCTTGCAAAAACAACGTCCGTTAAATACAAAGAGTTTACGATCAACATCCTGGACACGCCTGGCCATGCCGACTTCGGTGGCGAGGTTGAACGCATCATGAGCATGGTAGACGGCGTTCTTCTGATCGTGGATGCATTTGAAGGCTGTATGCCACAAACCCGCTTTGTTTTGAAAAAAGCGCTGGAAGCAAAAGTAACGCCTATCGTCGTGGTGAACAAAGTAGACCGTGACAATGCCCGTCCGCAAGAAGTGATCAATGAAGTGTACGACCTGTTCATTGACCTGGATGCGACAGAAGAACAATTGGACTTCCCGATCGTATACGCGTCCGGCTTGCAAGGTATTGCCGGTATGGAACCGGATAAGCTCGAAGGAGACCTGCGTCCGCTGTTTGACACCATCATCGAGCATATGCCAGCTCCAGACGCTGATGAAAATGCTCCCTTGCAAATGCAAGTAACCATGCTGGACTACAACGACTTCCTGGGCCGCATCGGGATTGGTCGCATCTATCGCGGTACGATGAACGTGAACGACATGGTATCCGTGACGACTCGCGAAGGCGTTTTGAAAAAAATGCGCATTCAAAAGCTGTTCGGCTTCTCCGGCTTGCAGCGCGTGGAGCAAAAAACTGCGAAAGCGGGGGATATCGTCGCGATCGCAGGTTTGGATGACATCAACGTAGGGGAAACCGTGTGTGACGTCGATCGTCCAGATCCATTGCCATTCCTGAAAATTGATGAGCCTACACTGCAAATGACTTTCCTCGTGAACAACAGCCCGTTTGCCGGCCGCGAAGGAAAGCACGTGACTTCCCGCAAGCTGCGTGACCGTTTGATGGCAGAGCTCGAGACAGATGTATCTCTTCGTGTGGAAGAAACGGATTCTCCAGATGCTTTCGTCGTATCTGGCCGCGGTGAATTGCACCTGTCTATCCTGGTAGAAAACATGCGTCGCGAAGGCTTTGAGCTGGGCGTATCCAAGCCAGAAGTTATCGTCCGCATGATCGATGGTCAAAAGATGGAGCCTGCAGAGATGCTGGTGATTGACGTGCCAGAGGAATACACAGGCCCAGTCATGGAAACGCTCGGACAGCGCAAAGCGGAAATGGTAAACATGGTGAACAACGGATTTGGACAAGTTCGTCTGGAGTTCATTATTCCTTCCCGCGGACTGATCGGATACCGTACCGAGTTTATGACCATTACTCGCGGTTATGGTATCTTGAACCATTCCTTTGACAGCTATCGTCCACTGGTACAAGGTGCAGTAGGAGGACGCCATGCAGGTGTTCTGATTTCCCACGAAACCGGTACAGCGACAACGTACGGACTGATGTCTGTGGAAGACCGTGGCATCATGTTCATTCACCCGGGTACGGAAGTGTACGAAGGCATGATCGTGGGAGAACACAACCGCGACAATGACCTGACCGTAAACGTATGTAAGGAAAAGCATGCGACCAACGTCCGTTCCGCGACGAAGGACGAGACTGTTAAAATGAAAGCCCCACGTATCTTGACGCTGGAAGAGGCGCTGGAGTATTTGAACGACGACGAGCTGTGCGAAGTTACTCCTCAATCTGTTCGTCTCCGTAAAAAGTACCTGAACAAATCCGATCGTGAGCGTTATGAAAAGCAAAGACGTTGGGAAGCACAACCGCAAGCATAAAACAAAGAGAGAGCCGTTCATCTGTGAGGATGAAACGGCTTTTTTTTTCACCAAAAAAGCCCCCGCTTTAAAGGGCGAGGGCTTGGAGCCTTTCATGAAATTAAGCTTTCAGCAGCGATTCGATGTCGGAAGTCAATTCTTCGGGCTGGACACGTGCCCCGATCCGTTTGGAGACTTGTCCATTTTTGTCCACGAGAAATTTTGCAAAGTTCCATTCAATGTCTTCTCCGTTTCCTTCCGGGGCGTTCGCTTTCAAGTATTGATACAAAGGATGAGTATGGGGTCCGTTGACGTCGATCTTGGCGAACAGAGGGAAGGTGACACCGTAATTCAGATCACAGAACTGAGCGATTTCTTCTTCCGTGCCAGGTTCTTGACCAGCGAACTGGTTGCACGGAAACCCCAGCACGACCAATCCTTGATTCCGATAGCGCTCATACAAGGCTTGAAGTCCTTTGTATTGAGGGGTAAGTCCGCACTTGCTGGCGGTATTGACGATGAGAAGAACCTGGCCTTTATACGCGGCGAGAGTGGTCTCTTCTCCTGAAATGGTTCTTACCGATATGTCATAAAAGCTCATCATATCCCCACCTTTTCTCATTTCCATGCATTCATCATATCATGCTGATCCATAAGCAAGCTAGTGACCGAGGTACACGTTGCCCGATGAATATCAAGTTTTGACAGGAAATACGCCACCTGATAAAGTAAAATGGATAGATTTTGGTACAAGCATGACCAGCACCTGCCAGTGAATCGAAAAGAATGACGCCGGGGAGAAGCTTCCCTCCACGGCTTGTGCGTCGGCACCAGATGCCGCGTGCGAAACAGGAGGAATTATCATAATGGATTGGATTCAACTCGCTTCAACTTATGTCCCCACCAACCCGGAACAACTCTCTGCCTTTGATAGCTTCCGGATGTGGGCCGATCACAATCGGGCATGGATTTTATTCGTTCAATTAGTTTTGGTCTACTATCTCGGATTTGCTACTCGCATTCGCATGCCGATTCTCAAGACGATATTATTGTACATACTGCTGTTTGCGGGTGCCTTGATTTTCGCCATTCTGGATGTTCAGCTTCCTGTAAAGAGTGCGATGTTGGTGGCGATTTTGATTCTTGTCATCGTAAAGCTGCGAATCAAGCCTGAACAAACCCAAAGAAAGTGAGGGTCCCTAATGAAGCGTGATGACGCCCTCTTTAATTGGATACAGATACAAGTGGTTGCTGACGCGCGGCCTGATGATCGCTCGGCACAGGAGACAGCGTCCTTTTTTGCAGAGCTTTTGCGTGAGGACCATCAGATGACGGGGCTTGGTTATCGCCTCGAAGGTCCCTGGTATATCCTGTACGGTCAGTCAGCAGGCGAAGAATGGCAAGGAAGATATTCGGCGGAGGTTGTGGAATCCTTGCTGCAGGCCATTGAAAGTGAACCTAAATACAATCAGTAAAGAAAAAGGCTCTACCCGGCCTCCGATTTCCTCGGAGTCGCTAGGTGGAGCTTTTCGTTTGTCTAGATGTTACTAGGTACAAAGTTGTGGTTTTGCCATCCGTGCAACCTATCTGCGAAAAATGTCGTCAGTAACTATGCCCCAGTCAACAGGGGATGATTGTGCAATGAAGAGGGGGAACTAGGATGAAAAAAATAATCATGAAAAGGCCCGTACTAGCGGTTGTTGCTGCAGTAGGCATCATTGGGGGAGTTACTCCGATCCTTGCGAATGCCAGTTCGTTTGGGTCGCCGAGTGCGACAAAAGTGGTCATGAACGAGGAAGGGAAGCAAGTTACCCGATACAACTTGAAAGAGTTGGCCAAAAATGATCCCGAGACGCTGAACTTGCTGCTCAAGACGCAGGCCGACCACTTGTACATTATTGTGGATGAAATCAAGCTAAACACAAAGCTGCAAACATACATGGAAGAGAACAAAGATGAGTGGGAGCGGATCTACAACCAATACTACAGCGACATTTGGCTGGAAGTCCGGTTCGCAGATGAAAAAGAGGAAATTGTCAGTGTCAGCGCTCAAACCCAGAGCAAAAAAGTGTACGTCAAAGGGATTGTGACCGAGGATGTCACCAAAATCGTCGTGAAAAAGCCGAACGGCGATAATATCGAGGTGGTCCCTACCAGTGAGCACTCCTTTACGGTGACCTTCCCTTCCCTGGACGTCTCAACGGAGCAATACGTGACGGTTAGCGCTTATGCTGGCACTGCCCTCGTCGACAGCGAAAAGGTAAAGGTCATCCCGCAAGCCGAAGAAGAAGCGGATATGATCATACATAACCTGGCTGTGCTCGATGCGAAAAAAGGAGAGCTGAAAGTCAAGGGAATCGTGAAGCTGGATGCAGACAAAGTGACGGTGACGTACAACGGAGTAAAAGCCGATGCAAAGGTGAAGAAGCTGTGGGATGGTGTGGGCAGCTTCAGCGTTACATTGAAAGAAGTCAAGTCCACGACTGGTAAAGCCACGATCGAGGTATATGAGAACGGCGAAAAGCTCGACTCTGACTCTATCGCAGTAGAAGTCGTAAACGCTCCAGACAAAGAAGCGGTAAAAACGTACGCAATCTCAGGAACAGCTGCCCTCGACCCGAAAAACAAGAGCATTCAGCTCAAAGGAACCGTAGTGGGCTGGTCCAAGAATAAGGGTGTTAAGCTGTTCGTTACAACACTGGATGGCAAAAAGCAAGAAGTGAAGCCAAATGACAAAGGGGAATACTCCCTGAAGCTGTCTATCAAGCAGGGTTCTTTCGATGCGCAAGCGGTTCGCCTCGAGCTGTATGTAGATGACAAGCTGGTCAAACAGGCTGACATGACGGAAAGCATCAAAAAGGCCATCACAGAGGCAATGGAGAACCAAGCGAACAAAGACGAAGACGATGATAAAAAAGACAAGAAAGATAAAAAAGACAAAAAAGTAAAAGAGAAGCACGTACCAAACGGGAACGCGTACGGATATTGGAAAAAGCAAGGGGAGTGGAATCAACACGGCCAAGATGATGACGACGACAATGACCGTGATGACCACGACGAGGACGAAGACAACTAAGGATCGTTACGGCTGATTATAGGGCTGCACGTAATCCACGAGCTCCTTTATGTAGTCTCCAATGATCGGTATGGATAAAAATTGAGTTAAAAGCGAACCAAGCAAGGCAAGCACGAGAGCAGTCCCAATAGTAAGGCCCAGACCCCGGGCAAGACCTGCGAGGAAATTAATCCAGAGCAGCTTGCGCGGGGCTGTGTAATTTTGCACGATATCGGCTAAACGAATATCTTCCATGAACATGGCGATTTTATCCATGCGTTCATTGAGCTTGCGGACTTCTTCGATTTCTTTCATCAACTGCTCCATTTGGACCAACAGGCGGTCAGTAGGGGACACACGACAAACCTCCGTTTCGGATCAAGTTTATCTCTATTACCCAGTTTAGGGAAAAAAGAAATGAGAAGCAAGGAACCGGAAGCGTTGCCTATCGCCCAGCAGGGGGGTACAATATACGTACAAATCGTACTCGAGGAGGCATCGGAATGGCAGAAACCGTTTCCCAATCCCTGTCGGAAGAATTGTTTGAGCTTTTGCAGAAAGAGCGCTTTGTTACCCTGGGAACGATCGATCATGAATCGGGCTCTCCAGCGCTCAGTTCCTTGTCGTGGACGTATGCGGCAACCGTTGATACCATTCGTTTTGCTGTCGATAATCGCTCGCGGATTCTGGCCAATATTGCCAAGGAGCCGCAGGTGGTATTGCATCTGATCGGTGCGGGTTCGTCCTTTGCCATCAACGGTCGTGCCGCGGTAAAAACAGAGCGGCTGGAGGGTGTGCCGCTGAAGCTGGCGATGGTCGAAATCAAGATCGAAGCGGTCCGGGACATCATGTTTTACGGCTCCCGCATTTCCGTTGAGCCGCAGTATGAAAAAACGTACGACAAGAATGCAGCGGCCAAGCTCGACAATCAAGTGATGGAAGCCTTGAGAAACGCAAATTGATGCGGATGTCTTCCCAGTGGAAAATCTTGTTGACAAGGCAGTGATCCATCCATTAGTATTAGGATCAATCAAATTGAATAGCAATCTTCTTATCCAGAGAGGCGGAGGGACTGGCCCGATGATGCCCGGCAACCAATCACCTGTACGGTTTACGTTACAGGGAGATAATGGTGCTAATTCCTGCAGAGTTATCAAACTCTGAAAGATGAGAAGGTCTTGCTTACGGCGACGTAAACAAAGCCTTCTTTCAGACGAAAGGGGGCTTTTTTCATGCCCCTCGTACACTATGGAGGGAGAGAAATCAGATGCATTTGGAGACGAAACTAGTTCAGGCGGGCGTGGGAAAAGACGAAACAACAGGGGCCGTTAACTTTCCGGTCTACTACTCAACAGCTTATCGCCATCCTACTTTGGGGGAAAGCACAGGATTTGATTACACTCGGACTGCGAATCCGACGCGCACGGTCTTGGAAGAGACGATCGCGAGCGCGGAAGCGGGGGACGGAGGGTTCGCGTGTGCGTCAGGCATGGCTGCTATCCATACGGTCATGGGGCTGTTTTCCCAAGGAGATCATCTGATTGTCTCACTGGACCTGTACGGGGGAACCTACCGGCTGTTCGAGCAGGTATTGTCCCGTTATGGACTTTCGTTTAGCTATGTCGATCTGCGTGATCTGGAATTGGTGGAGCAGGCAGTGAAGCCACAGACCAAAGCCATACTCGTGGAGACTCCGACGAATCCGCTGATCCAAATTACCGACATCGCCGGCGTGGCGAAGATCGCAAAGAGTCATGGCCTGCTGACGATTGTAGACAATACCTTCATGACCCCGTATTGTCAACGCCCACTTGAGCTCGGAGCAGATATCGTCCTGCACAGCGCCACCAAATATCTGGGTGGACATAATGACGTGCTTGCCGGTTTGATCGTGACAAAAGGACAAGAGTTATCGGAAAAAATCCGTTTTTTGCACAATTCGATCGGGGCCGTATTGGGGCCGCAAGACTGCTGGCTTCTCTTGCGCGGGATGAAGACGCTGGCACTGCGCATGGAGCGCCATCAAGCGAATGCATTTGCTGTCGCAGCCAAGCTGCGTGAGCATCCTGCTGTAACAGAAGTCTTTTACCCGGGCCTGTCTGAGCACCCAGGTCATGATATTCAGCAAAAGCAATCGAATGGTTACAGCGGGATGGTTTCCTTCCGTGTACGATCAGCTGATCAAGTAAAGCCTTTCCTGAAAAACCTGCGCATCGTTTCGTTTGCGGAAAGTCTGGGTGGCGTAGAATCGCTGTGTACATACCCGGCGACGCAGACACACGCCGATATCCCGGCTGAGATTCGGGAGTACGTAGGTGTCTGTGACCGGCTGCTCCGCCTCTCCGTAGGGATTGAACATCCAGACGACCTCATCGCGGATTTGTGCGAGGCGTTGGATGCGAGCCTGACGGTTGGAGGGAATGTGCGATGAATTTTGCTACAAAAGTGCTGCATGGAACATCGTGCTTTGATTCGGTCACAGGCGCGTCGTCCGTTCCGATCTATCAGGCGTCCACCTTTCATCAGGCTGATTTGGACCGCCCGACTACGTTTGATTACGCCAGATCCGGAAACCCTACCCGTCAAGCCTTGGAGGACGCCATTGCCGGATTGGAGGGGGGAGAGCGCGGTTTCGCTTTTGCATCCGGCATGGCAGCGATCTCCAGCGTGTTCATGCTTTTCTCGGCGGGGGATCATGTAGTCGTGGCAGAGGACGTGTACGGAGGGACATTCCGCTTCTTGACGAGAGTATTGTCTCGGATGGGGATTACCGTGACGTTTGTAGACGCGACCAAACTGGAAGAAGTCAGGGCGGCCATTCAGCCATCGACACGTGGTATTTATCTGGAGACACCTTCAAACCCTACTTTGAAAGTGACAGATCTCGCAGCAGTCTGTCAAATCGGAAAAGAGCATGATTTGTTGGTCATTGTGGACAATACATTCTTGACGCCATATTACCAGCGTCCCTTGGAATTGGGTGCCGATATCGTGATCCATAGCGCCACGAAGTTCATTGGGGGACACAGTGACGTCGTGGCAGGGCTGGCGGTAACCAAAGATGCGGCTTTGGGGGAGCAGCTCTACTTTATCCAAAATGGGATGGGGGCCATCTTAGGTGTACAGGACTGCTGGCTGGTGATGCGCGGTTTGAAGACATTGAAGGCGAGGCTCGATGTCAGCACACGGACTGCCGAGAAAATCGCCAATTGGCTGAACGACCATCCTGCTGTCAGCCGTGTCTACTACACCGGATTGCCTGATCACCCAGGCCACGGAATCCAGGTAGCGCAAGCGAGCGGACATGGTGCCGTTCTGTCTTTTGATGTAGGGAGCAGAGAACGGGCCAAAGCGTTGTTTGACCGGGTAAGGCTGCCGATCGTTGCGGTAAGTCTGGGAGCGGTGGAAACCATTCTTTCCTATCCGGCTGCCATGTCCCACGCGTCTATGCCGGCAGCGGAAAGAGAGATCCGCGGGATTACGGACGGCTTGATCCGGCTATCGGCTGGACTGGAAGATGTGGATGATTTGATTCAGGACTTGCAGCAGGCTTTGGAAGCATTGCCTCCTGTAACCGTAGAAGTCCAAAATAAAAAAGAGGCATTCTCTCGGGCGTAGCTCCGGGCGAATGCCTCTTTTTCGTTTCGTTCTAATGCCAGCGCTGCCTTCTTTATGGCGCGCCGGTGCGATTCACGTTGATGCCCTGATTTCCCCGTGGCGTAGATTTGTTGCTTTTATTGATGCGCTGTTCATTTTCTTGCGAAGGTGTCTCTTCCCGTTTTCTCACATCACGCGGCAGCTGTGGCATGATACGCCCCACGATATCCGCGAGCTCCTCGGCGAAGCCGGATACAGGATGGCCTCTGCGGATGTCAGCCGTCATTTCACGGAGGCGCTGCACGATATCAGGGTCGGCTGTCACGATGGCAGTTGCGCCTTGGGGATCTTCCTTCAAGGCTTCGGCAACAGAGTATTTGATGACTCCCACTTCCGGGCGATCCAGATGTGGATCAACATTGATACCGACCACCGCCATTTTTCCGATGACGACAGCAGTCGCTCCATTTACCTTTTTTACGCGTGTTGCCAGCTGGACGAGACGATCCGCAGTCGCCTGCGAAGATTGGTTATAGGTAGGCTGCGGAGCCGTTTGCTGCACGCGTTGGGTATGCGGCACTTGTTGGTTGGGCTGCGGTGCAGCCTGGTTGGCCGGCGGTTTATTGCCTGACATGCAGGCAGTGAGCAATAAGCAGATACCAAGGCAGATGGTAGCGGTCCGTTTCACAGGCATTCTCCCTTTCCCAGCGGTTATGAGTATTTTGTCCTGTGAGCTTGTTTTCATTCTGGGAATGGTCCGTCTATCTGTGTCTGGCTCGACATAAACTGTAGTACATCACGTCGCCGCACCAGAGCATCCCTCCAAAAAATGCATAGCTTATATAAGAAGGGTAATAGGAGGCGAGATTTTGAAGAAAATCTACGTACTGGACACCAACGTACTCCTGCAAGATCCACGGGCGATGTTTTCCTTCGCCGACAACGAAATTGTCATACCGGCAGTGGTGTTGGAAGAAATCGATTCCAAAAAGCGGTACATGGATGAAATCGGTCGCAATGCTCGGTACGTATCGCGACTGTTTGACAGCTTTAGAGAGCTTGGGCATCTTCATACGGGAATTACGCTGGAAACGGGTGGGTTATTCCGGGTGGAGCTGAACCATTCATCTCTTCATCAGCTGCAAAAGCAGTTCACGGAAATGACCAATGACAACCGGATTCTAGCTGTTGCTTTAAACCTGCAGGAAGAAGAAAATTTATCCGACCAGCCTCGGCCAGTCATTCTGGTCAGCAAAGATGCCCTGATGCGTGTGAAAGCAGATGCCCTCAATCTGACAGCCGAGGATTTTTTGTCAGATCGGGTCGTTGGTGAATTTTCCAGCATTTACACGGGGTATCAGAAGATGATGGTCGCCTCCGAAATCATCAAGTCGTATTACGCCACGAGAAAGCTGCATTTGGCTACCTGTTTTCCAAAGTATCGCTTCTACCCTCATCAATTTCTTGTATTGAAGGATGAGATCAACCCATCCATATCGGCCATCGGAAAGGTCGATCCGGATGGCAAGACGTTAGAGATGCTTATTTCTGATGACGACCCGATATGGGGGATACGAGCCCGGAACGTTCAGCAAAGGATGGCGACAGAACTGCTGCTTCGCGATGATATTCCGCTGGTCACCATGACTGGCAAGGCCGGAACGGGAAAAACCCTGCTGGCTCTCGCAGCAGGATTACTGCAAATTGAAGATCTGCAAAAATACAAAAAGCTTTTGGTAGCAAGGCCTATCGTTCCACTCGGAAAAGACATCGGCTACCTGCCCGGCGAAAAGGAAGAAAAACTGAGGCCGTGGATGCAGCCGATTTACGATAATCTGGAATATTTGTTCAACACAAAACGTCCTGGAGATTTGGATAAGATTTTGGCTGGCATGGGGAGCCTCCAAGTGGAAGCGCTGACCTACATTCGCGGGCGTTCCATTCCTGGGCAGTTTATCATCATAGACGAGGCGCAGAACTTGACGAAGCATGAAGTGAAAACGATTCTGACCCGTGTAGGCGACGGATCCAAAATCGTATTGATGGGTGACCCGGAGCAAATTGACCATCCGTACCTGGATGAGAGCAATAACGGACTGACGTATGTGGTTGAGCTCTTCAAAGATCAGAAGCTGGCTGGGCATATCAAGCTGGAAAAAGGAGAACGAAGCGTACTGGCACAGCTGGCTGCAGATATTTTATAAAACGGTGTATAGCTTCAAAGGGAGCGGACATAATAAGTTTTGTCGAGCCCGATGATTCATGGTAAGACGGCGCAAAGCCTTGCAGGAGGCGAAGATCCGTGGATACACATGAACAAGCAGTCGGCGAAAGTCGGATTGGTGGAACCCAAATTCTTTAGGTAACGAAAGTCTCTGTAATGGAGGTTGAAGTGCCAAAGAGAATAATCGGTAAAACCCCATAAGCAATTGGGCTCGACAAGGACCGTTCCCTTCTTGGGAACGGTTTTCTCTATATACGCGGAAAAGCCCGGTGGGACGCACCGGGCTGATTTTTGATGGATCGAACAGCTTACTTGCTGGCAGATATGAATTTGTTGAGTGTGGCAAGCGCATTCATATGCATGCCTTCATGGAAGAGGGTAAATGCAAACATCTCTCCAAAGGTGTGCATCGTTCCTTTATTGCCGAGCTGGAAAGGCTGAGGGAGCTTTTCGTCCAAACGATCTGCAAACGTTTCCTTGATGCGGGCCTTTTGCTCCTCCAATTGGGCAGCCAAAGTTGCCAGCGAAGGAATATCTCCTTCCCAGTTCGCAGGCTTGGTACCTGGAGAAAACAGGGCAGGATAGGATGCTGGCAAGTGAGGACAGCTTGGGCCGTACATGAAGAAATCCTGAGTCATCAGAATGTGTCCAAAGTTCCAGCGAATGTTGTTGCTGAGACCTTCAGGAATGATGTCTGCTACCTCTTCTTTTGTATGGTTCAGTGCACCAAGGGTGAGGCTGCGTACCAAATCGTAAGTATCCCAGATGTAAGATTGGTTGGACATGGAAATTCCCCCTTTTCCTTAAATTGGTGGTATGGGTCCATGTTACCGCAAAATGGGGCAAACGGAAACGGTTTCGCACATGATTATTTTGCAAGTTGTCCGCATTCCTCCATACAAATAGGAATGAGGGGAGGAATCATATGGTCAATCTGGATTCATCTATCGCTTTTCTCATTTATATCACAGCGGTTTCCAGTGCAGCAGCCGGCGTGACAGAAGCATGCAAATCGGTGATACCCTTTCTTGCGACCGATTACGAGGCAAGGAATGACTGCTGGGAGGACCATAATCACGCTGCACGGCTCAACCATTACAAGCGTTTTTTCAACTTGCTGATCTCAGTGGTTGCTGCAGGTGTTATTTTTGGCGTAATGGGACTGGATCCTGCGCTGATACTGACCGGTGCAGAGAAGGTCTACGTGGAGGACTCCTGGGAGGTGGGGACGTGGCTGTGGGGAATCGTCGCTGTGTTTGGATCTCCCTTTTTTGCGTCCCTACTGAAGATCGTTGAGGGCTTCAAGCAAAGCGTAAACAACAATCTGCCGCCAAATCGACCAAGGCAAAAAGTGACGGGGCCGAGGGAGTAGGTGTGCACCTTGCTCGTTTTCAGCGGGTGCGGTAAGATAGCGATGTAAAAACCGGCTGAAAAAAGGTGGGCGCCATGAATTTGATTCATTCATTCCGAATCGTTGCAATCGTGATGCTGGTGGCCGTTTTGCTGCAGGCTTGCTCTTCCAACGCCTTTGATGCGGAGAATCCAAAAGAGTACGGCATCAATGGAGTTTACTTAGGACAAAACATCAAAGAGGCAATGGATATCCTAAAGCCGACCAAGGCAGATTTTATGGACATGGTATCGAGGCAGACCTACACTGTCGATCAGATGGCTCAAGGCGCGGGAGAAGCAGTGATGGGGATGCTGCTGCTGGATCGGACTCAGCTCATTCTGAAGGTGAATGCGGGGAAGGTCGTGTCCATCATGTTGGGAGGAGTTCCGCAGGAAGACGCACAGAAGTTCAAAACAGCGCGCGGACTGACCATGTATGACTCGGCTGAACAACTGAAAAAGCTCTACGGCGAAGGCACGGGAGACAAGGAGATTGTCTACCAGGGAAAGCAGTACAAGGCTAACTTTGGGATTGCAGAAAATAAAGTGGCATGGATGCGATTCGACAGCTTATGAGCGAAAGGGAAGGGCGTGCAGAAGATGTACGCTCTTCCCTTTTTTTGAGCCGTTCAAACGTGATCGCCGCGATGGACCCATCTGACAGAGAGCTGGTACGCTCGTGCAATACCTTCTACGAGGTCTGGAAGGGAGCTGTCGATGATGAATACCGTAGAGAACGTAGAGGGATCAGAAAATTGGCCATGCACATGCTCGCGAAGCTGTTCCTCGGCTGCCCAGCGATCCTTTTCGCTCCCTTTGTCGTCGGACAGCGTGAACAATGCCACCCGCTCTGCGTACAGATACAGATGACCGTTTTGTGAGAGGAAGCCTATGTCCTCCAGCGATGCCATTTCGATGGCTTCGGGAAGCAGGAGGAGTGAGAATACATCGCCTAACATGTTGGGCCTGGCGAGTATCGCCTCTAGCTTGTCTCGATCCTCCTCGCCCTCTACGACGAAAAGCAGTTTGTCTCGGTCAAAGACATTGACATCGTCACCAATTTTATGTATGACTTGAGCATAGAAGCCCGGCAATTTGCCATCGGGCACCTGAATTTCTACGCCGTACATGTGGCGCATACCTTTCACCTCACATCTTTGCCATTTATCCTATCGTATCAAAAAATCGAGGAGGTTCCTATGAGCGAACAACAACTCTCCATTCAGACTTTTCCATTGGGCGCATTCCAGACCAATGCCTATGTGCTGACCCATACTGGCACCGGCGAGACGATTGTCATCGATCCGGGAATGGAGCCGGCTGCCTTATTGCAGGCCATCCGACAGAAAAACGTAGTAGCCGTCCTGCTGACGCATGCCCACCTAGACCATATCGGTGGATTAAATGAGGTCTGTGCATTGACCAAGGCGCCTGTCTACATTCATCCACTGGAGCAGGAATGGCTGACGAATCCTGACTTGAACGGATCCAGTCGATGGAATCTGCCTGAGCCGATTGTGTGCGAGCGTGCTGAATATGAGCTGGAAGATGGGCAGACGCTTCAAATCGCCGGATTTTCGATTCAAGTCATGCATACTCCGGGCCATTCTCCTGGAAGCTGCTCATTTGTAATCGGCAGACATTGCTTCGGTGGAGATGTGTTGTTCGCTCAGAGCATCGGGCGCACGGATTTGCCTGGTGGCGATTATGAAACGTTGATGATCAGCATTCAGGATAAGCTGTTTGAGCTGGACGATGATACGATCGTCTATCCGGGACACGGACCGAAAACGACGATTGACTCAGAAAAAACCTTCAATCCATTCGTGACAGGGTTGTTACGATAAAGAAGGGAAGTCGGGAATCGCATCCGTATTTTTGGAGGAATTTAGGGAAAGCCGGCGAAATGGGTAGGGTCACAAGGAAAAAGGAGAAGGAAGCATGAATGTAAAATGGTGTCGTTGGGTCGCCATTCTTGCTATTGGCTGTATGAGTATTACGGGTTGTGTCCCGCCTGTCGCCAATCAGGAAAAGCCCGCCACTGCTCCAGCTGAGTCGGCATCCCAGACCCTTCCTGCCGCACCTTCGTCGGACGTGCCATCCAGTGAGGAACCCGCACCAGCCCAAGAGCAAGCTGCCTCGCGTTTCCCTGAGCAGCGCCTGTCCCTGATGGCTGTGGGGGATATTATGATGCACCAGGAGCAATTGGATGCGGCGTGGAATCCAGCGACCAAGAAATATGATTTTCATTCGTTTTTTACGAACGTCGTCCCACTGTTCCAAGAAGCGGATTGGGTCATCGGCAACCTGGAGACTACCATGAGCGGCAGTGCAGCCGGATATTCGGGCTACCCCATGTTCAATTCCCCGGCTGAGCTGGGCCACACCCTCAAGGAAGTCGGTTTCACAGCCGTATCTACGGCAAACAATCACTCGCTGGATCGAAAGGGGCCCGGCATCCTGCAGACAATCAAGCATCTCGACGAAGCAGGGCTGCTGCATACGGGAACCTTTGCCAGTCCAGAAGAACGCGATGAGCCACTCTTGCTGAAGAAAAATGGCTTTACTCTGGCACTGCTATCGTATACGTACGGGACAAATGGCATTCCGATCCCGGAAGGCAAGCCCTACATGATCAATCTGATTGACCCCGCGCTCATAAAGAAAGACATTGCCCATGCCCGCGAAAAGGGAGCAGATTTAGTGGCCGTAGCCTTGCACTTCGGAGTCGAGTACCAGCGAATGCCGAACGAGGCGCAAAAAAAGACGGCGGAGCAGGTCATTCGGGATGGAGCAGATCTGATTTTGGGGGCTCATCCGCACGTGGTTCAGCCGTACGAATGGAAGACGGTGACCCTAGAGGACGGCCGAGAGCACAAAGGTCTGATCACCTACTCATTGGGGAATTTCATTTCCGCCCAGCGCTGGGATTACAAAGACGTAGGTGCCATTCTCAAGCTTACTCTAAAAAAAGACGCGTCAGGTGCAGCCAGCATTGAGAGCGCCGAGATGATTCCGACATATGTACATTTCTTTCGCAAGTCAGGCAAACGCAATTATGTCATTTATCCTGTGCCGCAAACGTTGGCCAAGCTGCAAAATGGGGAGAAATATCCGACTTTGACCAAAGACGCGATTGCGTATATGAAGCGTCTGGAAAATGAAATGGCCGTGCACGTGGGCACCTTTGTTTCCACGAAAAAAGCCAGCTGAATAAGCTGGCCTTATTTCTTTCCAAAACCAAACGGCAGATTCAAGCGCAAACGAAGCTTGAGCTCTTCGTTCAACATGGTGATGCCCTCCACTTGAATATTGGGCGAGATGAGTCCCGGATAGAAGCCGAGATCGTACATTTTCTCCATTTCCTCCACAGTGGATGCCGGGAGGGCGAATCCGTCGAAATAGAGCTCGGAAATATGAAACTTGAGCTGGACGGGGGAAACGAGCTCGTAGCCGCCGACGAGACGCAGCTGCATGTGATCATAAGTCCCATCGACTATCAGCTTGTTGTCATCGAAGGAAAAGTGCGACTGCTTGAATAATTCATCTTTGTTCATGAGAAACTGGTTAAACTCATCTTGCTTGATCGTCAGCGTGTGTGAAAAAAGTCCATCTGACTGAATGCGATCGGGAGTGGCGAGCTCAGGTACCTGTACCATGACGTCTGCCAAGAGTCCGAAAAACGTCTGGAACGCAGGAAGCCCCCGTTTTTGCCAATCCACAATGAGGTTATCCATGAGCGCCTCAACAGCTGTGGGGTCGTCCAGCTTTTGTACGTTTTTCTCCTTTTCCGCTTGCACGGCAAGCATCTCAGCCAATTGCGTCTCGTACTTTTTTCGCAAATCCTTTAGCTGTGCGAGGCGGTTATGCTCATCCTGCTGCATGGAGAAAAGTTTTGTTCGCTCTGCCTGGTACGATTCCAGGCGATCCATATCCCGCTCATAGAGAATTTGAATAAAATCGAACATCAATAAGAACTCATTGAAATTTTCCGCATTTAAGAGCAGAGTCAGAAGATTGGCGCGCTCGCCGGTATAGTAAGCTCTCGCCACTTCTCCTGCATGACGATGCATGGCTTCGATGACCAGCTTTTGACGCTTCAGATCCAGCTCTAGCTGAGCGATATCCCCTTGTGTCCTTGTCTCTTCCGCCTTGATGAGAGTGAGAGTGCGCTCCAGTTCTTTTTGAGTAAAATGCTGCTGCAAAATCAGCTGCTCCAAAGAAACGGGCTTCTCTTCCTCGGCGAATACCGTCAGTGGACATACAAGAAGGAACAGGATGAGCAGAAATTTGCGCATGATTTCACCTTTTGTTTCGTGATGGGAAGCGGTGTACCCGGTGTCGCACCTTTTCTCTCCACATTGTATGACTTCTTTTCGTATTATAGCCTTATACGGATGAATTTGGATAGCAGGAGAAGAGCCCAATGAATCTATACACAGTGATCCGAGAGGAAATGGCGAAACGGCCGGAAAAGGCAATCCCCTTTTCACGGTACATGGAGCTGGCTTTGTACCATCCCGCCTATGGCTACTATATGTCAGACAAGCCCAAAGTAGGAAAAGGAGGAGATTTTTTCACGAGTGCATCTGTACATCCGGTCTTCGGTGAGACCATTGCGGATGCCGTGGTGGAAATGTGGCGGGCAGGGAAGGCAGAGGCTCCTGTTCTGGTTGAGATCGGAGGGGGAACAGGCTCGCTTTGCCGGAATATGCTGGACCGCTTGAAGGAAGCTGCACCTGAGCTGTATCAAGACATGACCGTGATGCTCATTGAATCGAGCCCTTATCATCGAAAGCTGCAGCAGGACGCCATTCTTGCACATGATGTAAAAAAAGTGTGGTATTCCTCTCTGGAAGAGGCGGTTTTGCATGAGCAAATCGAAGGGGTCATTTTATCCAACGAGTGGCTGGATGCCTTTCCTGTCCACGTAGTGGAAAAGTCAGCTTCTGGCTGGCAAGAGGTATGGGTAGCAGAGGAAGAGGGGAGGCTCCGAGAGAAGTTGGGGGACCTGACACCGGGGCTCGCAGATTATCTTGCGGAGCGCAATCTGAAAGGATCAAACGGAATGCGACTGGAAATAAACCTGGGGCTCAGCCAGGCTGCAAAAAATGTTTCGCGGCTTCTAAAAAGAGGCTACGTCTTGACGATTGACTACGGTGATCAGGAAGAGGAGCTGTACCATCCCAGCCGCAAAAACGGGACCCTCATGTGTTATTACAAACATCAAGCGCATGACGATCCATTCGCGCATCCGGGTGAGGAAGACATAACGGCGCATGTCAATTTTACCGCGTGGCGTGAGTATGGGGAGCAGGTGGGGCTTGGCGAGGTTGCATACATGAGGCAAGATCAATTTTTAATGCGCAGCGGCCTGCTGCATAAGGCTGTGGCGCATATGGACAGAGACCCGTTTACGAGTGTGGCGATGAAGCGGAATCGAGCCATCCAGCAATTGGTGGACCCGGCTGGTCTGGGCGGGCGTTTTCGGGTCATGGTACAGGCCAAGGGGATCGACCATCACGAGGGCTTGCGTTTTGTTCAACCAGCCTTTCGTTTCTAGAAGAGTACTGTGTAAAGGCATACAAAAAAGATGCTCGAAGATGAGCATCTTTTTTCATTACAGCAAGTTTTGGAGCATCATTGCGTGTTCGCCGCCGCCTAATGGCATGACGAAGAACGTGTAGTACGTGAATCCTACGAAAGACAGGAACATAAATCCAAAGAAGATGTTCAGGTACACTCTTTCCGTCAGAGCCATATAGCTCAAAGCTACAAAGAATGCGGTCAGACCGAAGAAAATAAGCGCCATTGGGTACAAGCCGCCCCAGAAAGACATCAGCGCAATAACGATGGTCCAAAAACCAAGAACGCGGTACATACGATCCATCTGTGTCCCCCCTTTTTGCATAGAACGGTAAGATTTACAAGATTCCTTCCCCATTATATAGGACGGGCGAAGGCGTGTAAACGGAAAGGTATGACGGTTTTTTGGCAGATAGGAAAATACAGGGTACGGTTTTTCAATATTGTATCACTGTATAATTACACGAATTGCATCCACCAATCATGGATTCGTCCTCACGTAATTCAATGTTCCCCAAGTACGTTTCAAATATGCCCATCAAGAGGGCGTTATGCATTTGACAAACGGAGCTGGGATGTTTCTTGGCGGTATCCGAGAACGTGCAATTGTTTACACGAAAACGAAGAGTGCCATTTGCGAGTGGTTCAATTTCCGGTTTCAGTCCTTGCGCCACCACCAATCGCTGAATGTGGGCAAGTTTTTCTTCTAAAGTAGCGGTCGAAAGCTTCAAGTCACTTTTGGCTACCGCCCGTTTTGCCATCTCAGTACCCATGCGGTGTCCCATTTTGATCAAAGCGGATTGACCAACTTCACCGAGTGAAAGCAAGGTTTCGATCGCAATGTCAGCCAGTAGCTGATAGTCGCGGGGCGGGAACTGCAGGCTTACCACTTGGTCCGACAGCGAGTACAATCGGCTTGGCCGTCCCCCTCTGCCGCTTTTGTCCGTAACGGCAGAAAGCAAATGAACGTCCTCCAACTTCGTTAAGTGCAACCGTGCCACATTCGGATGAATCGAAAAGTGATCGGCCACGTCCTGAACAGTAATCGGGTCTTTGCTGTAAGCGACATATTGGTAAATGGAAAAACGGGTGGGGTCAGCTAAAGCACTGGTTAACTTTTGAGCATCGCAATCCATGCTGTTACCCCCTTCATAAGCAAATCACCATACGTGTATCCGATTTCAGGCCAATTGTTAAGGATTGAGTGTGCAAGAGCAGCACATCCCCCAATTTCTTGCCTAGTTTTTAGATTAACTACTATTGACATAGTGTTAATAACACATTTATAATCCAAAGTAAGGAAGGTTTTTTTATTAGCTTACTTTTTGCAAGTGTTGTTTCCATGTTATGGAGCAACCGCCGCAAAACTTGTAATAAAAGGCAAGAACCGCATAGATGAGATGGAGGGGTAACCGATGGCAGTTGCTGAACGTACACATACTGGTAAATTAACGTTTTTCACGTATCCGAGCTGCACATCCTGTCGCAAAGCCAAAGCGTGGCTGGCAGAGAATGGTGTGAATTACGAAGAGCGTCACCTGTTTAAAAACCCGCCGACAGCTGAAGAGCTACTTGATATCATTAAAATGACGTCGAATGGACTGGACGAGATCCTTTCCACCAGAAGCCAACGTTTCAAGAACCTGGATGTGGACATCAATGACATGTCCGTGAAAGAGCTTCTGGAGATGTTGAGCGAAGAGCCACAGCTGCTGAAGCGTCCGATTCTGACGGACGGGGAGAATCTGATCGTAGGCTTTAACTCCTCCGCAATGAAAAATTTGCTTTCCTAACAACTGGATATCGTGTGAAAAAGAGGGGGCGCGCAGCCTCCTCTTCTTTTTGATTCTCCATAGGATTTTGTGCAGGGTGGAGGTAAAATAGAAGCGATGAGCGCCAGAAAAGGATGGGAATGAAGATGGAAACCATACAATGGGTCAAACAGGATGGCGTGGCCACCATTACATTGAATCGGCCAGAAGTACATAATGCCATCAGCATGGAGCTGGTGGATGAGCTGACAAGCGTGCTGGAAGAATGCCGTGCTGACGAGAAGGTAAAGGTCCTCATCATCACCGGAACCGGAAAAAGCTTTGTTTCCGGAGGGGATTTGAATCAGTTCATCGCGGTCCGTGGACATGAACAGGCATTCCCGCTATTACATAAAGTAGCAGAGCTGCTCTCCGCGATCGATCACTTTTCCAAGCCGGTGATTGCGATGATCAACGGGGCGGCTATCGGCGGAGGCTGTGAATTTGCAGGTGCTTGTCACTTCCGCTTCGCAAGCGATCAGGCTCTCTTCGGATTTGTTCAAATCGGGATGCACATCACCACGGGATGGGGCGGGGCCAGCCGCTTGCTGGACAAGCTCCCGGAAGCCAAGGCGCTGTCCCTTCTGCTTACCGGAGAGCGAATGCGAGCCGAGGAAGCAAAAGCCTACGGATTCGTGGACGAAATCTATCCTGCTGACAGGCTGCAAGAAGAAGTGGAGCGGTTTGCTCGCAAGATTGCTGCCCAGCCCTTAGTCGGCATCGAAGCCTACATGCGGATCTTGAGATGGAAACGGGAAGGGGTCAGCCAAGCGCAAAGGATAAGGCGTGAAGTGGATCAATGTGCGGAAATATGGGGAAGTGACGCGCATGTATCCGTGGTCCAAAAATTTTTGAGGAAACAGTAAGAGGCAGACAGTGAGAGGAGAAGGTTCCTTCCGTTTAAACATTTATTTGCTTGGACATACTTTTTCTAGTAGAAAGCGATTCTACAAGAGTAGGGAAAAGCATAGGATGAACTACATCATCCTTTTTAAAGGTAACGGGAGGGACTCATATGGTAGCTTCCAGACAAGACGCATGGACGGAAGATGACGATCTGGTGTTGGCGGAAGTCACCTTGCGCCACATTCGCGAAGGCGGTACTCAATTAGCCGCATTTGAAGAAGTGGGTCAAAGGTTGGGAAGGACAGCTGCTGCGTGCGGCTTCCGTTGGAATAGCTGCGTCCGCAAACGATACGATGCCGCCATTTCCATCGCGAAGAGCCAGCGACAGCAGTTGAAGAAAATGGGAAGAATCTCAGTGCCGCCGGTTGCTGCAGAGGTGGATCAAGTCACGGCTCCTCCAAAGCGTCAAATGCCGACACCAGTTGAGGTCGTCAATCACGAGGAAGACGAAGAACAGCAAATCGAATCCGTCATTCGTTTTCTTATGAACCAAAAAGAGTTGTCTCGTCGTGTCAAGCAGCTGGAACGAGAATTAGAAGGAAAAGAATTAGAAATAAAAGAATTGACAGAAGCCAACGAGCGGGCTAAGAAAGAGCTCGATCAAGTGCAAGGAGTCAATGAGGATTACCGCGCACTCGTACAGATCATGGAGCGTGCCCGAAAGCTTGCCTTTTTACAAGAAGAAGAGTCGACCAAGGCGATTTTTAAGATGGATGAAAATGGGAATTTGGAACGGGTGGAGAAGTAAGCCACGCGCAGAAATTGAGAAAAGCTTGGCTTTTCGCCAAGTCCAATAAAGAAAGGCTAAGCACCTAAAGGACACGAGTGTTGCTATGTTTTTCTAAGGCTTTCCAAATAAAAAAGAAGCGGTATGCAAACCGCTTCTTTTTTATTTTCGTATAAGGATAAGCTAGTCTTGCAGATCAACGTTTTCAGGCAACCATACGTAAGGATTTTCACCGCGGTCACGCATAGGGTTGTACTTGACAGGCGTAAAGTTCATTTTCAGCCAGAATTGATCAGCTCGGCAGCGGGAATTTGTCTTGATGGGGGCACCGAAGCTTTTCGCGTGGTTTACCAGAGCTGTACCGTAATCCTTATCGCGGTAATCCGGCAGCACTTCCAGCTTCCACAGCTCATAATAGTCCTGTGCAGGTTGGAAATAGCGGTCGTATTTCCCGTCGATTTTGTAGAGGCTCATGCGTGCTACCAAAAGGTCATTGTCGTAAATGCCATAGAAGGGAGACTCCGAATCGTTTTCCACGATGTTCGCCTCCAGGTCTTCCTTCATCGAAAGTTCCTCCAGGCCAAATTCGCGAAACTTCTGGAATTCCTCGAGTGTCTTATAATTGATTTGTAAACGTTTTACTTCAAACATTGGTCAGCCACTCCTCTCACAGCTCTTTACCTTCAGCCACTATGGCCTTTCTCTCTATTATACACCAAAATAGCGAAAGTCGTGGAATTTTTCTTCGACGGGGAGAGGGATTGTCAGGAAATGAATTCGCTTCCTTGGAAATTTTAAGATTTCGTTCTAGATATATGTCCTCTCTCATGGCAAAATAGGAAGTAGCGTCACATGAACAATCCGAAATTCTGTATTGGAAACGCTTTCAGTCAGATTCGGTTTGGTGAGAAAGGAGCGTTGCCATGCGTAAGGTATTAATTGCGAACCGCGGTGAAATTGCCAGGCGTATCATTCGCACGTGCAGATCGCAGGGAGTAGCGACGGTTGCTGTGTATTCGGATGCCGATCGTGATTTGCCGTTCGTCAGAGAAGCAGATGAAGCAGTGCACATAGGACCGCCTCCAGTTCCTCACAGCTATTTGAACGTGGAAGCCATCATCGGTGCTGCGAAGAGATCAGGTGCAGATGCGATCCACCCAGGCTACGGCCTGCTCTCCGAAAACGAGGCTTTCGCCCGCCGCGTCCAAGAGGAAGGAATCGTGTTTATCGGCCCAAGTCCTGAAGTCATCGGACAGATGGGTGACAAACTCACCGCGCGAAAGATCATGCAGCAAGCTGGCGTACCTGTCGTACCCGGCTGCGAAGATCCAGCGGAGACCGTGGACGAAGCCGCACAGGTCGCACAGACCATCGGATACCCGGTGATGCTCAAAGCAAGCGCAGGCGGCGGAGGAATCGGCATGCAGATTTGCCGGGACGAGAGCAGTCTTCGGCAGGCTTACCAATCCTTGCGCGGACGTGCAAAAGCTTACTTTGGCAATGACGCGATGTACGTAGAGAAATACGTGGAGCGTCCGCATCACATCGAGGTGCAAATCGCGGGAGATCAGCACGGAAATGTCGTGCATCTGTTGGAGAGAGAATGCTCCATCCAGCGCCGCCATCAGAAGGTGCTGGAGGAAAGCCCGTCTCCATTTTTGGATCCGGCTACGCGAGAGCTGCTCTGCCAATCCGCCGTACAAGCGGCGAAAGCAGTCGGATACACGGGTGTGGGTACGGTAGAATTCATCGTCGACGATTCCAAGAATTTTTACTTTCTGGAGATGAATACGCGTCTGCAGGTCGAACATCCCGTTACCGAAGAAATGACTGGTCTGGA
Organism: Brevibacillus choshinensis; assembly: GCF_016811915.1. Taxonomy (NCBI): domain Bacteria; kingdom Bacillati; phylum Bacillota; class Bacilli; order Caryophanales; family Paenibacillaceae; genus Brevibacillus; species Brevibacillus choshinensis. Next base: position 3,898,419 of record NZ_CP069127.1, on the reverse strand, counting down.
CCTGGTCGCCATGCAGCTGACGATTGCCGATGGTGAGCCTCTGCCCGTCAAACAGGAAGATGTGAAAGCACTGCGCCATGCCATCGAGCTTCGTGTGTACGCGGAAGATCCGGTGACGTTCTTGCCGTCTCCAGGCACCATCACCTTTTACCAGCCGCCCGCCATGGAGCAAGTCCGCATTGATGACGGCGTCGAGAGCGGCACACAGGTGACTCCTTTTTACGATCCGATGATAGCCAAAGTGATCATATCGGGAGCGTCGCGGACGGAAGCTGTTGAGCGAGCGAGAGAGGCCATGCAGAACTTTCAGATTACCGGAATTAAAACGAACATTCCGTTTTTGCAGGAAGTGCTGGCAGATGAGCGATTCTGCGAAGGCGAATACACGACTTGGTTTGTACAAGAGCGAGCCGCAAAATCGAACAACTAAAGGAGCGAAGGAAAATGAAACAAGTAGCAGCGAACATGGCAGGGACGGTCATTCATGTACTCGTACAAGTCGGCGACGAAGTGAGCGAGGGACAGGATGTGCTTGTTTTGGAATCCATGAAAATGGAAGTGCCGATTCCAGCGGAGGCCACCGGTAAAGTCGTGGAGATCAAAGCCAACATCGGTGATTTTGTCAATGACGGTGATATCCTCGTAGTCCTTGAATAGCTTTTCTTTTTCATCTCAAACTGAGCGGTCGCTAGGCGAAAAGGGGGCGTACGGGATGAAGGTGCAAATCGTAGAGGTCGGCCCAAGAGACGGCTTGCAAAATGAAAAGGAACATGTCTCTACTGCGGCAAAAATCCAGTTGATCGACAAGCTAGTGGCGGCTGGACTACATCGCGTAGAGGCGAGCTCGTTCGTCAATCCCAAATGGATCCCGCAGCTCGCAGATGCAGAGGAGGTCCTCAAAGGAATCACTTGGAGCAGTGATGTCACTTACAGCGCTCTCGTGCCCAATGTCCGCGGAATGGAGAGGGCAAAGGCCAGTGGCTTGACGGAAATCGCACTCTTCATGTCTGCCTCCGAGACCCACAACAAGAAAAATATAAACAAGACGATGGAGGAGACATTCCCGGTCCTTCGAGAGGTGGCACGCGAGGCCTTGGCCTTGGGAATGCGGGTGCGCGGATATGTATCAACGGTATTTGGCTGCCCGTATGAAGGCGCAGTGCCCATAGACAATAGTCGCCGGGTTACACACGAGCTGCTCGAAATGGGTGTGTTTGAAGTTTCCCTCGGAGATACGATCGGAGTGGCTACTCCCAAACAGGTACGAGAGGTCATGGAGAAGATTGTGAAAGACACTGCGACCGAGCGCTTGGCCGGTCACTTTCACGATACGCGGGGAACGGGTCTGGCCAACGTAGCGGCGGCTCTGGATGTGGGAATAAGGACGTTTGACAGCTCGATAGGCGGTCTTGGTGGTTGTCCGTACGCACCAGGCGCGGCGGGGAATATCTCGACGGAAGATCTGGTATACATGCTAAACGGGATGGACTGGGATACCGGAGTGAACCTCGAGCGGCTGCTTGAGGCAGGCGCCTTCATTCAGGAGGAGCTGGGAAGGGAGCTGCCCTCCAAAGTGCTCAAAGCTCACCTGGCTGCCGTAAAAGCATAACTGACAATTCTTTGCAGGAGGGTGAATGATGACCGTTACACTGCGAAAAGAAGGCTTCGTTGGTGTCCTTACATTAGAAAGGCCAGACGTTTTCAACTGCCTCAATCTGGATACGCTCGTGACGCTGCGTGGACGGATCGCCGATATTGCGCTGGACCGGGACATTCGCGCAGTGATTGTGACTGGATCAGGCGACAAGGCATTTTGCACGGGAGCGGACCTCAAAGAGCGCAGGAACATGTCTCCCCAGCAGGTACAGGTGTATATCCGCACCATTCGGGATACCTTTACGGAGCTGGAGAAGCTGCCAAAGCCGGTGATTGCGGCAATCAATGGCTTGGCGCTTGGCGGAGGTACCGAGCTTGCCCTGGCTTGCGATCTTCGCATCATGAGCGAGAATGCCCAGATGGGTCTGACGGAGACTGCGCTGGGAATCATTCCAGGCGCTGGAGGGACGCAGAGATTGCCGCGCCTGGTGGGAAAAGGAATCGCCAAGGAACTGATTTTCAGCGCCCGGCGTGTTCTTCCGGATGAAGCTTGGAGAATCGGGCTGGTCAATCGGGTCGTGGCTGCTGAAAAGCTGATGGAAAATGCGTACGAGCTGGCAGAGGAGATCGCTGCCAATGCACCTCTCGCGCTGGCACAGGCTAAATTCGCCATCGATTGCGGACTGGAAGTGGATCTGGCTTCCGGCTTGCAAGTGGAGAGCAATGCCTACCAGCTGCTTATACCCACCAAAGACCGATTGGAAGGTCTGGAAGCATTTCAACAAAAACGAAAACCGGCATATCGCGGAGAGTGAACAAGGGGGACGCCTATGAGCAAGCAATGGGAAGAGACGCTGCGTGAAAAAATCGCCCAGGTGGAAAAGGGGGGCGACGCCAAATACCATGAGAAGCTGAAAGAGCAAAACAAGCTGTTTGTAAGGGATCGGCTGAAGCTCTTGTTCGACGGCGAATTCATGGTCGAGGATGGCTTGTTCGCGAATGTGATGGCAGGCGATTTGCCAGCAGACGGCGTCGTGACGGCAATCGGAAAAATCCATGGACAGACGGTTTGCGTGATGGCAAATGATTCGACAGTCAAAGCAGGATCCTGGGGCTCGCGAACTGTAGAAAAAATCATCCGCATTCAGGAAACGGCCGAAAAAATGCGTGTTCCGTTGATTTATCTGGTGGACTCGGCTGGTGCTCGCATTACGGATCAGCTGGAGATGTTCCCGGGACGACGCGGCGCGGGGCGAATTTTTTACAACCAGGTAAAGCTATCGGGGAAAATCCCGCAGGTGTGCATTCTGTTTGGGCCATCCGCAGCGGGTGGGGCATACATTCCTGCGTTTTGCGATATCGTCATCATGGTCGACAAGAATGCGAGCATGTACCTCGGCTCCCCGCGCATGGCTGAAATGGTCATCGGGGAAAAGGTGACGCTGGAGGAGCTCGGCGGCGCGCGCATGCACTGCTCTGTCAGCGGGTGCGGGGATGTGCTTGCAGCCAATGAAGAGGAAGCGATCCAGTCTGCTCGCCGTTATCTGGGCTTCTTCCCCGCGAATTACACCGTGGAGCCGCCAGTGGCAGGAGCCAAGGCTCCAATAGAGACAGCCAAAGAAATCTCCGCCATCGTGCCGGAAAACCAAAATGCGGCATTCAACATGCATGATCTGATTGCAGCATTGGTGGACGAAGGCTCCTTCTACGAAATGAAGAAGCTGTTCGCGCAGGAGCTGATTACCGGACTTGCTCGCCTCGACGGCAAGCCGGTGGGAATCATAGCCAACCAGCCGCGAGTAAAAGGCGGGGTGCTGTTCGTCGATTCGGCTGACAAAGCGGCGCGTTTCATTACCCTATGCGATGCGTTTCAGATCCCGCTATTGTTCCTGGCTGACGTACCTGGCTTCATGATTGGGACTGCGGTGGAGAGAGCTGGAATCATCCGACATGGAGCGAAAATGATCTCGGCGATGGCAGAGGCCACTGTTCCCAAGATTTCCGTCATCGTCCGCAAAGCGTATGGAGCAGGCTTGTATGCCATGGCAAGCTCTGCATTTGAGCCGGATGCCTGCCTGGCGCTGCCGGGAGCTCAGATCGCCGTAATGGGTCCGGAAGCGGCTGTAAATGCAGTGTACAGCAACAAAATTCAAGCCATCGAAGACCCGCAGGAGCGTCAAAATTTCATCTTGGAGAAGCGCAAGGAATATCAGGAAGATATCGACCTCTACCTGTTGGCTTCCAATCTGATTGTGGATGCGATCATTCCGCCGAGTGATCTGCGCAAGGAATTGATCCAGCGCTATGAAGTGTACAAAGGAAAAAGACAACAATTTTCCGACCGAAAGCATCCGGTATATCCAGTGTAAAGAGTCACATAGACTGTCTTCCCTTCTGTGGGAGGCAGTCTTTTTGTTTCATGAAACGGATTTTCAGAAAAAATTTTTCGACAATTCCGATCTTTTTTGCGCCAATCAATTGAACAATCTCCTAAACTCTGTTATTCTTTAAAATAAGTATTGATTAATGTAGGTGAACAAATGCAGCTTGAAAAGGACACTTTGCAAATCGTTGTGGTTGGCGGCGGCTCTGTCGGGCTGCTGTATGCGGCTAGGCTCGCTAGAAGTGGACAGGCGGTTACGATCGTCACGCGCAGTTCACTCCAATCAAATCAATTGATGCAAAATGGGCTCTGCTATCAGCAGCTGGATGGAGAAAAGTCTGTCGTATCGATTGTTGCCCAGCCCATTGAGATGGGGCTCCCCCATGCTGATGTTTACTTGTTGAGTGTAAAACAGACAGATTTGCCTGACTTATTACCGCCGCTGAAGGATCTGCCTGCGAAAGCACGAGTGGTTGCCTTGCAAAACGGTATGGGGCATCAGGAGCTGCTCGCACAAATTTTGCCGCAGCGACAATGCTTTTTCGCGATCAATACAGAAGGGGCGAGAAGGTTGTCTGCGACAGAAGTGATGCATACGGGCAGCGGCCTTTTGCGGATGGGTCCTTGGGAGAGTGGAATGCAAGCCGATGCTGTGATGCAGGCATTCGTGGATGCCTTGCAGGAGGCAGGCGTGAACGCTCAGCTCGAAGCATCGATCAAGCCCTACGCTTGGCGCAAGCTCATGGCAAACGCATTGATTAACCCTTTGACGGCACTTTTTGACATCCCCAATGGTGCGCTCCTCGAGAATCCGCAAACGTTGCAGCTAATGCGAGAGCTCTTTTTAGAAGCATCTGCAGTCGCATCTGCACACGGACAAAAAATGAAGGAGACAGATTGGCAGGAAATTGTCACCATATGCCGAAATACTTCCCGAAATCTTTCCTCCATGCTGCAGGATGTGAAGCGGCAGAAGCAAACGGAAGTGGAAGCAATCAACGGTTACCTCGTCAAAAGAGGGCGAGAAGCCGGGATTCCCACCCCTTTGCATGACGTGCTGCTCCGCCTGGTTCTTCTGAAAACAGACGTGGGAATAGGGAAGGAGGGGGGCGACAGGAAATGACCATGCTCGCAAATGTCTGGGCCTATTTTTGGGGTACGCTGACGGTTGTGCCATTTCTCGGTTTTCCGCTTGCTTTTCTGATTGTGTATGGATGGAAGCGGGACAAGCGTTTGGCGGGCCGTTGGGCGGTGAATATCACGAATTTTTTGTTGATTCGTTCAGTCGTAGCCGCTTATAGTGTCATCTGGCCGCAGGCGTTGTCAGCCTGGTGGTGGGTGGTTTGCTTCTTCCTCGTCACGATCGCTTTGCTCGGATGGGTACAAGTGAAGTTTAGAGGAAGGCTTTCCCTGAAAAAGGTTGGATTTTCTGCATGGCGTCTGTCGTTTCTCTGGTTTGGAATTGTCTACATAGTGCTGTTTACGACCGGTATAGTCAAGACGATGGGTGTCGTATAGAGCGCTGTTGATACATATCGTATTTATTCCGATAAGAAAGAAGGTTGGAACTATGCGACTTCCCATCGAGACCATCGGCCATAAGATTAGAATGATTCGGAAAGAGCGCGGCTTTACTCTGGAGATCATGGCCAGCAAGACAGGACTCAGTAAAGGGCTGCTCAGTCAGGTAGAGCGCGGAATTTCACAGCCGTCACTGGATTCCCTGTGGAAAATTACCAAAGCGCTGGAATCACCCATCATTCATTTTTTTGAAGATATCGATCAGAAACAGGTGCACGTGACTCGCTTGCAAAAACGTCGTCAATTGGTTTTTCCTGAATCGACAGGCACGTACTCGCTGCTTTCGATGGGGGAAGCGCAAAGCTCGGCATGCTGGAGGTTCGCCTCGCACCAGGTGAAATGGTGGTGGACAAATTTGTCCAGTCTGAGGGGAAGAATGCTTCACTGTCGTCACCGGCAAAGTGACTGCTCGGTTTAATGATGAGGAGCACTTGCTGGAGCAAGGAGATAGCATCTCTTTCGACAGCAGCAAGAATCATTCGGTTGAAAATACCGGTGAGGATGAAGCTTTGCTCATCTGGACCGTTACCCCCCACAATTTTAAAGCGACTTCGAATGGTCAACACGCGCATGAGAGTATAGATCCAGCGAAGGTTTTCCGATCCGATTCGGTCGGAAAAACTCGTCCCTACACTTTGACAACCCATAAATGCGGGTTGTCTTGTTTTTTGTAGGAGAGGAGCATGGTATAATTTGCAGTGACCATGGCCCTAAGAAAGGTGAGCTTGCATGAATGTTGAATGTCTAGCGCTTCCGTTGGCGAATCGGCTGGCGCACGAATACCAGCAGGGGAATGCTTCCGCGCTGCAATTTTTTGCTTATCATCCATATGAGATGCAGGCGTATCAGGAACGTTTGGAGTGGCTTCGCGGTCGTAGCATCCAGCATCGGGAAAAGTTGACGGAAGGCTTATATACGTATAATAAAAAGATCGGGAATAAGGAGGAGGCGCTGAGTCAGATTGAGCTGCTCAGACGTCCGGATACGTATGTCGTCATCGGCGGACAGCAGGCAGGCGTATTGACTGGGCCTCTTTATACCATCCACAAAGCGATTCATTTGATTCAATCGGCTAAAAAGCTGTCCCAGGAACTGAATGTGAATGTCGTGCCAGTCTTCTGGATCGCAGGAGAAGACCACGACATCGATGAAATCGACCACGTCTATTGGCTGGCTGACAGAGAGACTCGCCTGCACAAGGAACGGCTGAACTTGAATAAAAAAGGACGCATGTCTGCCAGCAGTCTGCCGTTGGACGAGGAAGCCTGTCAACAGTTTCTCGCGCAGTTTTTCCACGGACAAACGGAGACAGGGGAAACAGCGTCGATTCGCGAGCTGGTCGAAACGACAGCCGCTGCATCAGAAAATGTTGCAGAGTGGTTCGCTCGCCTGATGGCGCAGCTGTTTGGCAAGCATGGACTGATTTTGGTGGAATCTTCACTGCCGTTTGTAAGAGAGCTGGAAAGCCCGATTTTCCACACGGTGATCGAAAAGAACGAGCAAATCGCGGATCTTTTGCTGAAGGCAGCGGATCGCATTGCTACGGCGGGTTATCCTTTGCAGCTGCAGGTAGAAGAGCACCAGGCGAACCTCTTTTTGTACGAAGGAAAAGACCGATTGCTGTTGGAGCGGCAAAAAGACCGCTTTGTGAACCGAAAAGCCGCCTACAGTCGTGAGGAGCTGTTGAAATTAGCAGCAGAGCATCCGGAGCGCTTCAGTGCGAATGTCGTGACGCGCGGTTTGATGCAAGAGCATCTTTTCCCTTCCCTCGCTTTCATCGGAGGACCGGGCGAAGTCGCGTATTGGGCGTATTATCGGGAGGTCTTCGAGCTGTTTGGAATGCGGATGCCAATCGTGCTGCCGCGGATGTCCATCACGTTGATGGAGGGGGCAAAAGAAAGGCTTCTGGAGGAGTTTGAGCTTACTGTCGAGGATGTTTTGACGCGATTTGGGACCTGGAAGGAAGAGTGGATGGAGCGGCAAGAACCTCATCCCTTGCAACAGCAATTCGCCCAGGCACGTGAGACCATTCAGACGGCGTATCGTCCACTGGTAGAAGAGGTGGTACGACTGGACGCAGGATTGCGGCATCTGGCGGACAAAAATGCCGAGCTGTTACTTGCCCAGGTAGCGTTTCTTGAAAAGCGCCTGGTTCGCGCACTTCAGCAGCGAGACGATGTTGCGCACACGCGTTTGCGCCGTATCGAGGCGTTCCTCCTGCCAGAGGGTGGCTTGCAGGAAAGAAAGCTCACGTTTTTGCCGTTTGCCAACAAATATGGCTTGGGACTTCTGGATCGTCTGGTCGAAGCTCCTTTTGCCCATGACGGTACTCATCAGATTTATTACGTTTGACAGGAAAAGAAAGCAAAAATGTCGAAAGCCAAATGATCGGGGGAATGTCGATCGTTTGGCTTTTTCCTTGTTCCCCCAGATTTGGTTTGATTGCTGGAAATCATTTCTTGCGAATATGCCGAAACATTTCCGACAAATTTTGCGTCATACGAATAAGGCAAGTGCGTGGTAGAAAGGTGGTCACTTAGATGCAGGACTATTTGCGACAATGGAGAAAAAAATCTGCTGCGATGGCGCTCGCCCTGACCTTTGTCATAACGGGCACAGCCACTTGCGGTTTGGGTGTTCAGCAGGCGGACGCACGAGAAGGGGAAGTACCGACTACCGTTTCGTTCACAGACACGACAGGCCATTGGGCGGCAAAAGAGATTGCGACGGCAGCGAAAAGCGGGTTGATCCAAGGCTTTCCAGATGGGAGCTTTCAACCGGAACAAACCGTCACACAAGAGCAATTTTTGTCATTGATCGAGCGGGTGCTGCCATCCTTTCCGGGTCATGAACCCGATGCCTTTATTCGAGACTCGTATTTATCGAAAGCAGCGGGGCGCTGGTCCGAAAAAACATACACGCATCTGGCTGCAGCAGGAATCATGCCGACGGGTAAGCCGACTGATCCGATGACGCGCCTGGAGGCTACTAGGATCCTGCTGGCAGCTTTGGGGCATCAGTCAGAGGGCGAAAAATACCGGGGAACGAAAGCTCGTTTTTTTTCAGATCTTTCTACCGATAACGAATCACAGGTAATGATTGCCTACCCTGCTTACAAAATGGGGATCATGGCGGGATTTCCGGACGGAACCTTCCGTCCTGCAGAGAAAATCAGCCGGGCACAGGCTGTCGTGCTTTTGAATCGTCTGGAGAAACAAATCCTGGAGCTGTATCCGGGGGCGGTCACGGACGCTGAGAAAAAAGCGATGGCACAAGCTGTCTCTACGTTCATTGGGAATGTGATGGATAAGGAGAAAATTCGTCGCTATGACGAGCTGCTTGCTTATGTGAAAAAGAATGAATCGCCCGTGACGGAATCGTTCCTACGTGAGCACTTTTCGTTTATGCAATACGAGGTATACGATTATATTCGCTTCCCGCGTTTCAATGAGTTGACCTATTACGCGAAAATCGGCAGCAGCAAATATCGGATGACCGTGCAATATTACTCCGGTGAGCTGGGGGGAGCGTCGATAAGACCTTTTACCTGTCGTCCGCCGATGGCAAAACGTTCCGATTGATTGGAAAAGATGAATAGAAGCAAAAGAAAAGGCGAGCCACAAGTGGGCACGCCTTTTTACGATCCGCAGGAGTCTCATACGGTCCGATTGCGTCCTGCACCTAGACCGGAGCCGATCATCAAGATACTGACGATGATCAGCGTCCATATAGGAATGGTCCAAGAGTGCGTCAGATCAAAGAGAAACCCGATGAACATGGGACCGATGGCTGCCAGCAAATAACCGACGGACTGCGCCATGCCTGACAATTTGGCTGCCTCCTGAACGTGGGAAGCACGGATCACGATCAAGGTGAGAGCGAGGCTGATGCTGGCCCCTTGCGCAATTCCCAAAAGGAACAGGCTGCTGAGCATCAAGGGGAGATCTCCACCCATGAGCAGGCCGGCAAACCCAAGGACGGAGATGGTTCCGATGACGACTGTCATGAGGCGTTGATCAGTGAATCGACCAGCCAGGACAGGAGCGAAGAAGCTGGCAGGAAGACTGATTACCTGCACGAGAGACAAAAGCCAGCCTGCCGTCGCGAGATCGACGCCGTGCTGCTGCAAAATGGCGGGCAGCCAAGATATGGTGCAGTAAAAGATAAAGGATTGCAGGCCCATGAAAAAGGTGACTTGCCAAGCAAGCGCTGAGCGCCACAGCTTGTTTGTGGATGGCTTTGATGCAGCTGCCACAGTGGTATTCGCTTGTGCACGCAGCTGCGGAATCCAGCAGACGAGAGCGACGACGACCATGATGGTCCAGAAAGCGAGGGAGCCCTTCCAGCCAAACGCTGCCCCATGAGCAAGCGGGATGCTTACCCCTGAGGCCAGCGCTGCGCATAAAGACATGGCGGTGGTATACACGCTGGTCATGAGTCCGGCTTTTTGGGGAAAGCGTTGTTTGACCAAACCAGGCAGCAGGACGTTGAATATCGCGATGCCAGCTCCAATCAGCGCTGTCCCTGCAAACAGGGTGAAGATCATCCCGGTCGAGCGCAGGGGAATTCCGATCAGCAGGATCAAAAGTCCGGCAAACAAGGTTCGTTCCACGCCGAAGCGGTAACCGAGGGATGGGATCATGGGAGAAAACAAGGCAAATGCGAGCAGTGGAACAGTGGTCAACATCCCCGACATTCCATTAGAGAGCCCGAGATCAGCCCGTATGTCTCCGACGAGAGGGCCAACGGAGGTCAAGGGTGAGCGCATGGCAAACGTAATGAGAATGATCCCCGCGATGATGAGAAGAGGGTTCGGAGTGACCGGCTCCGCCTTTGTCTTTGCGGCAGCGAGTACGGGATTAGTCATGATGGGCTGCCTCCTTCCTGAATCAACTGGGCTAAGGCCGATTTGCTGGCCTCAATCATTTTGCTCACAGCCGTTTCTGCCGAATCGCAATCTTGGTTTGCGATCGCTTCTACCAGCTCGGCATGGGTTTTGTACTGTGTGTCCTTGAGGCCGGAAATATCCAGCGTACTCGTTACGGAGTAGAGAACCGATTCTGTCATGTGCTTGTACAGATCGATCATGACACTGTTTTTGGTTGCTTCCACGATGGCCATATGAAAGGCTACGTCGGCTTCTGTATACGATTTGGGATCCTTGCACACGCGATAGGCATACTCCAGCTTCTCGCGAATATGGATCAAATCCTCCATCGTGCGCCGCTGTGCAGCCAGACGGGCCACCTCTCGCTCAAGTCCGTACCGCACCTCCAAGATTTCCATGACCGCAGACCGTTGCAGACGGCGATGCATGGCAGCGCCGAATTCACTGGAAGAGCGGACGTACGTGCCGTCTCCTTGGCGCGCCTCGAGCATTCCTGTATGAGTCAACGCCTGGACGGCTTCTCGCAGAGTGTTGCGACTGACGCCGAGCTGCTCTACGAGCTCGGGCTCAGGAGGTATGCGTTCGCCTACCTTCCAATCGCCGGCTTCAATCCGCTTGGCCAGTTGCTCGACGATCTGTTTGACCAGCGAGGAACGAACCGTTTTTTGCAAAGACATATCGTAAACCTCCAAACATCGGATGATTGGTATTGCGCCAATTCTAGCAGATAGAAGCTGGTTATGACAACAAGTAAACTGTAGGCTGCTTTTTTCCCGTTCCTTGAAATAAAAAAGACAGGCACCTCCTCATGAAAGGGGTGGACCTGCCTTCCTTATTATCCTTTGGCAGCTGTTGCACTCTTGCGGCGCTCCCATAAGAGAGAGATTCCGACAATCACGACGGGGTAGAGTGCGGACCATCCGAGAAACGGGTAAAGACCCATGGTGAAAAGCAGGGAAGTCCAGGATGCGATCCGTCCGATCCTGCTGTCGCGGAGGAGTCGAACCCCTGCCAAACATCCGCCGATGTAAGTGGCGATAAAGGAGGCGTTTGGCAGTTCGATGAGTCGGGACAGATCAATCCAGCCGAAATACAGGATGCCGAGGACCACCGTGAAGCAAATGGCTAAAAAGAGAAGTCCTCCGACTGGGGTGCGGTATTTGGGGTGCAGGATCCCAAACCAGCGAGGCGCGACACCCTCCTGCGCGAGAGCGTACGCAATCCTTGATGCTGCTCCGACGTACGCATTGGCTGCCGCGATGCAAATGAACAGGGCGGTAACCGCGACGATCCATCCGCCGACGGGGCCAAGCGTCAGCTGGATCATGACGCTCAGAGAAGCGGCCGAGATACCGATGCCGTAACTGTGCGTAGCCACCGTCATGAAGGCTACGGAAAAGTAGAGAAGAGCGACAATACCCGCACTCCAAAGGACTCCGCGGACGGCATTTTTGGCGGGATCCACAAACTCTTCCGACAAATGGGTCACAGCCTCCCAGCCGATAAAACACCAAAACAGCAAGCCGGCAGCCTGTATGACACTGAGCCAGCCGTTAGGTGCAAAAGGCACAAAGCTGGCGGTAGAAGCATGCGGCATGGCAGCCACTACAGCGAGTATTAATATGGTAATGATCAAAGATACGACAACTGTTTGGACACGCGCTGCGACATGCATGCCGAGTACATTCATGGACAGAACCGTAATGAGAATGAGGGCAGCTGCAGCATACGTCTGGGTATCGCCCCAGTTCATCAGGACAGCGAGATAATTGGCTCCGGTTACACTCAAGATCGGAGCACCCATCGGCACGGATAAGAGAAAAAACCAGCCCACCATATTCCCGAACCGATCGCCGTACGCATTTCGCACAAACGTAGACACGCCTCCCGCGCTAGGATAGCGGGCGGACAACAGCCCCATCGTAATGGCCATCGGAACGACCAGGATGGACATCAGGAGCCAAGCCAGGATGGAAGCGGGCCCCGCTTTTTCAGCAGCCAGTCCGGGGATGAGCAAAACACCCGATCCGATTACTGCCCCTACGTATAAGGCGACGATTTGCGGCAATCCCAAGGTTTTGTGAAGACCATGCGGCCGAGCTGTTATTTTCCCCATGAAAAATCCCTCTCTTTATGCAAGCAAATAATGTGATAGGGGTAGTGTAGCATAGACTTAATGATCGGAGTTATCTATAATATTAGATAAAGGAAATCGGAAAAAACGATTGAAAAGGGGATGGGAGAATGGATACCCGCTATCTGCAGACTTTTCGTGAGGTGGCCAAATGCCAAAGCTTTACCAGAGCGGCGGAAGTGTTGGGATATGCGCAATCCAGTGTGACGACGCAGATTCAGAATTTGGAGACGGAGTTTGGGGTCACTCTCTTTGAGCGGTGGGGAAGAAAAATCAGGCTAACGCACGCCGGAGAGTCGCTCTTGGCATACAGTGATCAGGTCCTGGCGATTCTGGAGGAAGCCAAAGGCAATCTGTCCGAGCAAGCGCAAATGGCTGGGACGCTCAGCATCGGGACGGTAGAGTCGTTGGCGGCTTTTTATTTGCCGCCGCATTTGCAAAAGTTCCGCAGAGAACATCCGCGGATGCGGATGCAGCTGCATCCCGGCATCTGCCATGATCTGCGTCTGGGAGTTAAGGAAGGCAAGTACGATTTTGCGTTCGTACTCGATTGGCTGCAGGATCACCCTGACCTGACCAGCGTCAATCTCGGCGAAGAAAAAGTGGTGGTTGTCGCCGCGCCCCATCATCCATTGACGAAAAAGAAGAGAGTCGAGGCGAAAGACTTTTCTGGAGAAAGCTGGATTTTCACCGAGGCGGGCTGCAGCTATCGATCGATGATGGAAGCGGTCTTGCGAGATGCGGAGGCGACGATCGACATGGCTCTGGAGTTCGGCAGCCTCGAAGCGATCAAGCAGTGTGTCGCCTACGGGCTCGGCATTGCGCTCGTTCCCTACATTGCGGTCGCGGAGGAAGCAAAAAACGGAACGCTGGCCATTTTGCCCTTCTCCCATCCGGAAGTACGCGTTTATCGACAGCTGATTTATCATAAAAAGAAGTGGATGTCGCAAGCCCTGCTCCATTTTTTGGAGCTGCTGACAAACGACAATTACGAAAAAAATAAGGAATGGAAGGCTCAAAATGTAGAGAATATGGGTTGAACAGGAAAAACAGATGATGGTTGTACTTGCGTATGATATGATGAAGTCTGAGTGGTTTTTCTGTACTTTCTCATTCCGAGAAAGAAGATGAAAGTACAAGAAAAAATAAGGCTTTCGCAATGAGGACTTGGGTGTATGCCAAGTTTTTCTAAAGATGAAGGAGGTCCATCCGTACATGAACATGGTTTCTGAAAGCATCGTAAAAGATATGGCGTTGGCTCACAACGGCCATCTGAAAATTGACTGGGTAAAAGAGCACATGCCTGTGCTAAACCGCATCCGTGAGCGCTTTGAAAAAGAGCAGCCGTTTGCTGGTCTGAAAGTGGCGATCTCCCTTCACCTGGAAGCTAAAACAGCTTACTTGGCGAAAGTCGTGCAAGCGGGCGGCGCAGAAGTAACCATTACAGGCTCCAATCCGCTGTCTACACAGGATGATGTGTGCGCAGCGCTCGTGGAAGATGGCATCCGCGTATTCGCGAAGTACAACCCGGATCCTGCTGAATACAAAGAGCACATGATCAAAACCTTGGAAACCCGTCCTGACCTGATCATCGATGACGGCGGCGATCTGGTAACGATCCTCCACAGCGAGCGTCGCGACCTGCTCTCCCAAGTTCGTGGCGGGGCAGAAGAAACGACAACCGGCATTCTGCGCTTGAAAGCTTTGGAAAAAGAAGGCAAGCTGGAATTCCCGATGGTCGCCGTAAACGATGCGTTCTGCAAATACTTGTTTGACAACCGCTACGGTACTGGCCAATCCGTATGGGATGGCATCAACCGCACAACAAACCTGGTAGTAGCCGGAAAAACCGTTGTCGTGGTTGGATACGGCTGGTGCGGTAAGGGTGTAGCTATGCGTGCAAAAGGTCTGGGAGCGAAAGTCATCGTTACCGAGATCGACGCGATCAAAGCGGTAGAAGCATACATGGACGGCTTTGAAGTCATGCCGATGAGCGAAGCGGCAAAACACGGCGACTACTTTGTGACGGTTACCGGAAACCGCGACGTGATCCGCAAAGAGCACTTTGAAGTCATGAAAGATGGTGCGATCCTGTCCAATGCTGGCCACTTTGATGTCGAAGTAAACAAAGTGGAACTCGAAGCTTTGTCGACATCCCGCCGAATCGTGCGCAAAGACATCGAAGAATTTGTCATGGCAGATGGTCGAAAAGTGTACCTCCTGGCAGAAGGCCGCCTGGTTAACCTGGCTGCTGGCGACGGTCACCCTGCTGAAATCATGGATATGACGTTTGCCCTGCAAGCCGTTTCCTTGGCTTATGTGAACGAGCAATACAAAGCAATCGGGAAGCAAGTTCTGAATGTGCCGTACGAGCTGGATGCGATGGTGGCACAATACAAACTGGAAGCGCTTGGAATCGGCATCGACAAATTGACCGACGAACAAAAAGCGTACCTGGACAGCTGGGTCGAATAGACCGCGAAAACCGTCCTTTCCCGGAAAAAAAATAAACGAAAAAATCCTGCTTACAAATGCAGGATTTTTTTTTATAATAACAAGTAGGCATCAAAGTGGGGAAAAGTGGGGGAAAGTGGAGCCACTCGGTAGGAAAGTGGGGGACTAGGGCGTGTTCATGGGGGAATACCAGCATAGCATCGACGAAAAAGGCCGCCTGACGATCCCAGCCAAATTCCGTGAAGGGCTTGGAACTACCTTCGTGATGACCCGCGGTTTGGACCAGTGTTTGTTTGCCTACCCTATGGAAGAATGGAAGCAGCTCGAGGAACGACTCAAAACACTTCCCTTTACCAAGGCGGATGCACGTGCTTTCACACGTTTCTTCTTTTCTGGTGCGACCGAATGCGAGTGGGACAAGCAGGGAAGGGTAAATATACCACAGAATCTGCGCGATCACGCTGGCGTGCAAAAGGAATGCGTCGTCATCGGGGTATCCAATCGTGTGGAGGTATGGAGCAAAGAGCGCTGGGAGGATTACTTCGCCCAGTCTGAGGGCTCTTTCGGCGATATTGCCGAGAAGCTGGTTGATTTTGATTTGTAGCAGCTAGAAGAACGGGAGTGACGATCTTGTCGTTTCATCATGTAACCGTATTACGGGACGAAGCTGTCGCCGGACTGAACATTCGGCCAGGCGGAATATACGTGGATTGTACGTTGGGTGGAGCAGGGCACAGCAGCCTGATCGCTTCCCAACTGACGGAAGGCGGAAGACTGATTGCGATCGATCAGGACGATTGGGCTTTGAACAACGCACGCGATCGCTTGTCTTCTGTGATGGATAGAGTCACGCTGGTGAAGAGCAATTTTCGCCATATCAAGGATATCGTTAGTGATTTGGGATTGGATGGAGTAGACGGGATCCTGTTTGACTTGGGTGTTTCTTCCCCGCAGCTGGATGAGGGAGAGCGTGGATTCAGCTACAATGCCGATGCACCGCTGGACATGCGAATGGATCAGCAGGCTCCACTGACCGCCTACGACATCATCAATGAATGGGACGAAGAAGAGATTGCCAAGATCATCTGGGAGTACGGTGAAGAGAAATTTTCCCGGCGAATTGCCCGGCAAATCGTTCAATACCGTGCCAAAAAGCCTGTTGAGACAACGGGTGAGCTGGTAGAGCTGATCAAGGAAGGAATTCCTGCGGCTGCGCGGCGCACAGGACCTCATCCTGCCAAACGAACTTTTCAAGCGATCCGTATCGCAGTGAATGATGAATTGAATGCTTTCAAGGAAGCGGTCGCTGATGCCATCAGTGTTCTCCGTCCGGAAGGCAGAGTGAGCGTCATCACCTTCCATTCATTAGAAGACCGGATCTGCAAGCAAGTCTATCAGGAACTGTCCAAAGGCTGCACTTGCCCGCCGTCCTTTCCGATCTGCGCGTGCGGAAATGAGGCCACAGTGAAAGTCATTACACGCAAGCCAATTTTGCCTTCAGAAGAAGAGCTGGAAGCGAACCCGCGTGCGCGATCCGCAAAGCTACGAGTAGCGGAAAAGCTATAAGCAGGCGGCACTAACGGGAAAAGGAGAGAGAAAAGGCGATGAGCTATTACTACCGCGGTAATCTTGCTGTGGAATTGGAACAGAAATCGCGAACCGTAACGAAAACCAAACGAACCATCCGGATCAAGCCGACGATTCCGACGGGAGAAAAGCTGTTGTATTTGCTCTTTATCTCATTGACTGTCATTGGTCTGGGTCTGGTGGGAGTGCGTTACTCCCAAATTTCTCAATACAACTACGACATTCAGAGTACGAAAAAAGAGAATCGGCTTTTGGGAGAAAAAAATGCGGCGGTGAAGCTGCAAATTGAGCAAATGAGCAATCGGGATCGCATTCAGAGCGAGGCGGAACGACAAGGGATGGTGTTCAATCCTGATGCCGTCCACGTCATCGGCCAGGCCAAGAGTGGGGAAAAAGTGAAAGCGAGCTCCCTTCCTTCTACACAATCGAAACAACCATTACCATAATGTTACTAGCGTCAATCGCGGTAACATTTTTTCTTACTATCCCCTCCATCGGGAAGGGCATATTTACCGATGATAGTTAAAGAAGTGAAGTCGCAAGCAATGAGCGACGATCATAGTCGTGATGGAGTGAGGTAGCATGGAAGCGAAACGACGCGTGAACTGGCGAATTCTCATCTTTGCCCTGTGTTTGATCCTGGTATTCTCCGGGTTGAGCTTTCGCGTCTGGTGGATCCAGACTGTAGATGCAGCCAAGATCATGGATTACGCGAGCGGGCAGTGGGATTGGGCCAAAACGCTCAAGCCTAAGCGCGGAGCCATCATGGACCGCAATGGTGAAATTCTCGCCTACGAAGGTAAGGCGTATACCGTGAACGCACGGCTAAAGCCGCAAAATGATAAGGATCAGGATTTTGTGAAAGATCCTTATTATACGGCTACAACCTTGGCCAAAATTTTGAATGCTCCCGTAGACGAGCTGCTGAAGCCGCTGACCAAGCAAAACTCCAAAGTGGTACTGCTCGGCCGATACGGCAGCAAGATTACGGAAGAGCAGAAAAAGCTGATTCAGGATGCTCAGTTTCCGAAGCTTCCAAGCGGGGAACAGGTGGAAAACAATCAGCTGCCGGGGATTTACTTGACGGAAACGACTCGCCGCTTCTATCCCAACAACAGCTTCGCCGCACATGTTCTCGGTTACCTGGACTTGGATGAACAGCCGAAAATGGGGATCGAGCTTCAGCTAGACAAGGAATTGCGCGGTGAAAAAGGGGAGATGGAGGTCATGACGGACGGTGCAGGCTACCAGCTGCCAGATGGCGAGAGGAAGTACAAGCCGGCAAAGGATGGCGATAACGTCTATCTGACCATTGACCGCCAGATCCAGGATTACGTAGAGCAAGCGCTGGACAAAGCAGAGCGAGATTTCAAGCCAAAAGGACTGACGGTCGTGGTGTCCGATCCGCAGACGGGTGAGATCTTGGCGATGGGCAACCGCTCCCAGTTCAATCCGAATACGTACTACAACGGGATTACGAACTATACGAACCACGCCGTTACGTCGATGTTTGAGCCGGGTTCGACCTTTAAGATCATCACGCTGGCCGCGGCGATCGAAGAAGGCTTGTTCAATCCGAATGATACGTACAATTCCGGTACATACACGATCAAAGGGCAGATTCCGATCCGTGACCACAACAATGGGCAAGGGTGGGGCCGCATCAGCTACCTGGAAGGCGTGCAGCGCTCCAGTAACGTTATCTTTGTGATTCTCGGTTACGAAAAATTAAAGCTTGAGAAGCTAAAGGAATACTTCTCAAAATTTGGAATTGGGGCTTTGACGGGCATCGAGCTTCCTTACGAGAAAAAAGGAAACCTGATCAACCTCGAAAAACCGCAGTCTCCGCGTGACTGGGCGGTTACTACGTTCGGACAGGGTGTAACCGTGACGGCCATTCAGCAGATTGCGGCAGTAGGGGCGATCGCAAATGGCGGTGAACTGCTCAAGCCTCACATTGTGAAAGAATTGCGCGATCCGCATACCGGCGCCGTCGTAAAACGAACAGAACGTGAGGTAGTGCGCCGCGTTGTAAGCGAAGCGACCGCCAAGCAGACGCGGGACATTCTGGAGACAGTCGTATCAGGGGATGCCGGTACAGGGAAATCCTACCAGATCGAGGGTTATCATGTGGCGGGGAAAACGGGTACCGCGCAAAAATACGACCCCAATACGGGCAAGATCATGGAAGGTCATTACCTCGCTTCCTTTATCGGTTTCGCTCCGAAAGACAATCCGAGACTGCTGGTTTACGTTGTGGTGGATGACCCGACAACCGATGAATGGTACGGGACTTGGGGGAAAACGATCATCGCTCCGATCTTCAAATCCGTCATGGAGCGCAGTCTGCAGTACCTGCAGCAGCAGCCGGACATTCAAGCTGCCAAATCGGCATCGTCGAATAAAGGAAAAGCGCAAGTAGCAGCACAGGCATCGCAACCCGTTCAGGAAGTGACCCTGCCGAAGTTTGTGGGGATGTCCAATACGGCAGCTCAACTCCGGGCGAAGCAGGACAAGCTGACCGTGTCTGTCATCGGTACGGGAACCAAAATTGTCGAGCAATACCCGGCTCCCTATGAAAAGGTAGTGTCAGGAAGTCAGGTCGTTCTGGTGACGGATCGCGTCAAAGGCTCCAAAATGCCGGATTTCACAGGCAAGTCGCTGCGTGATGTGATGGAATTCAGCTCGCTGGTGAACATCCCGGTCAGAGCAACAGGTGCAGGCTTCGTCGCCTCGCAGAGCATTCCGGCAGGGACAGTCCTCACAGGATCAGAAAAACTGCAAGTTACCCTGCGTTCCGAATCAGAGCCGCCTGCATCATCCACAAGCCAATCGGGTACGGGGGAGGGGCAGGGAGGCATGGTGCCCCCTGGCACTACGAACCCAGCAGGGACAACCGCAAACACCCCCGCGGGAGGGGCTTCCGGAGGAGCAGGAACGACTGGAGGATCTTCCACGCCTGTAAATCCGACAGGAACTCCGAATGACAACGGAATGGGACAGACTGGCGAATCCTACCAGTCTAACCAATCTAGCCAGTCCGGTGCGAGTACAAGTCCATAGTTCTAAGTCGTCCCCCCGACGAATAGGGTAAAAGAGACAACCTATTCGAGGGGGGACTCGCTTTGCGGGTATCCAATGCAACTGTTCGTCGTCGTATCTTCGTCGCACTGATTATCGGCATCGTGATGTACTGCGCTCTTATCACCCGACTCGGGTATGTGCAATTGATAGAGGGTCCCAAGCTGGCGCAGATGGCAGACAATTTATTGGATCGCGAAATCAAGTTCAAGCCAAATCGGGGACGGATTCTCGACCGCGAAGGAAACGAGCTTGTCACCAATGTCAGCGTACCTACGATCGTTGCTGTTCCGGCACAGCTGAAGGATCCGCGTGAGACAGCCAAGAAGCTTGCGGTCATTTTAGAGCAGCCGGAAGAAGCAGTCTTTAAAGCGATCACGAAAAAAGGGATGAGCAATGACCAGATCCCTGGCGGCAAAAAGATTTCACCGGAAAAGGCCAAGAAGGTTCAAGAGTTGAATTTGCCAGGCATATACTTGGCAGGAGATACCAAGCGCTTTTATCCGAACGGGACGATGGCAGCGCACATCCTCGGCTTCACGGGGATTGATAATCAAGGGCTGACAGGGCTGGAGCGCATCTACGATCCCTTTTTGAAAGGAACGGAGGGACATATTTCCTTCCCTTCTGATGCAAAGGGCCGAGTGATGCCTGGCGGATCAGAGGAATATGTGGCACCGGTGAATGGAATGGACATGTATCTGACACTGGACAGCGGCATCCAATCGTTTATCGAAAGAGAGCTGGATCAGGCAGTAGTCGCCTATCAGCCGGATGACGTCTTGGCTATTGCGATGAATCCAAAAACGGGAGAAATATTAGGGATGGGAAGCAGGCCGACGTTTCAGCCTGACCAGTACAGGGACTACCCATCCGAGGTGTACAACCGCAATCTTCCCATCTGGAAAACATACGAGCCAGGGTCCACTTTCAAGATTGTTACTCTGGCAGCAGCGCTCAATGAAGGGGTAGTCAACCTGAATGAAGGGTTTTACGATCCGGGCTACATCACCGTTGCCGGAAAACGTCTGCGCTGCTGGAAGCGCCAGGGGCACGGCCAGGAAACGATGCTGGAAGTCGTGGAGAACTCCTGCAACCCCGGGTTTGTGACGATGGGTCAGAGGCTGCAAAAAGAGAGACTGTTTGATTACATCAAGAAATTCGGCTTCGGGCAAAAGACTGGCGTGGATTTGATCGGTGAGGAGAACGGCCTGCTGTTCAACCTCAATCGGGTAGGTCCTGTTGAGCTGGGGACGACTTCATTTGGCCAGGGCGTATCGGTTACGCCCATCCAGCAAATGGCGGCAGTCTCCGCTGCGATCAACGGCGGCAAACTGATGAAGCCCTACGTTGCCAAAGAATGGCGGGACAGCGTGACCCATGATGTAGTGGGCAGGACGCTCCCGACTGAGGTCCGCCAAGTCATTACACCGGAGACTTCCGCAAAAGTCCGTTATGCGCTGGAGAGTGTCGTGGCACAGGGGACGGGGAACAAGGCGTACATCGAAGGATACAGGGTAGGCGGAAAGACAGGGACAGCCCAAAAGGTCAAGGACGGGCGTTACATGGATGGAGAGTACATCGTATCCTTCATCGGGTTTGCTCCGGCAGACGATCCGCAAATCGTCGTGTACTTCGCGGTCGACAACCCCAAAGCCTTGGCATTCGGCGGTCTGATTGCAGCGCCGAGCGTGAGGAGCATTATCGAATCGTCGCTGCAGCATTTGGGGGTTCCGAAACGAAAAGATGGGATTCCAAAAGAACTCAACAAGGCTCTAGGTGAAAAAAGTCCGATTGAGGTGCCTAACATGGTAGGTCAAACGATGCAGGATGTCGCGACCACTTATGAGACCTTGCCACTAGTTGTTTCAGGCAAAGGAAAGTACGTCATCCAGCAGTCACCGGCACCTGGTGTGAAAATCGATGACGGCGGAAAAATTCGCATCTACCTTGGTGACAAATTGAGCAATTAGCTATAAAATGAGATTTCGAAGGCGGAGGGGAGTAGGCTTCACTACGAGCACTCTGCCTCCGCCTTTGTACAAATCACCAAATTTTTGTCTATACTAGTTGGAGAATGGGGTGCCTGTTTCATGTTTCTACGGGATCTGCTCATGCCTCTGCTGCCGGTTACGATTGCAGGGGATGACAGCATGGAGATTACAGGTTTGACAGCAGACTCGCGCCAGGTAAAACCCGGCTATTTGTTTGTTTGTCTGACTGGATATACCGTGGATGGACATTCGTTTGCGGCCCAAGCGGTTCAAAGAGGAGCCGTTGCCGTACTATCCGAAAAAGATTTGGACGTGCCAGCGACTATTGTCAAAGTTCCGGATACCCGGAGGGCAATGGCCATGCTGGCTGACCGTTTTTACGGCTCTCCCACGCGTGAACTGAAGCTGATCGGTGTGACGGGGACGAACGGCAAGACAACCACCACGCACTTGATCGACAAGATTTTGCGCGACCAAAGCAAGCAGACCGGACTGATCGGCACGATTCACATGCGGATCGGCGATGTCACAGAAGACGTCAAAAACACGACGCCCGATGCGCTGGATCTGCAGAAGAGCTTTCGCCGGATGCGTGATGTAAATACGGAATACGCGATCATCGAGGTTTCTTCCCACGCGCTGGAAATGGGGCGCGTACGTGGCTGCAATGTACATACCGCAGTCTTCACCAATTTGACGCAAGATCATCTGGACTATCACAAGACGATGGAAAACTACCGCTATGCCAAATCCCTGCTGTTTTCCCAATTGGGCAATAGCTATGAACCGGATCGGCTGAAAACGGCAGTTTTGAATGCAGATGACGAAGCTTCCGAGCTGTACGCGACGGTGACCCCCGCTCGAATCCTGACTTACGGAATCGATCGTGCGGCAGACGTTCATGCGACGGACATCGAAATCACCAGCAGAGGGACCTCTTTTACCGTGGAGACCTTTGCGGGCAATGTCCGGATGAACCTCAAGCTGATGGGCAAGTTCAACGTGTACAATGCGCTGGCTGCGACAGCGGTAGCGCTGGCGGAAGGTATTTCGCTGGAAGAAATTAAAAACAGCCTGGAGGAAGTCGCAGGGGTAAACGGACGCTTCGAAGCTGTAGATGCGGGACAGCCGTTTGCCGTTCTCGTCGATTATTCGCATACACCAGACAGTCTGGAAAATGCGCTCATGACGGTAAAGGAATTTGCGAAGCAGCGTACTTTTTGCATCGTGGGCTGCGGCGGGGACCGGGATCGGACCAAGCGCCCGATTATGGCTCAGATTGCAACGAGATATGCAGATCGGACCGTCTTAACGTCAGATAACCCACGCTCCGAGGAGCCGCAAGCCATCCTGGATGACATGCTTGCCGGCCTCGCAGCAGTGTCAAAAGATCGCTATATCGCCATAGCTGACAGGCGTGAAGCCATCAACTACGCGGTTTCAGAGGCAAAACCAGGCGATGTCATACTGATCGCAGGAAAAGGACACGAAACGTATCAAATCATCAAAGATCAAGTACTGCCGTTTGACGACCGTGAAGTTGCGCGGGAAGCGATCGCCACGTACAACCAAGAATAGAGACAGATGCGATTAAGTAGCATCGGAGAAAGGAGGTTCGGGCATGTTCGCTGACAACGTACTCATCGTCACGATCGTCGCCGCGTTTCTCATTGCCGTACTCATTGGTCCGCTCTTTATCCCGGTACTTCGCCGCCTCAAATTTGGGCAGGCGATTCGGGAAGAAGGGCCGAATTCCCATCAAAAGAAGGCGGGTACCCCTACCATGGGCGGAACCATCATTCTTTTGGCACTCATTTTTACCGTGTTAAAGTTTGCCAATGCTAACATGGAAATTTACTTCCTCTTACTGGTGACGCTTGGATACGGACTGATTGGTTTCCTGGATGACTTTATCAAAATCAAAAAGAAGCGAAATTTGGGACTGACTGCAAGGCAAAAGTTTGCAGGGCAAATTCTCCTGGCGGTAGGGGCGTACATCCTGCTGATTCTTATGGGGCATGATACTTCCTTGCATTTGCCAGGAACTCCTTGGAAGCTGGAGCTTGGCTACTTCTACTTCCCGTTCCTCTTGTTCCTGCTGGTGGGAACGACGAATGCCGTCAACCTGACAGACGGGCTGGACGGCCTCTTGGCAGGCACGGGAGCCATCGCGTTTGGTGCGTATGCCATCATCGCTTGGTTCGGTCAGGACTATGACACCGCCATCTTCAGCGCAGCTGTCGTCGGCGCTGTTCTCGGCTTCCTCGTTTTCAATGCTCACCCTGCGCGCGTATTCATGGGGGATACGGGATCGCTGGGATTGGGCGGTGCCTTGGCGGGGATCGCCATCATGACAAAAACAGAGCTGTTGCTCGCGATCATCGGCGGAGTCTTCGTCGTCGAGACGCTCTCCGTCATCATGCAAGTCGTTTCCTTTAAAACCAGAGGCAAACGCATTTTCCGGATGAGTCCGCTTCACCACCACTTTGAACTGACAGGCTGGTCAGAGTGGCGAGTAGTCGTGACGTTCTGGCTCGTAGGCATGTTCTTTGCCGGACTGGGTGTATACCTCGAGGTGGTGACAATCAGATGAATCGCTATCAGCATAAACATGTGGTAGTAATAGGAATGGCGAAAAGCGGTGTGGCAGTGGCAAAACTGCTCCACCGCTTTGGTGCGAATGTCGTCGTGAATGATAAAAAGCCAAGGGAAGAGGCTTCGGGTGCAGAGGAGCTGGAGGCGCTCGGAATTCCTGTCATTTGTGGATACCACCCCGATGATCTGATTCATTCCGGGGTATCTCTGGTCGTCAAAAATCCGGGCATTCCCTACGAGGCTCCTCCGGTAGCCAAAGCAGTGGAGCTTGGCATTCCGGTCGTAACCGAGGTCGAGCTGGCCTATCAAATCGCCAAGGCTCCGATCATTGGGATTACCGGTTCCAACGGGAAGACGACCACCACGACGCTGGTTGGACTGATCCTGAAAGAAGCTGGGATTGACGCAATGGTAGGGGGGAACATCGGCACCGTCCTGTGCGGATTGGCCGAAGTGGCCGAGCCCGATCAATGGCTGGTTGCGGAGCTGAGCAGCTTTCAATTGATGGGGACCCGGGAGTTTCGACCGCGCATCGGCGTCCTGCTGAACCTGTACCCTGCCCATCTGGATTACCACCACACGATGGATGAATACCTCGCGGCTAAAGGTAAGCTGTTTGCCAATCAAACAGCAGAGGATGCAGCGATTTTGCCTTATGATCAACTGGAAGTGCGGGAGAAATGCAATCCCAGTGCACGCACGTACTACTTTAGCAAGACGTCGGAGGTGCCGCGCGGAGCGTTTGTGGATCAAGGCATGATCGTCTTCGTGGATGGTGAAGGGAATCGGGAAGAAATCATCGCAGCCGATGACATAACCGTACCTCATGTGGACAATGCCCTGGCGGCAGTCATCGTGACGATGCTGGCGGGTGCGGACAAGCAATCCATCGCGCAGGTTCTTTCCACGTTCCCTGGCGTGGAGCATCGGATGGAGTTTGTCGCTGTCAAAAACGGGGTAAAGTACTTTAACGATTCCAAGGCGACGAATCCGGAAGCGGCATCCAGAGCGCTGCAGGCGTGCAAGGAGCCGATTGTCTGGATCTGCGGAGGGCTGGATCGGGGAATCGATTTTCAGGAGCTGGTTCCTGTCATCCGCGGCCGCGTGAAAGCGGTAGTTGCTCTAGGGGAGACGGCGCCAATTTTGCTCGAGCGAGCGAAAGAAGCAGGGATTAACGAGGGAATCCGTGTCGATACTGTGGAGGCAGCCGTTCTTGCTGCTTCGCAGTTTGCTGACGCGGGAGATGTGGTTTTGCTCAGCCCGGCGTGTGCGAGCTGGGACATGTTTCCTTCGTTTGAAGTGCGGGGGAGCATGTTTAAGGACGGCGTGCATAGACTGTAAACAAGCCTAGCATATCGTCCCCGCACAACAGGTAGAACGGAAAGCGAAGAGCGGGACGCGTGAGAAAGGATGACCTGGCACTATGAGCAAGGTTCGCTCAGCTCCCGACTTCGTAATTATTTTTGCAACACTTTTTTTATTAGGAATTGGCATCGTGATGGTGTATAGTGCGAGTGCGATAGTCGCGCAAAAAGCGCCATTCAACGACCCTTACTTCTTTGCCAAACGGCAGCTGATTTTTGCGCTGCTCGGTATCACAGCCATGTATGTCACGATGAATATCGATTACTGGGTCTGGAAGCAATGGGCCAAGCCGGGATTCTATGCAAGCATCGGCTTGCTCATTCTCGTATTGATCATAGGGATTGAGGTCAACGGTTCCAAGAGCTGGCTTGGATTTGGCGCGTTCGGTATTCAGCCCGGAGAGTTTGCCAAGCTGGGTGTCGTCGCATTTTTGGCCCGCTGGCTCTCGGACAACCAAAAGCAGATTGTCTTGTTCCGAAAAGGTCTCGTTCCAGCGCTGGCTATCCCGATGGCTTGCTTCGGATTGATCATGCTGCAGCCTGACTTGGGGACAGGTACGGTTTTGACCGGCACTGCGATCGTCATGATTTTTGCAGCTGGTGCAAGAATCAGTCATTTTGCAGCACTTGGGATGGTTGGCGTAGCTGGATTCATCGGGTTGATCCTTTCAGCCCCTTACCGGATCAAGCGGATCACTTCCTTCCTGGATCCTTGGTCCGACCCATTGAATACAGGCTATCAAATCATCCAGTCCCTCTACGCGATTGGACCTGGTGGTCTGCTCGGACTGGGGCTGGGACAAAGCAGACAAAAGCACTTGTACCTCCCTGAGCCTTACAACGATTTCATCTTCTCCATCGTGGCAGAAGAATTGGGCTTTATTGGCGGGACACTGATTCTGCTGCTGTTCCTCTTGCTCTTGTGGAGAGGAATGAGAACAGCCATTACGGCACCAGATTTGTTCGGCAGCTTGCTGGCACTGGGGATCATCGGAATGATCGCCATCCAGGTAATCATCAACATCGGCGTTGTGACAGGGATGTTTCCCGTTACCGGAATTACACTACCATTTTTAAGCTACGGGGGTTCCTCTCTTACGTTGATGCTGACAGGCGTGGGAGTCCTGTTGAACATTTCCCGTTTTTCTAGATAAGGATGTGAGTAGATATGCGCGTCGTCCTAACAGGCGGTGGCACAGGTGGACATATTTATCCGGCGCTTGCGGTGGCGAGGGAGGTTTCTCGCCAAAATCCGCAGGCTGCCTTTTTGTATATCGGTAGTAAGCAAGGGTTGGAAGCCCAGTTGGTTCCGAGGGCTGATATTCCTTTTCAATCTGTCGAAATCAGTGGGCTGAAAAGAAAGCTCAGTCTCGATAATGTGAAAACCGTATGGAAGTTTATCCGCGCGGTTTCAGACGCCAAGCGCATGCTTCGCGAGTTCCAGCCGGATGTCGTCATCGGTACGGGCGGCTACGTCTGCGGGCCGGTCGTTTATGCTGCAGCCAAGCTGGGGATTCCTACACTCGTTCACGAGCAAAACGTGGTTCCCGGATTGACGAACAAATTTTTGTCTCGATCAGCAAGCAAGGTTGCCGTGTCGTTCTCCGAGTCACTCGCCTTCTTTCCTGCTGGGAAAACCGTGCTGACGGGAAATCCTCGCGCGACAGAGGTCATGCATGGGAACGCAGAGGCTGGACGCCGCTTTTTAGGTGTGGATGCCAGCAAAAAAATCGTGCTGATCTTCGGCGGCAGTCGGGGGGCTCGTGCCATCAATGAGGCCGTATTGGCCATGGTCGAGCACATGTCTGCTTTTCCCGATACGCATTTCGTGTATGTGACGGGGGACGTTCATTACGAAAAAATCTCGACTTCCTTGAAGGAAATGGAAAGCCTTCCCGGCAACCTTTCCGTTCTTTCTTTCGTCCACAATATGCCGGATGTTTTGGCAGCGACGCATGTGCTGGTAAGCCGCGCAGGCGCGTCGACACTGGCAGAGGTAACGGCGCTCGGGGTACCTTCGATTCTGATTCCGTCCCCGTACGTGACCAACAACCACCAGGAAAAGAACGCGCGCGGACTTGAACGTGCAGGGGCTGCGCAAGTGATCGTCGAGCGTGACCTGAATGGGCAATCTCTGCTCCAGGCGTTGACAGAGCTCTTGAATAACCAAAAGCGCTGGGAAGAGATGCGAAAAAGCTCCTTGTCACTCGGGATGCCGAAAGCAGCAACAGATATCGTCGAACAACTGCGTTCAATCGCTCGAAAAAAATGAACAGATGGGCGATTGTCACGCCGCTCTGGGCGGGCGCATAGTATGGAGCAAACACGTGATAAGAACTAGGTCCGACCTAGCAAGCATGTGTATCAGGAGGTTCACAGATGAAACAAATCGCAGATGAGCTGTTGCAAGCGGGTATCGACAAAGTGTGGACCGATGAACCTCTCGCCAATCATACGACTTGGCGGATCGGGGGTCCTGCTGACTTGTTAATCCAGCCCAAGGATAAAGACTCCTTGCAGGCAGCTTTGCAAATGATCCATCGTCATGAAATTCCTTGGAGTGTAATCGGGCGCGGTTCCAACCTTCTGGTGAGGGACGGAGGGATACGCGGGGCCGTGCTCAAGGTGGCTGAGGGTTTGAGTCACTGCGAGTTCAGGGGCGAAGAGGTGTGTGTGGGTGCCGGATATTCCATGATCCGCCTGGCGATGGAAACGGGAAAGATGGGATTGACAGGAATGGAGTTCGCGGGAGGAATTCCTGGTACGGTAGGCGGTGCCGTCTACATGAATGCAGGTGCGCACGGATCTGATCTTTCACGTATTCTCATTGATGCCGAGATCCTCTTTGAAGACGGAGAAAGGAGAGTGTTGACCAACGAGGAATTGAGCTTCAGTTATCGGACTTCTCTCTTGCAAAAGAGGAAGGGGATCGTGCTCGAGGCGCGCTTCCAATTGCGCAGGGGCGATCGCAAGGAGATTGCTGCTACGCTCGCTTCGAACAAGGAACGCCGACGTTTGACGCAGCCTTTGCAAATGCCGTGCGCCGGTAGCGTGTTTCGCAATCCTCCGGGAGATCATGCGGGCCGCCTGATCGAAGCGGCTGGGCTGAAGGGCTACAAAATCGGTGGAGCTCAAGTTTCGGAAAAACACTCGAATTTCATTGTCAATTGCGGAGGAGCCACGGCTACCGACGTCCTCACCTTGATCAATTACGTACGGAGCACGATCCAAAGTCAGTTCGGGATTGACATGCATCCGGAAGTCCTGGTGGTGGGCGAGGGGTAACACGGAGGTGAAAGTTTGGAGACTTTTGCGATCGAAGGCGGAAGACCTCTGTCCGGTTCGCTTCGGATCCAAGGAGCTAAGAACGCTGCTCTTCCCATCCTTGCTGCTGCTGTTCTCGCGGAAGGGCAATTCTATATCTATGATGTCCCCCATCTGAAAGATATCAAGGTGATGTTAGAAATCTTGGACTCTCTTGGGGCGAAAACGAAATACGAGGACGGTTGCGTCGATCTGGACACAGCGTCTGTCTCCGTTCCGCTGGTACCGGATCATTTGATGAGTCAGATGCGATCTTCCATTTTTCTGGCTGGCCCTCTCCTGGCGAGGTTGGGGGAAGTCACGATATCCAGACCGGGCGGCTGTGACATCGGGGAGCGCAGAATTGATTTGCATTTATCCGGATTGACAGCGCTCGGAGCGAAAATGGAAGAATCTGAGGGGTACATTACTTTTCGAGCGAAGCAATTGCGCGGAACCAATATCTTTCTATCCTTCCCCAGTGTGGGTGCGACGGAAAACATTATGATGGCAGCGGTTTTGGCAAAAGGAACGACCCGTATCTGCAATGCAGCGAGAGAACCGGAAATCATTGATTTGCAAAACTTCCTGAATGCGATGGGCGCACGGATCCGTGGAGCGGGTACCGATACGATCGAAATCACGGGTGTTCCCAAATTGCGTTCAGTCAGTTATCGAATCATTCCGGATCGAATTGTCACTGGAACCTTTCTATTGGCAGTGGGGGTTGCGCAAGGGCATGTGGAATTGACCAATACCTTGCCGGAGCATCTCACTGCATTGATTGAAGTGGCTCGTAGCTGCGGTGTTGAAATCAAGACCCGCCATGATATAATGGAGATCAAAAGCACAGCGCGTCCACGCGCCTACGACCGGATCATCACTTCGCCGTTTCCGGGATTTCCGACTGATTTACAGGCGCAGCTTATGGTGTTTTTGTCACAGGCCAGGGGAACAAGCGTGATCAAGGAAACGATTTTTGAAGGAAGATTCAAACATGTGAATGAATTGGCGCGAATGGGCGCCTCCATATATGTGGATTTGGGATCGGCGATCATTCGCGGCGTCAACAAGCTGACAGCGACGAATGTGGAGGCGACAGATCTTCGGGCTGGAGCAGCACTGGTTCTTGCAGGTCTTGCTGCAGAAGGGACGACGACTGTGGGTCAGATCCATCATATCGACAGGGGATATGAGCGTCTCGAGCAGCAACTGAGTCAGCTGGGCGCCGGCATATCGCGGGTGTCGGTGTAATCGTTGGGAAAGCTAAGCGGCATAGTGCTATGCCGCTTTCCCTGTTTTGTATCATTACATATATTCCAATCCAATCCAATTATTTCAAGTGATCAGAAATTATCCGCGGGCGACAGCCTAGCATGGATGAGGAAGGATAGGGTCATGGCGGCATACGAGGAACGCATTCCGCAAGTCAAGCAGCAGCGCCCCCGCCGCAGGGGGAACCGCAAATTGGTCTTTCTGCTCGTGCTGTTTTTTTTAATCGTACTCATCATTGTCTTTATACGCTCTCCTTACAGCAAAGTGCAGGAAATACAGGTGTTTGGCAACGACATCTATCCGGCGGAACAGATTATTGCGCAATCTGGCTTGAAGAAGGATATGCAGTTTCTGAATGTTTGGGAGGGCAGTGTTCAAAAAAGCCTGCTTCCACTGGAGGGCATCAAGGAGGTAACGGTCAGCCGATCCTTCCCGGGTGTCATCCAATTGCACGTCAAGGAACAAAAAAGGGTGGCATTCTGGAACGGTCAGGACGGGAGCCGCTACCCGCTTCTGGAGAATGGCTTTGTGCTCAAGGAGATCAATTTTGCTAATCGTGTGGTGGACAGGCCCTTGATCAGCTCGTGGGCATCGCCAGAGCTGCTGCCAAACCTGGCCAAGTCGCTGTCCAAGCTCTCACCATCCGTATTGGGAGAAATATCGGATATCACACTGACACCGACTGTCTACGATAAGCAGCGAGTCACCTTGTTCATGCGTGACGGCAATGAAGTTCGCAGCGTTGTCTACAAGCTGGACAAGATGCTGAACTGGTATCCGGAGATCGTGAAGGAACTGCCAAAAGGGTCAAAAGGGGTCCTGTCTCTGTTTGAGCAGCCTTGGTTTGTACCATACGGGGCTGGGGGTGAAGCTGTTCCACTCCAGCAGACAGAGGATCAATCCCAAAAGCCGCAGTAATCAATAAAGGGGAAAGCAGACCATGAGTCGACGTCGCAAATTTCATCTGTATTTAACTGTCGTGACGTTCTGCACCGGATTTCTGGTCGCGACATCGATTGAGACCACAAAATTGACGCGCAAGGAGCGGTACAACGACCAGTTGTTTCAGCAGGAAACCCAACTCAACGACCGGATTCTGTCAGAAAAAGAGCAAAACAGACATCTGGAAAATCAACTGATTGATCTGCAGCGTCAGGTGGGTAAAGTAGAAGAGGCGATGGCTGAGCGTAAATCGGAAGCCGCGGATACACTCGGTCAGCTTGAAGCGGCGCGTATGCTGGCCGGAGTAGTGGCGGTAGAAGGTCCAGGGATCGTGATTACGATGCAGGACAGCCAGAATGCTGCGAGCAACGCGGACATCGCCAATTACATCGTCCACGAGCAAGATGTCCGTCTGGTGGTAAACGAGCTGCGGGCGGCCGGTGCAGAAGCCATCAGCATCAATGGGCAGAGACTGGTCAGCAACTCTTCCATTCGCTGCGTGGGACCGACGATTATTGTAAATGGAATCAAATCTGCGGCGCCGTTTGTCGTGACAGCCATCGGGGATCCCGGCACGATGGAGAGCGCGTTGAATCTCCCGGGAGGCGTTTTGCACTCCTTACAAGACTTTGTTCAGATTGATGTAGCCAAAAAGGACCACGTTCAGTTGCCTGCATTTGTCGGCGACTCCAAAACCAAACACTCCTAGTTGAAGGATGCGTTTACCCATGTTACAAAAAAGCCGTAAAATCACATTTATTCTTGCCATTATTAGTGCTATCATAGGTGTGATGTTGACCGTACAGCTCAGAAGCAGCCTGCACCCCGTGCACAAGGAGTCTCGAAGTATCGCAGAGCTCCGTACGACCTTGCAGAAGGAGCTGGAGAAGCATAAAAACCTGCTCGCGGATATTTCCAAGTACAATCAGCTGTACTACCAGTACGAAACCTCGCTGAGCGAAGATGAGAGCATCTCCGTCATGAAAGAGGAGCTGGCACGCAATCGCAGGATGGCAGGAATGGTCGCGATGGAGGGTCAGGGCGTCGTACTCGAAGTGGTCGATGCGCAAATTCCCGACGCGCACATTCTGGACGAAAATATGACCGCGCCTGTCGTCAGTGAATATACGATCGACGATGAAGATTTGCGGTGGCTCGTCAACATCTTGTTTGCGAATGGTGCCCAGGCTGTATCGATCAATGGTCATAGGCTGATTTCCACAACCGCCATCCGCAATGTGGGGGAAGTCATTCAGATCGATACCCGAACCATTCAGCCTCCTTACGAGCTGAAAGCCCTGGGAGACCCGGAAGTTTTGCTGTCAGCACTGAAGCTCGAAGGCGTCGAAGAGAACTTCCAGCTCGCAAATAAAAAGGTGGTCGCGGAAAAAAGGGACAAGCTTATGATCTCTGCCAATAACGAACCACGTACCATCCAATATATGAAACCTGTAAAAGAAAAAGGAGATTCGTAACATGTGGCTCCCGCTTTTCGGACTGATTGTCGGTCTCGCTGTCGGCTTTTTGCTGGATTGGCGTGTGCCTCAGGAATATAGCAGCTACCTTTCCATTGCCTTGTTGGCCGGTTTGGATACAATCTTTGGTGGGATTCGTTCGTTCCTGGAGCGTACGTTCAATGTTCGGATTTTCCTTTCCGGATTCTTTTTCAATACGCTCTTTGCGGCCGGTCTTGCTTTTATTGGCGGATTTTTGGGGATCGATCTCTACTTGGCAGCGATCGTCGCGTTCGGTGTGCGCTTGTTCAATAATCTGGCAGTAATTAGGAGGATTGTTCTATCCCGTTGGATTAACCAGCAGGATTAGAATAAAAAATGGGAAGATGGTCATATTTTTACAAAAAATAAAGATGAAAAAAAGGGAATGGTTGTCCTGTGTGGAATAAATTATGCAGGTGTTCTCACTTTAGCAAAATAAAAGTCGTAGCAGGGGAGGTGTCACAGGTTTGGTAAGCAACGAACTCATCGTCAGCCTAGATATTGGAACATCCAAGGTACGCGTAATGATCGGCGAAATCAACAACGGTTCCATCAACATCATCGGCGTCGGCCAATCGCACTCAGAGGGCATTAAAAAGGGCGTGATTGTCGACATCGACCAAACCGTGCATGCCATCCGGGAAGCAGTTGACCATGCAGAGCGCATGGTTGGCGTTTCGATCGAAGAAGTGTATGTCGGTATCACTGGGAATCATATTGAGCTGCATGAAACACAAGGGGTTGTCGCTGTATCCAGCGAAGACCGTGAGATACGAGAAGAAGACATCCAACGCGTTATTCAAGCAGCAAAGGTTGTTGCCATCCCGCCGGACAGAGAAATTATCGAGGTCGTTCCAAAGGAGTATATTGTTGATGGGCAAGGTAGTATAAAAGACCCACGCGGAATGATCGGTGTCCGACTGGAAATGGAAGGAACCATTGTGACCGGTTTGAAAACGGTTGTACATAACATTGTTCGTTGCGCCCAGAGGACGAATCTGCGCGTTGCTGGAATTTTCCTTCAACCGCTTGCGGCCAGTACCGTAGCTCTTTCCAAGGATGACAAAAACATGGGTGTCGTTTTAGTCGACATCGGTGCGGGTTCTACCACGATCGGTGTTTTTGAACAGGGAAAACTGGCAGCTACCAC
Organism: Brevibacillus choshinensis; assembly: GCF_016811915.1. Taxonomy (NCBI): domain Bacteria; kingdom Bacillati; phylum Bacillota; class Bacilli; order Caryophanales; family Paenibacillaceae; genus Brevibacillus; species Brevibacillus choshinensis. Next base: position 3,864,596 of record NZ_CP069127.1, on the reverse strand, counting down.
CGTAATCGGCATCGGTGGCGACCACATTACCAGCGACATTTCGCTGGGCTTGCGCACCCATACGGATGTAGCAGATCGAGTAAAGACGAAAAATGGTTGTGCTTTGATCGACGAAGCGTCTGAAGACGTGAAATTCAAAGTCAACCGTATCGGCAGCGATGTCGAAAAGCAGTTTACGCAAGTGGATTTGGCCAGTATCATTGAGCCGCGTGCTGCGGAAATATTCCAACTCGTAGAAGATGCTGTCTACAAAATGGGTTTCCGTGACGAAATCGCGGGAGGCTATGTTTTGACAGGCGGTACGGTTGCGATGCCTGGCATGTTAGAGCTGGCAAAAGAAGAACTGGATGCACCTGTCCGTATCGCCATTCCGGATTATATTGGAGTCAGGGATCCTGCCTACACCACCGGGGTAGGTTTGATTCAATATGCCTTGCAGTTGATGGAGCGCCGTAGCGTTCGCGTGACCCCCTCATTCAAAGGCACCCAGAAACAAACCGTGGCCAAGCCGAAAGACGGCAATGGTTTGATGGAAAAGGTGAAAAACTGGTTCAGTGAGTTTATTTAAAACGTGTAGGTATTTTTAAGCGATCGTTTAAAAACTCCAAAGTGCTGGTCAAAGTGCCTTTGCATCTTGGACTGGGTTTATCGGTAAAACTTTCCGTTAAACACGGTCGCTCATCTGTGAGCATGCCTCGTACGAGGTTTTCTACATGTCGGCTGCTGCTGTAATTATGACGATGGCGAAAAATGGAATGTTTCGTTTTCTGCAAAAGGTGGAAAGAATCAACGAAATGTTGCTTTGTTTTTGCCAAAGGCTGCAAGCAGACACGGAGCTTTCTTATGTTGAATTGGGGAGGACTAGCACTATGCTGGAATTTGATATGGATTTGGAATCCTTTGCGCGAATTAAGGTAATTGGATGCGGGGGCGGCGGAAGCAACGCTGTGAACCGAATGATCGCTGGCGGTGTGCAAGGGGTAGAATTTATCACCTTGAACACAGATGCGCAAGCACTCCAATTGTCCAGTGCGGACATCAAGCTGCAAATCGGTGAAAAATTGACTCGTGGCCTCGGAGCGGGCGCCAACCCTGAAATAGGGAAAAAGGCTGCGGAAGAGAGCCGCGATCTGATTGAAAATGCGCTGCGCGGAGCAGACATGGTATTCGTTACAGCTGGTATGGGCGGAGGTACGGGTACCGGTGCTGCACCGGTAGTGGCGGAAATCGCTAAAGAATTGGGCGCACTGACAGTAGGCGTCGTTACCCGTCCCTTCTCGTTTGAAGGTCGCAAGCGGTCCCAGCACGGTGAAGCCGGGATTGCTGCGCTGAAAGAAAAAGTCGACACGCTGATCGTGATTCCAAATGATCGTTTGCTGGAAATCGTCGATAAAAACACGCCAATGCTCGAAGCGTTCCGTGAGGCGGATAATATCTTGCGTCAAGGTGTTCAAGGGATCTCAGACCTAATTGCTACACCTGGTCTGATCAACCTCGATTTTGCTGACGTAAAAACCATTATGACCGAACGCGGCTCCGCTTTGATGGGGATCGGCATAGGCAGTGGAGAAAACCGTGCAGCAGAAGCTGCTCGTCGTGCCATCTCCAGCCCACTTTTGGAAACCTCGATTGATGGGGCGCGCGGAGTTATTATGAACATTACCGGCGGTACAAACCTGAGTCTGTATGAAGTGAACGAAGCCGCAGACATTGTCTCTTCTGCAGCAGACCCAGATGTAAACATGATTTTCGGTGCCGTCATCAACGAGGATTTGAAAAACGAATTGGTCGTGACTGTGATTGCTACTGGTTTTGATCAAGTGCATAGAACGGAAGCACCGCGCCGTCCGCAGCAGCAAGTCAATCCGTCCAGCAACAGACCGACGCCTGTCTCCAATACGCAGACTAGCCGTGCCAAAGAAGAGGAAGATGACAAGTCTTTCTTCTCTATGAGCAATCTGGACAATCTGGATATTCCAGCGTTCCTGCGTAATCGTCGCCGCAACAAAAAATAGGCTGCCACGACAGACAAAAGACCTTGTCCCTATTAGGGAATGAGGTCTTTTTTTCGTTATGCACTAGGAATGGCTTCCAAGGAAGGAGGGGCCTTCATTTGTTTGTTCAGATTGAAAAAAGAGAGAATGATAGTGAAATAAATCTTCTACAAAAAATCCAAAAATACACCGTCAAGAATTGACAGATTTTACATACACATTGATATATACTGCATTTACTAGGAAGTGCACGTCTTTTGGAAAAGGCGATTATGAGCACGGCGTCCCCCGCGCATCTTCAGTTAGCTAGTTTTCATTTGGCTGGCGATGAGGGAGGGAGCGGGGAGGTGAAAAGCAGATGGTTGTGTATCTTGATATCATTCTACTCCTGAACATGGCTATTGATACCATGTTGCTCTGGTTTACCGCTTATTTTCGAAAAGAACGCGTGGTTTGGTGGAGAATGCTGGTCGCTTCTTTGTTTGGTTGTACGTATTTGGCTTTCTTCTTTTTCCCGGCGTTTTCTTCGATGTATCAGTGGTCGATCAAACTGCTTTTTTCCATTCTCATGCTCTGGATCGCTTTTGGCAACAGAAGACTGCTCGGCTTCACCCAGAACCTGATCATTTTTTACTTTGTCGCATTTGTCTTTGGCGGAGGTGTCTTTGGCCTCCAGTACTTCCTTGCTCCTCGAAATGAAATTGTCCATGGACTGGTCGTGACGCACAACGACGGATTCGGAGTCGGATTCAAGCCGACACTGCTCATTCTCATCGCAGGTTTCGCCATGATCTACTTTCTGGGGAAAAAAAGCTACCGAGCTATTCAGGAGCCCCGTAAGATGGAAGCCTTTCTCGTCGATGTCGTCGTGTCGTTGCAAGGAGAGAAGGTCATCTGTCGAGGGCTTGTGGACACAGGGAATCAGCTGCATGAACCGATCACGCGCATCCCAGTCATGATCATGGAAAGTCGCATGCTGGCACATCTGCTGCCGCCGCCGCTTCTCCGACAAACCGATGACAACGGTGGAGTGTGGGAGAAGCTGGACGGATCCTGGGGAGACCTCCCCATCGAGTGGCAGTCCCGAGTCAGGCTGATTCCGTATCGAAGTGTTTCGCGGGGCATGGATTTTTTACTTGCCATCAAACCCGACCACGTCATCGTCCAGCAAGGCAGTACCCGATATGAGACCCAAAAGGTGCTGATCGGCCTCAACCCTATTCCGTTGGCCGCAGACGGGCAATATCAGGCCATCGTGCATCCAGCAATGATGGAGACCTATTCTCAAGAATCGACCTTAATTCTCGAACAGGAGGGCTAATCATGTACGTAAAACTTCGCCTACAACTCCAATTGACCTGGTATCGTTTCCTGCTATGGATTGGTGCACGCGCTGAAGAAGTCTATTACATTGGCGGGAGTGAAGCCTTGCCTCCGCCTCTCACCAGGGAAGAAGAGGAGGTCCTGTTAGGGCGGCTTCCTTCTGGTGACCCGGCGGTACGCGGGATGCTGATCGAACGCAATTTGCGATTGGTCGTCTACATCGCTCGCAAGTTCGAGAACACGGGGATTAATATCGAGGATCTGGTCAGTATCGGCACGATCGGTTTGATCAAGGCTGTCAACACTTTTGATCCGGACAAAAACATCAAGCTGGCTACGTACGCTTCCCGTTGTATTGAAAACGAGATTCTGATGTACTTGCGCCGCAATAATAAAATTCGTTCAGAAGTGTCGTTTGATGAACCGTTGAATATCGATTGGGATGGCAATGAGCTTCTGCTGTCCGATGTATTGGGAACAGAGAACGACACGATCTATAAAAATATCGAGGACCAGGTGGACCGCAAGCTGCTGAAAAAAGCGCTGGATAAATTGTCCGAACGGGAGCGGATCATCATGGAGCTGCGCTTTGGCCTCGCAGGAGAAGAAGAGAAGACGCAAAAGGATGTCGCTGACCTTTTGGGCATCTCCCAGTCGTACATTTCCCGATTGGAAAAGCGAATTATAAAACGGTTGCGAAAAGAATTCAACAAAATGGTCTAACGCATATTTTCCCATCCGAGGGGGATACTGTTCCTAAACCGAAACAGATGGTGGGTTTTGCCACTTTTGAATCGGCTACGCGTCAGTACGCGGCCTTTCAAGACAACCGGGTTAGGGACTTTTTTCTTGCTTCGAGGAGGGAAAGACGTGACGCGCAATAAGGTAGAGATATGCGGGGTAGATACCTCCAAGCTTCCTGTGCTGACCAACAAAGAAATGAGAGAGCTGTTTGAGCGTTTGCAGAGCGGCGAACTGGCAGCCCGCGAAAAACTGGTCAACGGAAACCTGCGATTGGTCCTGAGCGTCATTCAGCGCTTCAACAATCGTGGAGAGTTCGTAGACGATCTGTTTCAAGTGGGCTGCATCGGATTGATGAAAGCGATCGACAACTTTGATCTCGGTCAAAATGTGAAGTTTTCCACCTATGCGGTGCCGATGATCATTGGTGAGATTCGACGCTATCTGCGTGACAACAATCCCATTCGCGTATCCAGATCCTTGCGGGATATTGCTTACAAGGCCTTGCAGGTGCGTGACAATCTGACTAACAAGCATTCACGCGAACCCACCATTACAGAAATCTCTCAAGAACTAAACGTGGCAAAGGAAGATGTCGTGTTCGCTCTCGATGCGATTCAGGATCCTGTTTCCTTGTTCGAGCCGATCTATCAGGACGGCGGAGACCCGATCTACGTCATGGATCAAATCAGCGACGAAAAGAACAAGGACGTGACATGGGTAGAAGAGATCGCTTTGCGTGAAGGCATGCAGCGTCTGGGCGACAGGGAAAAAATGATCTTGTCGATGCGCTTCTACGAAGGGAAGACCCAGATGGAGGTCGCTGAAGAGATCGGCATTTCACAAGCTCAGGTCTCACGCCTAGAAAAAGCGGCAATCGCCCATATGCAAAAACACGTGCAATCGTAATGCCATATTGATGACATACTCGTCCCGACGGCCCCGTCCGTTCGGGTTTTTTTATGTATTTGCCTCTTTGCAGGCATAGTTGAAGGATCGGCTCAGTTACGATGGAGTCCCAAGAGGTTTTTGGCGGAGAGGGGAAATATTCCATTCTCCACTCATATACTACAAGTAACGGAGAAAAGTAGGTGAGGGAGAATGGTAAAAATCTCTGACTTCCAGACCAAAGAAGTGGTGAACATTTTGGATGGGAAGCGGCTCGGTCAAATTTCCGACCTGGAAATTGATCTGCGCCACGGACGTGTAGAGGCCATTGTCGTACCGGGACCGGGAAAGTTTCTGGGCTTTTTCTCATCTGGGAACGATTTTGTGATTCCATGGCGCAACATTGTAAAAATCGGGAAAGATGTCGTGCTGGTGCGGGTGGAAGAAGCGCTCCGGGTAGATGCAAGGGGCTCCGGCACGGAGAATTACAGAGAGTAGGGAGAGGCAGGCGGTTCAACGATAGGAATTCATTGACTCCGCCACGCCTTGGCGGAGTCAAGTTTTCCCTAAGGCTCCACCAATGCTTGGCGTAGCCAAGTTTTCTAATCATTTCCGCTATGGTATGATAAGCCATAAGAGGAAGGTGACAACATGAAAGAGCCGTTTGTCATGGCCGAGGAGAAGCCATTTTTGCATCTACAGGAGTGGGAAGAAAGATTTCCCGGTTTAGTCGCAGGGTTTACGATTCGCACGGGCGGGGTAAGTGAAATACCGTACGGGTCTTTCAATATGGGGTTGCACGTCGGTGACGATGCAGCGCACGTCGTGACCAATCGCAAGGCGCTGGCAGAGCATTTGCAGCTCCCTTTTGAAGCATGGACATGCGCCGATCAGGTGCACGGGAATCAGGTGTGCCGCGTGGTGGCGAGTGGTGCCGGCAGGGAGAGTCTGGAGAATGTCATCCAGGGGACAGACGGAATGTACACCGAAAAAGCGGAGGTCCTGCTTGCGTCCTTCTACGCTGATTGCGTTCCGTTATTCTTTTTGGATCCTGCTTCCGGGGCGATCGGACTCGCTCATGCAGGATGGAAAGGGACGGTCGGGCGTATTGCCGAGGAAATGGTCAAGGCGTTTGAAACGGAGTACCACGCAAACAGGGATAAGCTGCTCGTCGCAATCGGACCTTCCATTGGCGGCTGCTGCTACGAGGTAGATGAGCGAATCATGGAGCGAGTGCGAGAGAGTGCGAAGCATTGGGAAGGCTCCGTATCCCCATCCGAGAACGGTCGATACATGCTCGACCTGCGCAAATTGAACACGGAAATTTTGCTCGAGGCAGGCATTTCAAAAGCGAATATTGCCACCACGGACTGGTGTACAAGCTGCCGAACCGATTTGTTCTTTTCCCATAGAAAAGAAGCGGGAGCTGCAGGTACTACCGGTCGTATGGCTTCGTTTATAGGATGGAAAAACAGCCACCAGAAAGGGAGAACGTCGTGAGTATGGACATGGAACTGTTAAAAGAACGGATGCAGACCATAGAAAAAAGAATTCAGGCCGCATGTGACCGGGTAAATCGAAAACGCGAAGATGTGAAAATCATTGCGGTGACGAAATACGTGGATGCAGATGCTATCCGTGATTTGCTGGATGCTGGGATTGAACACATCGGGGAGAATCGCGTGCAGGACGGCATTCCCAAGTACGAGCAATGCGGAGAACGAGGGATTTGGCATTTTATCGGTCATTTGCAGACCAACAAGGCGAAAGAAGTTGTAGGACGTTTTCCGTACATTCATTCTCTGGACCGATTGTCCTTGGCGGAAGAGCTGAACAAAAGAGGAGAAGCGTTGAATCAAGTCGTTTCTTGTTTTCTCCAGCTCAATATATCGGGAGAAGAGACAAAATTTGGGCTTAGTCCCAATGATGTATTGGCTTTTTTACGCGAAACCAGTAATATGAAACATATAAAGATCGTGGGATTAATGACGATGGCGCCTGTTGTCGAAAATCAGGAAGAAGCGCGCCCCGTTTTCCGTGGTCTCTATGAGTGGAAAGACCGTATCAATGAATGGGCTTTCCCGCATGCACATGTGGAGGAGTTGTCCATGGGCATGTCGAGTGATTTTGAAGTGGCGATAGAAGAAGGGGCTACATATATCAGACTGGGATCGGTGTTGGTTAAGCCTTGATCGGTGACCTGTCTAGCTGACACAAGCAGCGACGCAAGAGAGGAGGAGAAAGTATGGGAGTTATGAACAAATTGATGGGGTTCTTGGGGCTTGAGAACGAAGAGTACATCGAAGAGACGGTGGAAGAGGAACACGAAGAGCACGATTCGGCGAATAAGAGGCCGGTTCCTAGCAGAGCGAGCAACGTGGTTCCCTTCCAAGCACGGGAAAAGGAGGGGATTCGTTTGATCCTCTGTGAACCCCGTCATTACAGTGATGCACAGGACATTGCCGATAACCTTCGTCACCGCAGGCCAGTGGTTGTGAACCTGCACCGGGTGGAAAAGGATCAGGCAAAGCGGATCATCGACTTTTTAAGCGGGACTGTTTACGCCTTGAATGGTGATATTCAGAAAGTCGGAGATACGATTTTCGTTTGCACGCCTGACCACGTGGACATCCAAGGTACGATTTCCAGTGTCATGGAAGAATAGCGAGCCAACAACGGAAAAAAGGGTGAGGGAATGGGTTACCTGCTGACGATTCTAGATTTTTTGATTACGGTTTATCGGTACATGATTATTGCTTACATACTGATGTCCTGGGTTCCCCAAATGCGGGAGACCGGAATTGGTCAATTGCTGGAACGTTTGGTTGAGCCGTATTTGGCTCCGTTTCGGCGATTCATCCCGACTCTTGGCTTCATCGACATTTCGCCGATTGTCGCCTTGATCGTGTTGCAACTGGCTTATAGCGGGCTGCTTTCCATCTTGTCCAAACTTCTCTAGGCGAGTGAGTATATGAGTATCTACGATCATTTTGGAAAAGAAGAACGTCCCTTTGTTGAACGGGCGCTGGAAATGCTGACGCTGGTAGAGCGCAAGCAGGCCATGCGCCTTACTGATTTTCTGGATCCGCGACAGGTCAATATCTTTCAAAGCCTTGCCTCCCAAGTGCAGGATGTCTCCGTCACAGCATACGGCGGCTACGATGGTGCCGAACGTGTCAGGGTCATCCTCCATCCGGACTACATGAGTGTCGAACCTGATGATTTTCGATTAGCCTTGCTGCATATCCAGGCAGACCAGCGCTTCCACGTGCTAGAGCACCGCGATGTGATGGGAGCGATGCTTGGCGCAGGGATGAAGCGGGAAAAATTCGGGGACATGCTTACCGACACGGAGGGCTGCTATGCAATCGTGGAAGAGGAAGTAGCCGATTTCGTATGCGCGCAGGTCACGCAAATCCATCGGACGTCTGTTCAATTCGACCGAGTTCCTTGGGAGGCATTTTCCCCGCCAGCTCCGCGATTTGCCGAAAAAACGATCACGGTGCCGTCGCCCAGACTGGATGCCATCATCGGTGAGGTGCACAATCTGTCGCGGGCAAAAGCATTGGTCCCCATTCGTGGGGGAAAAGTAAAAGTGAACTGGAAAGTCATCGATGATCCTTCCCATCAGCTGCAGGCAGGCGATATGGTTTCGATGGCCGGATTTGGACGCTTTAAAGTCCTGGAAGTTCCCGGTCAAACTCGCAGTGGACGTCTCCGCATGATCGTGGGCCTGGTCACATAAGATGTAGCAGAGCACAAAAATTTGCAAAATACGGCAGGAACTACAGCTGATCCTGTCGAAAATACAAGTAATGATTATCGGGAAAAGTGGGGGGTTCATGTGCCTTTAACGCCATTGGATATACACAATAAAGAATTCAGTACGGGCTTTCGCGGATACAACATTGACGAAGTAAATGAATTTTTGGATCAGGTCATTAAGGATTTTGAACTCCTTATTAAAGAAAAGAAGGAAATGGAAGAACGCATCGCTCTCCTCAATGAGCGTGTGGATCATTATAAGAGTCTGGAAGAAAACTTGAGCAAATCCATTCTGGTTGCGCAAGAGACGGCAGAAGATGTCAAATCCAATGCCCGTAAAGAAGCGCAGCTGATTTTGAAAGAAGCAGAAAAGAACGCCGATCGTATCGTAAATGAAGCATTGGCCAAATCCCGCAAGATCGCGATCGAAATCGAAGAATTGAAAAAACGTGCTTCCGTCTACCGCATGCGTTTCCGTACATTGCTGGAAGCGCAGCTGGAAATGCTTGAGAATGGGGCATGGGACGATATCGAACAAGCAGATTCTGCTGTTGCCGTTGAATAAAACATTGACGTTCTGTTGATGATGGTACTATAATGAAAAACAACTTTGTCACAAAAACGAATAATTCATAGACGATGATCGGGACGAGTATGTGAGGAAGCACTGCCAAGCGAGTCGGGATTAGGTGAGAGCCCGTCGAGTTGCCCACACAGAAAATCACCCGGGAGTTCAATAGCTGAAATCTTGCCAGGTAAAAGAATGCAAGGGAGTAAGTGAGCGCGTCATTCCCGTTACGAATGAGACAAGTGGAACGATTCTAGACAATCGTTCAATCTGGGTGGTACCACGGGAGCCTTCTCTCGTCCCTTTTCGGGATGAGCGAAGGCTTTTCTTTTATTTTCACCAAAAGCTTGGGGCAACCCAGTTTATTACTTATAGGAGTGAATGAAGCCATGGATTACAGCAAAACCTTATCGCTGCCAAAAACCGATTTCCCAATGCGCGGCAACCTGCCGAACCGGGAGCCACAAATGCAGTCAGCTTGGGAAGAGATGGATGTTTACAAACAGGTTCAGGAACGGACACAAGGGCGTCCTTCTTTTGTCTTGCATGATGGCCCTCCTTATGCAAACGGAGATATCCATATCGGTCATGCCTTGAATAAAATCCTCAAGGACTTTATCGTTCGCTATAAATCGATGGCTGGCTTCTACGCCCCGTACATTCCAGGCTGGGATACCCATGGCCTGCCGATTGAACAAGCGATTGTCAACGCACAAGGACTGGATCGACGCAGCATCGAGGTGAACGACTTCCGCAAGCGCTGTGAGGAGTATGCATGGTCCTACATCGACAAGCAGCGTGAACAATTCAAGCGTCTGGGAATTCGCGGTGATTGGGAAAACCCTTATGTGACGCTGTTGCCTGAATACGAAGCAAACCAAATCCGCGTGTTTGGAGAAATGGCGAAGAAAGGCTACATTTACAAAGGCCTTCGCTGCGTGTACTGGTCGCCATCATCTGAGACCGCTCTCGCTGACGCGGAAATCGAGTACAAAGACAAGCGTTCCCCTTCCATTTATGTGAGCTTCCAAGTCGTGGATGGAAAAGGACAACTGGATAACGAAACAGGGGTAGTGATCTGGACGACCACGCCTTGGACCATTCCGGCCAACCTGGCGATTACCCTGCACCCTGAGCTGGAATATAGCGTCGTAAAAGCAGATGGTCGTAAATTCCTGGTAGCGAGTGGCCTCATCGAAGCAGCGAGCAAAGAAATCGGTTGGGAGAGCGTGGAGGTTCTCTCCACTCATAAAGGTCAAGAACTTGAGGGCGTTGTGACGCAGCACCCGATCTACGACCGCACTTCTCCGCTGATTTTGGGTGAGCATGTGACGCTCGACGCCGGTACGGGATGCGTTCATACTGCACCTGGACACGGGGAAGATGACTTTAATGTAGGGCAAAAATACAATCTGGGCGTGCTTTGCCCGGTTGACCATGAAGGCAAAATGACAAGCGAAGCCCCAGGCTTCGAAGGTCTGTTCTATGAAGATGCAAACAAAGTCGTCACCGAAAAGCTGAAGGAAAAAGACGCATTGCTCAAGCTCAGCTTTTTCACGCACTCCTATCCGCATGACTGGCGGACGAAAAAGCCAGTGATATACCGTGCGACAGAGCAATGGTTCGCATCCATCGACGGATTCCGCGAGCAAATGCTGGAAGCCATCAAACAAGTCAAATGGATTCCACATTGGGGAGAAACCCGTCTGGCCAACATGATCGCGGATCGCGGAGACTGGTGCATTTCCCGTCAGCGTGTATGGGGCGTTCCGATCCCGATCTTCTATTGCAAATCCTGCAATGAGCCGATCATCAACGACACGACGATCAACCATATCGCAGACTTGTTCCGTAAAGAAGGCTCCTCCGTCTGGTTCGCACGCGAAGCGAATGAACTGGTGCCAGAGGGTCTGTCTTGCAGCAAATGCGATTGCAAAGACTTCCGCAAAGAAACAGACATCATGGACGTTTGGTTTGACTCCGGTTCCAGCCATGTAGCTGTGCTGAAAGAACGCGGCATCAGCTGGCCAGCAGATCTGTATCTGGAAGGCTCTGACCAATACCGCGGTTGGTTCAACTCTTCGTTGTCCACCAGCGTTGCAGTCTATGGCACCGCACCATACAAAGGCGTCTTGAGCCACGGTTTTACGCTCGATGGCGAAGGTCGCAAAATGTCCAAGTCGCTCGGAAATACCATCGTGCCGCAAGAAGTCATCAACAATCTGGGTGCTGACATTTTGCGCCTGTGGGTTGCTTCTGTTGATTACCAAGCAGATCAGCGGATCTCGGATGCGATCCTCAGCCAAATCGCTGAGGTTTACCGCAAAATCCGCAACACCTTCCGCTTCTTGCTGGGTAACCTGGATGGATTTGATCCTGCAAAAGATCGCGTGGCTTACAGTGAACTCGGTGAGCTGGACCGCTATGTGCTTGCAAAAGCAGCGAAAATGGTGAAACGCGTACGCAAAGCGTATGATGACTACCAATTCCATACCGTTTTCCATTCTGTGCGCAATTTCTGCGTGATCGATTTGTCCGCATTCTACCTGGACATTTGTAAAGATCGCCTGTACGTGGAGGCACCGGATAGCCTGAAGCGTCGCGGGGCCCAAACGGTCATGTACGATTGCCTCCTGAACCTGGTGAAGCTGGTAGCGCCGCTCTTGCCACATACAGCAGACGAAGTATGGGGCTTCATCCCAGGCGTGGAAGAGAAGAGTGTTCAGCTGACTGATATGCCGGAAGCAAACGAAGAGCACTTGAGCATTTCTGTAGAAGAAGAAAGCAAATGGGATGCGTTCCTCTCCGTTCGCGATGAAGTATTGAAAGCAATGGAGGAAGCTCGCCGCAACAAAGTCTTCGGTAACTCTGTGGATGCGAAGCTGGCTCTGTATCCGCAAACAGAAGAAGTGGCGAAAACATTGGCTGCCATGGACGATCTGGCTGACCTGTTCATCGTGGCGGATGTCGAGCTTCACCCGCAAGGAACAGCAGCACCGGCAGACGCAACTCAGCTGGAGGGCATCGCTGCAGTGGTATCCGCTGCCGATGGTGTCAAATGCGAACGCTGCCGTGTCGTCAAGCTCGATGTAGGTTCCCGCCCTTCCTTGCCGACCATTTGCGGCCGCTGCGCGGATATCGTGGAAAAACATTACGCGCACGTAGGGGAATAAAAAGATAGAAAATCAGTGATGGAAGACCTGTCAACCCGAATAGGGATGGCAGGTTTTTTCTTTGCCCGCAGTCAGGAAAGACTTGGGGACGCCCGCGAAATCGGTTATTTCGGCACACGCCAAGACATACTACCCTGTGAGGAAACCAAACAAAAGGTGGTGTCTGGCGTGGACCAAGACAAGCTGGCACTTTTTCGAGTGAAGCTGCTGGAGCATAAAAAAGAATTGGAAGATCGCGTGCAGGACCATTACGGCATGAGAGAACCGATGACGACTTCCCTGCAGGAATTCGCCATGTACGATAACCATCCCGCCGACATTGGGAGCGAATTGTTCGAGCGGGAAAAAGATTTGGCTCTGGACAGTCTGGACAGAGAGACACTGAAGGAAATCGATCAGGCCCTGACGCGAATGGACGAAGGGAATTATGGAAAATGCACGGTTTGCGGTGAAGACATTCCAGAGGAGAGACTGGAGGCTCTGCCCCAGACTCAGACCTGCAAAGAACATGCACCTGCACCAATCATTAATGAATCTCGTCCGATTGAGGAAGAATTTTTGATGCCACCGTTTGGCCGGACCTCCCTCGATGAAAAGGAAGGACAGAATGGCTTTGACGGTGAAGACGCTTGGCAAATTGTCGAGGCATGGGGAACGTCCAGTACGCCGTTTTCCTTCGTAGACAACGACAAGACCGACTACAAGGAAATGTACATCGAAAGCGATGAGCCTGATGGCTTCGTGCAAGCCGTAGAAGAAATCGGGTACACAGGCATTGACGGGTATCACGGACCGGAAAGTGTGAATTTCATGCGCAGCGGGACGTATGAAGAGTACATGAGAAAAGGTGAAGGAAAAGGCAATTATCTCAATTACGACGATTACGAGGAAGAGCGTGCCGCACGGGAAGGGCGCGATGATCTCATGTAGCGGGGGAGCGCAGGATGGAAATCGAACGCGTGGAAACATATCCATTGCTTCATAAGCTTTCAGAAGCCTATGGGGATGCGAATGGATATAAACGTTACCGAACCTCCTATTTAATCCGATTGATCACCCGATCAGGTATGGATGGGTGGGGAGAGATCGTGGATTGGCTCCCCACACTCGATAAAGGCTTTCGGGAGCGTATCATCCCATATTTGCTCGGGAAAAAAGCAACTGACCGATTGAGCATTGTCGATGTCATTGGGAAATGGCATCAACGTGCTGCTGCTGGAGTGAGCATGGCATTGACCGAAATTCTTGCCAAGCATGCAGGTTTATCGGTATGTGATCTGTGGGGGGGCAAATTTCATCAGGAGATCCCCGTTTACGCCTCTTTTCAATCCTATTGGGAACGCGATGACTGGATGGACCGTTCGATTCATCTGGTGAGTGAGCAGATCCGGGCAGGGCACGTTCAAATCAAAGTGAAAATTGGCGGAAGATCCATCATGGAGGATCAGAAGCATATCGATCGGCTGATGAGCACGATTCCGAAAGAGGTCCTGGTCGCACTGGACGCAAACCAGAGCTACGATCACTCCCATGCTCGCTTTTGGGACCGCGTGTTTACCCGCTATCCCAACTGGCTGTGGCTGGAGGAGCCAATGCCGCTCGATCGGACGCAAGAGTACGTCAAACTGCGGGCTGCCATCCATATCCCTATAGCAGGAGGAGAAAATCTGGTTCATTGCGATCAATTTTTGCCGCTCTACCAAACAGGGGCGCTCGATATTGCTCAGCCGGATTTGCTGCACACGGACGGGATCGATGCTTACAGGACCCATTTGCAGGTCGCCCGGCAGTTCGGCTTCCGTGTATCTCCCCACTCGTTTGATGGAGGGCTGGCCCGACTGTACACTCTCTTTGCCCAAGCTTGTTTGCCGGCTTGGTCCAAGATGGACTCAGATCCCATCGAGCCAGTCGAATGGGATGCGATGGAGAATCCCTTTACTCAACTGTTTCCTCTGCAACCCGTGAACGGAAAGATAACGATCCCATCCGGAGTGGGAATCGGCATTGAACCGGACTGGGACATGATCAACGCGATGCGCTGGGATGGCAGCGCATACGTGTAAAAGAAGGAGTCTCGTATGGCGCAAAATGCGAAAAACCTCATTGGACTGACTGGGATACCGCTCGTCATGGTGTTAGGCAATTCCATGCTAATCCCTGTTTTGCCGACAATGAAAGCCAAAATGGATCTCACTTCTCTGCAAACCAGCTTTCTCATTACGGCCTTTTCCATCGCAGCAGGCATCGTCATTCCGTTGGCCGGGTATTTGTCAGACCGGTTTGGCCGCAAGATTGTCATTATCTTTTCACTCGTCATCTATGGGCTTGGAGGGCTGGTGGCAGGTCTCGCCGCCTTGTGGTGGGATAACCCATACTCCATCATCATGATTGGACGTGTGCTGCAGGGGATAGGAGCGGCAGGTACGGCACCGATTGCCATGGCACTGGCGGGAGATTTGTTCAATGGAGCCTCGGAGAGCAAAGCGCTCGGGCTGATGGAAACGTCGAATGGATTGGGAAAAGTGCTCAGCCCCATTTTTGGCTCCCTGCTTGCACTGATTTCCTGGTACATGGTGTTTCTGGCATTTCCGATCATATGCGCAGTCGTTTTGCTTCTGTTTTTGTTTTTGACCAAAGAAAAGAAGCAGGAGAAAAAGCCGATGCCGGTGGGACAGTATTTGCATTCCATCGGACAGGTATTCAAGCAGCACGGCAAGTGGCTCATTCCCGCTTTTTTTATCGGAAGCATTTGCTTGTTTACCCTGTTTGGGGTCCTGTTCTATCTGTCCGATTTACTGGAAGAAAAGTATAAGATCGACGGGGTGATCAAAGGGGGCTTTCTCGCCATTCCACTCCTCGTCATGAGCATCACAGCGTACGTAACGGGATTGATCATCAAGAAAAAGCTGGGGCTCATGCGCTGGTTCGTGATCATCGGCATGTTCATGCTGGGGGCTTCCTACATTTTGGCCAGCTTTGTAAAAGGAGCGTACGCTCTGATCGGTATCCTGGTCATCGGAAGCTTGGGTACGGGGCTGATCCTGCCCTGCTTGAACAGCATGATCGTGGGAGCTGTGCAAAAGCAAGAGCGGGGAATGATCACGTCGCTGTATAGTGGCGTGCGTTTCATCGGCGTTGCGATCGGTCCGCCCATTTTCACCTGGCTTCTCAGTATTTCCCGTACGGTCATGTTCAGCACCATTGCGGGATTGTCCCTCGTGTTTGCCATCGTGGCTATCTTTTTCCTGAAGCCGAAGCAAGCACAGCAGCAAACGGAGGGAGCTGGTGTGCAAAATCAAAAGGATCAAGAGACAAAGGCTTGGAGGCAAATCTCCGAGGTGCTTGGGATCGAGCCGCAAACCCCTGAGGAAAAAAGAAAAGAGGGCGCCGTGGAGAGATACGGCTTCGACCCTGATGATCTGATTAAACGGATCCTGTCGGGCAAGAAGGAGAAGGAAAAAAATTAGCAGGCACCCCCCGATCCGTCGCGTAACTCTCAATGAGGGCAGCGGCTGGTCAGGGAGGGCCTGCTTTTTAGGTTTCTCTTTATTCTTTTGAGAATCGATGGGCAGATGCGCGGACAAGCGCCAGCGGGTAGACATCATCATAGAGCAGGCGGCTAAACGCTGGATTGCCTTTCACATCCGTTGGGGGCTTGTCGTAGAGGATGGTCTCTGCCACATCGCTGCCAGATGGAATGTCGGCATAGTGCTGGACACGGGCGACATAAATGTCTTTTACCATGGAGTGATCGATCCTGTACTGACCAATTCGCTCGATCCCTTCCAGAACCGATCCTGTCTCTTCGTACACTTCGCGGACGGCAGCAGCCAGGCTGGTTTCTCCGGCTTCTATTTTTCCGCCGGGAAGCTCAATCCCCCGCGTTCGATGTCGGGTAAACAAAAGCTTGCCTTGCCAAAAGGGAAAGATGAGAACGTGGCGAGCCTCATGCTGTTCATATTCGAGTGGGTCGAAAGTCAGCTCGACAGGCAAGCCAAAGTCATCTTGAAACGCGTGCATGACCTGATCTCCTTTTAAAATGCGATCGATCGCTTATGGTTGGTGAATCTGCTGTGAGATATGCTTGACGGCTTTCATTGCTTGACCGACTGCGAGCGACAAGCTGGCATAGGAAGCGCCATTGCTGACGTCCCCGAGTGCGTAGATCCAGCTAGGACTGGTTCTTTGGTATTCATCCGTATGTAAATAGCCGTCTCCAAAAGTTCGGAGTGCAGGGAAGGAATCACTGTTCCCATGGACGCCGATTCGCGGCAAAATCCAATCCACGGTGATCTCCGACGGCTGTCCGGCGCGTTTGGTGTGCAGGGTGAGGAGGACTCGCTCCTCTCGCGGTTCGTAGGAAGCAATTTCCGTTTCCCAGAGGATGCGAAGGTTGGACAGCTTTTCCAGCTTTTCCGACCATTGTGAGCGAGCACGCAGATGATCACGGCGAACGAGGATGTCGACGTGGTTGGCATATTTGCTCAGATTGGCGGCACTTTCCAGGGCGCGGTCGCCTCCGCCGATGACAGCGATATCCTGGCCAGCTACGGAAGCTGCGTTGGCCGTCGTGGAAAACGCCGTGGTCAAAACGCGCGAGCACCCTGCAAGAGCGGGGATGAGATTCGGGCTCACTCCCGTCGCCAGGATTACAAAATCGGCATGATAGCGGTTCGTGGTTGTGGTGACGATATGCGAGAGAGGATCAATGGAAATGACGGCTTCTTCTAATCGCGGATCAAGCGTTTGGAGGGCTGGATGCCGCTTCAGCTCCTCCAAAAGTTCACTCCCGTGGGGATAAACACGGGGAGGAAGGTCCACTATTTCATTGCCGATTTGCAGCAATTGTCCCCCAAGCTGATCTGCTTTTTCCACGAGCAGGCAGGATAATCCCAATCGATGGCACCAAATTGCCGCGGACAACCCCCCGATGCCGCCACCCGCAATCAGCACCTGTACGTGTTCCACTCTATGTCCCCCGATTCCCATTTGCGTTCTTATCATGTCTATACGTATGCGTTCTCCCTTCAAAAGAAGCCACGCCTAGAGGTTTCCTTACGTTTAGACTACCTGTTTCATTTGCGGAGTGCAAGAACGTTCAGCGGATTCCGAGTGCCAGCTTCCGTCAGCATTCTACAAATGAACGGGAGAATGTGGTAAAATGGGACATGATTTTCCAGAATGTTGAGAGAATAAAAATGGATATGAGAAATTCGACGCAGAAAAGGAGTTGACCAGCATGCCCGCAAAAATGGAAAAACCACAAGCTCCTTCAAACCAGGCGAGCAAAAAAAAGCGGCGTGGACGTCGAAGCAAAAAAATGCTTGTGCTGCTTGCCAGTTGCTTGTTTCTTTGTCTGCTGGCGGTGGGAGCAGGCTTTGCCCTGAGTGAAGTGGAAAAGACGTTGGAGGTCGTAACGGAAGATCCGTACAAGCTCCCCGATCAGCCGAAAGTCGAACAGCCTTATGAGCAAAAGAAGTCCCTTTCCTTTGTCATCGTGGGATTGGATACGCGAAAAAATATAGGAATGTTGAATACAGATGTACTGGTTGTTGCCGTTGCGAATCCGGTGACGCAAAAGCTGACGATGGTATCCTTGCCTCGTGATACCCGGGTGCAAATTCCAGGATACCCGGGCTATCACAAAATCAATGAGGTCTTTGCCTTGGGTGAGGAAATGAAGAAAGCAGCAGAGAGCAAGGGGCAGACAGTAACGGAAAACGGAATGACCTTGTTGAAAAAAACGCTGGAGCATACGTTGGGCGTATCGGTCGGGCATTACGTCCAGCTCGACTTCGAGGGCTTTACCGCGGTCATCGATAAGCTGGGAGGAGTACAGGTAGACGTCGATAAGGATTTGGTCTACGAGCTGCCGCAGGGAGGTGTCTACCGCCAGTTAAGAAAAGGGACACAGGTGCTGAACGGGGAGCAAGCGCTGGGATTCGTGCGTCACCGCCTGGACAGACGGGGATCGGCATACAATTCCAGTGACTTTGACCGGAATAGACGACAACAGCAGGTGATCAAGGCTGTCGCAGAAAAAGTCGCCTCTGTCGACGGCATAGGCAGTTTGACCGGCATTTTGGAAACCGTAGGCAAGCATATCCGGACCGATTTATCCAAAGACCAAATCAAGGGCTTGGCGGTGGACTTCGGTACGATTTCCTCTGAAAAGATGGTATCGCTCGATAATGGAGCGGTCTGGAGCTCGCCTTACTCTCTGTGGCCGAGAGAGAAGATGGAAGCGGTCCGCACGAGTTTACAGGCAGAGCTGGGAGAGGCTAATGGGATCGTTCAGGGAGAACTCAGCGATGCGCCTGTCGTGGAAGTCGCACAGGCAGAAATCAAGGCGCAGCCCAAGCAAGTATCCAAGCCACCGGCCCAGGAGCGTACGCCTACGTCCCCTTCAAAAGGGACATCCGTTCCCAACCGGCCAAAGCAGCCGGATGAGACGCCTTCCCAGCCCGCTGACGATCCCACCAATGGACAGCCTGGTCAGGACGAGCCACCTGTTTCTCCAGACATGCCTCCTCCTGATATCCTCGCTCCACCAACTCCGGTGGAGAGTGTTGACTCTGGACAGAACGGCATGTAGCACCATCCATGGGCTATCGTACATATACTGCAGGAGAGCTTCATTGGATTCCTGACCTCGGCGCAGGAAAGGGGGCGTGAGCGTGAAAAACCTGCAGGAGACAATGAAACAACTGCAAAAGGCTTCCGAAAGCCTTTCAAAATTAAGCCTGGATCATGAGCACCCTTGGAAGGCGCTGTCCCAAATGAATCAAATCCTCGATGCCAATTTTTGGGATCACCTGACGAATCTGACGACCACTACGGCTTCGCATGCAACGCAGCAGGCTGGTGAAATCATCCCCGCTGTTTCCAAGCAGAAGAAAAAAGCGAAAGAACAGCAGCCGATGATCGTGAGCCGAAGCAATAGCAATGGATTTCCGGCGATGGATATTTTCCAGACGGAGCATTTGGTGATTCTTTGCTGTGAATTGCCAGGATTCGCCAGGGATAGTCTGGAAGTCACGTTGACGGAGCAGCGGACGCTGGAGTTGAAAGGGATGATCAAAAAGCCTGATCATAACCGCTCCTGTATTTTGCAAGAGCGAGCCTATGGGGCTTTTTACAGACTAATCGAGCTGCCGGTATCCGTAAGTGCAAAAGGGATGAAGGCGCAATACGAAGACGGAATACTGGAGCTGTATCTGCCGAGGGATGGGACACCGAAAGAGAGGAAGACCACCTTTCGGGCCAAATTGTAGAGGAGGGAGCTGCCCTCCTCTTTTTATTATACAGATAAGAATTTCTTGGCTTGCCAAGTTTTCTAAATCCGAGCACGTCCATTTTTCAAACAAAACAGTGTTAATGAGCCCATTAACACTGCATCAAACATTCCCCAAAATGGGTTGATCCACAACACTCGGGTCGAGCGTATTCGTAGAGCTAGCCCCGTTGACGGTATTCACGAGATTCCCCGTATTGCCGCCACCTGAGCCGGAAAAGGTCTTGCTTGCGCTTTTTGGAGATATGTTGAGCGTGTCTCCAAAATTGACGGTTCCCGAGTTGCTGTTGATATTGACTGCACCAATGATTGAAGGCAACGATATCTCCTCCCTTCACAATCGCCACCATCGGCTAGCGCCGTTCTCGGACTAGGTGCCGAATATTTTTGACGCGGGTTTCCAATTCCACGCATTCACTCGATCCGATGTGAATGACGGAAGAAGCGGCAACAAAGGAGACGTTCACTTTGTCTACGCGGATCGTAGGGTTTTCATGAAACGTTTGAATGGTGATGGGTTCGCAATCTTCGGGAAGGGGAAGCGGTTCAGAAAAAGCCGTGTAATCGTTGAATTCAAATTCCGTTTCATAAAAAATAGCTTTATCGCGCTGCACGGCAAGAATGTTGGCGTTCGCGTCCAAATGCTCCGAATCCCCGATCTCGATGACAGAGGAAGCATCGGTGGAAAGGTTAGTGAAGCATTGAACGTGACTGGTTCTGCTGCACACGATCGAACGGCTCCTTTCGTTTACGGAGTAGGCTCAGGTGTCTCTGCTGGCTGCTCGACACCGACGATATAGGACTCGGGAGGAGTCTCGCTGATGGAAGTAAGAATGACGGATTGGCAATCCCCAATAAACAAGGATGCAGCCGAAGCAAGATTGACAATGTTCACAGAGCCTACATGTACATCACCATTAATGACTTTATAAATCATGGCCGTTCTCATTCACCCCGCGTGGTATATTTTTGACGAATGTTTCGCAGGTTCGGTTGATGTCGCGCTTTACTTTCTGGATGGTGCGCTCACAAATGGCATCGATATGCTCCGGCTCCCAGCCTTCGCTTTCAGCTTGCTTGAGATAATAGTGGATCCGCGGATCGATCTGCTTTTTGATATCATCCATGATGAAGGCACGGTAGTTGTCGTCCAGAGGGTAGCCGGCCTCCTCCTCGATTCGTTCCAGAGCATGGTACGCATCGTGGTTGAGATAATCGTAGATTTCTTTTTGCACACGCTTGAAGGCCGGGGAATCATAGCGATCGGGCTGTGGCCTTTCATCCCTCGATTGATTGATGGAATACTCGCCCATACCAGCATCGGCCCCATTGGGATTTAGGCCGATATTCAGCGTCCCTTCCAGTCGCTCGACTTTTAACAAATCAAATTTATATTCATTTTTGATCACGGGCGGGGGACATGCTTATCTTTCAATTCATCTATGTCTTTGTTGAGCTTTTCAATCAGCTGTCTCATCGCTTCCATATTCTTGTTTTGCATATGCAAATACTCATGGAGCTGCTGAAAGTACTGCATCATTTCGGGACCCATGTACATACCAATCATCCTTACTTTTCATCTGACAAAATCACACTCGTTTAGCGGGGCTCTACCAAGGGGACGAGAGGAACGAACATATCGGATCGCTCCCTTTGGGGCAGCGGTCCTGCCGGTGGTGCCGGCTCTGTAAAACAGCCCGTATTGTATAACTGGGATAATGGCTTGATCATGCCGGCACTCCCAATTTGAAAGACCGATGAGTTGGTGAGGCCATCAATCTTGAGGTTGTGAATGACGATATTTTGATGTACGAAGAAGTTCAAGTTGAATCCCGTCCCTCGGTGCGCGGATCACGTATGTCTTCGACGAAGGCTGGCCATTCGTCCGGCTTGATTTCATTGACGTAGATCACGCTACGCGGAATTTTCACATTGAGAGTGGTGCCTGAATTAAAGGACCCCCCGCCAGCAAAGGTTTTGGTGTAGCTCGTTGGCGAGATCTTTCGGACATCCCCGACGTTGAAGACACCGCTGATGCTGTTGATATTGATTACTCCGACGATGGCAGGCATGGTATCTACACCTTTCTGGAGAAATCCTTTTTGTATTGTATGTGATTGACCATTGGGTGTTCATACCTGTTTTTGCCACCTATTGATGGGCGCTGGCATAAGATGAACGATCAGCCTTGGCTGACAGATAAATGGCTGATTTCACAAATAGGGGGAGACAGCAATGGAACTGAAGATGACCGTAAATAATCAAAAGCTGGAGATCGGGAAATTCTCAAGTGATGGTGTATCGCAATCCTCGATCGTATTGATTGGTGACACCGAAGAAATCGTATGCTCCTCGGTTTTTGATACCCCTGTCGATTCGCTCATCATCAGCAAACAGGTGCCGATCCGCTCCACGCTGCGTTAAGGAAGAGGGCGCCCGTATTTTCTCTCATAATGGCTGAGCGCAAGGAGCGGCCAGATCCAACGGTAGCTATGGTACGCAAAATAAATGCCACCCGGACGCCCGCCACCTGTCGAATAGGCGGTCGTCCAATCCTGCGTGGTTCCGGTGTGGAGAAGGTAATCGATGCCTCTCTCGATTGCAGGATTCGGCTCTGAAAAGACAGCGACAAGTGCATCGACAGCCCACGCGGTTTGGGAGGGGGTGCTTGCACCGAGAGGAATGTACGCTAGCCGCTCATCGCTTTTGCAAGATTCACCCCAGCCGCCATCGGGATTTTGCTGTTTCAATAGCCAGTTTACGGCTTTTTGGACGCTTGGATCGCTAGCGGACACCCCGGTCGCCATCATACCGGTGAGCGCAGCCCAAGTGCCATAGAGGTATGCGATGCCCCATCTTCCATACCAGGAACCATCTGCATGCTGGTTTCTTTTCAGCCAGCTGATCGCTCTTTGCACTTGAGGATCTGACTGGTTCATCCCCGCATAATTGCCGAGAAATTCCAGCGTGCGCCCCGTCAAGTCGGCCGACGATGGGTCTGTACTGACCGTATCAGAGCCCTCGATCGGCAGCTGGCGGATGACAGGAGAATTCGTATTTTTTTCAAAGGCAGGCCAACCGCCGTCGTCATTTTGCATGGACAGCAGCCAGTTCAGCCCTCGTTTCCATGCAGCTTGGGCGGCTGGTTCTTTTTGTGCTGCAGGGTGAATGGCTCGCAAAGCAGCCGTCGTGTCATCGATGTCTGGGTTCATGGTGTTTTGATCCGAAAATCCCCAGCCTCCTGGTGTCGCTCGAGGATTACGTAGCTTCCAGTCGCCATAGGTGGTTTGCTGCTTTCCGAGCAGGTAGTTCAGGGCGCTTTGAAGACTGGGATGTGACGTATCCATGCCCGAGCTCTGCAGGGCGTAGGTGATCAATGCGGTATCCCAGACGGCAGAAGTAGCAAGCTGCAGGTGAGGACCATTCCTTGTCGGATACACGGCGGACTTCAGCCCCTGCATGGCATGGAGGATGCGAGGATCCTGCTGGGAATAGCCCTGTGCCAGCAAGGCGAAGATCATGAAAAAGGTGGAGGTCGAATAGGTGTACAAGGTGCCGTCTGGCTCAATCCTCTTCAGCATGTACGTCTCTAATCGACGCAAGGCTACTTCACGCAGCTGGGAAGAAAGAAAGGGAAGCGATCGGACATAGTCGTGGATGGATGCGAGAAAGCTCTGTGCATCTTTGGAGAATCGCTCGATCTGTCGATGCGGATAGACACCGGGAGAGATCGCTGTGCCGACGAACAAATCGGACAAGTCAGGGGACGCAGAACGGGGATGGACGTACTTGCGATCGGCAAAAATCATCATCGGTGCGAGATGCACTCGCGCATAGCCGACAAAATCATAGAAGCTGAGTGGAAAGGAAGCGGGAAGCAGGGAAAGCTCGACAGGAACGACGAAATGCTTGGGCCACGGGTATTGTCCTGTCAAGGCGGCCGTCATTTTCGTCATCATGTTTGCGTCCGTCATTCCCCCCTTTTCCTTTATAAATCTTCGGGCCGCATCCATGCGTGGATCCGTTTTCTTCAGATAGCCGGAGTACAGCAGGGCATAGTAGGAATCGATGGTCGCTGACAGGTTGCCGACTGGCTCGTCATGGTACAGCTTCCAAGCTCCATTTGCCTGCTGTAGATTTGCAATTCGATTCACAAGTCCAAGCACCAATTCCTCATCATGAATCCCCAAGGTACGCAATAGGATGATCATGTGAGCGTCCGTCACCGTTCCGCTCTCCAGACAAAAACGCCACGAACCGTCCTGAGCCTGCCTTTGCGTAAGGGCCGTTTGCATGCGGTGAATCTCACTTCTTACTTCACGCAACCCATTCACCTCCTGATGCTAGGGGACGTGATGAGAGAGGAGGGGCTTTTGTGGGATTCTCATGGATGTTCGATCCGCCTCTATTGTCCCTTGCCAAAGAAATCAAACAGGCCATAGCCAGGGAGAAAGAAATGCCCGAAGGAGTTTCCCTCCCTGCGAAAGAGCAAAAAATCGTGGAGCACATCAAGGAGCAGACATTTTTGCGCAATCAAGACAACGTCGAAAGAACCCGAGCGTATGTGGAATATTACCAGAAGCATACCGAGATTCACTGGGCGCTGCTTGCTCATCTGGTTTCCAGAAACGCGGGCTGGAGCATGACGGATCTTCGAGGTGAGCTTCTGCCCAAGCTGCTTTCCCCAAAAGAACAAAACGATTACTTCCTGTTTCTCGAGCGGGGAAATTGGCTGATCTTCCAGGACGCCTACCCTCAATTGCTACTGTATGAAGAATGTGTGCGTCAGAAGACCAACCTTTTTCACCTTCTGCCCCATTTTCACGTATCCGTGTTTACCCAAGCCCTCTGGAATCAGTTCTGGAGAGAGGGGGATCGCGACCTCCTGGCGGTGGGGCTGATTATCAACGAGCAGCAGCATCTGGAGGAGCAGGTCATGAAGGAGGAGTCCTACCAAAAGACCGTTCTCGGCACTTTGCCTTTTGCCATTCAGGAATTGCTGGCTCTCAATCAGATCCTGTTTCCCTGTGCTGGCGATGGGCAGCCCCTGCGACTCGTCGGGGAGACGGTCTCCCATTTTGCCTCAGTAACCGAGCGGATCTCGCTGGGAAAACGTCTGTACGCTCTCTTGTTTCGGGACGATTTCTTGCTTCAGGCAGTTTTCGGCTGGGCGCGCGGGCAGGCTCATACGGGCTCACGCAAAGACTTTTGGCCGCACCTCTTTCACGATGTCAAGGAAAGCGTGCCTGGCAAGCCTTATCAAAGAAGAGTAGGGGACTGTCTGCTCGTCCCCGGTGCCAAGCGGCTGTATTCTCCCACCCTGCGGCAGGCTTGGAAGCAGGTGAAGCACGAGATGCCTGCAGAACGGGAGTGGTATCGCGACCGAAGTGTCCTGTCCTACCTGCGGATTCCCAAGGAGAAGGCGCCGGCTCCAGTGAATAGGGGAGAAGCCTATTGCCGAACGTTGGAAAAGATTGAGCTTGCGGTCCTGGCACGCGGGAAAATCTTTGGTGCCAAAGAACCATGAGGAAATGATTTCCTCTTCATTCAGCTGCGGTTATAGTAAAATAGGGAAGGGAACGAATGTTTTGTTCCCGAGGAATCGCAGAAATACTCGCAACAGATAGGGAGTAGGAAGTCTATGAAGGTCGTCATTGCAGAAAAACCGGACCAGGCGATGAAGCTTGCCAGTCCGTTTCCACATAGAAAGCAGCAGGGCTATCTCGAGGTGCATCCCAACCGGCATTTCCCCAAGGGGGCCTTTTTTACCTGGGCGGTCGGGCACGTATGTGAGCTGGTTCCACCTGAGGCGTACAATCCCGCTTGGAAAAAGTGGTCGATCCAGACATTGCCGCTCATTCCGGATACCTTTCGTCATCAGGTCATGCGCTCCAAAGCCAAACAGTTTTCGATCATCAAGCAATTGCTGAAGCGATCGGACGTAAACGGCATCATCCATGCTGGCGATGCGGGGCGCGAGGGAGAGCTGATCATCCGGACCATCGTGGAGCAGTGCGGTGTCCACAAGCCGATGAAGCGACTGTGGATCTCATCCTTGACGGAGAAGGCGGTCACAGCAGGCTTTGAATCGCTGCTTGACGAGAACGAGACACGGAATCTGTACTACGAAGCCTACAGCCGCTCCTGTGCCGACTGGCTGGTAGGGATGAATGCCTCCCGCGTCTACACGATTTTGCTGAAGCAAAAGGGGATCAGCGACGTCTTTTCGGCGGGTCGTGTCCAGACGCCTACCTTGGCGCTCGTGGTCAAGCGGGAAAAGGAAATCGCCTCCTTCAAACCGGAGCCTTTTTGGGAAGTGAAAGCGACCTTCGAGGTGGACAAAAAGCGCTACGAAGGCGTTTGGCACAATGAAGGAGAGTCGCGAATCAAGGACCAGGCTCTCGCGGAGCGGATCGCAGCGTTTTGCAAAGACAAGCCGGCACAGGTGCACGAGGTAGAGACGGAGCGCAAAGAGTTTTTGCCGCCGTATCTTTTCAATCTCTCTTCCCTTCAGGCGACGGCCAACAAGCTCTTCAAGTACTCGCCGCAGAAGACGCTGGAAATCGCGCAAAAGCTGTATGTGAAAGGAATCCTGTCGTACCCGCGCTCTGATTCCTCCTTTGTGACGGCAGAAGAAGCCAAGACTTTTCCTGAGATTTTGTCCAAGCTGTCCAGGCAGCCGGATTTTCAGGCGTGCTTTCCAACACCGAAAACTTCAATTGCACAGGATCGCCGATACGTCAATCAGAAAAAAGTAACGGACCACTACGCGATTATTCCGACGGAACAGGTGCCAAACATCTCGAGACTCCCTGATGACGAGCGGAAAATCTACGATCTGGTGGCGCGGCGGCTGATTGCAGCTCACTGTGAGAGTGCGTTGTTTGACTACACGACCCTGACCACTCTGGTCGATGGTCGAGCTGTTTTTATCAGCAAAGGCAAGGTGCAGATTCGATCCGGCTGGCGGGACGTGCTGTTTGATGAGGAAAAGGAAGACAAGGAGTCCATCCTTCCGCCACTGGCAAAGGGTGATACGGGAAAAGTGCGCAAGGTAGAGGCAAAGGAGAGCAAGACTCAGCCACCCAAGCGCTATACGGAGGGTCAGTTGATCACTTTGATGAAGACCGCCGGCAAGCACCTGGACAATCAGGAGCTGGAAAAAGTGCTGATGAAGACAGAGGGTCTCGGCACGGAAGCGACCCGTGCGGGAATTATCAACATGCTCAAAGAGCGCAAATACATCGAGGTCCGCAAGAATCAGGTGTTTGCCACGCAAAAAGGAACGCTCCTGATCGATGTGATCGGTGAAAAGATCTTGGCGTCGCCAGAGATGACGGCACGCTGGGAGCAGCGATTGGGCCAGATCGGTCAAGGGGAGGCATCTGCCCAAGCGTTCATGGAGCAGGTGCGCAAGCTGTCCCACAAAATCGTCGAGGACGCGGTGGAGCAGTCTCGCGAGTGGAAGCTGGAGAGCTATGATGTTACCTCGATGCCGAAGCAGGCCTCCAAGTTCACGCTTGGCTCCAAAGTAGCGTCCTGCAGGGCCTGTGGCGGGGATGTGGTCGACAAGGGCGACTTTTACGGCTGTGCCAACTACAAAAAGAGCCAGTGCAGTGTGACTGTCTCGAAAACGATTTTGGGCAAGAAAATCTCAGCCGCGATGGTCAAGAAAGTGATGGAAACCGGAAAGAGCAATCTGATCAAGGGCTTCCAGAAGGGCAAAGAAAAATTTGACGCCTATCTTCTTTGGGATGAGCAGGAGAAAAAGGCAAAGGTGCACCGGGACTGACAAGCTGTGGGTACGCTTCCAAGGTTTTTTTCAAAATCAGGATGATAACTTTGAAACTTACTTGATTAATGAACGTAGATACATGTATAGAGAGGTTCGGCTGCAGAAATTAGCCGCTCCTCCAGCCAAAGTGTTCAAGGAGGAAAATCCATGTCCATTTTTAAAAGACTGCGTGATTTGACGATGTCCAATCTGTATGCCCTCATCGAAAAGGCAGAGGATCCTATTAAAATGACCGACCAATACCTGCGCGATATGCAAGAGGATCTGGAGGAAGCGGAAAAGGCAGTCGCTGCCCAAATCGCTCTGGAAAAGAAATTCAAAGTCCTGTATGAAGAGCAGGAAGCATTGGTGAAGAAGCGGGAAGAGCAAGCGCACGTAGCCGCACAGGCGAAAAATATCGACCTGGCACGCCGCGCTTTGGAAGAGAAAAAAGCGGCTGAGCAAAAAATGAACGAGTACAAGGACGCTTTCGAGAAAAACAAAGCGGCTGCAGACGGACTGCGCGACAAGCTGGCCGAGATGAAAAAACAGGTGACCGAGCTGAAAAACAAACGCGAGACATTGGTTGCCCGCGTGAACGCAGCGAAAGCTCAAAAAACGATCAATCAAGCGATGGCCGGTTTCGACTCCAACTCCGCTATGGCAGGCTTGAAACGAATGGAAGACAAAGCGCTCCAGCTCGAGGCAGAGGCGGAAGCGAGCGGCGAAGTCTACAAAAAGGAAAAATCGCTGGACGAAGAAATCGCCAAGCTGGGGAAAGATCAGCAGGTCGAGGACGAACTGGCTGCATTGATGAAAAAATACGAGGGGTAAACCGCTATCAAGCGGTTCCCCTTTTTTACTCCCACAAGTATGTGGGTGAAAAGCATGAAAATGTTGAAATGTACGGACAGGTAGGGGGAATGAAAAAGTGACATGGGTAGAGGTAGCAGCCATGCTGGTATGGACAGGAGCAGGAGCGATCTTGCTGTTTGTACTGATGTGGATCGATTCCTTGTTTACCAAGTACAAGGATATGACCGAAATGAAGAACGGGAATATGGCGGTCACCACCCGTTTTGTGATGAAGCTCTTCGCTCAAGGGTACATCTTATCCCAATCGATTCTGAATTCCAATGATTTGTGGACGGCTTTGCTGGCATCCGTGGTATCATTTATCATTTTGTTCATTCTGGAGAGAATCGTGGAGATCGTGTTTCGTTCCATGGCTGGATTCGATCTGGAGGAAGGGGTCAAGCAAGGAAAAGTCGCACATGCATTACTGGCAGGGTCCTTCCACATCGTTGGCGCCCTGATTCTGGCTGCATGCCTGTAGAGGAAGGCAGGAGGAGTTCACCCATGAGTTTGTTCAAAAGGATTCAAAATATATTTGCCAAACCTGAACCACCCGCAAAGGAAAAAAGCATCCTGACAGTAGGACCTGGCGACTTTGTCGAAGTATCCCTCGTAACGTATCAGGTGATGGGAAAAGCTGTGAACCGCAGCCGCAACGCAACGATGCTCACGCTTCAGGACGGAAACACCATTCGTTACTTCTATATCGAAGAGCGGGAGCGGACGGTCTATCATCTGTACAGTGCCATCGACGGTCGCTTGGAATCGGTGGATGAAGTGCCGAGTACCATCGAAATGGAAGACATCGCGTACCATTTGGAAGAACAGTATTCAGGAGTTGTGAACGTTCTGGGAAAAACACCTTTCCAAGCTTCCGGTGAGCAATACATCTGGCATTTCCAATCCGACCAGCGGCAGCTATTGCGGATTGAATGGCAGGATGGACGGTTCATGCTGTACGAGGGAGAGACCGTTCTTCCAGCGGACGTGCAGGTCTTACGCGGGACGTAAGGAG
Organism: Brevibacillus choshinensis; assembly: GCF_016811915.1. Lineage (NCBI taxonomy): Bacteria > Bacillati > Bacillota > Bacilli > Caryophanales > Paenibacillaceae > Brevibacillus > Brevibacillus choshinensis. The sequence continues at coordinate 3,835,206 of NZ_CP069127.1, read as the reverse complement.
GATGGGGAATGCCATACAAGTGGTTCCAATCGATTAAGCTCTTGCTGGTTCCCGCCTTGTTCCTGCTGACGCTTGCAGGATGCGGAAGTCCGTCTCTAGGGGAGACTTACCCACTGGAATCGGTCTCTTCGAAGGATAGGGGCCAGACCTCCCGGATCTATCGGGCAGAAAACAAAACAGTGCCGGTAGTAGCGAAAGAGCTCGCGGATCAGAACCAGCCGGATGAGATGTCCAAGGAAGACGATCAGCACATGTTTCTCATCTATCCGGATGAGATCTACCATATCCAGCAGGATGCGGCAAAGCCGACGGATTCACTCATCGAAGTAGACTCCAAGGAATATGTGCGCAATAACTACGATTCCTCGTTTTTGCAAGGGTACATCCTGGCCAGTGTTCTGGACGATTTGTTCGATGGTCATAAAAAGGGCAGCTACCGCGGCTACTCGAGCAAGGATATCTACAAGCCGACAGGAACGTATCATGTGCCGACCGCTGAAGAAAAGAAGGCGGCACCGCCGATTACGACATCGGGCAAAGGCAGCATCGTCAAACGAGGCAGCAACTCGAAAAATGCGGACAGCTCAGTGGGCTCTGACGGCAGCATCTTTAAAAAGCAGGTAGAGCCGGCAGGGAGCAGCTCAGGAAAGATCATTCGCAATTCCAGCAGCAGTTCATCCAGCTCAAGCGGCTCAGTGACACCGAAGCGCTCCTCGATCTTTTCCTCGCCAAAGAGCAATTCACCCCCGCGCACGAAGACGGGTGGATTTGGCCGAATTACGAAACGAAGATAAGGCAAAGAAAATAGACACCGCACTCAAGGCGGTGTCTATTTTTTGTTTCACCTGGGATTACCGAAGCTCGAGCAGCTGTCTGACCCGGCTGGCAAACCATGTATCGGCAGCCACCGCGTCGCGTGCACTAGTCATGCGGTTGGTCAGGATGGCGAAAGAGAATGAATGGACAGGATCAGCAAAACCGATCATGCCCCCGATGCCGGCATAACCGAAAGAATGCGGTCCGCCAAACGCATCGGCTAGTTCAGCGCTGCCGAGGGCGTACCCGAGAGCGAGGCGCGTCTTGACCTGCATGATCTCATCGATTCGATCCACTTGCAGGCGGGTTGCCTCCTCCAGGTGAACGGGGCTCAGCAATCTTACACCGTCTGCACCATTCTCGAATAACGATGCGTACATCCGGGCAAGGGCATTTGCAGTCATCAGGCCATTGACAGCGGGGACAGCTGCTTGATGAAAGAGCGGCTCATTCCATTCCGGGTTGCGAATCGGTACGACGCGCACAGGCAGCACTTTTTTCATCAGATGATCATCCGGCAAAAGGGCGATCGGCAGTTCTTCTCCGCTGATCTTTGCTATCCTCGATTCTGCTTCCGGCGGAGCACCAAAATGAAGCTCGTTTTCGATCCCCAACGGCCTGCAGAGCTCTTCCTGGACGATCCGGGGAAAAGGGCGTCCATCTGCCCTGGCTGCCGTCTCTCCCAGTATCCAGCCATACGTGAGACCGTGATAGCCCGGCTTGCTTCCCGGCTCCCAGATTGGTGACAGCTCTTCCATTTCCCGAATCATTGCATCCCAGTCGCAGATCAGATCCATGTCGGTATGATCAGGCATGAGTGGAATCCCGGCAGTATGGCAGAGCACTTGCCGTATCGTAATCTTTTCTTTGCCATTTGCTGCAAATTCCGGCCAGTACTTTGCCACTTTGTCATCGTAGGAGAGCTTGCCTTGTTGCACGAGCAGATGAACGACCGTAGATGCCACCCCTTTGGAACAGGATTGCGCGAGAAACAGGGTGTCGGTTGTGACAGGGGTTTGGGTCAAGGGATCGGCCATCCCGGAGCAGGCGTTGATGATTTGCTTTCCGTGGAAGTAGGCAGCCACTTGAATGCCGCAGTAATCATGGCTGGCCGACCATTCATCCAGCCATTGCTGCACCCGGACTTGTGGGGATTGCGTTGACATGCACATGCACATCATCCTCCTCCTTCATTACCTCTATCATAAAAAGTTCCGGTCTGAGCGGAAAGGGAAAAAACGATTCAGAATCAATGGATGCATAAAGTAAACAAGCTCTTTCAAATGGGAATTGACAAAAGGAAGGGATTGGCGTACGATCAATGTCAGTAAGTACTGACAGTCAAGTACAAGAGAAGGAGGGAGATCATGAGCAGCAGCGACAAGGTAAGCAGCAGCGACAGGCTCCTGCTGGCAGCAATCGATCTCATCTCGGATCGAGGATATAACGGAGTGACTACCCAGGAAATTGCTGCGGCTGCCGGACTAAGCGAAAAGACGCTGTTTCGACATTTTGGCAGCAAGCAAAACCTACTCGAATCAGCGTTCGACCGGTTTCATTACACAGAAGAAATGCAAAAGCTGTTCAATGAGAAGCTGGTCTGGGATCTCGAAACGGACCTTACCCTCCTCAGCCGGATGTATCATGCCATCATGAACAAAAACCGGAAGATGATCATGATCAGCATCAAGGAAGAGGGGAACCTGCCGGGCTTGCGCATCCGAACACAGAAGCATCCACAGCAGCTGATGGAGATCCTGACCAGTTATTTCACCGTCATGTCTGACAAGGGAAAGCTGCTTAAGACCAACCCACAGATTCAGGCTTTTTCATTTCTGATGCTGAATTTCGGGATCTTCATGAACAATCTGGAAGCGGATGGAAACTTTCCGGGCATTGCGCTGGAGGAGGTTTTGGAAGAAAGCGTGCGCATTTTTGCTAGGGCACTAACCCCCTAGTTTTTTTATCTGTCAGAAGACAGTCAGTACTGACTGTCAAAACTGTATCGCTCATACACTTGAATGTATGGATAGATTCAAATAGATATATTTTTATTTATGAGCAAGGAAAGGTAGAATTCCCATAGCAGTTGATAATTTAGTCTGAGGAGGGCGTTTGAAGATGGCAACGACAAATGAACGAAGCCACGCGAATGGCCAACAACTGATCTTGGTCCTGATGTTTACGATGACGATTTCTTCGATGAGCGCCATGATGTTCAATTTGGCTCTGCCGGCAATACGGGAGCAATTTGGACTCACGCTGGCTCAAACCAGCTGGGTGTCTTCCCTGTACATGGTCATTTACGCAATCGGGACCGTCATTTACGGAAAGCTGGCAGACAGCATCAAACTCAAATCGCTGGTGACATTCGGTCTGCTGCTGTTTGCGGGAGGTTCGCTGGTGGGGATTTTTTCACAAACGTTCTGGATGGTGCTCGCGGGAAGATGTTTGCAGGCTATGGGAGCTGCAGCCATCCCCGCCACTGCTGGACTGATTCCCGTACGTTACATGTCACCTGAACGAAGAGGCGCAGCGATCGGTACCGCCATGGTCGGTCTTGCGCTGGGGGGAGTGCTTGGGCCTGTGATTTCAGCGCTTGTTCTCCATTTCACCCACTGGCGCTACTTGTTCAGCATTCCGCTGTTTGTCTTGATACTGCTGCCCCTCTATCGACGCTATCTGGGAGAGGAAGCGAGCAGTCCGGCAAAAGTGGACTGGACGGGAGGAGGCATGCTCAGCGCGACTGTGGTGCTGCTCGTTCTCAGTCTGACGAATCGTAGCGGTTGGATGCTGGCGGCAGGAATGGTCGCGCTAGGGGTGTTTATCAAATGTATCCGTACGGTGGAGAACCCTTTCATCCAGCCTCGGCTGTTTCGCAGCAAGAGCTATACGTTCGGGATCATCATGATGCTGTTCATTAGCGGAAGCGTGACGTCCCTCAGCTTTCTTTGCCCTTTGCTGCTCACTCAAGTTCAGCACCTCTCACCCGGCTGGGTTGGTCTGGCGATGGTTCCGGCAGCTGCTGCCCAGGCTATTTTCGGGAGGAGGGCTGGAAAACTGGCGGACCGACGAGGGAATGCGTACGTCTTTACGATTGCATCTGGGCTGCTCTTGTTCAGTTTCGCCTTGCTGTCTACCTTCATCGGTGCTTCTCCGATGTTCATTGCCGCCTTTTTGATCTTTGGGAATGTCGGTCAAATGTGCATGGTCATCGCCATGTCGAATGCCATATCGTCCACGCTGCCAAAGGAGCAGGTCGGGATCGGCATCGGGATCCTGCAGATGACCAATTTCATCATGTTCGCAGTCGCATCCGCAGTGTACAGCAGCCTATTGGATCTTGGGGGAGTGGCCAAACTAAATCTGGCGAATGGATACGTGGACGGAGCCATGTACAGCAATATCTTTTTCGTGCTGGCGTTGATTCAGGCAGCTTTACTCATTTTTTACCGCACCCGGTTTGTCAAAATGAGCGGTGAATCGGCTATGCGATCCTCGTGGAATGGCTCTAATAAGCCAAGCACACAGCCTCCATTTTTTGAGACGTCAGACAGATGAATAATCTGTGAATTCAGAAAAGTAAATTGACTGCATGCAGGCAACTTGCTAGTCTATGGGTAAAGTACCAATTGAAGGGAACGATACCTATGCATGTAGCTTTGCGGATGGATGATACCTTGCGTCGAGCCGTTTTGCTTTATCCGGACGTAGAATCTATCGTGGAAGGTGAACGTCGCTGGACGTATCGAAAGTTTCAGGATGAAGTGCATCAATTGGCGCATGCCATGAAGAGATTGGGCGTGGAGAAAGGCGATCGGGTAGCCGTCCTATCCCCGAATACCGCCGCAATGCTGCAATTGTTCTACGCCTGCTTTCAGCTAGGGGCGGTAGTGGTTCCGTTAAATACGAGACTTCTGGCGCATGACTATTTGTATATCATCGAGCACGCGGAAGCCAAGCTGTTTTTTGCAGACGACGAACTTATTCCTTTGGTAGAGTCGGTCATTCCGTCTTTCACGACGGTGACACAGCTTGTTTCTATGCCAGTGGATGGTCTGGTGAGCGAGCGCGAAGGCTGGGTTGCCTATCCGGACTTACTGGCCAAAGAGAGCACGGAGCCGTGCATTCATGAGATTGAAGAGACGGATCTGGCCACCATCCTCTACACGAGCGGTACGACAGGCAAGCCGAAAGGAGTCATGCACTCGCACCGGACACTGTATTTCAACATGCAAAATACGATGTTCCATCTGCGGGCTGCCGACAGTGACGTCCTGCTGCATACGCTTCCGATTTTTCATGTGAATGGTTGGGGAACACCGTTTTCCTTTACGGGAGTGGGAGCCAAGCACATCATGCTGCGCAAGATTGATCCTGCGCTGATTCATTCCTTGATGCAGAGGGAAGGAGTCACGGTAGCCTGCATGGCCCCGACGGTGCTGAATATGCTGATCAATGAGCCGCGGTTTCGGGAGGAGAAAACGACAGGGCCGATGCGTGTGGTCATCGCCGGATCTGCGCCGCCGACAGCGTTTGTCCGGACGGTGGAACAGCAATTAGGCTGGGAGTTTTTGCAGGTGTACGGGATGACGGAATGTGCCCCGCTGATTACGGTATCCCCGATCAAGCATCATTTGGCACAGGAGAGCGAGGAGGGCAGATTCCGCTTGAAGGCGAAGGCGGGCATTCCCATGCACAATGTGGAAATACGCGTCGTCGATGATGAAGACAACGATGTGCCGAAGGACGGCCATAGCATCGGGGAAGTCATCGCGCGCGGCAACATGGTCATGGAAGGGTACTGGAAGCAGCCTGAAGCGACCGCAGCCGCAATCGTGAATGGCTGGTACCATACAGGAGATATGGCGACAATCGATGCCGAAGGGTACATCGACATCGTCGACCGCAAGAAGGATATCATCATCAGCGGTGGAGAAAATATTTCCTCGATTGAAGTAGAGGGACTTTTGTATGAGCACCCTGAAGTCCTGGAGGCCGCCGTCATTTCGGTTCCACATGAAAAGTGGGGCGAGGTACCGCACGCCATTGTAGTCCCCCGTCCCGGAGCTGAACTGACGGAAGCTGTGCTGGAGAGCTTTTGCCGGGGAAAAATGGCTGCATTCAAGTGCCCGAAAGGCTTTACCTTTGTGAGCGAGCTGCCCAAAACGGCGTCCGGCAAGATACGCAAGGTAGAGCTGCGACAGCCATTTTGGGAGGAAAAGGGCAGAATGGTGAATTGAGAAAAATGCTGGAAACAGGAAGTAGGGTGAACGAGCCGATGCCGGACAAACGGGCATCGGCTTTTTGTCGCTCGAATCAGGATAGCGCTTGCATTCATCCAGCTTTTGAAAATGGGCGACGTGTATTTCATAAAGGAATGAATTTCATTCAGGCCACGTTTGTAAGATGAAAAATAGACGGTTGTTCGACTTGTGAAAGCGATTTCCATTCGTATGGCCTCGAGAATTGTTTTTCAATGACGAAAACATGATACTTTATCGACAAAAGAAGAAGGGAAGTGCATCCAGCATTCGACAGTCTTTGTTCTAGGCATTGGCTATGATGTCATTGTGTTGATTCAAAAATGAATTACCCGCTGTCAAAAGAAAGCGGGAACATGTCGGGAAGGAGCGTTCAACAATGCTGGAAAAAATACTCGAACTACGGTCGCAATCGAAGTCCATCGCACAAATCGCAAAAGAGTGCGGGTTAACCATCGGTCAGGTCAAGTACCAGCTGCAAAAGGACAGAGCCCGGGTGGCAAATGACCATGACCACACCTCCGCCCTGCAACAGCCAAAAAGGCGACAGGAGAGCGATTGGCGGCTGCCAGCGTTTTATGGACGCGATCTGCTGAAGGTCATGGCACAGGGGCCGACTGTCCTGTTTGTGTACTGGGAAATCACGTGGCCGCGCATGAGGATGGTAGCCTCCTATCTGCAATCGGATTACCGGCATATTCAGAAGGGACTACGGATTTACGATGTGACGGATCGGATCTTTGACGGTCACAATGCGCATCGCGTACAGGATGTGTTCGTGAACGAAGATGCGAGCAGCTGGTATGTACGGGACATTCAACCTGGACGCACGTATTTGGTTGATTTTGGTCTGTTTGAGCAAGGAAGATTTTGTCCGATTCTTCGTTCAGAACCGGTGGAAACACCGCGAAATACAAAGGCCGCATGGGGAGAGCCACTGATCGAGCCTGCCAAAGATCCGGCGACCCCCGCGTGGTTTGAGAATTTTTCCTCGTATTCCCTCTACTCGAAAACGAATCAATAAGTGAGGTGTCATTTGGTGCAGAACGGTTACCTCTCTCTCGTGCTCCACGCCCATCTGCCTTACGTGCGGCACGGGGATCGGGACGATTGTCTTGAAGAGCGTTGGGTTTACGAGGCTATGCTGGAATCCTATCTTCCCCTGCTTATGGTCTTCGACAAGCTTCTTTCAGATGGCATTGCATTTCGCATGACCCTTGCTGTTTCCCCAACGTTGTTATCCATGCTGGAAGATGAACTCATTTTGTCCCGTTTTCAGAAACATCTCGCAAAGACAGTCGAGCTGGCTGGAAAAGAGGTGAAGCGGACGGTGCTGGAACCGCGGGAGCATCGTGTCGCGAAGATGTATCTCGAGCGCTTCCGGGCCATCGCTACATACTGCCGCAAGCACGACTTTCAGCTCATCTCCGGCTTGAAACGGGTGCAGGAGAGTGGATGCGTCGAGCTGATTACGTGCGCAGCCACGCATTCGTTTCTCCCATTCGTGGAGACAGAAGAGGCCATTCGCGCCCAGCTGCAGGTCGGTATCGATACACATGAGCGCATCCTCGGGTCTCGCCCAAAAGGGATCTGGCTTCCCGAGTGCGGGTATACGCCAGGACTGGATCGTTTGCTGAAAGAGGCGGGGATTGATTACTTCTTCGTCGACAGCCATACGATCCAGCACGCGACACCCACGTCCATGCGCGGCATGTATGCCCCGCTGCATACGCCGCATGATGTAGCTGCTTTTGCGCGGGATGATCAAGCTTCCAGGCAGGTGTGGAGCTCATTCGACGGATATCCAGGCGATTACGATTATCGTGAATACTATCGAGACATTGGCTTTGACCGTGAAATGGACTACATTGCGCCTTATATTCATCCGGAGGGCATTCGCGTCAATACGGGATTGAAGTATTACCGAATCACGGGAAAAGAGGGACAGAAAGACTGGTATGTACCGGAGTGGGCAAAGGAAAAAGCAGCTTCCCATGCGGGTCACTTTCTCTCCCACAGGGAAAAGCAGATCGAGGAAGCCTCAGGCTGGCTGGATCGCAAGCCGCTTGTAGTCGCTACCTATGATGCCGAGCTCTTCGGACACTGGTGGTACGAGGGGCCGCAGTTCCTGGATTATTTGATGCGGAAAACCGTGTGCGATTCCAAGAGCGTCGAATTGATCACCCCCTCGGAATATTTGGCGCAGTATCCGATTCAGGATCGGGCTCGTCTGCCGATGTCCACGTGGGGAAGAAATGGCTACGGGGAAGTTTGGCTAAACGAGAATAACGGCTGGATGTACCGGCATCTGCATCAGGCCGAACGAGAGCTGATCGAGGCCGTCCAGCATAGCGAGCTGGCAAAAGGGCAAGAGCCCGGCAAGGACGAGTCGGTCAGCCGGTGCCTGAAGCAGGCAGCACGTGAGCTGATGCTGGCGCAGAGCAGTGATTGGGCCTTCATCCTGGATGGTCAGACGGTCGTGGAATATGCAGTGCGCAGATTTCATGATCACTTGGTGCGCTTCCGTGAACTCCTGGCCATGATCGAGACGGGTCAGATCGACCTGTCGCGCGTGCAAGAAATGGAGACTGCTTACCCGCTATTCCCTGCCATGGATGAGTCGTACTATTTGCCATTTCGTTCGCATAGAGTGAACGTAGCGCATCAACTCGTTGCGGCAAGCAAATCCGAGCATTCACAGCCCAGAGTCCTGATGCTCAGCTGGGAATTCCCTCCTCATGTCGTCGGCGGACTGGGTCGAGCCGTGTATGAATTGGCGCGACAGCTCGCCTCGCAAGGGAAGGAAGTGCATGTCCTCACAGGAGCAGGTGACTCACCAGCGAGACAAGAGCTCATCGACGGGATTCATGTGCATCGGTTGAGCAGCTATGCCCGGATGGGGCAAGGAGACTTTTTCCAATGGGTATTTCAACTGAACCTCGCGATGGTGGATGCAGTGGAAGACTTGCGGCGAAACGGCATGCAGGTAGACATCATTCACGCCCATGACTGGCTCGTTGGATGGGCCGCTATGGAGATCAAGGAGCGAATGTCCATCCCGTTGATTACGACGATCCATGCGCTCGAGCACGGTCGAAATCAAGGCATTCATACGCCGCTGCAGCAAAGGATTCACGATAGCGAGCGCATGCTGACAGCCGCCTCCGACCGGGTAATTGTGTGCAGTCATTACATGGGGGAGGAAGTCGTTCGATTGTTCGGGATTCCGCGTGAAAAAGTCAGCGTGATTTTCAATGGAGTCGAAGTGCCAGAGGGTTCGAGCGGGCCGCGTGCGGACCTTCGTCAGGAACTCTCCTTGGGAGATGGCCCAATTCTTTTTTTTGTCGGAAGACTCGTGCGGGAAAAAGGGGTGCATTTGTTGCTGGAGGCGGTGTCCCGTCTTGGCAGGGAGTTTCCTGATCTGCGGTTGGTTGTGGCAGGAAAGGGGCCAGAGGCGGATGAGCTGAAAGACTTGGCAGGGCGCCTGTGGATAGCTGATCAGGTACGCTTCCTCGGATTTGTCGAGGATGAAAAACGCAATGAGCTGTTTCGCCTTGCCGATGTAGCCGTTTTTCCGAGTCTGTATGAGCCGTTCGGGATCGTTGCTCTGGAAGCGATGGCGCACGGAACGCCGCTTTTGGTCGCGGACACGGGCGGGCTTCGCGAAATCGTCAGACATGGGGAGAACGGAGCGATGATGTATACCGGTGATGTGGAATCATTGGTCAATCAATTGCGTTGGCTGCTTCAAAATCCGATGATCCGACAGCAGCTGGCACAGCAGGCACTGGAGGATGTACGTCAACGTTATGACTGGGCTCATCTTGCCCGGCAGACGGCTGAAGACTATCGTTTGCTGAATACCGCTACGATGTGGGCTGCCACATGAAAAAACACCCCAGAGGGAGGAAGTATTGATGAAGGCAGTGATCATGGCTGGCGGTAAGGGAACCCGTCTGCGACCTTTGACTTCCCACACTCCAAAACCAATGGTGCCTTTGCTGAACCGGCCTTGCATGGAGTACACCATCGATCTTCTGAAAAAGCATGGCATCACGGAAATTGCCGTGACCTTGCAGTATTTGCCGGAAGCCATTCGCAATGAATTCGGGGATGGCTCGCGGTATGGCGTGTCTCTCGTCTATTTTGAGGAAACGACTCCTCTGGGAACGGCAGGAAGTGTGAAGAATTGCGCAGACTTCCTCGATGAACGGTTTATCGTCATCAGTGGGGACACGTTGACGGACATCGACCTGTCCGCAGCCGTACGCTTTCACGAAGAAAAAGAGGCTCTTGCGACGCTGATTTTGACTCAAGTAGAGACACCGCTTGAATTCGGCGTCGTGATGACGGACGAAAACGGACTCATCAATCGTTTTTTGGAAAAGCCGACTTGGGCTGAGGTATTCAGCGACATGGTCAACACGGGGATGTACGTGTTCGAGCCGGAAGTGCTCTCTTATATAGATAATGATCGCGAGGTAGATTTCAGTAAAGAAGTGTTCCCGTACTTCCTCGGTGAAGGCAAACCGATGTACGGTTATGCAGCCGAGGGATATTGGTCTGACATCGGATCGCTGGAAATCTATCGCCAGGCACAATTCGATTTGCTGGACGGCAAAGTTCAATTACAGATCAAAGCACAGGAGATCGCGCCGCGCATCTTCCTGGAAAGCCATGTGCGCATTGACTCTTCCGTGCGGCTGGAAGGGCCGGTATACATCGGGGAAAACGTGCATCTTCAGGCTGGAGTCGCCGTCGGTGCCTACTCGATTCTCGGCTCCAACACAGTCGTATCCTCAGGCACCAAGCTCTCCCAAGCCATCGTCTGGGAAAATACGATGGTGGGCAAAAAGACCGAAATCGCTGGGACGACTCTCTGCCGAAATGTCCAGGTCGGCGAATCCGTCTTGCTGGGGGAGGGAGCCGTCATCGGTGACAATTGCAGGCTCTCCTCGAAGTCAGTGGTAAAAGCGGGCGTGAAGATCTGGCCGGACAAGGAAATCGGCGAGAGTGCAACCGTTACGACTTCGTTGATCTACGGGACCAAGCAGTCGAAAAGTCTGTTTGGTACCAATGGGATCAAAGGTATCGGAAATGTGGAAGTCACACCTGAATTTGTCACGCGGCTGGCAGCATCGTATGCCTATCTGCTGCGGGCAGGCAGCCGGATTGCTCTCTCTGCGTGCTCGCACCCGTTTGCCCAGCTGCTCAAGCACAGCATCATGACGAGTCTGTGCTCATCCGGTATCGATACGGTCGACTTTGGCATCGGGAATTCGCCATTGATGCGATACGGGGTGCGCAGTCTGCAATGCGTAGGAGGCATCCATGTCTACATGGCAGAGCCGGCAGAAGAAAAAGAGATCGTCATCCAGTTCGTCGATCACGAGGGGCTGCCCGTTTCGCGGGATATGGAGAGAAAGATTGAAAATGCGTATTGGCAGGAGACGTATGTGCGCTCCTTGCATCACCTGGGCGAGCTGCATGTGGAGCATCAGGTGCAGGAGGCGTATTTGCGCGCCCTCACGGAGCGGGTCGATGTGGCCAGCATCCAGCGTCAGCGCTTCCGCCTGCTGATCGAATGCGAGCCTCGCTTCATGCCGGCTTTTTTGGCTCCCCTGTTCCATTCGTTGGGGGTAAGCGTTCAATACGGAGCCATCCAGGAAGGGGTCTGCAAGCATGGGGCAGATCTCGGCATTCGCCTGGACAAAAATGGCGAGCAATTCGCTTTGTTCTCCGAGCATGGAGAAAAACTCTCACCTGAACAAGTGCTGGCTCTTCAATTGCTGGCTTGCAGTGGGATCCACAACAAAATCGGTCTTCCCGTCAGCGCACCGATGGAGCTGGAGCACCTCGCCCAGCTGCTGCAGCTGGAAGTAGTCCGGACCAAGGTAGCGCCGCGCGCGATGATGGAGGTAGCGTCCGAAGAGCGATTCCACCCGATGTTTGATGCAGTGTACAGCCTCTTGCGCCTCCTTTCCTACCTGGCCAAGGAAGAAAAGCCGCTCAGTGTTCTGCTGGCGCTTCTGCCTGCCTGCCATATGGAGAAGAAGATTGTTTTTTGCCCGTGGGGATCCAAGGGGAAAGTGATGCGGAAAATGCTCGAGGAGAACAAAGGAAAGCTGCTGGAGCTGGTCGACGGAATCAAGGTGTACGATGCCAATGGCTGGGTGTTGATTCTGCCAGATACGGAAGATTCTCACGTGAAGGTCATTTCCCAAGGAGCGACAGCTGAGACTGCGGCGACGCTCGCTTCCTCCTATGCGAAGCGCATCGCTGAATACCAATAAAGGACGTGAAGGCATGCCGAGACCGCTCGTGGTCGGAAATGGAAGACTGCTGATCAACTTTGACGACAGGCTTCACATGCGCGATCTCTACTATCCTTATGTGGGGCAGCTCAATCATGTGGGGGGGCACTTCAGCAAGCTGGGGATATGGGCATCCGGTCGCTTTTCCTGGCTGGATGAAGAAGGATGGAAACGAACCCTTGGTTACAGCAAAGAATCGCTGGTGACGGACGTCTATGCCCAGCATGAGGGGCTCGGTCTCTCCCTGCGGATAGCAGATGGTGTTCACCAGCGGGACCCGATATACCTGAAGCAAATCAGGGTGCGCAACCTCACGAGTGAACATCGGGAAGTGCGGGTGTTTTTCAATCACGATCTCAGCATCAATGAGACAGAGGTAGGCGATACGGCCGTCTTCGATCCCATGCTGAACGCGGTCTATCATTACAAGCGAAATGTCTACATCATGGTCAACGGCCGAACGCCAGAAGGTGGAATCGATCAGTACAGCGTGGGAATCAAGCGATTCAATTATGCGGAAGGGACGTGGCGGGATGCGGAGGACGGGATTCTCTCCGGCAATCCGATCGCCCAAGGCTCCGTAGACAGCACCATTTCCTTTCGGTTAATGCTGGGGCCGCAAGAGGAGAAATCCCTCGAGTACTGGTTGTGCATCGGCGATTCCTACGATGCGGTAAAGTCGTTGAATCAATATGTTCTGGAAAGCGACCCGCAGCGGCTGCTGAATCGAGTGGGCGTGTATTGGCAGCGGTGGGTGAACAAGGAAGAGCGGGATTTTGCCGATTTGTCTCCCGAGGTCGTCGAACTTTACAAAACCAGCCTGCTGCTGGTGCGCACCCAGATTGACCAGAACGGCGCGATCTTGGCGGCCAATGATTCTGACATTCTCCAATTCAATCGGGATCATTACAGCTATATGTGGCCGCGCGATGGAGCGCTGATTGCTTGCGCCATGGCAAAGGCGGGCTACACCGCTACCGTTGCGCCCTTCTTCCACTTTTGCGCGGATGCCTTAAACGATGATGGCTATTTGCTGCACAAGTACAACCCGGATGGCTCGGTCGGTTCGAGCTGGCATCCGTATATCGTTGATGGAGAAATGCAGCTGCCGATTCAGGAGGATGAAACGGCGCTGGTCCTGCACGCTCTGTGGGAGCAATACAAAAGCGGAAAGCAGCTCGAGGATTGTCAGGCGCTGTATCCGACACTCGTGCGTCCCGCTGCACGCTTCTTACTCCAGTATATCGAGCCCGCCTATCAGCTTCCCCGACCGAGCTACGACTTGTGGGAGGAGCGCAGGGGCATCTTCACCTTTACGAGCGCGACGGTGTTTGCCGGTTTGAAGGCTGCTGCCAGGTTTGCTCAGCTGTTCGGGGACGACCGCCGTTATAAGCGCTATGACGAAGGGGCGGAGCGGATCCGGGAAGCGATGCTCTCCCATTTGTACGATCCCGAGATCGGCCGGTTTTTGCGCGGAATCTACATCCGCCAGGACGGTCATGTGGAAAAAGATTTTACGGTGGAAAGCAGCTTGTTCTCGATTTTTGCATTTGGCGTTCTGCCCGTGGACGATCCTCGCGTGACCAGCACGATGGAGGCTGTGAAGAGAAGCTTGCGAGTGGACACGGAGATCGGTGGATTTGCACGCTACCAGGGAGACTATTATTTCAAGAAATCGCATGATACGGCCAGGGTGCCAGGCAACCCGTGGATCATTTGCACGCTCTGGGTGGCAGATTGGGAGATAGCCAAAGCCAAGTCGCTGGACGAACTGCAGGAGCCAAAGAGCAGGCTGTCCTGGGTCGTCCGCCACGCGCTGCAGAGCGGTGTCTTATCCGAGCAGCTCGATCCTTTCACGGGAGCGCCTGTTTCCGTCGCTCCGCTGACTTGGTCACATGCAACGTATGTCGCTACCGTATTGCGTTATTTGGAGAAGGTGAAAGAGCTGCAGTAACGAGAGGGGAGAGAGGATAATGGGAGCGATCCGTTTCGGCACGGATGGTTGGCGCGCAATCGTGGCTGACGAATTTACGATGGAGAACGTTCGAGTCGTCGCACAGGCGATTGCCTCGTACACGAAAGAAATGGGGCTGCAGGAGCAAGCGATCCTCGTCGGCCACGATACCCGATTCCTGGGGCGGAGGTTCGCAGAGGAAGTCGTTCGTGTTTTGACCGCCAATCAAATCCGTACCTACCTGGTGAATGAAGCGGCGCCAACCCCGGCTGTTGCCTTTGGTGTCAAGCATTTTGCAGCTAGCGGTGCCGTGATGATCACTGCCAGTCATAACCCGCCGGAATACAATGGAATGAAATACATTCCGCATTACGCGGGTCCCGCCACGCCAGTCATTACCAAACGGTTGGAAGAATGGATTGCCAGAATCCAGGAAACGGGCGATGTTCGGACCATGACGCTGGAGGAAGCCAAGTCCCGCAAAATGCTGCAGATCATCGTGCTGCGCCCGCATTACGAGGCCCATTTGCGCAGACTGGTCAACACGGATGTTCTGCGAAACTCTTCTCTGGAAGTCGTCGTAGACGCCATGCATGGAGCAGGCATGGGGTATGTCAGCGGGCTGCTCTCGGAGGCAGGAGTCAAAAACGTGGGCATTCGCGAAACAGTGGATGCCGCTTTCGGTGGGGATCTGCCTGAGCCGAATGACAAGCATCTCGCCCTGCTGAAAAAAGAAGTCGTGAGCCGAGGAGCATCGCTTGGTCTCGCCAATGATGGCGATGCCGATCGCTTCGGGGTCGTGGACCGCTTCGGGCAGTACGTACCGCCAAACGATGTACTCGCACTGCTTACCTACCATCTGGTCAAAAACCGCAAGCTGTCGGGCAGGATCGTGCGCACCGTTGCAACGACCCATCTGCTGGATCGAATGGCAGCGGCGTATGGGCTTGAACTGGTTGAGACGCCTGTCGGTTTCAAGTACATCGGCGAGCAAATGCTCCAGGGTGACGTCCTGATCGGGGGCGAAGAGAGCGGGGGTGCGAGCATTCTCGGGCATATTCCGGAAAAGGACGGCGTCTTGATCAACCTGCTCCTGGCCGAGATGTGCGCGGTAGAGGAAAAAGGGATCGATCAGATTTTACGGGACGTGTACGATTTGTTTGGGGAGCTGTTCCACACGCGTCTGGATATCCAGCTGCCGGAAAAAGACCGCTGGATTCACGAGATGGTGTCTTTCCCGCCGAAGCAGGTCGGACCGTTTCGAGTGCGGGAAGTCAACCGCGTAGACGGGATCAAGCTGATGCTCGACGAAGGACACTGGGTGCTGATTCGGCCATCCGGCACAGAGCCGCTCGTGCGCATTTATTGCGAGGCGACGAGCGCGACAGCTCTCGAAAAGCTGAAAGAATCTATCCGTGACTGGTTTTTGGAAGTGAATGTATAAGATTGTCAAAGAGAACCCGCCGAAACTGCGAGGTTCTTTCTTTTATTTAAAATGGTGTTTTGCTAGAATCGAAGAGTAGAAGTCGCTGATGAAGAGATGAGGTCCTATGCGTATTGATCAACACGTTTTGCAAAGCTTTTTGCAGGAGGTCAAGGTCGAGAGCCAATCGCCTGATGATCCTGTCGTTGTCTTGCATACACCCTACCCCTGGGAGCTGGTAGGCACAGGAAACTATGCCGCGGTGTTTGCCCATCCGGATTATCCGAGCCTCGTGATCAAGCTGTATGCACCTGGCCGACCAGGCTGGGAACAAGAAGTAGAGGTGTATCGCAAGCTGGGAGAGACCCAGTCCTTTCCGATCTGCTATCATGCGGAAGAAGGTTACCTGATACTCAAACGGATCAATGGCATTTCCTTGTTCGATTGCATTCGCTATGGCATCCCCATCTTGCCGCAAGTGATCGAGGATGTAGAGGAAGCTTTGAAAGAGGCGAGGAAAAAGGGGCTGTTCCCCCATGATGTTCACGGAAAAAACGTGCTGATGGATCAAGGGCGGGGATATTTGATCGACGTCTCGGATTATTATAAAAATATTCCGGACAGTAAATGGAAAGATTTGCGCAAGGCGTATTACCGGATTTACCTTCCGTTTTTGAAAGATCGCGGGTGGAAGTTCCCGCTTTGGGTGCTGGACGCCATTCGAAAAGGCTACCGCTGGTATAAAAAAGGGAAGCGCTTGTTCAAGTAACACTGCTGTGGTAAAATGTACATTTGACATTGATAGGCTGGTCGAGACAGACGAAGGAGGACATCCCATTGTATTATCTCATTGCTGCAGTCATTATCGCGCTTGATCAGTGGACCAAGTCGCTGGTTGTCAAACATATGGAAAGAGGAGAATCCATTCCTCTCCTTGCAGACGTATTTCATCTGACGTCCCATCGCAATATGGGCGCCGCTTTCGGGATTTTGCAAAACCAACGCTGGTTGTTTATCGTAATCACACTTGCGGTCGTGATCGGGATCATTTACTCCCTCATCCGGATCGGCAAAAAGCAGCCGCGTGTATCGCTCGCTCTGTCGCTGGTCCTGGGCGGCGCAGTCGGCAATTTCATCGACCGCGCGACAACAGGGCAGGTCGTAGATTTTCTGGACTTTACGCTGATCAACTTCCCGATTTTCAACGTAGCTGACATGGCCATTACCATTGGTGTGGCGCTGCTCTTGCTCGATGTCCTGCTCGAAGGAAAGAAGAAAGCGCGGTAATGGATTGACGCATTTTCGATGATACTAGCGATAGTTTGGACAGTAATTTGATGAGGAGACTTACATGAACGACACGCAATTGTTTGAACGATATGATTGGACGGTAGATTCGACTGACCACAACGAGCGGATCGACAAATATATCACCACGCAAAACGAGGATTGGTCACGCTCGCAGGTGCAAGCCTGGATCAAGGAAGGGCGTGTCACAGTAAACGGAGAACCCGTAAAAAACAACTACAAGCTGCAGGAAGACGATGAAATCACGCTGCGAGTTCCACCGCCGAAAGAGATGGCCATTCAGCCGGAATCGATGTCACTGGACATTGTGTACGAGGACTCGGACGTGGTTGTCGTCAACAAGCCGCGGGGTCTCGTGGTGCATCCTGCGCCCGGACATTACAGCGGTACGCTGGTAAACGGACTTCTCGCGCACTGCAAGGATTTGTCGGGAATCAATGGCGTACTGCGCCCAGGCATTGTCCACCGGATTGACAAGGACACCTCAGGGCTTTTGATGGTCGCCAAAAATGACAAAGCGCATATGGGGCTCGCCGAACAGCTGAAGGAGCATACGGTCAATCGCAAGTACGTAGCAATCGTTCACGGCGTGATCCCGCACGAGATGGGGACGATCGATGCTCCTATCGGACGCGATCCAAAGAATCGCCAGCAGATGGCGGTTGTTTTCGAGAACAGTAAACCAGCAGTGACGCATTTTATCGTGCTCGAGCGCTACAAGGAGTATACGCTGGTGGAGCTGAAGCTAGAAACTGACCGGACGCATCAGATCCGCGTCCATATGAAGTATATCGGTTACCCGCTCGCAGGCGATCCGAAATATGGTCCGAAGAACACGCTGGAGCTTGACGGACAGGCGCTGCACGCCAAGACGCTTGGCTTCACGCATCCTCGGACAGGGGAGCAGCTGGAATTCGAAGCTCCGATGCCAGGGGATCTGGCAGACATCATCAACTTCCTCAAACAAGCGTAGGGGCGGGGATCCGAATGTTGAAGAAGCTGGCGCATGTGACGCTGTATGTGCGTGACTGCGAAGAGGCACTGCAGTTTTATACAGATAAGCTCGGTTTCGAAAAACGCATGGACTCTCGAATGGATGACGGCTCTCGCTGGCTCACCATTGGGCTGCCAGAGCAGGAGCTCGAAATCGTGCTGCACGATCCTACTGACTGGCACAGCGAAGATGTAGCTCAGCAGATGCTCGCACTCGTGGGGAAAAACCCGATGTGGGTGTGGCAGACGGACGACTTTTATTCGACTTATGAGCAATTTCGTCAAAATGGCGTGACATTCTTGGGGGAGCCTCGGGACGTCATGTACGGGACCGAGGCGGTTTTTACGGATCTTTACGGAAATCAATATTTGCTGCTGCAGACTGTATCCTTCTCGTAGCTACATAAACGACGAAGGAATGGAAAACGCTAGGGAAGATCGATTCACATCATCCTTGGCGTTTTTTCTTTGCCTCATGACGATAGAAACCTGCTGCACACGAACATCGGGAAAAAGGCGTCATGGAGGTTTTCTCATATCCATTTCCATGATGAGGAGGAGAAGCTTATGCGTAAAAGATGGAGAGCATGGACGAATGTCATGAGCATCGTAGTCATGCTTGCTGCAGGGGGAGGGCAGGTGTGTGCGAAGGAACAGTCCGATCAGCCTGCACGAGTAAGTAGAAGCGGCATTCCTGCCAAGATAGCCTTTACCCGTGAGAATAATCTGTGGCTGCTGGATGCTCGGCTCCCGGGTGCGAAGCCGCAGCAAGTCGAGAAGGATGGCCTGGCGCAAATCGTAGGGTGGTCAGCAAATGGGGAATGGCTGCTGTTCATGAAGTACAAAGGGAGCGATACGTATTCGGCACCGGGCTTCTTATGGGCAGTCAAGGCAGATGGAAGCGGGGCCTTTCAGGTAGATGACCGTCCTATCATGGATCAGCCCAAATGGTCACCTGCGGACCTGAAGATCGCTTATTTCGTGCAGACCGGGAGTACAGAAGATCCCAAGTCCTCCTTTGTGATCAAGGAAATCAAGCACAATCAGGCGGATGTGGTACATACGGCAAAGGAAGTCGATTTCGTTGATTTTTCCTGGATGCCGGATGGAAAGCAGCTTCTCGTATCGACAGCAGCGGCGAAAGATCGCGCCATGACTTTGGTTGTGCGTGATTTGACAGGGAAAACGGTCTCGACGTATCCCATTGCCGCGCCGCCAAATGTAGAGGAAGGCATCTACGCGTGGGCAGCGCGAGCGATGGCCATCTCCCCGGACGGCGCTCACGTCGGGTACTATTTGCAGTACAACTCTGCTTCCTTGTCAGCGGATGGGGTTCCCATTGGGCTGTTTGACATGAGTCATCCTGACAAGAAACCGGTAGAGCTGGGGACGGGACTGATCCATCCCCAATGGCTCCGCTGGTCGCCGGATGGCAAACAGCTTGCATTTATCGATGGGACTGATCGCATGGCGACCTATAACAAGCACTTGAAGCTGGCTGATCCGAGCGGCAAGGTCGTATCGGCTAGCCCGCAGGACAGCGTGGACACGATGCCCACGTGGACGACTGCAGCCCCGTATTCTCTGTTCTTCACTCGAGGGAAAGGAACGGAATATCACTATGATCCACAAAAAGTGATGGTACCCGGTCAACGGATCTGGCGGCAGGAAGCAGGAGCGCCAGCCAAGCAGGTGACACAAGGCACGGTGCAGACAGCCGACTATTTCCCATCACCATCGCCTGACGGGAAGCAGCTCCTCTTTGTGCGGGCCGATCGGGCGCAGAAGGGTTCCCTAATCTTGGCGGCGCAGGGGAAAGAAACCGAAATACTCAGCGATGTGATCGGCGATATCGGGTATTATGGCAGCTATCTTCCGCCTTGGATCAGCGTGTATTGGGTCAGTGAACCAACAGCTGCGAGCTTGTCGAAGTAATGAGCAAAGATAAAAAAGGACGAGGCAGGTTCATAAAGTGATAGACAGGCAGTAGACGCTAAGTTAACGGAGAGGACGTTTTGCTATTGCGACAGCCAAGTGGGGATTATCCCCTCCAAGGCTGTCGCTTTTTTTGTTCTTACTGGAGTGAATCAATTGCTTTATCATCCCTTGGGCAGATACCTCAATGAAAACGGAGTAAAACAACAGTCAACGTGGTTTGACTTTTACCGTATTGGAATCAACTTATGACTACGAATTGAATATAAATAAATTCGCAGTAAACGAATCTCAATTAAAGGACATCATCTTCGAAACGATCGTTGATGAGTCATTCAAGATAAAGATAGATTGAGGCAAGGGAAGGAGGAGGAAGTGTGCTAAGAAGTTGGGCCCACGTCTTTCATAAAAATGGTTTGCTGCTCAATTTCCCTCCTCCGGGGTGTCCCATGATTTTCCCCGGACCGATACCAACTGTATCTCCTTGCCATCCTTGCCCGACGGGAGCCACAGGGGCCACCGGAGCAACTGGAGCAACGGGAGCAGCGGGAGCCACAGGGGCCACCGGAGTAACTGGAGCCACAGGTACCACAGGAACCACGGGAGCAGCAGGAGCATCAGGAACCACGGGAGCCACCGGAGAGACGGGAACCACAGGAGCCACAGGAGCCACTGGGGCAACGGGAACAACGGGAGAGACGGGAGCCACCGGACCAACCGGAGCCACTGGGGCAACGGGAACAACGGGAGAGACGGGAGCCACCGGGGCAACGGGAGTAACGGGAGAGACGGGAGCCACTGGGGCAACGGGAGTAACGGGAGAGACGGGAGCCACCGGAACAACGGGAGCCACTGGGGCAACTGGAACAACTGGAGAGACGGGAGCCACCGGAACAACCGGAGCCACTGGAGCCACCGGAGAGACGGGAACCACCGGAACCACCGGAACCACCGGAATAACCGGAGTCACTGGAGCGACGGGAGCCACCGGACCAACCGGAGTCACTGGAGCCACGGGAGCCACCGGACCAACCGGAGCCACTGGAGCCACGGGAGAGACGGGAGCCACCGGACCAACCGGAGCCACTGGGGCAACGGGAACAACGGGAGAGACGGGAGCCACCGGAGCGACAGGAACTACTGGGGCAACGGGAGCCACCGGAACCACCGGAACCACCGGAACCACCGGAATAACCGGAGTCACTGGAGAGACGGGAGAGACGGGAGCCACCGGACCAACCGGAGCCACTGGGGCAACGGGAACGACGGGATCAACGGGAACCACCGGACCAACCGGACCAACCGGACCAACCGGACCAACCGGACCAACCGGACCAACCGGACCAACCGGACCAACTGGATCAACGGGAGCCACCGGATCGACAGGAGCCACCGGAACAACTGGGTCAACAGGAGCCACCGGAACAACTGGGTCAACGGGAGCCACCGGATCAACGGGAGCCACCGGATCGACAGGAGCCACCGGAACAACTGGGTCAACAGGAGCCACCGGAACAACTGGGTCAACGGGAGCCACCGGATCAACGGGAGCCACCGGATCGACAGGAGCCACCGGACCAACCGGAGCTACCGGATCAACTGGAGCAACGGGAGAGACGGGACCGACGGGAACAACCGGAGCCACCGGATCAACAGGAACCACTGGATCGACAGGAGCCACCGGATCAACAGGAACCACGGGAGCAACGGGAGCAACGGGAGCAACAGGCGCCACAGGCGCCACAGGCGCGACAGGAACCACCGGATCGACGGGAACCTCAGGAGCCACCGGAGCGACCGGACCAACAGGCGCAACAGGACCGACAGGCGCGACAGGACCAACAGGAACAACGGGAGCAACAAGCGCAACAGGCGCGACAGGCGCGACAGGAGCCACCGGATCGACGGGGACCACGGGAGCCACCGGACCAACAGGAACCACTGGAGCGACGGGAGCAACAGGCGCGACAGGCGCGACAGGAACCACCGGAGCAACAGGAGCAACAGGCGCGACAGGAGCCACCGGATCGACGGGAGCCACCGGAGCCACCGGACCATCAGGAACCACGGGAGCGACGGGACCAACAGGAACCACGGGAGCGACGGGAGCAACGGGAGCAACGGGCTCCACAGGCGCGACAGGCGCGACAGGAACTACCGGAGCAACAGGAGCAACAGGCGCGACAGGAGCCACCGGAGCCACCGGAGCGACGGGACCAACAGGAACCACGGGAGCAACGGGAGCAACGGGCTCCACAGGCGCGACAGGAACCACCGGATCAACAGGAACCACGGGAGCAACAGGATCAACAGGAGCAACAGGAGCAACAGGAGCGACGGGAACCACGGGAGCAACGGGAGCAACGGGAACCACTGGCACGACTGGCACGACTGGAACCACTGGCACCACAGGTAGCACTGGTCCGACTGGTCCGACTGTCACTACTGCATATGGGTATTTCTTTAATAGAGGAGCACAGACTGTCAACGCAGGCACAGATGTTAGTTTCAGTACGAATGGCCCAAGTTCGGGAGGGGTCACACATGTTGCTGGAACGGCTCCAGTTACTGTGGCAGTTGCAGGCGATTATTTGGTTTTATTTGAAGTTACAACCGGTATGCAGCCCAGCACGGATTCTATCGCTTATGGAGTGGTTGTAAATGGAGTCGTGCAGGCCTCTACCATTTTCGGACAGCAAAGCGTTGGAAACGAAATAGCCCTAACCCTTGTTGGTTCGGCTATTCTCACTCTCCCAGCGGCAGCTACGCTTACTTTACGAAATGTGGGTGCAACTCCTGATATCCTGGTTACTACGCTGGATGGCCAAACCATCGTTAATGCTTCGATCAGGCTTGTTAAAGTGAGCCCTTAACATCCATAAGCAACTCGACAATGTCCCATGATTTACCCTTTCATATCAACGTTTGTCCAGAGCATATGGATGTAAAGCAACATGGATTTCACAAGATGGAGGGGCCTATTTTGATGAGCATAAGCCTATGCATGATTGTGAAAAACGAGGAGGACTGCATCGCACGATGTTTGTCCTCCGTTCAAGATATGATGGAAGAAATTATCATCGTCGACACGGGTTCAACAGATCGTACGAAGCAAATATGCACGCAATACACGACGAAATTATATGATTTTGAATGGATGGACGACTTCGCGGCAGCTCGTAATTATTCCTTCAGTTTGGCAAGCATGGATTACATTTTTTGGCTTGATGCTGATGACATCCTAAAGCCTGAAGACCAGCTGAAGCTCCGTATGTTAAAAAACACGCTCGATCACTCCTATGATTCGATATCCATGGAGTATCAACTCGCGTTTGATGAATACGGTAATGTAGTTTCGAGCCTCCGACGAAACCGGTTGGTAAAACGTCAAAATGGCTTCAGATGGGTGGGCCCCATTCACGAGTATCTGGAAGTCGGGGGAACATTTTTGAAAGTGATATAGCTATTATCCACAACCCCCGTCCCCATTTCTGTGATCGCAATTTACGGATTTACGAAAAACGATTGGCTGCAGGGGAGATCTTTACACCTCGTGACATTTTCTATTATGCAAATGAACTGAAAGACCACAAAATATACGATCGGGCGATTTATTACTATGAAAAATTTCTGCAATCAGGGAAGGGATGGTTGGAAGATAACGTTTCGGCATGTGACCGCCTTGCTGATTGCTACCATGAAATTCGGGATTATGAACAGGAGATTGCGTGGATCCTTCGTTCCTTCTTATTTGATCGGCCACGTGCTCAACAGTGCTGCAGACTGGGCTATTATTTTCTCGAGAAGGGCCAATACAAGGCTGCGAGTTATTGGTATGAGACAGCCATTGCGAGTCGTAACGATTATTCCTGGGGAATAGCGAATCATGCTTGTTCGACATGGCTTCCTCACTTGCAATTATGTGTTTGTTACGACCGGTTGGGAGAATACGAGCGTGCGTATGAACACAATGAGAAGGCGCGGGAATACAGGCCCGATGATGAAAAAATCTTACATAATAAAAAGTACCTGGAGTCTAAGTTATCCATCACGAACGATGGAGAAATTTCGACGGAGGAAAAAAGAGGATGAACAGAAGGCGCATACTCATCGGAAGCCCAGTGCACCAAGAACCGGAGATCTTGCGTCTTTTTTTGGAGAGCTTGCTTGCTTTGAATAAGGAGAGCGTAGAGCTGCATTTCCTATTTATTGATGATAATGAAAAAAGCAACTCAAGCGAGATGCTGCGATCCTTTAGGGAGAACAACCTGCACGTCGAGATTATCGAAGCGAATTCCGGTGATCTCTATATACGGGACGAAGCGACGCACTACTGGAGTGAATCATTGATTTGGAAAGTGGCTGAATTTAAAAACGAAATCATTCGACGTGCATTGAACGGCAGCTATGATTATTTGTTTCTAATCGACTCAGATGTGCTCGTACACCCACAAACAATCGAGCATTTGGTAAAAAAACAGAAGGATATCGTTGCAGAGATTTTTTGGACACGGTGGCAGCCTGAAGCCACTCCTCAGCCGCAAGTTTGGTTAAAGGATGTTTACACGCAATACGAGCAAGAACGTGGTGAGAATGTTACCGAAGCAGAAAAAGAAGCAAGGTATACAGCATTTCTCTCGCAATTGAAAAAACCTGGGATCTATGAAGTTGGTGGTTTAGGGGCCTGTACACTCATCAGCCGAAAGGTACTATTAGCTGGCGTCCATTTTTCTCAAATAAAGAATTTATCCTTTTGGGGTGAAGACCGTCATTTTTGCATACGCGCAGCTGCCTTTGGATTTTCTCTATTTGTGGATACGGAATATCCTGCATTTCACATATATCGAAAATCAGATTTGGCTAAAGCTGAACAGTTCATGCAAGATTTTCGTAAAAACCAGCATAATCGCCCAATTCAGGCACGAGAAGTTCTGGGTTTCCCGTGGGGCGCTTACATTCCGAAGCGACCCCAAATAACGTTATCGATGGTTGTAAAAAATGAAGCGAATCGATATCTGAAAAAAGCACTGATTCAGCACCGAGCTTACATCGATAACGCCGTAATCATAGACGACGGGAGTAGGGATGACACAGTCGAGGTCTGCCGGGAACTCCTCAAAGGCATTCCCCTTCGCATAATCAGAAATGAAGTATCGAAGTTCACCAATGAAATCGAATTGAGAAGACAACAATGGGAAGAAACGATCAAAACCAATCCAGAGTGGATATTAAATTTGGATGCAGACGAACTTTTTGAGGAGAGATTCAAAACAGAAGTAAACGACTTGATTTCTCGAAAGGACATTGATCTGTATAATTTTCGCCTTTTTGATTTCTGGAATGAGACCCATTACCGTGAAGACTCGTATTGGTGCGCTCACTTTACATACCGCCCCTTCCTTCTTCGCTATCGTCCGCACTTTGAATACCGCTGGAAAGTAGCCCCCCAACATTGTGGACGGTTTCCGGAGAATATCTTTCAACTTCCCAATACGATTTCCCCAATACGATTGAAACATTACGGTTGGGCAAAATGGGAAGATCGATTGGAGAAATATGAGCGCTTTTTAAGCCTGGATCCAGAGGCAAAATTCGGGTGGCGCGAACAATACTTGTCTATACTCGACGATTGTCCAAACCTCGTTCCATGGGTTGAAGAAGAAAGGGAGGGATCTCCTGCGTGAGGATCATATACCCACCGACGATTCACTGGGAAGGATGGCTTGTATTTCAGAGGCCCCAGCAATTAATGAGGGCATTCGCCTCTCTTGGCCACAGAGCCATTTTTCAAGAGTATGGTCGAAATTCAGGGGGAACGTATTACCAAGATCAAGTTCACATTACGGAAGCTGAAGCAAACCTAGATCCGACTGATGATTTTACGGTGCTATGGGTGACACATGCTCCTCATTATCGATTAAAAGAAACGTATCGCGCTGATTTCTTGGTATTTGATTACATCGACGAAGCAACGGATGAGTTTGCTGTATGGAATAATAGTGATTTGTATGACGCGATGCAAAAAGCTGATTTAATTACAGTTGTGAGCAGGCGATTATTGCAGATTGTCTCAAAGCTATACCCGGAGAAACCTGTTCTCTTGCTGCCGAATGCAGCAGAATTAGATCATTTCGGTAAATCGAAGTTGTTATCAATCCCGGATGACATGCAGGCGATCAATCCACCCATTATCGGTTTCATGGGGTCGATTGCTCAGTGGCTGGACGTAAACTTGCTGCAGGAGATGGCAAAACTTCGTCCCGAATGGTCATTCGTCATGGTAGGGCCTGATTATATTGGGTTAGAATCGGAGCTGCGGACCATTCAAAACATTTATTTTCTAGGCCGAAAATCATATCAAGAACTTCCTCGCTATGTTGGCCATTTTTCCATTGGAATGATACCGTTCACTGTTAAGGATATGACGCATAGCAGTTCGCCGATAAAGATGTATGAATATTTGGCTGCTGGAATTCCTGTTATTTCAACAGCGATTCGCGAAGCAGTCCAATGCCCATTTGTCGAAACGGCTTTGTCCGCTTCTGAATGGATTAAGAAGATCGAACAACTATTGGAGGCTCCCTATATGGAAGAGGAGATAGCCCTTTTTCTTAGGCAGCATTCATGGGAGAATCGGGCGAAAACGGCCGTGCAGACCATTTCTCGACTAATCGTTGAGGAGAAAGGCAGCGATTCTCGTGAAGAAGCAAATGCAATGAACAGTAAAGCGTATTGGAATAACCGATTTCAGACAGACTGGGAACTCCTGCATGGAAAGAAACAAACCAGATTCTTTGCTCAAATAACCATACAGAACCTCCCTCCCGCCTTGCTGCAAGATATCCGTCTTCATCGTTACACGATAGCAGATATCGGATGTGCGGAAGGTGATGGTCTGGAATTACTCTCCTACGCTTTTCAAAACAATCGATTGACAGGGATTGATCTCTCGCCAATCGCCATAGAAAAGGCATCCACGCAATATCCTCGCATTCAATTTTTAGAACGTGACATTTTTCAGCTTGATGAAGAAGTAATGTTTGACGTTGTGTATACTTCCAACATTCTTGAGCATTTTTCTGATCCGCATAAGGTCATGGAGGAAATGGCGAAACATACACGTCAAGTATTGATCGTGTTAGTGCCATTTCAAGAGCACCCGTTATCAAAAGAACATGTTTATCGTTTCGATTACGAGGACTTTCCTTATGCAATCAATCATTTTCATCTAGACACTTTGCAAGTCATTGATTGCTCGAAAATGGACTATACTTATTGGTACGGAAAGCAAATGCTTGCAGTCTACAGATAAATCATGACCAATTTAATGGATTCGAATGAGGGAAAGGCGAGACCACCAACTTTTCCTTTTGCTTGTCCATACGCTCTCTGAACAAATAGGGAAATGGAGCTGCCAAAGACGCTTTATTTTTAGTGTAAGTAAACGCGGAGATGGGTTTGAATAAAATTCTTTATAAAAATTGTCCCGTTTTCCGTTGACAGCCGCCCCGATTCGTGACATAATCCTACATGACGAATGGAACCTTTAAATCCAGTCCAGTGAGGCTGGCAAGGGCACGGAATCGACACGACAGCTAAAAAGCGGGCAAGCTTTCCTGCGCTGATGCTGTCATGTCCAGTGGCTTCTTGTCTCCTGACAAGAAGCCTTTTTTCTTGAGTCCACAGTTCCCGTCGAGGGGGGTAATCAGATGATTAGCAAAAGTGTCATCATGGACGAAGCGGCTATCCGCCGCGCACTCACACGAATCGCTCACGAAATCATCGAGCGGAACAAGGGTGTGGAAGATTGCATCATCGTAGGAATCAAGACGAGAGGGATTTACCTCGCGCAGCGTCTGGTGGAGCGGATCGAACTGATCGAGAATGTAAAGGTGCCGGTCGGTGAGCTGGACATTACGTTCTATCGGGATGACCTGCAGCACAAGTCAGAAGATGCAGTCCTGCAGGGCTCTCAGCTTCCCGATCAGATTACAGGCAAAACGGTCATTCTGGTAGACGATGTGCTCTACACAGGACGCACGGTACGAGCGGCACTGGACGCACTGATCGATAACGGACGACCACGCATGATTCAGCTGGCCGTACTGGTTGATCGCGGACATCGTGAACTGCCGATCCGACCAGACTTTGTGGGTAAAAACGTACCGACTGCACGAACGGAGATTGTCGATGTGCAGCTCGCTGAGGTAGATATGATGGACATCGTCTCCATCAGGCAGCTCCTCTAAAGATAACTGAATGACACCTCTTTAAAAACGATCCCGTGAGGTCGGCAAGAGGCAGTACACTTCCCATGTCCATGGAGAAGGTAGCCTCTTTGTGCCTGCGCAAAGAGGCTTTTTGTTTGAATGTGGCAGAATCAAAGAAACACAGGGGGAACCTATAGATGAGCCAGAAAAATTTCATCGATGTAAACGAAACGCCCGAACTGAAAAAATTATTGCCATTATCCATCCAACACTTATTCGCCATGTTCGGCTCGACGGTTCTCGTACCGATCCTGACCGGGCTGGATCCAGCTACAGCGCTGTTTACGAGCGGGCTCGGCACGCTCCTGTTCCTGTGGATCACGAAAGGGAAGCTCCCCAACTACCTGGGCTCCTCCTTTGCTTTCATCGGACCGATCATCGCAGTCACAGCATCACATGGAGTCGGGACCGCCTTGCTCGGATGTTTCCTCTCCGGTCTGGTCTACATCATCGTGGCAGCCATCGTGAAAAAGGCCGGTGTGAAATGGATTGATAAAGTACTGCCGCCAGTCGTGATCGCTTCTGTCATCGTAGTCATCGGTTTGAGCCTTGCGGGTGTAGCCGTAGACATGGCAACAAAGGTAACGGTAGATGGACAATCGCAACTGTCCCTGACTTCCATCGAGATTTCCTTGGTCACCATGATCGTCACCATCCTGGCTGCAGTCATGCTCCGCGGTTTCCTGGGTCTGATCCCGATTCTGATCGGTATCATCGTAGGCTATGTTTACACGCTTTTGCGTCACCCGGATTTGATCGACTTGAAAAAAGTAGCGGACGCACCATGGATTGTCGGTATTGGAGAAATGTTTACGACACACTTCAAGTTCGGCGAGGTAACAGCAGCGATGGGGAATCCAACCGCATGGATTGCGGCGCTGGTGATCGCACCGGTCGCGTTCGTGACGCTGGCCGAGCATTTGGGACACCTTCTGGTAACGAGCAAAGTAATGGACCGCGATCTGATGAAAGATCCTGGCTTGCACCGCAGCTTGCTGGGTGACGGTATCGCTACCTCGCTCGCAGCTTTCATCGGTGGGCCTCCAGCGACGACGTACGGCGAAAACATCGGGGTCCTCGCAATTACTCGCGTATTCAGTAAAATGGTAATCGGCCTCGCAGCAGTCCTGGCCATCCTGTTCGCCTTCATCGGCAAAATCAGCACGCTCTTGATGAGCATCCCGACCCCGGTTTTGGGCGGCGTATCCATCATCCTGTTCGGGATCATCGCGGCACAAGGCCTGCGGATGTACGTGGAGAACAAAGTGGACTTCGCCAACAAGCGCAACATGGTGCTGGCAGCAGCGATCCTGGTAACCGGTATCGGCGGCTACAAAATCAGCTTTGCAGGTACAGGCATTCCTTTCCTGAATGACTTGACCATCGACAATATCGCATTCGCTACCTTCCTCGGAATCATCCTGCACGTGATATTGCCAGGCAAGGAATCCGCGATGGGCGAAGTGCACAATGAACAATCGTAAAAGAAAGTGACGTTCCCATTCCTTTAAATCCAGTCCTGAGAGGCTGGCAAGGCAAAGAACGCTGTTTCCCCTGCGCAAAAAACGGGGGAGGACATCCAGCAGCTTCTTGTCTCGCCAGCCACGACGGCTACGCGAAGGCAAGAAGCTTTTTCTTTCATCACATCAGATAAAACGGAGGGATTCACGATGAACAACACGGGTCACCTGATTGGCTTGAAAGACATGACAAAAGAACAGATTGTACGGCTGCTGGACCGCTCCGCCTACTGGGCGAATCGCCCTGCTGAGCAGGCTGAGGTCCTGAGGGGACGGTTTGTCGCCAATCTGTTCTTCGAGGCCAGCACTCGGACGCGCTTTTCCTTTGAGGTCGCTCAAAAGCGTCTGGGGGCACACGTGTTAAACTTCATTCCTGAAACCTCCTCAGCAGTGAAGGGTGAGACCGTCTACGACACGATCCGAACGCTGGAAGCGATGGGCGTGGAAGCAGCGGTGATCCGCACGAAAAAAGAAGGATTGCTGCAAGAGCTGGCTGGAAGCGTGGACCTCAGGCTGATCAATGCGGGTGATGGAACCAATGAGCATCCCACCCAATGCTTGCTCGACCTCTTGACCATGAAGCAGCAGTTTGGACGCCTGGAAGGGCTGACAGTCGCGATCATCGGCGACCTGCGCCACAGCCGAGTGCTCGGCTCACATCTGCATGCGATGCCGAAGCTGGGTATGAATCTGCTTCTCTCCGGACCTGCGAGCATGATGCCGCAGCCGGCGCAAATCCCGAATGGCGTCAAGGTCGTGGGTATCGATGAAGCGATCCAGACCGCGGATGTCGTCATGATGCTGCGGGTGCAGCTGGAGCGCCATAGCGAATCCCTGTACATCTCCAAGGAAGAATATCATCAGGCGCACGGCTTGACCCTGGAGAGAGCAAAAGCGATGAAGCCGAATGCGGTCATCATGCACCCTGCTCCAGTCAACCGAGGAGTAGAAATTCATACGGATCTGGTTGAATCCAGCACTTCACTGATCCAAAAACAAGTAACCAACGGAGTCGCAGCGAGAATGGCTGTGCTAGAAACTCTACTGAAAGGGAGCGAATTGAAATGGGAACCATCCTTGGTAACGGCAAACTACTAAATCATGCGGGGGAATTGATCCCGGTAGAAATATTGGTGGAAGACGGGCGAATCGTGGCGATGGGAGAATCCATTCCACAGGGCGCCCATGAGTGGGTAGATTGCAAAGGCGGTTTAATCAGTGCCGGTCTCATCGATGTGCACGTGCATTTGCGGGAGCCGGGCTTTGAACATAAAGAAACGATCGAAACAGGTGCGAAGGCAGCGGCACGCGGCGGCTTCACAACGATCTGCTGCATGCCAAACACTCGTCCTTCCATTGATAGCGTCGAGACAGTCACCTACATCCTCGACAAAGCACGTGAAGCAGGCATGGCACGCGTCATTCCGTACGGTGCGATCACGGTAAGACAGCTGGGCAAAGAGCTGACCGACTTCACGGGATTGAAGGAAGCAGGCATCTTCGCACTGACGGACGATGGGGTGGGAGTCCAATCCACGGCGATGATGAAAAAGGCGATGCAAGCAGCAAAAGAGCTGGGCATCTCCATTGTCGCTCACTGCGAGGATGACGACCTCTTGATCCCGGGCGCTGCCCTGCACGACGGAGAAGTGGCCAAACGCCACGGACTTCCGGGCATTCCATCTGAGTCCGAGTCCATCCATGTAGGACGCGACATTCTGCTGGCTGAGCAGACAGGGGTTCACTACCACGTCTGCCACATCAGCGCAAAGGAATCCGTCAGATTGGTTCGCGACGGCAAACGCGCAGGAGTCAACGTGACCTGCGAGGTAACCCCGCACCACCTACTCTTGTGCGATGAAGATATTCCAGAGAACCTGGACACCAATTGGAAGATGAACCCGCCGCTGCGCTCCCGCGAAGACCGTGCGGCACTGATCGCAGGTCTGAAAGACGGCACGATCGATATGATCGCGACAGACCACGCGCCGCACACAGCGGAAGAGAAAGCGAACGGAATGGCACGCGCTCCATTCGGAATCGTGGGCTCTGAAACGGCGTTCCCGCTGCTCTACACCCACTTTGTCCAAACAGGCGAGCTCACGCTGAAAGAACTGGTCGACCTCTTGACCATCAAGCCAGCAGCCGCATTCGGACTGCCTTACGGACGATTGGAAGTTGGCGCTGTAGCAGACCTGACTGTCATCGATCTGGAGACGGAGAAGAAAATAGACCCAGCCACGTTTGCAAGCAAGGGAACGAATACACCGTTTGCTGGATGGGATTGCAAAGGTTGGCCGGTCATGACCATGGTAGAAGGCAAAATCGTACATCAAGACGTGTAAGAGCCGGGCAAAAAAGGCTGCTCAGAGGTATCGTGCGCGGATAATGAAGGAGGAACATAGATGCGAGCAAGACTGATCTTGGAAGACGGAACAGAGTTTATCGGAGAAGCGTTTGGCGCTGCGAAAGAGACGTACGGAGAAGTGGTGTTCAATACCGGACTGACAGGTTATCAAGAGGTGCTGTCTGACCCATCCTACTGCGGTCAGATCGTGACCATGACATACCCGCTGATCGGGAACTACGGAATCAACCGTGATGACTTTGAAGCGGTCAGACCGTACATCCACGGCTTCGTGGTACGCGAACATTGCGATATGCCAAGCAACTGGCGCAATACCAATACACTCGATGAACTGCTGAAAACGTACGATATCCCGGGAATCAGCGGCGTGGACACGCGGATGCTGACGAGAAAGATCCGTTACCACGGCACGATGAAGGGCATGATCACCACGAGCGCTGCACCGCTTGCAGAACTGGTGGCAGCACTCCAATCTACGACCCTCATGACCGATCAAGTACCGCGCGTATCCACCAAAAGCATATTTTCCTGCCCGGGTACCGGACATCGCGTGGCGCTGGTCGACTTCGGCTCCAAGCACGGCATTTTGCGCGAGCTGACCAAACGAAATTGTGACGTGGTAGTCGTTCCGTACAATGTGACAGCAGAAGAGATTCGCCGGATTCAACCGGACGGCATCCTGTTGTCCAACGGCCCTGGGGATCCGAAAGACGTCCCGCAAGCCATCGAAATGATCAAAGGCATCCTCGGAGAGTATCCGCTCTTCGGAATCTGCCTGGGTCACCAGCTGTTCGCACTGGCATCTGGTGCGGACACCATGAAGATGAAATTTGGCCACCGCGGCGGAAATCACCCAGTGAAAGAGCTGCCGACTGGACGCACATACATTACTTCACAGAATCACAGCTATGCCGTAAAAGAAGAATCGCTGAACGGCACGGAGCTGGAAATCACCCACATCGCTTTGAATGACGGCACGGTAGAAGGGCTGCGCAACGCGGCAAAGAGAGCGTTCTCCGTGCAGTATCACCCGGAAGCGGCTCCAGGCCCTTACGACTCCGGATACTTGTTCGACCAATTTCTAGCGATGCTCGAAACCGCCAAGGAGGAGAAAAACTATGCCAAAACACGATAACCTCAAAAAAATCCTCGTCATCGGTTCCGGTCCGATTGTGATCGGGCAAGCTGCTGAGTTTGACTACGCAGGAACCCAAGCTTGCGAAGCATTGAAAGAAGAGGGCATGGAAGTCGTCCTGATCAACTCCAACCCGGCGACGATCATGACCGACACCAACATGGCGGACAAAGTGTACATCGAGCCGATCACACCTGAATTCGTAGCCCGCGTCATCCGCCAGGAAAAACCGGATGGTCTGCTGCCGACGCTCGGTGGTCAGACAGGCTTGAACATGGCGGTTGCCCTGGCAGAGCAAGGCGTGCTGGAGCAAGAAAACGTAAAACTGCTCGGAACCAAGCTGGAATCGATCAAGCAAGCGGAAGACCGCGAGCTGTTCCGCTCCCTGATGAACGAATTGGGCGAGCCGGTACCGGAATCCGTGATCGTCAGCACCGTAGAAGAAGCGGTTGATTTCGCAAATGAGATCGGCTACCCAATCATCGTGCGCCCTGCCTACACATTGGGCGGTACAGGCGGCGGAATTTGCGACGACGAAGAAAGTCTCCGCGAGATCGTAGCGAGCGGATTGAAATATTCTCCGATCACCCAATGCCTGATCGAGAAAAGCATCGCGGGCATGAAAGAGATCGAATACGAAGTCATGCGCGATGCGAACGACAACTGCATCGTGGTATGCAACATGGAAAACATCGATCCGGTAGGCGTGCATACAGGTGACTCCATCGTAGTGGCGCCAAGCCAAACACTCTCGGACCGCGAATACCAAATGCTGCGCTCCTCCGCGCTGAACATCATCCGCGCGCTGGGCATCGAGGGCGGCTGCAACGTGCAATACGCACTCGACCCGCACAGCTTCCAATACTACGTGATTGAAGTGAACCCGCGTGTGAGCCGTTCCTCGGCCCTGGCATCCAAAGCGACGGGCTACCCGATCGCGAAAATGGCAGCCAAAATCGCCATCGGCTACACATTGGATGAACTGAAGAACCCGGTAACCGGACAGACGTACGCGTGCTTCGAGCCAACCCTCGACTACGTGGTAAGCAAGATCCCGCGCTGGCCATTTGACAAATTCCAGTCGGCGAACCGCAAGCTGGGCACACAAATGAAGGCAACCGGTGAAGTCATGGCAATCGGACGTACCTTTGAAGAGTCGATCATGAAAGCAATCCGCTCTCTGGAAATCGGTTCGTACCATATGGAGATCAAAGGCGCATCCGAGATCGGTGCGGATGAGCTGAAAGCACGCCTGGTAGCAGCAGACGACGAGCGCCTGTTCCTGCTGGCAGAGGCACTGCGTCGCGGCTGGACGATCGATGAGCTGCACGATCTGACCAAGATCGACCTTTTCTTCCTGCACAAGTTCCACAAGATGGTTGCCTTTGAAGCAGAGCTGGCAAAAGGCTTGACGACGGAAAAGCTGTACGAAGCAAAACGCATGGGCTTTACGGATCGCAAAATTGCGGAGCTCTCCGGCCAAACAGAAGAAGCAGTTCGCGAAGAGCGCAGAAAGAACGGATTCATCCCTGTATACAAAATGGTAGATACATGCGCGGCGGAGTTCGAAGCGCAGACGCCATACTACTATTCCAGCTACGAAACCGAGAATGAGCGCATCGAGACAGGCAAAAAGCGGGTAGTCGTGCTGGGCTCCGGTCCAATCCGGATCGGCCAAGGGATCGAATTCGACTACGCAACCGTTCACGCAGTATGGGCTCTGAAAGAAGCGGGCTACGAAGCGGTCATCATCAACAACAATCCGGAAACCGTTTCGACCGACTTCAACACCTCTGACCGACTGTACTTCGAGCCGCTGTACATCGAAGACGTGATGAACATTCTGGATGCAGAAAAACCGGAGGGCGTCATCGTGCAGTTCGGCGGACAGACCGCGATCAATCTGGCTGACAAACTGGCGGCGCGCGGCATCAAGATCCTCGGTACGAGCCTGGAAAACATCGATGCGGCAGAAAACCGCGAGAAGTTCGAAGCTCTGCTGCGTGGTCTGGAAATCGCGCAGCCACCTGGAAAAACAGTAACCTCCGTTGAACAAGCGGTAGTAGCGGCAGAAGGACTGGGCTTCCCGGTACTGGTACGCCCGTCTTATGTCCTGGGCGGACGTGCGATGGAGATCGTCTACAACCAGCCTGAGCTTTTGGAGTACATGGAAAAGGCAGTAAAAGTAAACCCGGATCACCCGGTTCTCGTCGACCGCTATATGGTGGGTGTCGAGGCGGAAGTCGATGCCATCTGCGATGGAGAAAACGTCCTGATCCCAGGCATCATGGAGCATATCGAACGCGCAGGGGTCCACTCCGGCGACTCGATCGCGGTGTACCCGCCGCAATCGCTCTCTCAGGCGATCAAGGATGAACTGATCGAGATGACGACGAAGCTGGCTCGCGCGCTGCAAATCAAGGGTCTTTTGAACATCCAGTTCGTGATCTAC
Organism: Brevibacillus choshinensis; assembly: GCF_016811915.1. Taxonomy (NCBI): domain Bacteria; kingdom Bacillati; phylum Bacillota; class Bacilli; order Caryophanales; family Paenibacillaceae; genus Brevibacillus; species Brevibacillus choshinensis. The sequence goes on along the minus strand of NZ_CP069127.1, from coordinate 3,799,454 downwards.
CAGGACCGTCCGTACGTGATCGAAGTCAACCCGCGTTCGTCCCGAACCGTGCCGTTCCTCTCCAAAGTAACGGGCATCCCTATGGCGAACATCGCGACCAAAGCGATTCTCGGACACTCGATCATCGATCAAGGCTTCACGCCTGGCTATCATCCGGAGGAAGAAATGGTCTCTGTCAAAGTGCCGGTGTTCTCCTTTGCGAAGCTGCGCCGCGTAGACATCACACTCGGACCGGAAATGAAATCGACCGGAGAAGTGATGGGACGCGAGAGCACGCTGGCAAAAGCTCTTTACAAAGGTCTCGTCGCTGCGGGCATGAACATCCCGACGAAGGGAGCCCTGCTCGTAACAGTGGCAGACAAAGACAAGGAAGAGGCACTCGGCATCGTCAAACGCTTCCGTCACCTAGGCTTCAAGCTACTGGCGACAGCTGGCACCGCTGATTATCTGGAGCAGGCAGGCTTGCCGGTGACACGTGTCAACAAGCTGTCCGAAGGCACTCCAAATCTGCTGGACATGATCCACAAAGGCGAAGCCAACATCGTGCTCAATACCCTGACAAAAGGCAAAACACCACAGCGTGACGGCTTCCGCATTCGCCGTGAAGCAGTGGAAAACGGCGCTGTATGCCTGACTTCCCTGGATACGGCATCTGCCCTGCTGCACGTGCTGGAAACCATCACCTTCTCGACAGAAGCGATGCCAGCGCAGCGCGCCGGTGCGAAAGTGGCTGTAACCGTCTAACGTTCAAACAAAACAGATCGGGATAGAAAGAGGAGAGTAGTGTGCAACCACAATCCATTGATGTAAGAGAGCGCATGATCGTTGCGCTCGACTTTTCCACACTGGAAGAAATCAAGCAGTGCCTGGAGCCCTTGGAAGGGCGCATCCGCTATGTGAAAGTAGGCATGGAGCTGTCCTACGCAGAAGGGCCGGCGATCGTCCATTATCTGAAGGAGAGAGGCCTGAAGGTGTTTCTCGACCTGAAGGTGCACGATATCCCGAATACGGCAAGAGGAGCCATGAAGAGCCTTGCGAGACTGGGGGCCGATATGGTGAATGTCCACGCGGCTGGCGGAGTGGCAATGATGGAAGCCGCGAGAGAAGGATTGGAGCAGGGGACAGCGGCAGGCTCTCCCCGCCCGATTCTGATCGGAGTGACCATGCTCACCTCCACGAGCTTGAAGACGATGAACGAACAGATTGCGCTTCCAGGCACCGTTGAAGACGTGGTCGTACACTACGCAATGATGACGAAGCAAGCGGGACTGGATGGAGTGGTCGCTTCTCCGCTCGAGGTTCCTATGATCAAGAAGGCGGCGGGCGAATCCTTCCTGACGGTAACGCCAGGGATTCGTCCTCTAGGATCGGATAAAGGAGACCAAACACGCATTACCACACCAGAGCAGGCAATTAGACTGGGAAGCGATTACCTCGTGATCGGGCGTGCCATCACAGCGGCAAAAGATCCGGCTGCAACCTGGGAAAGCATCGTTTCTGCTGTGGAAGCCGACCGCCTGTAATATACGAATCTGGAGGAATTGGAAATGATGACGATGACAACTGCCAAAGAAATTGCTGCAAGCTTGTTGGAAATTGGTGCGGTTCACTTGCGACCTGAACAGCCTTTTACGTGGACTTCCGGGATCAAGTCCCCGATTTATTGCGACAACCGGATCACCATGTCTCATCCAAACGTCCGCCGGCAGATCGCACGCAGCTTTGCCGAGACCATTCGGGCGCAATTTCCGGATGCGCAGGTCGTAGCTGGGACGGCGACAGCCGGAATCCCGCATGCGGCATGGGTAGCGGAAGTGCTGGATTTGCCCATGATCTACGTGCGTGACAAGGCAAAAGGGCATGGCCGCCAAAATCAGATCGAGGGATCACTCTCTGCCGGACAAAAAGTAGTCGTGATCGAGGACCTGATTTCCACAGGAGGCAGCTCCCTCAAAGCCGCTCAGGCCGTTGCGGCGGAAGGCGGAGAAGTGCTCGGCGTTGTAGCCATCTTCAGCTACCAGTTCCCGGACGCGGAAGCTCTATTTGCGGAAGCAGGTATTCCATGCACGACTCTATCCCAGTACACCGCGTTGCTGGAAGCGGCTACGGAAAGAGGCGTGATCACCGCTGACCAAGAAAAATTCCTAAGCGACTGGCGCAAGGCTCCTCGGACATTCTTTGAATAACAGCTTGTGAAACAACAATGGAGTGAACGTGCAGATTGCGTTCACTCCTCTTATGCGATGTAAGAAATTCTTACATGAAATGATTGGTTTTTGATCAAAAAGAAGCCTGAATAGAGGCGATTTGATGCGATTCTTGTCGGTAGAAACAAATCTTGACGATCATAATGGTCTGGCAGGACAAAGGTATTCGCCCAACATTCACATAAATCTCTTTATATGAAATCATCCAAATTTTCTGGAATAAAACAAGGGGGAATGCTTTCGTGCAACAAACAGTGACGCCACATGGAAAAGTCGAAGAAAGCAAATCTACGCAGGTCAAAACACTTGTCGGCTCGATTCTGGGGTACGCGGCAGACGGGCTCGACATGCTGCTCCTGTCGTTCGTTCTCGTCTTTATCATCAAAGAATTTGGTCTTTCTCCCGCTGAAGCTGGAAATCTGACGCTCGTCACTACCATCGGGACCTTGATCGGGTCTTATCTGTTCGGATTCCTGGCGGACATGTATGGTCGCATCAAAATTTTTACCCTCACGATCTTGCTTTACTCCGTAGGTACTGCTCTCATTTATTTTGCATCGGATTATTCTCATTTGGCGATTCTGCGCTTCATCGTAGGTTTGGGTGTAGGGGGAGAGTTCGGGATCGGGATGGCTGTCGTGACTGAGACTTGGTCAAAGCAGAAACGAGCGAAGGCGACGTCTGGCGTAGCTCTCGGCTGGCAGCTGGGTGTACTGAGCGCTTCTGTGCTGGCAGCAGTGGTCGTTCCGACGATGGGCTGGCGCACGGTATTTCTCTTCGGATTACTCCCTGCCCTGCTCGCTGCCTATGTCCGCTTTGGCCTGAAAGAACCGGAAATCTGGAAAAGCAAGAACGCGTATAAAAAGCATTTGCAAGAAAAAGAAAAACAAGGAACGCTGACCGAGGACGAGCATAGAGCGTTGAGGCAAATGACAGGCTTCCCATTGCGCAAGCTGTTCGCAACGAAAAAGCTGACGATCGCCACCATCGGTCTGACGATCATGTCTTTTATTCAAAACTTCGGCTACTACGGCATTTTCTCCTGGATGCCTACCGTCCTCTCGGAAAAGTACGGCTACAGCCTGGCGAAAGCTAGCGGATGGATGCTGATCTCCACAGTCGGTATGCTGATCGGCATCATGCTGTTCGGTATTTTAGCGGACCGCATCGGACGCAAAAAGACGTTTGCGATCTACTACATCGGCGGTACAATCGCGTGTATCCTGTATTTCTTCGTCTTCACCGATCAGACGGTTCTTCTGTGGGGAAGCGCGATGCTTGGCTTCTTTGTAAACGGCATGATGGGTGGCTTTGGTGCCGTGCTGGCAGAAAACTATCCATCCGAAGCGCGCTCTACCGCTGAAAATTTCATTTTCGGTACGGGGCGTGGACTTGCCGGCTTTGGTCCGGCGATCATCGGGCTGCTCAGTGTCGGTGGAAATATCATGGGTGCGATGTCACTGGTCTTCCTCGTCTACCCGATCGGTCTGCTGGTCATGATGACGATGGTACCCGAAACGAAAGACGTAGAATTGGAGTAATCCAACAGAACTTGAGGCTGCGGAATCTATCCGCGGCCTTTTTTGTACAGATGCGAGATCGAAGCCTTCGCATGCAAAAACAAGGTGGTGAGCCAGTTCCCAAACCTGTACAATGACGATAATACACAGCTAGAGAAAGAAGGGGAGAACGTTGCCAATTTCTGTCCGTCAGCTCATGCGGGTAGGGGGACTGCGAGACTGTCGGGTCGTGGCGGGTCATAACGGCCTTGCGCGGCTGGTGAAATATGTCACCATCATGGAGGTGCCCGACATCGTTAAGTGGTTGAAGGGGGACGAGCTGATCCTCTCCAGCCTGTTTCCGATCAAGGACGACCACGAGGCGCAAAAGCATTTGATCCGCCAGCTGCACGAACGGGGTACTGCCGCTCTGGCGATCAAGCCTCATCGGTTTATTGATGAGATCCCGCAGTCATTGCTCGACGAAGCGGATGCGTATGATTTTCCCGTCATCGAAATTCCGGAAGAAATCAGTTATTTGGAGATTCTTCCGCCTGTAAGCCACGCCATATTTGACCGGAAAGTCGTCCTGCAGGAGGACCTGGAGCAAGCGAATAAAGTGCTCAATGAGATTTCGCTGAATGAGCAAGGGATGGAGTCCTTGATCACGACGCTGGGGTTGCTGACAAAGAACACCATCACGGTGGAAAGCCTGCTTTCCTACGTCGAGGTTCCCCCGTTGCCATTTGCCTGCGAACCGCTTTCGACCGAGCAGATCCACGAGCTCGCGATCATCAAGCGCCCGATTCGTTTGACCCGGCCGTGTGAACGAGGAGAGATCGAATGTATCGTGGCACCCATTCTTCTCGACGGGAAAGTGTTCGGCAACATCACCTGCTGGGCGTTTGAGATCGATCATTTGGAAATGGACTTGGCGATCTTGGAGAAAGCATCCACCTTGCTGGCATTGGAATTTCTCCGATTGAAGGTTCGCTTTGATACCGAGCAGCAGTACAAAAATGAGTTTTTACGAGATCTGTTTGTGAATGAGGGGCTCAATCTCGAGGACGTGCGGGAGAGAGGTCTTCCCTATGGATTATCCCTGGACGAGCCGTACCGGTGCATGGTCGTTCAGACAGAGGGCGAGGAAAAACGGGTAAATCCGCTGGATCTGGCGGATCGAACAGAGCAGCTGCTGCGCAGATCGTCTCCACGAGTCATCACAGGGTTCTTCCGGCAAGTCGTGGTTTGCCTGTATCCCGCGACGAGCGGTGACACGGATGACGAAATCAGGCAGAGGGCGGAGCAGCTGGCAGATAGGCTGAAAAAACAAATGGCCTTGAAAGGCGGTCTGCGGATCGGGATTGGCCGCAATCACGGTGAAGGGATCGGCGGGCTTCGCGAGAGCTTTCGGGAAGCGCAGCAAGCCATTTTGCTGGGCAGTGTCATGCACAAGCGCAGAACGGTCACCCTATACGGCGATTTGGGCATCTATCGATTACTGGCACAATGTACGGATGCGGCGGAGCGAGACAGCTTTTTCGAGGAGACCGTAGGAAAGCTGTTTGCTTATGACAAACAAAGTGATTTGCAGCTGGTCAAAACGCTGCGGCTCTACTTTCAGCACGATGAAAAGCTGACGGAGACATCTGCCGCCCTATTTTTGCATGTGAATACTCTGAAGTATCGGTTGCGGCGAATCGAAAAGCTGACAGGATACAGCTTGCAGCAATCCGAAGGGAAATTGATGCTGCATATCGGGCTGAAACTGGCGGATCTCATGGGCGATGATTATCGGAATCGATAATATACCGCCTCTTTTTTTGTCTGACCCAACAAAGGTTTTCCACTCATGATCCAAGAATCCTCATACTACATCTTAAGTGAATGTAGGAAGTGTGGGGGTTGCGATGAATCTCGAGCGATTGGAACAGACATGGCGTGAATTGAATCAGATTGGCTACTCGGACAAAGGAGTCATGAGGCTCGCCTACACAGCCCAAGAGCGGCAAGCGGTAAGAAGGCTGGCAAGCATGTGCGAGGCGCGAGGGATGAGTGTGCGAATGGATGCCAGCGGGAACCTGATTGCGAGAAGGGAAGGGCAGCAGCCCCACCTGCCGGCTGTAGCAAGCGGCTCTCATCTGGATGCTGTTTTCGAAGGCGGTTCTTACGACGGCATCATCGGGGTAGTGGCCGCATTTGAAGCCATCTGCTCCCTGGATGATCAAGGAATTGTGACGAAGCACCCGATCGAGATCATTTGTTTTGCTTGCGAGGAGTCCTCCCGCTTCGGCGTTTCGACCGTGGGGAGCAAAGCCATGATCGGGGAGCTGGATATCGACGGCGTATCTGGTCTTCAGGATCGCGACGGAAAGACCTTTCGGGATGCGTTGTCGGAATGTTCGTTGAATGGCTGGCCGCTGACGGAAGCTGCTCGAGCAGCTGAGGATCTGAAGGTGTTTTTGGAAATGCACATTGAACAGGGCCCCGTACTGGAGAAAGCGGGCATACAGGTCGGGATTGTCCACGGTATTGCTGCGCCGACGCGTTTGCAGGTACGCCTCCAGGGAAAGGCATCCCACACAGGGACGACCCCGATGGATCAGCGACAAGATGCATTTCTGGCGGCTGCCGAGATCGGCTTGATCCTGGAGGCGGCGGCACTGGCGGAAAAAGAACATGGCACGGTAGGAACGGTGGGGGTCTGTGTCGTCAAACCGGGAGCGATGAACGTCGTGCCGGATACCGCCGAACTGAAAATCGATATTCGCGGTACAAACGTGACATCCAAGACTACGGTCCTGAACAAATTGTATGCGGGCTTCCGGCATGTTGAAGCGAAACGCGGCGTGAAAGTCGAATGGACGATGCTCAGTGACGAGCAGCCCGTCCTGTTGAGCGAGGAGGTAACGGATTCACTTGAGGAAAGCTGTCGGGAGCTGGGGATCTCCTATTTGAAAATGGCGAGTGGCGCCGGTCACGACGCGATGAACATGGCAAGACGCTGGCCGACTGGGTTGATTTTCGTCCCATCCAGAGATGGGGTCAGTCACCACCGGGAAGAGTATACGTCCTGGGAGCAGATTGGAGTGGGAGCCGCCTTGCTGGAGGCTGAAATCAAGAAATGGGCCGTCGTTTTGGAAGCCAACGGACAGCCGACGACAAACGAAAAAGAGCGAAATGAGCCCGATCAAATGGGGGAGAGTGCATGAAAGCCATTCAGATGAGAATTTGCTCCAATCAACAAGTGAGCGATCGGTATTGGCACATGAAGGTCGATGCGAGCGAGCTGAATGCCGACGTCCAGCCTGGCCAGTTTTTTCAGCTGCGCTGCGGCCATGATATCCATCCTCTCCTGAGACGCCCGTTCAGCATTTACCGGATCAACCGGATGGAAAGAACGCTGGAGTTTTTGTACCTTGTCAAAGGAGCAGGGACGCAGCGGCTGACGCTCATGCAGGCTGGGGAGTACGTGGATGTATTCGGCCCATTGGGTACGCCTTTTGTTTTGCAGGACGACTGGGAAACGATCCTGCTGCTAGCCCGTGGGGTAGGTATTGCCACACTCGCTGCACTCGCACAGGATGCAGCTGAAAAAGGTGTGCAGGCAGTCGCGATCCTCAGTGCTCGTTCCCGCAATGACCTGCTCGCAGCCGAAACGCTGCAAGGATTCGGTGCGCAGGTGCTTCATGTCACGGATGAAGAGCAGACAAGCGGAGTAGAGCAGGTGCGCGGCTTGCTGGACAGCTTGCTGCAGCAAAATCGGATCGATGCTGCGTTTACCTGCGGCTCCAAGCGTCTGTCCCGGTTATTGCAGGATGTTACCCGCAAGCACGCGATTCCCGCCCAAATCGCACTGGAAGAGCACATGGGCTGCGCGATGGGTGTCTGCTTTGCCTGTGTCTGTGACGTAAAAGAAGGAGATCACCTGAAGACAGTACGGGTATGCAAAGAAGGACCTGTATTCCCATTGGAAAAGGTGGTGCTCTGATGACGGAGCTGGATTTGCAAGTGAAAATCGGCAGCCTCACCTTAGCCAATCCCGTCATGCCTGCCTCCGGAGCATTCGGTGAGGATATGGAAGCGGTCATCGACTTCAATCTGCTGGGAGCAGTCGTTCCGAAAAGCATTACCAAGCATCCGCGAAAAGGGAATGCGACTCCCAGGGTTTGCGAAACGGCGGCAGGCATGATGAATTCGATCGGCATTCAGAGCAAAGGGATTCATTACTACCTGGAGCACGTCATCCCGTACTATCGGCGCTATCAGACACCTTTGATCTCCAGCATCTCTGCTGATTCCATCGAGGAGTTCGTGGAGATGACGGCGATCATAGCAGGGACTGAGGGAGTCGCCGCTCTGGAGTTGAACATCTCCTGCCCGAATCTGAAAGGAAATGGGGCAGCATTTGGGATGGATGCCCAGCTCACTCGAGAGCTGATCAGAGAGGTGAGGCAAGTGACTGACAAACCGCTCATCGCCAAGCTGACACCTAACGTCACCAGCATTCAGGAGATCGCGCTGGCAGCGGAAGAGGGAGGAGCGGATGGTCTGAATGTTGCCAACACCATTCTGGCGATGGCGATCGACGTTCATACCCGCAAGCCGCGGATCGGCAACATTCTCGGTGGCTTGTCGGGACCCGCTGTCAAGCCAATCATTGTGCGGATGATTTATCAGGTCCATCAGGTGAGCTCCCTGCCAATCATCGGCTGCGGCGGTGTGATGAACGGGGAAGATGCCATTGAGATGATCCTTGCTGGCGCGAGTGCCGTACAGATAGGGACTGCAAGCTTCGTGCAACCGACGGCGATGCTCGATATTTTGGAAGAAATCAAGCAGTATATGGTTCAATACGGCATTACAGATATTCAGTCGCTTGTCGGGCAAGTCGCTGTGGGCAAACACAACTTGGAGGGGTGCTAAAATGATTTGGGATCACGTCATACGAAATGGGCAAATCGTTTCGCCAAAAGAAACATATGAAGCGGATATCTACATCCGGGATGGAAAAATCGCAGCCATCTCCAAGGAACCACTGCCAGGGGAGACGCGGGAAGAAACGGATGCAGCCGGCTGCCACGTTCTTCCGGGACTGATTGATGTGCACGTGCATTCACGAGACCCTGGAGCTACGTATAAAGAGGATTTTGCCCATTCCAGCATGGCAGCGGCTGCAGGCGGTATCACGTCCATCTTTGAAATGCCAAACACGAACCCACCGATCAACAACGTGGAAAACCTGCAAAAGCAAGTGCAAAATCTTTCGGAGAAAGCCCATGTGGATTTTGGAATCTGGGCCATTTGCTTGGGAAATTTGAATGTGGCGGACGTATCCTCCCTGCATGAGGCAGGTGTGATCGGCTTTAAGTTCTTCTGGGGGTATGCGGTACATAGTCAAACGTTTCAGCTGATGTACAACTACAAAGAGGGAGAGGAGAATGTCATCCCTCCGTTCAAAGACGGCGAAGTGCTCGATATGTTCCGCGAGGTGGCAAAAACGGGGCAAGTGTTTGCGATCCACGCAGAGAGCAATGATCTGATTCAGCATCTGACCAAAAAAGTAGAGGAAAGCGGACGCCGGGACTATGAGGCTTTGCTCGAAGGCAGACCGAATTTGGCCGAGATCGTGACCGTTCAGACAGGAATCGCGTTTGCCAAGGAGACAGGAGCTCGCCTGCACATCCTGCACGTCAGCACAGGGGAAGCGGTGGACCTGATTCAGCAGGCCCAGGCGGAGGGCTATCCGATTACGGCCGAGACCTGCCCGCACTATCTGTTCCTGAGCAACGAAGATTTCGCAACGGTAGGCCCGGCGATGAAGGTCTATCCGCCTGTGAAATACAAGAAGGACCAGGAGCGTCTGTGGAAGGGGATTGCAGAGGGCGTCGTTTCGATCGTCTGCTCTGATCATGCGCCGCATACGGAGCAAGAAAAGGATGGCGATCTCTGGTCGATTCCGGCCGGGATGTGCGGGGTGGAAACGTTGGCTCCTCTCATGCTGAATGCTGTCTCCCAAAACAAATTGACGCTGCAGCAGGTAGCGGCAGTCTTATCCGAAAACCCTGCCAAGCAATTCGGGATCTATCCGCAAAAGGGATCACTGCAAGTGGGCACTGACGCCGATTTGACAATCGTAGACATGGCAAGGCCGTTTGTCATCAAGCGTGAGCAGCTGCACAGCAAGAGCAAGGTAACGGCTTATGACGGATGGAACGGCGTGGGTAGCCCAGTCGCGACGATCGTGAGAGGCCAAACCATCATGAAAGACGGCAAGATCGTGAGCGGACCAGCCGGAGAGTGGATCACGCCAGTCAAGAATAGGTGAAGAACAGGGCATGCTGAGAGGGAACAACCACGATGAAGGAGGCGCGACATGCCAACAGAAGTCACGCAATTGATACAATCTCACCGCTCGATCCGCAAATATACGGATCAGCCAATCACAGAGGAGCTGCTCCATGAAATCGTCAGCTGCGCACAGTGGGCACCTTCCTCGCACAATGTGCAAGCTTACAGTGTCATCGTCGTGCGCTCACAGGAGACGAAGGAAAAGCTCTCTGCCCTGTGCGGCAATCAGAAATGGGTCGTGGAGTGCCCGGTGTTTCTCGTCTTTTGTGCGGATTACTACAAGCTCCAGAAGGCATGCGAGATGCATGGACAGATCCTGGCTGCCGATGAAGTGGAGAGCTTGCTGGTAGGAGCAGTCGACACCGCGCTCGCCGCTGAAAACGTCTTGCTCGCAGCGCGTTCGCACGGCCTAGGAGGCGTCATGATCGGGGGGATTCGGAACAATCCCAGAGATGTTGCCAATGTGCTCGGCCTTCCTGCGCTTACCATTCCCATCATGGGCATGTGCCTCGGGTATCCTGCACAGGATGTTCATCAGAAGCCTCGCTTGCCGGAGCGCGCCGTGATTCATGAAGAACGCTATCAAACGGAGCTGATTCCAGAGGCGCTGGAAGAGTACGAACGGATTTCCTCCGAATACTACAGCGAGCGAAGCAATGGCAAGCGCACAGAAGGCTGGACCAAGCAGATGGCCGATTACGTAAACAAACCGCGAAGGGCGCACGTTACGCAGTTTATCAAGGAACAGGGAATCCGATTGACATAGACAGAGGTGTCGAGGAGAAGAGAGGCAGGAGGGTCTGCGAATGGGGAACACGATGACTTTCGTCGCGACAGGTGACAGCTTTATTACCCGACGTTTGCCGAACGCATCGTCAGAATCGTTTCGTTCGTTGTCCAACCTGATTGGACAAGCAGAATTTCGCTTCACGAATTTGGAAGTGACGACCCATCGTCAGGAAGGGTTTCCCTTTGCTTTCAGCGGCGGGACGTGGGCGATGGCCCAGCCGGAGGTTTTGTTGGATCTGCAGGCGTACGGCTTTAACATCATGGCTTGGGCCAATAATCACACCATGGATTATGCCTACGGCGGGCTTACAGCGACGAAAAAATATTTGGAGCAGTACGGCATCGCTCATGCCGGGGTGGGAGCGAATCTGGCGGAGGCCAGTCAGCCCGTTTATCTGGATTGTCCATCCGGCCGAGTCGCGCTGATTGCCGCTACATCCACCTTTCACGAATCATGGATCGCGGGCGAGCAGAGACCAGACATGCCGGGAAGGCCGGGAGTCAATCCGCTGCGCTATGAGACCACGTATATCCTGCCGCAGGAAGAGTTCGCGCACCTGGAGCGAATCAGTCGATCGATCCCCATCAATGCAGCCTTCAACCTGGATGTCAAAGAAGGGTTTGCGGTTGCAGGAGATGGCACCTCGATCCGTTTTGGCGGAAATCGATTTGCCGTTGGAGCGGAGCCAGCATGCGAGACGGTACCTGCATTGGCAGATAAGAAGAGGATTCTAAAATCCATTTCTGAAGCCAGGCGACAGGCCGATTATGTCGTCGTGAGCATCCATTCGCACGAGATGGAAGGGGAAAACAAGGCAAGCCCTGCAGCCTTTTTCGAGCAGATGGCCCGGGCGTGCATCGACGGGGGGGCTGACGCCGTGCTAGGTCATGGACCCCATATTTTGCGGGGGATCGAGATCTACCGCAATCGTCCCATCTTCTACAGCTTGGGGAATTTCATCTTTCAAAACGAGACCGTCAGCCGTCTGCCCGCGGACTTCTACGAGAAATACAACCTCGGTCACGAATCGACCGTCGCAGACGCATTTGATACGAGGACCCATCACAACCAGAAGGGGCTGGGTGTCAATCCGTATGTATGGGAATCCGTCGTTCCATACTGGCGAATGGAAGAAGGGGAGCTGACAGACCTGTTGCTCTACCCGATTGAGCTGGGCTTTGGCACCCCTCGCTATCGGAGAGGGTGGCCGGTACTGTCGAAGCGGCAAAAGATTTTGGAGCATCTCCAAACATTAAGTGAACCTTACGGGACGATCATCGAGCTGGATGGCCATGTTGGCCGAGTTCGGATCTAGGCCTGATTGCGAGTGGAAGCGGCTGTGGCCGCTTCTTTTTCATTTCCATATTCTTCTTATCATGCGAATGAATTATAATGAAAGGGTTGTTGAAAAAAGACAGATAGTGACGACGAAGGCCCGATCATTCGCAGATGGAATGACAGCGAATCGGGTTCCGGGCAGCTTCCTACAATCGATCATGCAAAATGGTTCATAGAGGATGAAGCACATGATGAAGATAGAAGTCTTGAAAACCATGGTTACCATCGATCAAAAAAATGCGTCGGCATGGTTTCTTCTGGGTCTGGAATATGCAGAGATTGGGGACCGGGGAGAAGCGCTCGCAGCTTTTACGCAAGCGCTGGCCTATGGTGATGAAAAGCTGAAGGACAACATTGTGGACGAGCTGAATAAGCTAAGCTGGCCGAATCAGCGGCGAGATGGCGGGAAAGCGCCTGAGTATGCGAACCTTCCCGTCAAACTGCATCTGATCGAGGGGGGGAAAAATCAGAGAAATCAAAAGATAGATAGGCGAATCGCCACGCTTGATAAATCCTTCAGCTTTGCACAGGTCGGGGGACTTCAGGAGGTGAAAGAGGCCGTATGGATGAAAATGGTCCAGCCGTTTCTTGCTACGGCCACTCATGAGCGATTGCGCCATAGGAGGGGGACCGGAGTTTTGCTGTATGGGCCTCCAGGGTGCGGGAAAACATTTTTGGCAAAGGCAACCGCGGGAGAATGCAGGGCGGCATTTCTTCACGTCCATACAGCAGATCTCCTCGACTCGCGAGCAGGGGCGAGCGAGCATCATATACGTTCCTTGTTTCAGGCAGCACGCACTCAAAAGCCAGCCGTCTTGTTTTTCGATGAGATAGATGCCCTCGGCTATTCACAGGAGAAGCTCTCTTCTGTGTGGATAAAGGGAGTTGCCGATTATCTCCAGATGGAAATCGAGGGAGCGCTTACCCGGACAGACAAGCTTTTGTTCATGGGGGCGACCAACATGCCGTGGGACGTGGACCCCGGCTTTCATCGGCCCGGCTGCTTTGACCAGCTGATATTTGTGGGACCGCCAGATGTACAGGCGCGCGAAGTCATCTTTCGGCTCAAGCTGCAGGGCAGAGCGGCTGAGCCTATAGACTATGCAGAGTTGGCGGGCTGGACGGACCTTTATTCGGGGGCGGATATCGAGTATGTCGTGGAGCTTGCCCATGAGCAAGTCTTGCATGATTTGTTATCTGCTGGCATCGAACGTCCAATCAAAATGAGTGATCTGCGCGAGTCGATCGCGGCAACGAGGCCGACCACGATTGAATGGCTGCGCACAGCGAAGCATTATGTCAAATACGCGAATGATAAAGGGCAGTATGACGGAGTGGAACGCTTTTTGGCAGCAAACAACCGAATTTGACTCGGATGAAACGAATATTGACACGATGTCGACTATTCGGTACGCTTTGTATAAACAGCGTCCATTAGGGGGAGTCCGCATGCAGGTGTTTGATATATCTCGTCCGCTTCTCACGGGAGTTCCGACTTGGCCGGGGGATACTCCGTTCACGTATGTGGTAAATTGGCCGAAAGCAGAGAGTGGCTCCGTAAATGTGGGCAAATTGGCTATGAGCATCCACACGGGTACCCATGTCGATGCACCGTTTCATTTTGATGACGATGGCAGAAAGATGATGGATTTGGATGTGGAGCTATACATAGGGGTAGCTAGAGTGATCGATGTCTCGGGAAAATCGAGCATTGGTGCTGAGGATCTGCTTCAGCTTGATCTGACTGGCGTGACTCGACTATTGCTGCGCACTGGCTCGTGGACTGATCCGACCCGCTTTCCGGAGGAGATCTGCCACCTTCGTGCTGATCTGCCCTCCTTTCTCGCAGAAAAAGGAATTCGGCTGATCGGAGTGGATGTGCCTTCCGTTGATCCATTGGACAGCAAGGAGCTTCATGCGCATCATGGGCTTCATCAACACGATATACATATACTGGAGGGTCTTTTGCTTGATCATGTAGAGCCTGGCGACTACGAGCTCATAGCGTTGCCACTCCCATTGGTGGAGGCGGATGGAAGTCCGGTAAGGGCCGTTTTGCGGACGATCAAATAAAGCGAATGAAAAAACCGTTGGCGCCCCATCGCTGCGCAAACGGTTTTTTTGTATGTCAACTTACGTACTACGTGATCTGCAAAAGGGGGGAGGTCTTCTCGATGACATCCCAGACCATGCCGCGTGCTCTCAATTTTTCGAGAAACGGAATCGGGTCTATCAATTCGGGGGGGATGCAGCCGGTGGTCGTGAGCAGGCCCTCCGCAATCATGTCCACGGCAACGACGGGAGGAATGCCGGTTTGCCAGATGGTTGCCTGGAATTCGGTTTTGTAGAACACCTCGTCATGATTGGCGATCGTGTAGACGTAAACTTCTTTTCGCTTGTTATCCTTTTTTCCTTTGACGAGCGCTCCCACACTGGAATAGCCATGGATTTTCCCAGCCAAATCTGCTGGCTTGGGCATCGAAGTCACGACGACATCACGCGGGGCCACCTTCACGCCTTTTACTTCAATTTCCTCGTCACTATCCAAGCCCAAGTAACGCAGTACCTGCAAGGTATTGACAAAATCAGGATGCAGGGCGTATTTGAAATCCACGTATTTGCACCCCTTGGCCCGGCCGATGGTCTCGCCGAGTGTGGTCGCCTCTTCGTGCTCCACATGATAGCAATCGAGCCAGCCGATCGGCTCCGGAAATTCAAATTCTTCTTTGTTGGCAAAGGGAGTAGGCAAATACTGTTCCCCCTTCGCGGCCGTCCAGTAATTCGGTTTGGCCAGACATTCCTGAATGGCGGTCTGCGGACTGAAATACGAGCAAAAACCGTCGTAATCCACAATCGAATTGTCGCCGTCACGAATGAGAATCGCATCTACCTCATCCAGCTGGTCGACGGCGTAGCGGGCAGCGATGTTGGAAAAGCCGGGATCGCACCCAAGGCCCATGATGCCGAGTATGCCTGCCGCCCGAAACTGATCATTCCATGCGAGTTGCTTGCGCAGCCACTGCGGGCCGGCCGATGCCGTATCGATATAATGCGTTCGGGTATTCAAGCACGCCTTCATGACATCAAAATTGTTTTCAGGCAAACCGATATGCAAAAGCACGTCAATGTCATCCAAGATGGCTTGCACACTGGAAACGTCGCGGGCGTCCACACGTTTCACGACAATTTCAATATCGGTCTCCCGGCGAAGCTCTACAGCCAGCTCCTCCGCAGGACCAATCGAGATATCCGCCAAGACCAGCTTTCTCACATGTGACGATTTAATCAGCTCGCACGCACTTACTTGTCCCACACCACCGACACCTAAGATTGCGACTCTCATTGAGTCCTCCTCCTAATTTGGAATCCACTATCTTCGCATTCGAAACAGCCATTTTTGCAAATACAAGTCAATGGTTGCAGGGTGTACCTGCACGTCTGCTGCACTGTCGATGGGCTCTCTGGGTCGAAGCCTCATTCGCATGGGAATCCTCCTCCTTTCGTGCGGGGCTCTCACTTGGATTTCTGTTGTGAGAGATCCCCACTGGTACATGTATATGTGAAGCCCCGTAAGTCCCATGCGGCAGGTTGAAGAAAAGATCGGCTTTATGAAGGGGATTTGATGGATCAGTGGGGGAGAAACTACGTGGATACAGGCCAGAATAAACAAGCGGACGGGATGCCAAACGTGAAATAATACCTCTCCCATCCAAAGCTTGAGCAAAGTGAGTACTTGATTACCTGCATGTTTTCTCTAATAATAACGATGTGAACTAGTAGCAGCACTGCGGAAAAAAATGGAGGAAAGGGGCGGGATCGCACTTGGAATCGATGAGCTTTGTGTTGTTTGGTGCTACAGGAGACTTGGCAAAGCGTAAAATTTACCCTGCCTTGTACAATTTATATCTCGACCAAAAAATGCCGTCCCCTTTTTCCATCATCGGAGTAGGCAGACGGGACTGGTCAGACGAGGAGTTTCAAGCGAGTGTCAGAAAGTCTGTTCAAACCTTTTCGCGCCGAGCCGAGATGGAGGAAATGGACGAGTTTGTCCAAGCGTTCCGGTACTGTGCTGTCGACGTGACGGATCCGGAAGCATTCAAGCCTTTGCAATCGCTGGTGGCACAACGTGAAGCGGAGCTGCAGATAGCGGAAAATCGCATGTTTTACTTGTCGGTAGCCCCGGAATTTTTCGATGTGATCAGCTCCAGCATCAAGACAAGCGGCCTCGGAACGACGAAGGGCTGGAAGAGATTGATTATCGAAAAGCCATTTGGCCATGATCTGAAATCAGCGCAGCAATTGAACGAAAAGCTCGGTGCCGCCTTTGCGGAAGAGGAAATTTACCGGATCGATCATTATCTTGGCAAGCCGATGGTGCAAAATCTGGAGGCTTTGGAATTTGCCAATCCAGTTTTTCAGGCGCTTTGGAACAATCAATATATCGCCAATGTGCAAATCACGGCAGGTGAAACAGTTGGGGTAGAAGAACGGGCTGGCTATTACGATCAGGCTGGAGCGATTCGCGACATGGTGCAAAATCATCTGCTGCAAATGCTGATGATGACGGCCATGCATGTCCCCAAACGGATCTCCGCCAATGACATCAGGGCGCAGAAACGCCAGGTGATGGAAGCCGTACGCCCCCTGCAAAAGGAAGAAGTGGCCCAGCATGTGGTGCGTGGCCAATACGCGGCTGGAGAAATTTCGGACAAGCCTGCCGTCGATTACCGGGGAGAGCCAGGCGTTCGCCCTGACTCGATGACGGATACGTTTATCGCTGCCCGTGTCTGGATTGATGATCCGTTTTGGAAAGGTGTCCCGTTCTACATACGGACAGGCAAGCGGATGAAGGAAAAATCAACGAGAATCGTGATTGAATTCAAAAATCCTTTGGAAGGTCTGTACCATCATCATCAGGACAAGCCTGCGCCGAATTTGCTCATCATCAGCGTGCATCCAAATGAGGGTATCGCCCTGCAAGTGAATAGTAAGAATC
The DNA here is from genome assembly GCF_016811915.1 of Brevibacillus choshinensis. Classification (NCBI taxonomy): domain Bacteria; kingdom Bacillati; phylum Bacillota; class Bacilli; order Caryophanales; family Paenibacillaceae; genus Brevibacillus; species Brevibacillus choshinensis. Next base: position 3,782,273 of record NZ_CP069127.1, on the reverse strand, counting down.
CGTCCAATAGCGGCAAGATTGAGCCTGTGACCGTGGACTTTTCCGCAGGGACTGCGGGTGTGCCGGAAGCCTATGAATTGCTTCTGTTTGATGCTTTGAGAGGAGATTCGACGTACTTCGCCCACTGGAAGGAAGTGGAGCTGTCCTGGAAGTGGGTGGAGCCTATTCTTGCGGCTTTTCGGGAAAATCTCGTGCCGCTGCACTTTTACCCGGCGGGCTCGTACGGTCCAGACGCTGCGGAGAAATTGCTTACGGCTGACGGCTTCCAGTGGTGGCTGGACCAAGCCCCGAGGCGAGAGCCCGTCGCGAGCCATTCATAACGACAGGAGGGAACGAAAATGAGGATCGGACTTATCGGGTTAGGAAAAATGGGCCTGAACTTAGGACAAAATTTGCTCGATCATCAGCATGAAGTGGTGGCCTTCGACGTAAATGCGGAAGCAGTAGAAGCGATGAAAGGGTACGGGGCGAGCGGTGCCAATAGCTTGGGAGAGCTCGTCTCACTACTAGAGGCACCCCGAGTGCTCTGGATCATGGTTCCCCATGCGATCGTCGATTCTGTATTGGAAGAATTGACTCCGCTGCTGCAACCAGGGGATATCGTGATCGAAGCAGGTAATTCACACTATAAAGAAACCATACGCCGCTACCATCAAATGAAAGAGGCGGGCGTACATTATATGGACGCAGGGACGTCTGGCGGAATGGAAGGGGCACGCCACGGAGCCTGCTACATGGTAGGCGGAGATCCGGAAGCATGGGCAGTGGTCGAGCCGGTCTTTCGCGACACAGCGGTAGCAAACGGCTATTTGTACGCGGGGGAAGCCGGCAGTGGTCATTTCTTGAAAATGGTGCATAATGGCATCGAATACGGCATGATGGCTGCGATTGGCGAAGGGTTTGAGGTGCTGGAAAAAAGCGGTTTCTCTTATGACTTTGAGCAAGTAGCGCGGGTATGGAACAACGGCTCCGTCATTCGTTCATGGCTCATGGAGCTGACAGAGCGCGCCTTTTCCAAAGACGCCAAGCTGGATGAGCTGAAAGGGGTCATGCACTCGTCCGGAGAAGGAAAATGGACGGTTGAAACAGCGCTGGATCTGCAAGCCGCCACACCGGTCATCGCGATGTCCCTGTTGATGCGGTATCGCTCCTTGGAGACGGATACGTTTACAGGGAAAGTCGTAGCGGCTTTGCGTAACGAGTTTGGCGGACATGCGGTGGAAAAGGCGGAAAAAAACTAGAGGAGAGCGACTGTGATGAGATTTGGCGTAATTGGAACCAATTGGATCACGGAAGAGTTTATTCGTTCAGGGAAAGAGATAGAGGGGTTTTCCCTGGCGGCAGTTTATTCTCGTACAGAAGAACGAGCCAGATCTTTCGCGCAGACGCACGGTGCCCCCTTGATTTTCACGGACGTTGAGTCGATGGCTGCTAGCAAGGAGATCGATGCCGTGTACATCGCCAGTCCCAATTCTTTTCACGCCAGGCAAGCGATCCAGTGCATGAAGCAGGGGCTGCACGTGCTGTGCGAAAAGCCGTTAGCGTCCAATGCAAACGAAGCACGAGCGATGGTTGCTGCTGCGAGGGAAAGCGGCGTACTGCTCATGGAAGCGGTGAAATCGACGCTCGCACCGAATTTCCGGGCGATTCAGGACAACCTTCCCAAGCTGGGGAAAAACCGCCGGTATTTTGCAGGGAACTGCCAATATTCGTCTCGCTACGATGCTTATAAACAAGGAACCGTCCTCAACGCGTTTGATCCGGCCTTTTCAAACGGGGCGATGATGGATATCGGGATCTACTGTCTGTACCCGATGGTCGTCCTGTTCGGGAAGCCCTCCTCAGTGAAAGGGGAGGCCATCATGCTCGATTCAGGTGTCGACGGTGAAGGAAGCATCCTGATGAAATATGAGGACAAAGAAGCAGTGGTGATCTACTCGAAAATCTCGGATTCGTTTCTGCCTGCTGAAATTCAGGGGGAGGACGCCACGATGGTCATCGACAAAATCAATCATTTGAAGAAGATCGAAATCCGTTACCGAGATGGAAGGGTGGAGGATGTCACGAGACCTCAGACATCCCAGCTGATGCATTACGAGATCCGGGAGTTTATGGAGCTGGTCCAAAAGGGATTGCTGGAGTCGCCTACGAATTCCCATGAGAATACACTGATCGCCATGGAAATTATGGATGAGGTGAGAAAACAGGTCGGACTTGCATACCCTGCGGACCGATCGAATGCAGACTAGTATCTGTTGGAACAATGGCAACGAGAAGCGGACGTAAGGTTAGGAGTCGCTGCTTTCCGAATCTTCAGGGAATAGATGGTGAAAAAGCTGTTATGCAGTCATGGTGAGAATGAATTGGGGGGCGAATGCGATGAAGATGTACGATGTAACAGGCGCGATTTATGAAGGAATGACGGTGTACAAAAACAAACCGGAGAAACAACCGAGAATCAAGCCTGTCACCAATGGCTACGTGACGGAGTCCCGAATTGAATTGGACGTCCATACGGGCACGCATGTGGATGCGCCGCTTCACATGGTAACGGATGGAGAAACCTTTGAAACGATTGCGTTGGAGAAATTGGTGGGATCCTGCAAAGTGTTGGATCTCACCCATGTAGAGGACAAAATTACCCGTGCAGACCTGGAGCCGTTTTCCATTGGCACGGACGATTTCCTCCTGTTCAAAACGAAGAACTCATGGGATGAGGCGTTTTCATTTGAATTCGTGTATTTGGCCATGGATGGAGCCGAATACTTGGCGAGCTTGGGAGTGCGAGGGTTGGGAACAGATGCCCTCGGAATCGAGCGCAGTCAGGAAGGTCACCCCACGCACAAAACATTGTTTGCAGCCAACGTCATTATTATCGAAGGCTTGCGTTTGAAGGAAGTACCCCAAGGGGATTACTTCATGGTGGCCGCCCCTCTAAAGCTGGTCGGGACAGATGCTGCGCCTGCTAGAGTCTTGCTTTTGGAAGGCGTCACGACCACGTAGACACCTCTAGCGCAGCGTTACCTTCTATAAAGCAAAAATATGCATATGTTCCACCTTTTCCATTTGAAGGAATCCTAAAAAAAGTATCGAATCAAGAACATATCGAACTCATGCCATTTTAGAAGGTAATAGTGGCTAGTAAAATGAAGACGAAGAGGCGATCCCGGTCATGATTATGAAGCACGTAATGCTGCAGCTCTTCTTCGCTCTTTTACCTTTTATCCTGTTTAACGTTTACTACCGGGACAAACTTCAAAATTACAGCAAAAAATTTATCATCGCGACGAGCTCTCTTTCCCTGTTATTGGCCATGACCTTCTCGTGCAGCATGGGTTCTGGTTTTTATTTTGATGTCCGCCACATCATCATGTACTTTGGAGTGGTATTTGGCGGTTTGCAAACGGGTTGCATTCTCCTGGTGGAATTTTTTCTCTATCGATTGTACATGGGAGGAGAAGGCATTTGGGTGGGCTCCAGCATTTTTTTGTGCACGTTTTTCTTGTCCTTACTGTTTAACCAGGTTTATAAAAACACGCGACGGACATCGCTCGTCACCTGTATGGCTGGGATCGTCTTATCCATCCATCCTACTTTTATTTTGTACGTGAACCATCCAGACCTGGTACAGAATTACCTCTTGGAACATCTAGTGGTTTTTCCCCTTCAATATATGGTTGGCATCTGGCTCTTGACGACGTTGTTTCACAAGGCGATTGCCGATAAAGCCATTTTTATCACCTATTCACAAAATGAAAAGTTCGAGGCGATCAGCCATGTAGCTGCCTCTCTCGCTCATGAGGTCCGGAATCCGCTCACCGCTGTCAAAGGCTTTCTGCAGTTGATACGGTACGGCTCGTTGGAGCACGGAAAGATGGAACAATACATCGACATCAGTCTCATGGAAATCGATCGAACCGAAACGGTGCTATCCGAATATCTATCCATCTCCAAGCCTCCGGGCAAGCAAACAGGAAAAACCAATCTATCGCAGCATGTGCAGGTGATCATGGACGTCATGTCGTCTTATGCCATCATGAGCAATGTTGAGATCGAGCTGGAGCATAAGCCGGTGGTCCCTGTATGGATCATCGCAAATGGGGATGAGGTCAAACAGGTACTCATGAATTTTATAAAAAATGCGATCGAAGCTTGCGTGGAAATTCCGCATGCCAAGGTGTCAATCAGTCTGAATCTGGCTGACCGAAGCGTACTTTTGATCATCAAGGACAACGGAGTGGGAATGAGTGCTGACCAGATCAGTCGACTCGGGTCTATTTATTATTCTACGAAATCAAGCGGCACTGGCCTCGGATTGACCTACTCTTTTCAGGTGATTCGCGCTATCGGGGGCTCTGTAGCTGTTCAAAGCGAGCCGAGAGCGGGGACTCGTTTTACCATATCACTCCCGCTGTATGACTTTGAAGAGGAGGCGCCGGCTGCCAGTACGGGTTGATCGCAACCAATCAAAAGGAGGAAGATAAGATGATGAATCGGCCGACAAGTGACGAATACGCCGCTTACTATGGGAAATACATTGCTCTGGTTCCAGATGGGAGTTTGCCAGAATGGTTATCCCGTCAGCTGGAGGAAACCGCAATGATGCTCTCTGGTCTTACAAATGAGCAGGAGATTTTCCGTTACGCTCCTGGAAAATGGTCGGTAAAAGAAGTGCTCGGACATCTCATCGACACGGAGAGAATCATGAGCTATCGTTTGCTGAGGATTGCCAGAGGAGACGAGACTCCTTTGGCCGGATATGAAGATGAGGCTTATGTGCTTCAGGGCTCCTTTGACTCGCGTCCGATGTCAGCGCTGCTGGAGGAGTTCCGGGCGGTGCGCGGATCCACGCTTGCCCTCATAAATGGGGTGCCCGAGGAAGCCTGGACGCGCAGGGGGCTTGCCAATAACAGCGAACTCTCGGCGAGGGCATTGGCCTACATCATCGCGGGCCATGAGCTCCATCACCGCAAGCTTCTTTCGGAAAGATATCATCTCTAGAAATAGCTCCGCCAGTTTCGCTTCAATCATTCAGGGCGGCTTGGGTGCATTCGTTCCGAAATAGCGTGAATTTTGTGTTGACGGATCGGATGGAATTTCTTAGAATAAACTTCAACAGCATACTAGTTCTTATCCAGAGAGGTGGAGGGTCTGGCCCTATGAAGCCCGGCAACCGTCATGAAGTTTGTGACAAGGTGCCAATTCCTGCGAGACTGTACGTCTCGAAAGATAAGAAGCGGGTCACTCGTATACGTGAATGAGAACCTTCTTCTTATCGAAGAAGGTTTTTTTGATTTCTTCAAAACTACATACTTTCTTATCCAGAGAGGTGGAGGGACTGGCCCGATGAAGCCCGGCAACCGTCACGTAGTAGGTGACAAGGTGCCAATTCCTGCAGGATGCTTGCGTCCTGGGAGATAAGGAGAGGGAATGCAGCGATGCCAACCAACCTTCTTCTTATCGAAGAAGGTTTTTTGTTTGTTTTGTTTGACAGACTGCTGATGGGGTGAATGAGATGAGTGCTGGAGTTGTTAAGGTAGGGCTGTTGGGATTGGGAACGGTAGGTGGCGGTGTGATCAAAACCATCCGCTCCCAACAGGAGAAGCTTTCCTCACGCTTGGGAAAACGGATCGAGATCGTCAAAGCGCTGGTGCGCGATTCGGAAAAGGAAAGAGCCGTGGAGCTTGACAGATCTGTGCTGACCACTGACTTTGAAGAAGTGCTCAAGAGTGATGTGGACATTGTGGTGGAGGTCATGGGTGGAGTCGAGCCGACGTATGATTATGTCCGCGCTTTGATTGAAAAGGGATGTCATGTGGTCACAGCCAACAAGGAGCTGCTAGCGAAAAGAGGAACCGAGCTCGTGGATCTGGCCAATCGTCATCAGGTCCATTTGGCTTATGAAGCGAGTGTAGCGGGCGGGATTCCCATCCTCAGCGTTCTGCGCCAATTCCTCCGCACCAATGACATCAACGGCGTGCGCGGTATCCTGAACGGCACGACCAACTTCATTTTGACGAAAATGGAGACCGAGCAGCTGCCGTACCAGGAGGTTCTCAGACAGGCGCAGGAGCTGGGTTATGCCGAAGCGGACCCTCGCTCGGACGTGGAAGGCTTTGATGCGATGTACAAATTGTACATTTTAGCTCAGCTCGTCTACGGAGAGTCGCTGCCGCTCGCCGAGGTGAAGAGGAGGGGCATTGCAGACCTAACCTCCGGGCAGATCCGCATCGCGAGTGAGCTCGGGTATCGGATCAAGCTGATCGCCCAGGCCCAGCAGGCTCCGGAAGGCATTCGCTTATCGGTAGAGCCGACCATGCTGCCGACGAACCATCCGCTGGCCCAAATCCAGGACGCGTTCAATGCTGTGCAGTTGTCGGGGAATATTGTGGGAGATCTTCTGTTTACAGGCAGAGGAGCAGGGGAATTGCCGACTGCGAGTGCAGTCGTGGAGGACCTGGCTTACCTGCTGACACAGCCGTTCACTCCGCATCCGGAGTGGAAGGAAACGGAGGCGGCGACAGGTTCGGTAACCCAGCAAAACGGGGACCATTCCCTCTGTTACCTGGAAGGCTCCGCACCTGCGGCGACGCCCGATCGCGTTTTGCACTTTTTGCGTCACGCGGGAGTGGACGTACACAAGCTCAAGGTACAGTTCGACCTAGGAGGAGTTCTGCGTGCCGGATTGATCACCAGCGGCATGCGTGCAGAGCACGAGGAATTGTTACAGTCGGATTTTGGCTTGCAGGTCCGATGCTTCCCCTTGCTAGGAAGCGTTGAGTGAAGCACGTCCTACAGAATGCAAAAGGCTGCGGAGAAATATATCTCCACAGCCTTGTTTCGTTAACGAATGGAACGGATGTACTCGGATACTTTCTGCAGTCCTTGGCGAAGCATTTCTGTTTCGCAAGCATAGCCAATCCGTACCCAGCCTTCCAAATCAAAGCAGCTGCCAGGAGTCAGGAAGGCGCCGGTTTCCTTTAGCAGACCCTTGCAAAAGTCTACGGATGTAACCGGAAGATCCACTTTCAGCATCGCGGTCGTACCTGCACGCGGTTTTACGTATGTGACGGAAGGCTCCCCGGCCACCCACGCATCCAGAATGGCTAGGTTATCCTTGATGATTTTGCGATTGCGTCCAAGAATCCGATCGTAGTTTTTCATGGCGTGTACCGCCAAAATATCATCGAGCATCCCCACACTGATCGTCGTATAGTCGCGGTGCTTGATGCATTCCTCGATCACATCCTGTGGGGCCGCGATCCACCCGAGGCGAAGTCCAGCCAGCGAGAGGGCTTTTGACATGCTAGAAGTGCTGATCCCTTTTTCGTACAGATCGGCGACGGATGGGACGATGAGGTCATCCTCCTGCAAAAGATTGCGATACACCTCGTCGCACAGCAGGTAAGCCCCGCAGGAACGTGCGATTTCCACGATTCCCTCCAGAAGCTCGCGTTCGATGATTGCACCGGAAGGATTGTTCGGATTGTTGATGCAGATCAGCTTCGTGTTTTCCCGAACGAGGGAGCGCAGCTCGTCCAGGTCAGGCAAGTAGCCGTTTTCCGGCTTCAAATGGAGCAAATCAACGGAAGCTCCGAAAGATTTCGGTACATCATATATTTGCTGATAGGTAGGGTGGACGGAAATGACATGGTCGCCGGGCTTCACGAGCGAATAGAAAACGAGGAAGTTGGCGGCGATGCCTCCGTTCATGACGAGCACTTGCTTCGAATCGATGGTTTCATACAGCTCGGAGACGAGAGTACGGAACTCGGGAGAGCCTTCGATATGGCCGTACGTCAGCTTTTTATCATAGAGGGAACGGAAAAAGTCAGCGGGATTGGTACCGTCGATGGAGATGAGCTCTTCTATGGTCAATGAATCCACGCACGTCTCTGCAATGTTGTAGGTTGCACTCATTTCGTACTTGTTCATCCAGTCTTCTACTGCAAACAGCTTAATATCCATCATGCTTCCTCCTTTTTCATGACCCGAAATGGGCTTACAGCTGGGCGACCGTACCTATGCCTTTTTCTTCCGCTTTTTTGAGAATGTAGTCTGCAGTGATCAGATCCTGCAGGGCGATTCCCGTACTGTCGTAGATAGTGATGTCTTGATCGGACAGGCGGCCTGGCGTTCGGCCCAGAATGACACTTCCGATTTCAGCGACAATATCCTCTTTGGAGATCAGACCTTTTTGGACGGCTACTTTGGTTTCACCGACGTTGATGGCCTGCGTTACGTCATCCACGAAGACGCGAGCGGTTGTAAACAGATTCTCATCAATTTCCTGTTTTCCTGCCATATCCGCGCCGATGCAGGAGAAATGAGTGCCGGGTTTGACCCATTCTTTCATGATGAGCGGCTTGTGCGATGGGGTGGCAGTGATGATGATGTCTGCTTCCCCAGTCGCCCCTCGTATGTCGTCTGTCGCCGCGTACTCAATCTCGATACGATCCAGCAAGGTCTGGTAGAGCTCCCGGTCATCCCGATAGTGCGTAAGAAACATCTCATGGAGCCTTTCTTTTGCCGTGGCACAAAAGTTTGCGGCTTTTTCATAGGAGTTCGCATTGTAGACCGTTACTTTTTTGATGTTCTTCATGGTGATGAGAGTCGCCATGATTTCGTAGGCAGCCAAATGCCCGCAGCCTACCAAAAGGAGATGCTCCGATTCCGGTCTGGCGAAATATTTCGCCCCGATTCCCCCCGCAGCACCTGTGCGCATCAGTGTCACAGGCTCGCCACTCATCATGCCTTTGGGTACCCCTGTTTGGCTGTCCAGCACCAAGACAAAGCCGACGAGAGCCGGAAGATCTTTCGCAGGATTGTCCCCAAACCACGAAACCAGCTTCAAACCGAAAATATGAGCCCCCGTCAAATGACCGGACTTGATGTCCATATCCGCTTTCCCAGGAGCAAATTCATGAAACACCATGGGAAACAATGAAGCCTCTTTTTGTTCCTTCAACGTATAAGCGCGTTCTACCAGCTCGATCACGTGCTTCATATCGAGCAGCTTCTTTACGCTTTCCTGGTCGATCACTCTGAATGGAAACATGCTAAATTCCCCTCTCTCTATCTGGTCTACATGATCTGGCTTTGACTTTAGCATAGAATAAAATAATAATGAAATTAGCGTATTCAATAGTAACCATTGAATTCTTAGAGAACTTACGTGCTTGGGGGGAGCGGGATGGAGCTTCGTACGTTAAAAACATTTCAGGTAGTGGCAGACCAGCTCAATTTAACCAAAGCTGCCGAACTGCTCGGATATACACAGCCTACGATCACGCTGCAAATACAGACGCTGGAAAAAGAAATTGGCCATGCTTTGTTTAATCGGGTCGGGAAAAAGACGTTTCTCACCCCTGCGGGCAAAATGATGAAGGAGCATGTGGACAAGCTGTTTGCCGTGGTCTCTCAGATGGACAAAGCGATCAAGCTCTTGGACGGGCCTTATGGTACGCTGGTGGTCGCTGCACCGGAGTACTACTGGACACATTGTTTGTCCCAGCTGATCCGCATGTACGTTCATCATCATCCGCAGGTCAAGCTGAAGCTCGTTTCTTGCAACAGCGCCGATGCAGTGAATATGATTACGGCAAATGAAGCAGACATCGGGATTATCGCTGGGGATAGCGGAAAACAGGAAATCGAGAGCAGGCTGCTGGAAAAGGAAAAATTGCTGGTGGTTACGTCGCGGGAGATTTACGAAAAGCATGAGCGTGATTACATCATGGAGCATTACCCGTTTATCTATAAAGAGAGCTACAATCTCGATGGTCTCCACAGCCAGTCCATCACGGAACTGAATTATCATCCTGCGGCAGCAATCGAGAGCAGCAGTGAGGAAGCGATCAAGATTGCTGCTTTAAATCATACGGGAGTAGCCCTCATCAGTGCCAATTTGATCAAGGATGAGCTGGATTCCGGAGCCCTCGTCCCGCTGCATCAGCTGGAGCAGCGATTGGATACCAACCTCATCTTTCTGAAGGACCGCTCGGATGAGACGACGATCCGTTCCTTTGCGGAGCTGGTTATTCAAGGGTGGCCGGAGGCGGGACTTGGTCAGTTAGAAAAATAGAAGTGTCGGGTAGAGGCAGATCCTTTGCAGAGGAATCTGCCTTTTTTATTGTTTGAAAAAAACGAAATGATTGAAAGGGTCAATAGTTACCATAGGCATTCTTAATTAGATGGCTTGAATCGAGTGTGTTACGATTTTGGAGACGAAATATTTTGAAAAAGGGGGTCGAATATTGTCATGTCACAGCCTGCTGTTTCCGTGAACACGCCACTGAATAAGAAGCCCAAGGAAATCAACGTGTTTGTGCTGCTCCTGCTGGTACTGCTCGTCGCTTCGATAGCCACGTATATTCTGCCGGCTGGAGAGTTTACCCGGACAGAGGTCAATGGGCGAAGCGTCGTCGTGCCCGATACCTACAAAGGAATCGAATCCACTCCCGTCAGCTTGATGGGCATCATTGGTTCGATTCACACCGGGATGGTAGAAGCGTCATCCATCATTTTCTTCGTCCTCATTATCGGCGGCACTTTTGGCATTTTAACAGCGACAGGTACGATCGAAGCACTTATCTCTACTCTTTCTCGAAAGCTGGCCAATCAGGAAAAATGGCTGATACCGATCATGATGCTGTTTTTTGCGATGGGTGGAGCCCTGATGGGAATGGCGGAAGAAACATTGGCGTACATCGGGATCATGATTCCTCTCGCCATTGCCTTAGGCTTTGACGTCATCACAGGGACAGCCATTGTTCTGGTAGGTGCATCGATCGGATTTACGACCGCGGTCATGAATCCGTTTACCGTGGGAATCGCGCAGAGCATTGCCGAACTCCCGCCATTTTCGGGGATGGGCTACCGGATCCTCTTATTCGTGATCATGTACGCCGTCTCCGTTTTTTTTGTCTACCGTTACGCAATGAAAGTGAAGCGGGATCGTGGGTACGGCTTTTTTGCAGACGGAAAATACGATGCAATCGGAGCGCAGGATCAGAAGCTGGAGACGAAGCACAAGATTGTCCTTGGCTGTTTCCTGTTTAACTTCGTGCTTCTGGCTTATGGGGTCGTGAAATTCGAATGGTTCATCACCGAGATTTCCGGACTGTTTACGGTACTGGGCATCATCATTGCCTTTGTTGGGAGACTCTCACCGGGCGAGGCGGTCAATGCCTTTATGAAAGGGGCAGCCGGGCTGATTTCCGGTGCGCTCATCATTGGAGTGGCTCGTGCCATCGTGGTGATTTTGACAGACGGACATGTCATCGATACGATCTTGTACCATGCGTCCTCGGCGATCCATCATTTGCCGTCCGCCCTGAGTGTGGTGGGAATGTATCTGCTGCAGGCTATCATTCACTTGATCGTGCCTTCTGGAAGCGGACAGGCTGCCCTGACTATGCCGATTATGGCACCGCTCGCTGATCTGGTGGGGGTTACGCGCCAGACGGCCGTTCTCAGTTTTTCGATGGCAGACGGAATCGGAAACATCATTTTCCCTACCTCGGGCTATTTCATGGCTGGCCTTGCGATCGCCGGGATTCCATGGGTGCGCTGGGCGAAATGGATCTTGCCGCTCATTTTGACCCAGTACGCGATCGGTTTGGTGGCGGTCGTGGTAGCACAGCTCATCGGTTACGGACCTTTTTGACGGGGGGCTTTGGCCATGCAAGCATTGGTAGAAAAAGAGCTCGGTGAATGGGCAGTGCGGCATCGCCGTCATTTGCATCAGTATCCCGAGCTGTCGGGGCAGGAGCTTCAGACGTGCCGATACATCAAAGGGCAGCTGGAGGAGCTGGGGATTCCCCTTCTAGCGTACGAGGAGCCGAGTGTCGTAGGATTTGTGCAAGGGACGGACGGGAGCAAGACAATCGCGCTTCGTGCCGACATCGATGCGCTCCCTGTGATGGAAGAGGGGAACAAGCCCTATCGATCCAAAGTACCCGGCATCTCGCACGCCTGTGGGCATGACGGACACACAGCTGTCTTGCTAGCGGTGGCCAAATGGCTAGCGGAGCATCGGCTGGAGGTGAAGCCGAACGTCCTGTTGATCTTTCAATCCTCCGAGGAGCGAGATCCCAGTGGCGCTGTGGCTTTACTCAATCAAGGAGTGCTCGATCGGGTGGATGCGATTTTCGGCATTCACCTGTGGCAGCCTTTGCAGAAAGGAAAGATCGGCGTTTGCCATGGCTCGATGATGGCGGCATGTGACGAGTTTACCGTCACTATCGAGGGAAAAGGCGGTCACGGTGCCATGCCGCAGGAGACCATCGATCCGATCTACATCGCCAGTCAGATCATTGGGGGAATCCAGTCGGTGGTCAGCCGCTCCATCAATCCGCTTCAACCTGCTGTCGTGACGGTAGGGAGAATCGAGGGTGGAAGCACCTTCAATATCATCCCGAATGAAGCCGTGATGCTCGGCACTGCCCGCAGCCTGACAGAGGAAACGAGACAAAGGATCTACTCGCACTTGCAGCGAATGGTAGAGGGGATCTCGGCGAGCTATGGCGCTGCAGGCCGAATGGAGTACAGCTGGGGGCCGCCCGCGTTGGTAAATGACCGGGCCAAGAGTCGCTATGCGGAGAAGGTCATCCGTGAGAGATTTGGACAATCTGTCTACGCGGATGATCTGGAACCGACGATGGCGGCGGAAGATTTCGCCTACTATTTGCAGCGGTGCCCGGGCGCCTTTATTTTTGTCGGCATGGGTGGGGAGTCCAGTGCGTACCCTCATCATCATCCGAGATTTGATATTGACGAAGAGGTTATTCCACAGGCCATTGAACTGTTTATCGAGCTTGTCCAAAGGTATGACTGACAAGCGGAAATGGGAGGTTAGAAAAGATGTTGAACGTAACCATGCAAAACGTATTGCAAGCCAATAAGAGGATTGCACATGAAATTGTGAAAACCCCGTTGATTCTGTCGAACAGCCTATCGCAGCACGTCGGGTCAGAGGTGTGGCTGAAGCTGGAGAACCTGCAGAAGACAGGGTCCTTCAAGCTGCGAGGAGCGCTGAACAAGCTATCCTCTCTGTCTGCGTCCGAGCTTGCGCGTGGAGTCATCACGGCTTCAGCGGGCAATCACGCGCAGGGTGTCGCGTATGCGGCGTCGCTCACTGGCGTCTCGGCCCTCATCGTCGTGCCAAAGACGGCTCCTGAAACAAAGCGTGCCGGCATTCAGCGATACGGTGCGGAGCTGGTCGTCTACGGAGAAAATTACGATGAAGCAGAGGCTCACGCGTATCGGTTGGCGGAAGAGACAGGGCGGACGTTTGTGCATGCCTTTGAAGATAACGAGATAATCGCTGGACAGGGAACCGTTGCTCTCGAAGCGCTGCTGGAACAGCCTGATTTCGATGCCATCGTGGTACCGGCTGGAGGCGGCGGGCTGATTTGCGGGATTGCCGTGGCTGCCAAAGCCCTTCATCCTTCGATAGAAGTCATCGGCATCCAGACACATGCTTCGCCGCCTTGGTACTATTCATTCAAGGAGCGCAGGCTGGCGGATGTGACATACAGTGATTCCCTCGCGGACGGCTTGCATGGGGGCATCTCCCAAGGGAATTTGGATATGGCCTTGCAGATTGTCGATCAGTTCGTGCTTGTGGAAGAAGAGCAGGTGGCCCATGCGATGTACTGGATGGCCAAGGAGCATCATTACATGGTCGAAGGCTCGGGAGCTGTGGGCATCGCGGCATTGCTGCACGGTCATCTCCCGCAGCTGAAAGGGAAGAAAGTCCTGAACATCGTGAGTGGCAGCAATGTAGACGCCGCCAAGCTGGGGAAAATCATCAACAGCTATTCCTGAGTAAAAAAAGAACGTGGCCCATGTGCGTGCGGCTTCACGTTCTTTTTTGGTTGGGTCTGCTTGCTATTTCTTTTCCTGCTTATCGGGTTTTCCATTTTGCTGGTTATTCGGGAACACGGCTTTTTCCCATTTCGTCAGGAAGTATCCTGAGAGTAAAAATACGCCGACTGCTGCCACAGCAATGATCACTCCGGTCATGTGACACACTCTCCTTCCGTATGTCTCTCTATTTAGGAATACGTTTGAGAGCATGCGAGGTTTCACTCGATTCGGCCATTCGGGTAAATGTGCACCTGCTGGGAAATGGACTCGATTCTGTCAATCAGGCTTACCCCGTCAGCCCCGCTCATGGGAACAGCTTGTCCCAGCTCCGCATGATAAGGGAGCATCGTGAGCTCGCAATCTCCACTCTTCGTACAGCTGGCTTGGAGCACCATGCTTTCCCATGTTTTGGGTTCGACAGCGCGGGTGAAGATGAAATTGCCGAGGCTGTAGGCAATCCATTTGTCCTTATACTTTTCAAAGCCTTGCAGGACGTGCGGATGCCCGCCGACGACCAGATCTGCGCCAGCATCGATAAAGGCGTGCGCGAGCGTCGTCTGATGATCCACAGGGTAGTCTACCTTTTCTTTGCCCCAATGCGCGATGACGACGACAAGATCGGCATCCGTCCGCGCTTTTTGGATGGCTTGCACGGCAAGCGTAGGGTCGTATACAGCAGCAAGACCGGGCTTGTCCACCCCTGCGTACCAGCTGTATTCGGGAATGACTCGACTAAAGCCGAAGATGGCCATTCGTATGCCATTTTTTTCGATCGTGACAGGAGTGTATGCGCGGGCCTGATTCCGGCCGGCTCCGACGTATTCCACCTGGTGGTCCTCAAGGGATTGCAGCGTGTCGAGCAAGCCGTCCGCTCCTTGATCCATGGAATGATTGTTGGCCAAATTCACGGCGTCAATGCCTGCACCCTTCATGGCAGGTACGGCTGAGGGAGAGGATTTGTAGACAAAGGCTTTGTTGTCAGCTGGAGTACCGCGCTCCGTGATCGGCGTCTCCAAATTGGCAATCGTGTAATCATCGGCCAAAAACAGCTCGCTGACATGCTGAAAAGGATAATCGTAGCCCTTTTCGAGCAAGATTTTCTCCACGTTCCCCGACATCATGACATCCCCGGCAAAGCTTAAAGAGAGGGTGGGCTCTTTCGCTTGCTCGACCTGATCATGTACCGGAGCTGTATCGGGCAGTGAGGGTTCCCCCTGTGTACTGGACATTCGGTCGACCAAAGCGTACATCCCCGCAAAGAGAACGGCAATCAGACTGAAGAGGATCGTTCGCCTACCCACTCGATTCCATTTGTTTTTCGCACGGTAGCGACTTGTTCTGGTTTGATTCGTTCGGCTCATGGTTCCTCCTTACGAAAAATGTCGGCTTTCTCCAAATATTTGTCCATTATAGCATGTTCGGGAGAGTCTTTCCTTTTCATGGCAGAAGAAGTACAATGGACAAAATGTTTTTGCAGTTGATTTGCCCGACGATCGAGTGTCGGGTGAAGAAAAGGGGAGGAAGGCAATGGAGCTTCGATTAGACCATGTTGTTCATTTTTTGCACCGAACTCCGGCAGAGGCAACAGATCATTTTAGACAAAAAGGATATCATGCCGTAGCAGGGGGCAGGCATGCCATGTGGGGCACCTGGAATAGCCTGAGCTACTTTGGTCTCTCTTATGTAGAGTTTTTGGCAGTGGAGCAAGAAGAGCTCGCCAAGCAATCAGACAATCCCCTCATTCGCCAGCTTGTCGGGGAACAAAGCAGAGGCGAGGGGCTGGGACAGATCGCCTTGCGGACGCAACAGATGGATTGGTGGGCAGAAAAGCTTCAACATGCCGGACTGAAAGTAACGGGGCCAGTCGCGGGAAGCCGAACGCGTGATGACGGCACGGTCATTCGCTGGAGAATGCTCTTCCTGGAGGATCCGCGCAAAGGGATGCTGCCTCCGTTTCTCATCGAATGGCAAGAGTCAGAGGACGAGCGGAGAGTGGATCTGAAAAATCGCGGAGTCATCGCAGCACATCCAAACGGCGCAGAGGCGATCCAGGCAGTAGGCTATGCCGTGTCTGACTTGGAAGCGGCTGCCAAGCAATGGGAGAGCTGGTTTGACTGGAAAAGAAGCGAACCGTATGCAGATGATCAACTGGGGGCCATTTGCCTAAGGTTTGAGGTGCCTGGCGGTGACATCGTACTTTGCCAACCGCGAAAGGAAGGCAAGACACAGGAAGCGCTGCAAAAAAGAGGGGAGCGGCCGTTTTTCGTGCAAGCGAGCGGAGGAAATGCGAAAGCCGAGGACAGCGTTTTTGGGGCGACCTATCTTTTGTAGAAGGTGTAAGAAAAACAACGGGATCGTCAAAGACTACAAGAAAAAGCGAGGTTACTCCTTCATAGAGGAGTCCCTCGCTTTTTGTTTTTCCTTCTAGACCAGCCTCGCCTTAGGTTCTAGCTGCTTTCTTGGTCAATTGGCGGTACATGTACAGCATGGCAATCCGCCACGGTACCAGCATTCCGAATGCGAGGAGGAAGAACAAGCCGCCTGTCTGAATCGGTGTGAACGAATCATTGATGATAAGTTTAATAATCAGGCGAATGACCAGAAGCCCCATCAGGATGATGAAAAAGGCTTTGGACCTTTTCAGGTACACATCCTGGCCGACGATTTCAAAGCGGGAGGTCAGGATCAACGGAATCGAAAAGACGATCCCGACGAGAAAAGCCGTAAAGTCGTACATCGGCGGTGTAGCCGCTTCTGGGAAAAAGAACATCGCAAAGCCGGTCGCCATGAAAAACGGAGGCAAAATGATGCTTCTGGCGGACACGGGTTTTTTCTGCCTGCGCATCCGTACGAAGATCACCAGTGTAGCCATAACCAGAGGTACGAGTATGCCGAGTGCCGTTGATGAAAGTATTTGCATGGAAGAATCCCTCCAATAGTTTTACGCTCAATCATATTTATCATACACTATTGTCGGAATGTAGGTAAAGGTTCTGGCAAGGATTCCCCTGTTTTAGGCTGCCGCTTCATCCTGCGCACGGACGTCCAGCTTATGCTTTTTGCTGTACAGGTATGTCGCGATCCCGAACAGCATGGTGACGGTGCCGATGCAGAGCAGATACCCGGTTACCCCCAGAAGGTCGAGGCAGACGCCGGTGACACCGAGAGCGATCAGGAAAAAGCTGCGATCCAGCATGCTTTTAAACGAGAAGAATCGTCCTTGCTGATGCTCGGGAAGCCGTTTTTGGAAGATAGTGGCCGTTACCGGGAAAAAGAAAGCAACGATAAAGCCGAATACGGCGAAAGAAGCGAGAACCATGATTTTGTTGGTCGCAAAGGACATCCCGTATTGCGAAATCCCGAAGAACACGAGCATGAAAGTCGAGGAGGCAACCAGATTTCGACCTCCTATCCAGCGCTTGGCCAAAAGACCTCCGACTAAAATACTCAATCCCTCTGCCATGTAGATCCAGCCCATCAACTGTGGCTCATTCTGAATCTCGCTGAAGTTCAGAATCATCAGGTTGACACCGCCGAGAAAGAGTGTGATCAGGCCGTTATTGACCAAACCGACGAACAGGATCGGGTCTTTTTTGGCAATGGTGAGCACTTCTCGAAACTCCACTTTCTCCTTCATGCTCCGAGTCGTGATGTGCGGGATGCGCAAGAACAAGGTCACAACCGCGAGTATCGCATAAGCGACGATGGAGCAGACGTAGAGCATGGACAGATCCATGGAGACGACCAATACACCCCCGATGGCCGTACCGCCGATGCGGGAAAGGGTAGAAATGTTCAGGTACACACTGTTGGCCTTAAGCAATTCGTCTCTGGACAAGATGGCAGGCAAAGATGCTTGCACGGTAGGAAAATAAAAGGCAGCGGAGCACTGCATGACGATGAGGGAGACGATCATCCACGGAATGGAATCGTTCGCGAGTGCCGGAAACATGAAGACGGGGCTGAGGCAACGGATTAGGCTGGCAAGCATCATGATCTTCCGCTTGTCGTACATGTCGATGATCACGCCAGCTTTGGGGGAGAGCAGTATGCTGACAACGAGTCCGCTCATCAGGATGAGAGCCTTGATCGTATCCGAAGGGATCAGTCTCTGCATGAACTGAAGATTGGCAATGATGGATATCCACATCCCCGCACCAGCGACTACCTCACCCGTCATTAACAAGAGAAAAGTTCGGTTGCGCCACAACATAAATGCCACTCCAAATCAAATTTTTTTTGCTGATAGGTATCCCACAGTATAGCATTTGCGGAATCATTTGTATATTTATTGCGATTGTGGGTATGCTCACTGGTCATAACGGGCAACCTAAGCCAATTATGGATGACAGGTTACGATCAACCCGGCTGGAAGAATGGATGGCACGGGGCAAAAGGAGCTTGTCCTCATGACGTATAAACGCTCGTTGCTTTTGCTGGTCGGATATGGATTTGGCGCTTCCTTGTCCATTTTTTACGGCTTGGTGGAAAAGCAAAGTCTATTTGTCACGTTTGTCGGCTTCCACGTCATCGTGTGCCTCTGCATTCCCTTGCTTCACGGATGGTGGGATGGGACTCTTCGCCAAAGCTGGCTTCGGGCTTGGGGAAAGATTGAGCGTAGAGGGACGATCTTTGGATTAGCGTTTGGGGTCCTGCTTTTAGCGGCTGCAACCGGTGGGTTTTGGATCCTCCTGCAAACCGAGGGGAGAGCCGATACGATACGCAGGATTCTGGAGCTGTGGGGTCTGAACAGTCGCTGGGTCTGGTGGTTTTCCCTTTATCTTGTTGTTGTGAATTCGTTATTGGAAGAGCTGTTCTGGCGTGGCTTTGTCCTGCAGCGATTCTTACACACCCTTTCTCGGACCGTCGCAGTCATTTTGACGAGCTTCTTTTACTCCTTGTACCATCTCGTCGTGTCGTCGGTGCTGTTTGGATTGAAGTGGGGATGCTGGATTACGCTCTTGGTGTTTCTTGTCGGGATGGTGTGGGGATGGATGAAGGGGAAGTTTCCTTCCGTTTATCCGACCTGGTTCAGCCATTTGCTGGCGGATCTGGGACTGGTCATTCCCATCCTTTTGTGGATTTATGGAGCTGGATGATAGGAGAGTGAGGAGAGAGTATGCTGGCGAGTCATGAACAGGTCCGTCTGCGCAAGCGCTTGCTCAGTATTTTGAGGCAAAACAGCGAGTATGTCCAACTGTACTACGATACATACGGCTATACGCCGGTCGAGCCGTTGCTTGCCTATTTACGCACGCTAAAAGGCTGCGAGACGACTACTCGATCCGATTTGCGGGAAGTCGTGGAAAGCGATCAGGGACATTACTTTGAATGGGACCAAGGTGCCTTGATCCGTGCCACCCATGGCTTTCTGCCCGTAAAGACAAAAGGGAGGCTCGCTGAAGTCGCGCCCCCTGATACTTTGTATTACGGGACTCACCGGAAGCTGCTTCGGCAGGTGATGGCAGGCGGCTTGCTTCCGATCGCCAGCGAGTATGTTCAGCTTTCACACCGTGTAGAAGCAATCGGGCTCCCGCATGATACCCTGTCTCTGGTCGCTGTCAGAGCAGAGGAAGCCTATCGGTCTGGAGTACGCTTTTACCAGACATGCACTCCTTACTCGCGGGATGATCCCTATTACTTCTCAGATGCAATCTCGCCTGCGTACCTGGAGCCGATGTGAGGATTAGTGATCCCGCTGCTCCCGGCGTTCTTTCCTGAGGTCGATTTGACGCTGCCTTTCGGCGAAAACCTCGCTGCGATCACGCAGCGTATGCTTGTTCAGAAGGTAGTGATCATTCATATCGCTCTCGCGGTGCGTGGGTGCTTTTCGCTGCGCGCAGGCATGCTCGTACGCTTTTCGCAAGGCTTCATCTTGAATGGGCAGGGTCAGACTGTGGTAGGCGACCTTTGCCTTGATCTCCTCCAACCGCTTTTCGAGCAAATCAATCAAGGCTGCACTGTCCAGCCCGAGCTGTTGGATGTCTAGCTCCCGCTGCTTCAGCAGTCGGATGGCGCTCGTGAGCATCTTGTCGGCACCGCCTTGATTGCCACGGCGCTGGTGGTACAGGGCGACTGCGATCTGGATGAGTCCGACCCAAACAGGGTTGCGCCGCTCGGAAGGGAAGCTTTTCCAATACTCTTCCAATATTTCATGGCATTCGAAATAGTCACGTTCAGCATGAAATTGAACCAGATAGTCTAGATAGGGTTGCGGGTACATGAAGAAACCACCTCGCTGCTTGGTTTTCAACTGCTCGGTTATGTACTATTATATAGGAAAGAGAGTAGAAAACGAGGTGCGAACTTTTCATGACCACAGAAGAATTGATGGCAGTCTTGGAAAAAAAGAAGATGACTGACATTATAGAGCTGATTGAAGACGCCCAGACTGGTGATCTGGAAGAATTGGAACTGGTGGAGAGCCTCGGCTTGCTCATGGATGAAGAGCTGAATCGAGAAGTCTTGAAGCACTTGGAAAGCCTCGGTGTCGCGATCATTTACGTAAGCGGGGATGACGAGGACGAAGACGAAGACGAGGATGACGATCAGTAAATAAAACAAGGAACCAACCTCTCCTGACGGAAGGGTTGGTTCTTTTTGTTCAAGCTACTTTTGGGTCCATACCCGGTTTTTGTTGCGGGTGGCAGGAAACTTCTCGCCGCGGCTCAGCTCAATGATCATCGGATCCTGGACGCTGGCCCCCGATTCACCGATTTCCATGTAGACAGCGTTTTTCGGTGATTTTTCACCTTCGCGGAAACGACTGTGTTCTCCCATGTGGTCACCTTCTTTCGAGCGGGTTGTGATATCGGGCTTAGTATTTCCGCACGCGGTACCTTCATCCGAGTGGATCTATTGACGATACATTCAGAATTCATATACGATGATTTCAGAAGCTTGGGAGAGGTGAATTCATGATCAAATTGATACTCCAGAAGGATTCCAATGTTTCCTACCACGAACAATTGTACCAGCAAATCGCTGCCCTGATTCGGAGTGGAGAGCTCCCTCCGAATGAACAGCTCCCAACTGTCCGAGAACTGGCTGCACAATTGAAAATCAACTACAACACCGTGCGCAGCGTGTACCTGCGGCTTACGCAGGAAGGAATGGTCGACTCCAGGCAGGGGAGAGGGACGATTGTCAGCAACGTGGTGAATGATCCGCTTCTGACCCGGAATCCTGCACACTTGGCTCTGCTCGCCAAAGAGACCTTGCACAAAGTAAAAGCAATGGGGTATTCCATGGATGAGTTCAACCGTGTACTCTCTTCCGTCATGCAAGAAATCAACCAGTTTCCCGTCTTGTTTCTCCGGTTCACGGAGCTGGAGCTGGCTGAGTATTTGCGTCTCGTTCAATACCATTTGCCCAGTGCGATGGTGGAAGGGCGCACCTTCGAAGATTTTATTGAACGGCTCGAGCGGGATGCAAGCTTCCTGCAGCAGTATAAGGCGATCGTGACACACCCTTCGGTCAATCTGCGGATGATGAAGCAGACCTTGCCGAGAGAAGCCCCTCCGCTGGTCAGCCTCGACTTCATTCCTGACCCTACGACGGTCATTCCGGCGATGGAAGCGTACCCGCGCCATACCAAGGTCGGACTGATTTGCGCCACGATTCGCGGGGCGGCAGGGATGATCAACGATTTGTACAATGCAGGCATTACCCATCTGGATCTGCGCACCATCGAAGCGAATCACCCGGATGTATTTGAATTGATTGCGAATTGCGATGTCGTCTATATTTCCAAGCCAGGCTACATGACCCGGCCGCATTTGCTGACCCTTCCAAAAGTAAAGGAATATCAGGAAATTCCCGATCACCACGGTATCAATGAATTGCGCAAGATTGTCACGCAGTAAATGATGTCCTCATTCTTTTTATTCTTTTTGTAGTTAACCGGTTGCCTAAGGAGAAGGGTCACTGTGAATCGAGCCTACGCGATGTTGATCGGGTCTGTATTTTTATGGGGACTGACAGTCGTGCCCATGAAATGGACTTTGGAAACCATTCAGCCTTTTACTTTAATGTTTTTACGTTTATTGCTTGCGAGCATTTTTCTACTTCCTTTTGCCTTTATACGTAGGCGTAGATCGCCGATACAGCCGGCTCCTATCCCTTGGTTGCGCATCGCGATGCTTTCTCTTACAGGAGTATCGGGTTATTTTTGGTTGAATACATACGGGATCTCTCTGACAAGTGGAGTGAATGCCAGTATCATCTCCGCCACCTTGCCCTTGTTCACCTTGCTATTGGCCGCTTTTTATCTCAAGGAACAGATCCTGCTGACGCAATGGATCGGGCTTGCATTGGGGATTGGTGGAGTCCTGTTGATTACCATCCAACCTCAAGCGACTGGACAGCATTCATTTTGGGGAGATTTTCTCGTCCTGGCATCCCAGCTGATTTGGACAGTGTACATCGTGCAGCTGAAACGTCCGCGGGGGGAAGAAAAGATTTCCAGCGAGATGTTTACGGCACTGTCCTTTTTCCTCGGCAGTCTCATGCTCCTGCCATTTGCCCTTTGGGAGATTGGGCGCTTCGGATTGCCGACGGTTTCGGGCAAATCTTTAGCAAGCTTTTTGTTTCTGGTCTTTTGCTGCACCATGCTGGCTTACCTGCTGTGGAACAAAGCGCTGGAGACGATTGCAGCTTCGAAGGCAGGCATTTATTTGAATGCCATTCCGCTGTTTAATGTGCTGACTGCAATCCTTTTGCTAAATGAGCAGATGAGCTGGCGGACGGTTTTGGGCGGATCGTTCGTACTGGCTGGCGTCGTCTGGGCAGAGCGGCGGAAATCCGCGGAAATGCAGGCTGCCGTCAAAGCTGAGTAGTCCTTCTGCACGATTGACCGAGGCAGGGCAATAGCTGATTTTGTAAACGCCATAGACAGATGTCCATGCCAATGGCTCATCACCTACATACCTTGTTGATGTACCGATCAAGAGGGGGTGAGAGTAATGGGTTGCGGATGCAGAAGATCTTCTCACTGTAAGTGCCATGTTCGGAAATGCTGCAAAAAGAAATACTACAAAAAACACTGCTACTATAAGCCTGTTTACAAAACGGAGTGCAGAAGTAGCTATGGTAGCTGTGGGCATCATGGCGGTTATGGCGGTTATGGCGGTTACGACGGTTACGGTTCCTCTTCCGGTTATAGCCACGGCGGCGGTGGCAAATATTAATCGATAACGAAAAAGCGCCCTCGGGCGCTTTTTCGTTTTGCACCATGGAAAATTATCTATTTTCGCAACTTTGCGCCTTTTTTGTCGTACACTAGAAATATCCATTACTAGGGGGAGTCATGATGAATCATCTGTACACGAAAGAAGAGCGGATGTGGGCCATGATTGTCCACCTGTCCGCCCTGATCGGATTTATCATTCCACTCGGAAACGTGCTGGGGCCGTTGATTATTTGGCTGGTCAAAAAGGAAACCAGCTCGTTCGTCGACACGCATGGCAAGGAAGCGCTGAACTTCAGCATCACCGTAACGATTTACGCGGCGATATCGTATTTGCTGCTCATCGTTTTTATCGGTGCGCTCCTGCTGATCGCCCTGTTCCTGTTCTGGGCCGTGTTTTTGATTATGGCTGCAGTCAAAGCGAATGAAGGTGGTGATTTCCGTTACCCGCTTACCTTCCGCTTCATCAAATGAGATGTGACGAGAGCTGCTGTACATCGGCAGCTCTTTTTGTTGGAATCATTTTGAATTTTCATTCAGTTGGAAAAGGAAGGAGAGTCGGCCATCGCGAAATGAAATAGGTGTATACGGGTGGAAGGGGTGTCCAGGCATGCTGACAGGAGTAACGGTAGTCGATTTTTCGCGCCATCTTCCCGGACCAATCTGCACCATGAGATTGGCTGACCTCGGGGCTGAAGTCATGGAGATCACTTCGTTTCCTGTCACTGACCACGGAGTGCCGGCTTTCATGCCGCCAGCCGGGAAATCAGGGAGACGGGAGCATTTTACCTGCGTTCACATCGCAATCATAAAAGCATTTCGCTGAATTTGCGTACGGATGAGGGAAAGGCGCTCGCGTTTGCTCTGGCTAGGCAGGCGGACGTTGTGGTGGAGAGCTTTCGACCAGGTGTGCTGCGCCATCTAGGATTAGATTACGACAGCCTGTGGGAGGTGCATCCGTCCGTCATCTATTGCTCCGTTACCGGCTATGGACAGAGCGGTGAGATGTTTCAGCTCGGAGGAAACGATCTGAATTATCAGGCCGTGAGCGGATTCTTGTCGGCTTTTCGAGACGCGGAGGGAAAGCCGGTGATCTCGGACATACCGCTGGCGGATTACGCCGTTGGACTATACGCCTGCGAGCAGGTTTGTGCGGCACTGGTTCAACGTTCTCGCACGGGGCGCGGCGCGTATCTGGATGTCGCTTCCGGGGATCTATTGTCTTCGTGGGTGGGGTTGCACGCGATTTTGAGCAAGAGAGCTGCACCGAAGGACTACGGTATGATGCGCAAGGGCTTGCTGGCTTACGAGGTGTACGAGACCGCAGATGGTCACTATGTCGCACTGGCAGCGCTGGAGGAAAGGTTTTGGCACAATTTCTGCCGGGCGGTCGGGCGTCACGACTGGGAAAATCTTCATCATGCCACTGCCTTGCAACAGCCACAAGTGCATGAGGAATTGAAAGCGCTGTTCCTGTCCCGAACCCAATTCGAGTGGAGTGAGCTGGGTATAGAAGTGGATTGTTGCCTCACTGCCGTGGAGGAGTTGGAAAATTGGTCCGAGAGCCTGTACGTGACGAGCCGGGAAATCGCCTACACCTTGCCGTACCTGGAGCGAAAGGAAGCCCCTGCATCCATGCCATCATCGCCTGCGTGGCATGCGGACCACACCCATGATCTGCTGAGAAAGAAGCTGCATGTGAGCGATGCTGAGCTGAGTCGGTTGCAAAAGCTCGGTGTCATTCCGGCCAGTTCGTCGTAGAGAGGAGAATCAATTGACTATGGAGCAAGGGCAAAAACCGCCTGTATGGGCTGAATGTGTCGATGGTGTCTGGACAATCACGCTGAATCGGCCGCACGTTCTCAATGCGATGACCATTGAAATGTTTTATATGCTGAGAGAGGCGATCGAGCAGGGCGCGAGGGAAGACCAAGCAGACGTCGTGCTGTTGAAGGGAGCGGGGGGCAACTTCTGCTCGGGAGCAGACCTGAGTGTGCTCGGAGCTATGAGCGAGATGGGACAAGCGGACGATGCGCTTACCGTAATCAACGAATTTTTGACGCGGCTGCACCACCTGCCGAAGCCGGTGATTGCGATGCTAGAGGGAGCTGCGGTCGGAGCAGGACTCAATCTGGCTCTTCATGCCGATTTTGTGGTAGCTGCGCACAATGCCGTCATTCAGGAGCCTTTTGTGCAGATCGGGCTCACCACTGATTTTGGCGGGACGTACTTGCTGCCTCGGCTGGTGGGGATGGCCCAGGCGAAACGATTGGCGCTCCTCGGCGAAAAAGTGTCCGGCACCGAGGCCGAGCGCATGGGGCTCATCTACAAAGCGGTGGATGCAGCAGCCCTCCCAGAAGAGGTGGAGAAATTGATCGCAGCGGTGCGCCTGGTGCCGAGGCAGGCATTCGCAGTGACCAAAGCAGGGCTTTCGGGTGCCCAAGGAATGAATCTGGAGCAAGCATTGGCTTGGGAAAAGGAGCAGCAGCCTGCTTTGATTGCTCACCCGGATTTTCTCGCCCTGATCCAGGCGAAAAAAAGAAAGGCCTAAGGGATCAGATCCGGAAATCCTTTCTTAGGGAAGAATATCCGTTGAGCGATAAAGCAATCTGTGGTAGAGTAGACGTATCAAGATCCTGCGATGTACGTAAGGCCGTAAATGTTTCTAACCTTATACGTGTTTTTCGGGAGACGGAATCTCGTCATGGAAGTCAGGCCCACCTCCTTTTAGGATGCATGGGAAGGCAGAAGTGCGGAAGGGTCACCCACCTGTGTGAGCGCAGGTTATAGAAACATGAGGTCAACGGCAGAGCGGGGGCTTGGACTGTAATCAATGAGCTCTTGGAGTGAAAAATAGAAGACCAAACAAAAAACCACTTGGAACATGATGATGTTCTAGGTGGTTTTTTGTTTGGAAAGCAGCCAGCCCGCTGCAGCGGGAAGGGAAGAGCAAAGGCTAGTGAGTCGCCTTGTTTTGCTTGCCGGAGCCGTGGCTTTGATCTTGTCCACTGCCCCCTTGTCGCTGGCGCTGCCCTTGTCCCTGACCTTGACCGTCTTGTTGATCGCCCTGATTTACGATCGTCAATGATTGAGACAAGGATTGGGAGTCCTGAGCATCCTGCAGTATTTGATACATTTGCAGGAAGTTCGCTTTTTGCCCTTCAGGGATGCCTTTGATCCGGACGGTCATTTCTTGGGGGCCGTTCTGCTGCTGTTGCTGACCTCCACCTCCGCCGCCGCCATTGCCACCGCCGCCTCCATGATTACCTTCCTGACTGCTCGGCTGCTCATCCAGGAAGCTCAGAAACATGGAATCGCTGTCTTGGTTATCTTGTTGCTGCTGTCCTTGCCCTTGCCCTTGCGACTGTTGCTGGTTCCCTCCACCTTGTCCGCCGCCTTGCGGTTGGTCGAACAAGACGCTAAATTCATTTAAGTCGGTCTGGATGATGCCAATGACGTTCATCCCGATCCCCCTTCCAAAAGTATGATGAGGCATCAGCCCGGATGCTTAGAATGATGGACGCCGCGATGCTGCAAGTACGAATGGTAAAAGTACTCAGCTACGGCAATGACGAACGACGTCAACAAAATGCCTGATAACGAATAGGGTTGTCCAAAAACATAGCTGCTTATCCAAAATAAGGCGAAAGCCATGAGAAAGTCAGCAGTTGTCGCAAAGATATTGTTCGTTCGTGGCAGGATCATGGAATCCCCTACCGCATAGCTGATCAAGCTGACAACGATGCTGGTCAAAACGGCGAATGTCAGTGACGTTCCCGACCACATCAGTCCTGGGATTCCGATGATTCCATTAACCAAGAGCTTGATCAAGATGTTCAAAGAACGAACACCTCCTTTCTTGCTCTTAGTATGAACGTACCACCATTTGCTATGCACCCCGGGTGGCGTTCATTTTCAGCTGCTGGATCAGTGCTGGGTCAGGGGTTACATACAAGGTCCTCTGCTGTTCGTAGATCACGTATCCCGGTTTGGCTCCACTCGGTTTTTTCACATGCTTGATCAGTGTAAAATCAACAGGCACTTGGCTGCCTTGCTGTGCGCGGCTGTAATACGCAGCCAGATTTGCAGCTTCGAGCAGCGTTTGCTCCGAAACCTCACGTGAGCGGATGACGACGTGAGAACCTGGAATGTCTTTGGTATGCAGCCACGTTTCATATGGGGCTGCCAGCTTGTTGGTCAAGTACTCATTTTGCTTGTTGTTTTTCCCTACCAAAATATCAGTGCCGTCCGTAGATCGATAGGCCTCAAGCTCCGGGCGGACATCCTTTTTCTTGCGGGGCCCGCGCTTTTTGCGATCGCGGACGTAGCCTTGCTCCACCAATTCCTCGCGAATTTCTTCGGCATCCTTCAACGTGGCATGGGACAGCTGGACGAGTAAGCCATCCAGATACTGAATCTCTGCTTGTGCCTGTTCGATTTGCTCGCCAACGACCTGCATGCTGTTTTTCGCTTTGTTATAGCGTTTGTAGTACGACTGCAAATTCTCCGAGGGAGTCTTCAGCGGATCAAGCGGGATCGTGATGGTCCCTCCGGCTTCATCGTACCAATTGACGGTGACGAGCTGGGTGTCGCCTCGTTTCATTTGGTGCATATTCGCGGTGATGAGCTCGCCGTAGAGGCGAAACTGATCGGCGTCCCTCGCTTCTTGCAGCGTGGATTCCAGCTTTTCGATCTTTTTCTCATTCTTGTTCCGCTCTCCTGTGACAAAGCGGATCAAGTCGTGAGCTCTCTGTTTGACTGTGTCGCGCAGGGCTTTTCCTTCATAAAACGCTTGGAGGCACTGCTGGACGGTAGAGAAAGGCTTGACAGAAGCCTCTTCGGTCAAATGCGTCAGGGCTACGACATGGAAGTTCGCTTTGTCCTTGGTTTCTACAATAACGGGAGCGTATTCATGCTCCCTGATCGCGTGCATGATTCCCGCAAATGAGCTCCACAGCGACTCTCGGTTTGCCAGTCCTGCCCGGTAGACGATTTCCTTCGCCAAGAGAGGGCTGATCCCCGTAAAGGCATCGACCATTTGCTTGTCCAGTCTGCCGCTGTTCCAATCGATCGAAGAAAGAAAGGCTGGCTCTGTCACGGAAAGGGGGTCTTGCTTGTCCTGGCTTGGGGGAGCGACATAGCTCTTGCCCGGAACGACCTGTCGGTATTGGCTGATCGCCATGGTCACGTGCAGTGCGCTGTCGAGGATCATGCCCGATTCTGGCTCCATGAGAATGATGTTGCTGTGCTTGCCCATGATTTCCATGATGATCCGTCTGGTAACCGTATCCCCGAGCTCGTCTCGGGTACGTACATCGATGTGGATCACACGTTCCATCCCCACCTGTTGGATCGACTCGATCATCCCGCCTTCGCAATGCTTACGCAGCAGCATGCAAAACATCGGAGCTTCCAGAGGATTGGTAAACTCCTCCGTGGTCGTATGAATGCGCGGATAGGTCGGGTTGGCGGAGAGGAGCAGCTTTACGTTTTCCCCTTGAGTCCGTACCTGCATGACAATATCCGTATGATGGGGCTGATGAATCTTGGAGATGCGTCCGCCCACAAGTTTATGTAACTCCCGCACGACTGCACGGGTAACTACGCCGTCAAAAGCCACGATTGTTCACCTCAATCTAAGAAAAAATGAATGCTAAATCTCGGCCAGCATGAGAGTTGCTGCCAGTCACAGTGTAGCATAAAGGCAACCGGGGAGGAACTTCGTTGTCTCATCACGCGCAGGCTTACAAGGCCTACTCGGTTGACACTGCCAAGAGTTGTCTCCTATAATTAATTAATTGATTTTACCTCTGTGGAAGTGAAAATGATGGTTCGAAGTATGACAGGGTATGGACGAGTCGATGAAATGAAGGGCTCTATGCGGCTCGCGGTGGAGCTTCGTGCTGTCAATCACCGGTTTCAAGAGATCCTGGTGCGGCTGCCCAAGAACTGGAACATGCTGGAAGATCGAATCCGCAAGCAGGTCGCCAGATACGTACGGCGCGGGCGTGTGGATGTGACGATTTCCCTTGAGGAAAATGATGCGATCTCATCGGCGGTGGCCATCAATTGGGACGTAGCCGAACAATTCCTGCAGCTGTCGCGCGAGATGGACCAGCGCTTTTCACTGGAAACGCCACTCTCCGCTAAGGATTTGTTGCTTTTCCCTGGCGTGATACATACCAATGATACACAGGAAACAGATCGAGATGAAGTAGCTGAATGGGTGCAAAGCGTGGTCAACGCAGCGGCGGAAGATCTGCTGTCCATGAAAACAGTCGAGGGCGAAGGGCTTCAAGCTGATTTGGTCCACAGGCTGCTTTCCGTCAACACGTGGCTGGAGGAAATCCGCCAGTTGGCACCTTCTTGCACAAAGGAATATCATAGTCGTCTGCAGCAGCGTCTAAACGAATGGGCGACGCAAGCTCCTTTCGAGCTGGATCAGCAGCGCTTGGCCCAAGAAGTGGTTTTCTTCGCGGAGAAAAGTGACATCAGTGAAGAAATCACGAGGCTTGCGAGCCACTGCCATCAATTCAGCCAACAGCTTGAAAAAGATGAGGCGGTAGGACGCAAGCTGGACTTCCTGTTGCAGGAAATGAATCGAGAGGCGAATACGATCGCTTCCAAGGCCAATCATTTGCGCATTCAGCATCTGGCGGTCGAAATCAAGACTGAGCTGGAGAAGATGAGAGAGCAAGTGCAGAATGTTGAGTAGGATGAAAGGATGGGCTGGGCCGTCATGGCAATCAAGCTAATCAATATTGGATTTGGGAACATTGTGAATGCAAACCGCATCATCTCTATCGTAAGTCCGGAATCAGCTCCGATCAAACGGATCATTCAGGAAGCGCGCGACCGCAATATGCTCGTAGATGCTACCTATGGAAGACGGACACGTGCGGTTATCATTACTGACAGCGATCACGTGATTTTGTCTGCAGTCCAGCCAGAGACAGTGGCACAGCGACTGACGACCAAAGATGACGAATCGGACGAATAAATGTAGGAGTGGAATCATGACCATGGTTGATCGCGGTCTCCTTCTGATTCTCTCTGGACCTGCAGGAGTGGGGAAAGGAACGGTGTGCAAAGCGCTTCGGGAACGTATGCCTGAGCTGATTTACTCCGTTTCTGCCACCACTCGTGCTCCGCGTCCAGGAGAAGTGGAGGGAGTTAATTACTTTTTTAAATCCAAGGAAGAGTTTCGTCAGATGATTGAGCACGACGAGCTGCTGGAATGGGCGGAATACGTAGGGAATTATTACGGAACCCCCCGTCAGTTTGTAGATGAAATGCTTTCTCTTGGAAAAGATGTTATTCTGGAGATTGAAGTTCAGGGTGCTTTGCAGGTCAAGGAACGTTTTCCCCAAGGGACGTTTCTGTTCCTCGCTCCTCCTGATCTGAATGAATTGGAGAACCGTATTGTCGGACGAGGCACAGAGACCGAAGAAGTCATTCGCAAACGGATGGAAGTCGCCCGTGCCGAGATTGAGCTGATGGATCACTACGATTATGTTGTCGTCAACGACGTCATCGAATCGGCGTGCGATCGGATTCAGGCGATTATTACGGCGGAGCATCTGAAAAAAGAGCGTCAGGTTCACAAGTATCGCAAATGGTTAAAGGAGGTCGAATAATTCATGTTGTACCCATCCATTGATGAATTGACCAAAAAGGCAGACAGCAAATACATCCTCGTAACGGTGGCGTCCAAGCGTGCACGCCAGCTTCGAGAAAACAGCGAGTTGCAAGTGGTAAGACCGAAATCCAAAAAGTTTGTGGGGCAAGCTCTGGAGGAATTTATCTCCGATGAGTTGGTTCACGAATTTTTGGACGCTCGCAAATAAGGATGTCACCCTAAAAAACAACCTCATGCAGGTTGTTTTTTTCGCACAGATAGGAATTTATAATAATCCTATCCAGCATAAGAGCAGCTATGGCTCCGCCTTTTGCGCAGCCTAGTTTTCTACGAAAGGGAAGAGAGGAGAGAAGCGAATGCAATCGCTCGCAGGAAAACGAATTGTGCTAGGCATTTCAGGAGGCATTGCAGCGTATAAAGCTGCGGCGCTCACGAGCAAGCTGACACAGGCCGGCGCCATCGTGAATGCCGTACTGACTCAAAATGCGCTCCAGTTTGTGCAGCCAGCTACATTTCAAGCCCTGTCTCATCAACACGTCTATACAAATACCTTTCAGGAACCGGATCCGCATGTCATCAGCCATATCGAATTGGCGGACAAGGCCGATCTGGTTTTGGTCGCGCCTGCAACTGCCAACATCATCGGAAAAATGGCAAACGGCATCGCGGATGAAATGCTCACGACGATTTTGCTCGCGACAAAAGCGCCTGTCATGGTGGCTCCCGCGATGAACGTCAACATGTACGATCACCCAGCGGTGCGTGCGAATATGGAAAGGCTTGCGGAATACGGCTATCGCTTTGTGGAACCAGGAGTCGGCCTTTTGGCTTGTGGCTGGATCGGCAAAGGGCGACTGGTGGAGCCGGAGGAGATCGTGGAGGCTGTGGCTGCCTTTTTTGCAGAGTCACGGACGCAAGATTTGCAGGGCAAACGGGTCCTGGTCACAGCGGGGCCGACTCGCGAGAAAATCGACCCGGTTCGCTACATCACCAACCATGCATCAGGGAAGATGGGGTACGCCATCGCAGAGGCGGCGAGAGACCGAGGGGCACAGGTGGTGCTGGTGAGTGGTCCGACTGCTTTGCCGAAACCGGCTGGTGTCCAGTTTGTAGCCGTGGAATCGGTTCAGGAGATGTTCGATGCGGTGATGGAGCATTTGCCAGCCAGCGACATTGTCGTGAAGTCCGCAGCAGTATCCGATTACCGACCGAAAACCGTGCAGGAACACAAGATGAAAAAGGGCGATGGGCCGCTGGTCCTGGAGCTGGATAAAGCGCCGGACATTCTGAGGACGATCGGGGAGAGAAAAACCAAGCAGTTTGTGGTCGGATTTGCAGCTGAGACACAGGACGTGATCAAGCATGCACAGGACAAGCTGGAGAGAAAAAATCTCGACATGATCGTGGCGAACAACGTGTTGACAGAGGGCGCGGGAATGGGCAGCGATACGAATATCGTCACCCTCCTGACAAGGGCCAAAGAACAGGTTGACCTCGAGAAATTGAGCAAGCGCGACGTAGCGGATAAGCTGTTTGATGCGGTACTGCTGAAGCTGGCCAAGCGTCCGCTGTCCGAGCTGTCATGATCGCGCAAATCATCGTGGACGTGCCGGTAAATCGAACGAACCGGCCCTTCGATTACCGGGTGCCTGCGTGGCTGTGCCCTTTGATTCAGGTAGGCAGCCGCGTCGTGGTTCCGTTTGGTCCACGCAAGCTTCAGGGGTATGTGGTTGGCGTTTCTGAAAATGACGCCGATTTTGCGGACAACCATCGCTTGAAAGATGTCGAACAGGTGCTGGATGATACACCGCCGCTGACTCCGGAGCTTCTGGACATGAGCGAGTGGATGTCCAAACAGTATTTGTGTCCTTGGGTGACAGCCGTACAGGCGATGCTGCCTGCTGTCTTAAAAGGGAAGGCGGAAAAATGGCTGACGGCAACGGATGATCTGGACGAAGAGACGTGCGGAGGGTCAGGATTGCTCTGGGAGCTTCATCGCAAACGGCATTTGCCGCTGGCAGAGGTGGAGAAGCAGTTTCCCGAGGAGTTCCTGCTCGTGCCGGGGTGGATTCGCAGCGGGCTTTTGGCGACGGAATATCAGGTCAAAGACCGCATTACCCGCAAACAGCAATCGTTCGTTCGCTGTCTGCTTGGCCCGGCTCAGCTGGCAGAGGCCGCAGCGTCCCTGCCTGCTCGGGCGGAACAAATGCGCCGTGTGCTCGAGCTGTTTTCGCAGCATGAAGGTCAGTCGTTTTCCATCCAGATGCTGAAGGACGAATGGGGCATTACGCGTTCTCCGCTCAAAAGTCTGGAGGCGAAAGGCTGGCTGGCGATCGAGCAGGTCGAGGTATATCGCGATCCCTACGCCAACAGGCGCTTTGCGGAAAAAGCCAAACCAGTATTTACTCCGATGCAAGAGCAGGTTCTCTCACCCATTCTGCAAGCCATTCAGAGCCAGAGCTACGCGTCCTTTCTGGTGCATGGCGTAACCGGAAGCGGAAAGACGGAAGTGTATCTGGAGGCGATCGAGCAGACGCTGGCAAAGGGGCAGGAAGCCATTTTTCTCGTTCCGGAGATTTCCTTGACACCGCAGATGGTCGAACGCTTCAAAGGACGATTCGGAGCCGATGTAGCCGTCTTGCACAGTGCCCTGTCCCAGGGAGAGAAGTTCGACGAATGGCGTAAAATTATCCGCAAGCAGGTAAAAGTGGTTGTCGGTGCCCGGTCGGCGATCTTCGCCCCATTCCAAAATATCGGGCTGATCGTCATTGACGAAGAGCATGAAACCTCGTACAAACAGGAGGAAACCCCTCGCTACCATGCACGTGAAGTGGCGTTGTGGCGGGCGAAGCGCAATCATGCCGTCCTGCTTATGGGAAGCGCCACTCCTGCACTGGAAACGTACGCTTTGGCTACGAGAGGGCGCTACACGCTGTTGGAGATGCCAGAGCGTGTAGGAAACCGACCGATGCCGAGTGTCCACGTGGTTGACATGAGAGAAGAGCTCCAGTCCGAAAATCGCTCGATGTTTAGTAGAAAGCTCCATGAGATGATCGAGGATCGGCTTGTCAAACAGGAGCAGATGGTCATTTTCCTCAACCGCCGGGGCTTCTCTACCTTTGTCATGTGCCGTTCTTGCGGTTATACCATGCGCTGCATTCATTGCGATATTTCCCTTACGTACCACAAGACGAACCACACTGCCCGCTGTCATTACTGCGGGTACACGATCGCCCAGCCGGCCCATTGTCCGGAGTGCCAAAGCGAGCACATCCGATTCTTTGGGACAGGCACGCAAAAGGTGGAGGCAGAGCTGGCGAAGCTGTTCCCGGGGATTCGCGTCATACGCATGGATGTGGACACGACTTCCCGAAAAGGCGCCCATGAAGAGCTGCTAAATAAATTCCGGGCGGGACAGGGTGATGTTCTGCTGGGGACACAGATGATTGCAAAAGGGCTGGATTTCCCACGTGTGACGCTAGCGGGGATCATTGCCGCAGACACATCGCTCCATTTACCCGATTTTCGTGCGGCAGAAAAAACGTTTCAGCTGTTGACACAGGTCGGCGGACGGGCGGGCAGGCACGAGCTGGAAGGGGATGTGGTCATCCAGACCTACACGCCCGAGCACTACAGCATCGTGCACGCGACGCGGCATGATTATCCGGCATTTTACCAGGATGAGATGCTCCAGCGCAGAAGAACCGGTTATCCGCCTTATTTCCGCCTGGTCCTGATCACCTTCAGCCACGAGGACGTACCGGTTGTCGTCCGGGGAGCCCACACGATGGCCGATTACTTGCGCCAGCGTCTGGCGGAGACGACGATATTGCTGGGCCCGGTCGCTTCGCCCATTGCGAGGGTGAAGGATAGATTTCGTTTTCAGATCATGCTAAAATATCGGGATGAACCTAAGCTGTCTGCCTTGCTTGCACAGGCTACAGCGGCGTTTGAAGAATGGAACAAACAGCAGAAAGTACTCATGACGATTGACGTTGATCCGTACGTACTGCTTTAGGGAGGATACTAATCAAATGGCAATTCGCACAATCGTGAAACATCCAGATCCGATCCTGCGTGAAAAAGCGATCGTGGTCACCAAATTCAATTCCAACCTGCACAAGCTGCTGGATGATATGGCTGATACCATGTACGATGCTGACGGGGTAGGCCTTGCAGCACCGCAGGTAGGCATTTCCAAACGCGTGATTGTCATGGATTGCGGAGATGGCCTGATCGAGATCGTCAATCCGGAAATCGTGGACTTCAAAGGCGAGCAATTTGACTATCCAGAAGGATGCCTGAGCATCCCGGGCCTGCGCGGGGATGTGCGCCGTCACAAATGGATCAAGCTGCGCGGTCAAGACCGCTTTGGCAATGAAATCGAGCTGGAAGCAGATGATTTGCTCTCCCGCTGCTCCCAGCATGAAATTGATCACCTGAACGGCGTTCTGTTCATCGATGTGGCAGACAAGGTGTATCAAGTAAGCCCGGATGAGGAAGGGGAATAATCCATTTTGAAAGATGCACGCGTTTTATTCATGGGTACGCCTGACTTCGCTGTTTCCAGCCTGGAGGCACTGCTGAAGGAAGGCTACAATGTGGTCGGTGTGGTTACCCAGCCCGATCGCCCGGTAGGACGCAAGCAAGTCATGACGCCGCCGCCCGTCAAGGAGGCGGCTTTGCGTCATGGTCTTTTGGTCCTGCAACCGGAAAAAATCAAACAGGAAGCTGCCTTGGACGAGGTGATCGCCCTCGCACCGGATCTGATCGTGACGGCAGCTTATGGACAAATCCTGCCCAAGCGTCTGATCGATGCACCACGCTTTGGATGCATCAATGTGCACGCCTCGCTGCTGCCGAAATACCGCGGCGGCGCACCGATTCACAAATCGATCGTGGAAGGCGAAAAGGAATCCGGTGTGACCATCATGTACATGGTGGAGGCGCTTGATGCCGGGGACATGCTCTCCAAGGTCGTCGTTCCCATCGAGGAGCGCGACACGGTCGGGACGCTGCATGACAAGCTGGCGGCGGCTGGATCAGCCCTGCTGATCGATACCGTTCCGCGTTTGCTCGCGGGTGAGCTTGCAGCAGAAGCGCAAGACCATGCGGCAGCTACCTTTGCTCCCAACATCAAGCGTACGGATGAGCGGATCGACTGGGCACGCAGCGCAGAACAAATCTACAACCAGGTGCGCGGCCTCAATCCTTGGCCTGTAGCCTTTACCACTCACGGCGGTAAGGTCTGGAAAGTCTGGTGGGTGGAAAAGCAATCTGCTGACAGCACCGGGAAAGAGCCAGGTACGATCCTCGCCAAGGAAGAAGATGGCTTGGTCGTAGCATGCGGCATTGGGTCCGTCAAAATCACCGAGCTGCAGCCAGAGGGGAAAAAACGAATGAGCGCTCTCGACTTTTTACGCGGAGCGGGCAACAGCATTGAAATCGGCACAAAGGTAGGAGAGTAGCCCGTGGCAAAAAAAGGTGCTCGTGATCTCGCCCTGGATGTACTGAATCGGGTCGAGGAACATAAATCGTATAGCAATCTCGAGCTCAGGAACGTTCTGGATCGCTCTGACATCAGTTCCGTTGATGCTGGCTTGGTAACCGAGCTCGTCTACGGTACGATTCAGCGCAAACTGACGCTTGATTTTGTCTTGTCGCAGTTTGTGGGCGGAAAAAAAGTCCAGACCTGGGTGCGCAATCTCTTGCTGCTCAGCCTGTACCAAATCCGTTATCTCGATCGAATCCCTGAGCGCGCCGCTGTGCATGAAGCGGTAGAAATCGCCAAGCGAAGAGGACATCAAGGGATCGCTTCGATGGTGAATGGCGTGCTGCGCAATGCTTTGCGTCAGCCTGACGTGTGGGATCGGGTGCCAAAAGGCGATAAGGCAAAGCAAATCGCCGTCACCCATTCTCATCCGGAATGGCTCGTTCGCCAGTGGGTCAAGCTCTACGGTGAAGAGGAGACAAAGGCGATTTGCGAAGCGAACAACAGGGCTCCGCATACGTCTGTACGTGTAAACACGTTAAAAATCTCGAAGGCTGAGCTAGCTGCAAAACTACAGGAAGAAGGAATGGATGCAAAGCCTTCTGCGCTAAGCGACCAAGGCATTCTTCTTATGAATGGTGGACATGCAGCAGGTACGCGCTGGTTTAAGGAAGGCTACTGCACGCTGCAGGATGAAAGCTCCATGCTCGTGGCGTCTGCCGTAGCCCCTGAGCCGGGAATGCGTGTGCTGGATGCCTGTGCAGCCCCTGGCGGCAAGACGACGCATCTGGCTGAGGTGATGGGCAATCGCGGTGAAATTATCGCCAATGATGTTCATCCCCACAAGCGGGAGCTGATCACCAGCACGGCGAAGCGCCTGGGAATTTCCATCATCGAGCCTGTTGTCGGCGATGCGCTTGATCTCCCTGACAAAGGGCTGGGCACCTTTGATCGGATTTTGCTGGATGCTCCTTGCACAGGCTTTGGGGTCATTCGCCGCAAGCCTGACTTGAAGTGGAACAAGTCGCCGGAAGACGTTCGCTCGATTGCCCAATTGCAATATCAGCTGCTGGTGAGCCTCTCCGCAATGGTGGCTCCTGGAGGGACATTGGTGTACAGTACGTGTACCATTGAACCGATGGAAAATCAGGATATGGTTCGTCGCTTTGTAGACAAGCATCCGGAGTTTGTGCTGGATGCGACGCTGAGGGATGATTTGCCTGAGGCTGTCAGGGACAAGGCAGACGAATCGGGGGCCTTTGTGCAGATTTTACCGCATCATTTTGACAGTGACGGTTTCTTTATTGCACGACTGCGACGTATCGGCTGAGAAAAAAAGGAGTGGCGCGCCTTTGCGGGATGACGCTGCTCCTTTCTCGTTGTTTGCACTCGTTCGGATTTGTTTACACTAGGAAAAGTGACGCATTTCTAGGATAGATGCCAAAACCGTTTGAAGCGAGGCGCATTGCAAGGTACAATGATAGAATGACCGAAAGTTGTTAGCAATGAATTTGAGGATGTGAAGACAGCAATGCCACTTACGACATTTACGAGCGCCAAGCCGCTTATTTACAGTTTGACCCAAGACGAAATGAAACAATGGCTTGTAGAAGCAGGAGATAAAGCATTTCGGGCGCAGCAGATTTTTGACTGGCTGTATGTGAAGCGCGTGACTTCTTTTGAAGAGATGAGCAACCTGTCCAAAGAATTGCGCCAAAAGCTCGCGGATACGTTTCGAATGGATCCGCTGAAAGAAATTACCCACCAGGAATCCCAGGACGGGACCATCAAGTTTTTGTTCCAGCTGGTGGATGGACACGCCATCGAGACGGTCATCATGCGTCACAGCTACGGCAACAGCATTTGCGTGACGACGCAGGTAGGCTGCCGGATCGGATGCACATTTTGCGCATCCACTCTGGGTGGTCTGAAGCGTAACTTGGATGCGGGTGAAATCGTATCCCAAGTATTGATGGCGCAGCGCAAGCTCGATGCAGAGGGAGAACGCGTCAGCCATGTGGTCGTAATGGGAATCGGGGAGCCATTTGAGAACTTCGAGAGCCTCATGGCCTTCCTATCCGTCATCAACGACAATCGCGGCTTGAACATCGGTGCAAGACATATCACCGTCTCCACCAGTGGGATCGTGCCGAAAATCTATGAGTTCGCTGAGCGAGGCGGGCAAGTGAACCTGGCCATTTCTCTGCATGCTCCAAACACCGAGCTGAGAACGCAGCTGATGCCGATCAACCGCGGCTTCCCTCTTGTTCAGCTGATGGAGGCATGCCGTCACTATATCAACAAAACCGGTCGTCGGATCAGCTTCGAATACGGTCTGTTCGGCGGCAAGAACGATCAGCCAGAGCATGCGGAGGAGCTGGCAGCGCTGATTGGAGATATGCTCTGCCACGTCAATCTGATCCCGGTGAACTACGTGCCGGAGCGAGATTACGTCCGTACCCCGCGAAATGAGATTTTCCAATTCAAGCGCATTTTAGAGGACAAGGGAATCAATGTGACGATCAGACGGGAGCACGGCAGTGACATTGCTGCTGCATGCGGTCAGCTGAGAGCACAACACGCTAAAGAAACCGTGGGGTGATACCATGGAAATTGCAATGAAATCCCATGTGGGCCACGTCCGTTCCGTCAATGAGGACTACTATGCCTGTGAGGCAGACGCGAACGGACACGCCCTCGCCGTTTTGGCTGACGGAATGGGCGGGCATGAGGCGGGCGAGATCGCCAGCCGCCTCGCTGTTGAGCGAATAGTAAAAGAACTGCGTCATATCGATATCGGGTTGGATGGGGAGGACGTTCGCGAACAGCTGATGAACGCGGTCCTCCTTGCCAACAAGGAAGTGTACGAGTACGCCTTGGAACACCCGGAGTGCAGCGGCATGGGGACCACGACGATTGCTGCCCTGTTCGGACCGAGTACGGTCATGACGGCGCACATCGGAGACAGCCGCTTGTACAAATTTGGTACAGACGGTCTGGTGATGAAAACGGAAGACCATTCTTTGGTCAACGAGCTGGTCAAAAGCGGACAAATCACACCGGAGGAAGCCGCCGTGCATCCGCATCGCAATGTCATCATGCGATCGCTCGGGACGGAGCCGGATGTGCTCGTGGACCTGGACCAGTTTGAATGGGAACCGGACGATGTCATTTTGATCTGCTCCGATGGACTGAGCGATAAAGTTCCTCCTTCGGTTATGGAAGATTGGTTACATAAAAAGATAACTCTGCAGGAGAAGGTAGACGGCTTGGTGCAAGAGGCACTAGCCGCTGGTGGGCAGGACAATATTACGCTGGTAGCTGTCCGTAACGTGCCCGACTCCAGTGAGAAAGAGGGGTGAGAGAGATGGAAGGTCAACGGCTTGGAGGACGGTACCAGTTGGAAGCCCGTGTAGGCGGGGGCGGTATGGCTATCGTATACAAGGCCAGGGATTTGATTTTGAATCGTCCCGTAGCGGTGAAAGTATTGCGTTCCCAATTCGGAGGCGATGAAGACTTCGTGAACCGTTTCAGACGGGAAGCGCAGGCGGTTGCAAGCCTGTCTCACCCCAATGTGGTCGGGGTTTACGATGTCGGACAAGAAGGCGATACCCATTACATGGTGATGGAGTACATAGAAGGCTACACGCTGAAGGAAGTCATTATCCAGCGGGGAGCGCTGCCTGTAGAAGAAGCGGTGAGGATTGCGCAGCAAATTTGCGATGCGCTTGACCATGCCCATCAAAATCAGATCATTCACAGGGATATAAAACCGCACAACATCATGATTGGGAAGAACGGACGGGTAAAGGTAACCGATTTCGGGATCGCCCGTGCAGTGACTTCGACGACCATTACACATACCAATGCCATGCTCGGCTCTGTTCATTACTTCTCTCCAGAACAGGCGAGAGGCGGCATTACCGGCGAGAAGTCGGATATCTACTCGCTGGGGATCGTACTCTATGAAATGGTGACAGGCGAATTGCCGTTTTCAGGCGATTCACCTATTTCAGTAGCTCTCAAGCATTTGCAGGAGCCGCTTCCGGAGCCTCGGCAAGTGAATCCGGCGATCCCGCAAAGTGTGGAAAACGTTATTCTCAAGGCCTTGGTAAAGGACCCGTTCCTTCGCTATTCGTCTGCGCGTGAAATGCTCGAAGATTTGGAGACATGCCTGTTTCCAGAGCGCCTGAACGAAGAAAAGCTGACATTCCCTGAGGATGAAGAAATGACTCGCGTGGTGCCGATCATTACGCAGGATATGCTCGATAATCACGGGAATGGCCGCACGGGGGGCGGAACGAGAAGCCGCTACGAGCAGCCGCGGGAAGAAGAGGAGGAGCAAAAGCCACAGAAAAAGTGGTGGGTGAAGACGCTTCTTTGGGTAGCGGGTATCGGCCTGTTTCTCGTGCTGGCGTTCTTTGGGTTCAACTTCCTGCTGAATGTGTTCCCGTCGGTGCCGGAGGTTCAGGTTCCTTATGTGGAAGGAACAGAGGTCAGCTTGGCGCAGAAAAAGATCGAGGATGCCAATCTGGTAGCAAAAATCGTCGAGGAAGCGAACGACACGATCGAAAAGGGAATGGTGATCAGGCAGGATCCGGCACCGCCCATGCGACTAAAGGAAAATGCGATCGTGACGTTGTACGTAAGCAAGGGGCAGCAGGCAATCGACATGCCGAATCTCGTGTCACTGTCTCGCACAGTCGCGGAGCAGACGCTGAAGCAACTGGGCTTCAAGACAGAGAATATTACCTTTGAAGAAGTCGAGGATGACAAAGCCGAAGCGGGCGAGGTCATCGGCCAGTCACCAGATGCAAATTCAAAGGTGTATCCGACAAAAGATGCGGTACGCGTAACAGTAAGCAAAGGGAAAGGCTATGTGAAAATGCCTGACGTCACCGGAAAATCAATGGAGCAAGCGCGTGTGGAGTTGTTCAAGCTCGGCTTGGCTATCGGGGAGATCAAAGAAGAACCGAGCTTTAAGTACGACAAGCCAGGGGTAGTCCTCTCGACTCATCCTTACGATCCGGGCATGAACGTCCAAAAAGGGGTCGCGGTTCCGCTTACCGTAAGCAACGGTCAATACCCGCAAGACGCGAAGCTCGCCAATGCACCTGTATATGTAGAGGTCGTTCCAGGAGAGACGGCGGAGATCAAAATCGAAGTGAATGATTCTCGTGGAGATGCCCAAGTCATGTACAAAGAGACGATTACGGAAAGCAAGGAATACGATGTTCCGGTCGTCTTGTCACCGCAGAAGGATGCCGTGATCAAGGTGTTTAAGAAAGATCCGACGAAAAATGAGTATGTGGAATACCAGACCATTCCGATTTCGTACAGCAGCTTGCCATAAGCATGTGGAGGGACATGAATGCCAGAAGGACGGATTGTGAAAGCCTTGAGCGGGTTCTACTACGTCGCCGATGAAGGGCGTGTTTTCAGTTGTCGCGCACGTGGGCTTTTCAAGAAAAAGGGAGCAAAAGTAAATCCGCTCGTAGGCGACTGGGTAGTCTACGATGCCATCAGTGAAGAAGAAGGATATGTCATGGAGGTGGGTGAGAGGACCAGCGAGCTGGTTCGTCCGCCCATTTCCAATGTGGATCAGGCCGTGCTCGTCTTTTCCATGTACAAGCCAGCCTTTAGCTCGCTGCTGCTGGACAAGTTTCTGGTGCATACCGAAAATGCAGGTATCGATTCGGTGATCATCCTGTCAAAATCGGATCAAGTATCCGAAGAAGAGGTGGCGGAAATCGCCCGAAAATACGAGGCGATCGGGTATACCGTCATCCCGACATCGACGAAGCAGCAAACGGGGCTTCAAGAGGTCCGCGACATTTTGCACGATCGGATCTCTGTCTTCGCCGGACAGTCCGGAGTCGGGAAGTCCTCCTTAATCAATGCGCTGTTTCCGGGCGCCAGCCTGCAAACCGGCGATGTCAGTGAAAAGCTGGGGCGCGGTAAGCATACGACACGTCACGTTGAGCTCATTCCACTGGACGGTGGGGGGTATGTAGCGGATACGCCGGGCTTTAGCTCCTTGGAATTCATGGATTTGACGGAACTGGATTTGGCTGAAGCGTTCCGTGACTTCGCAGATCGCGCTGCAGACTGCAAGTTCCGCGGTTGTTTGCACGTCACGGAGCCTTCCTGCGCCGTTCAGGAAGCAGTGGAGACGGGAGAAGTGAGCAAAGAACGGTACGAGAACTACTTGCAATTCCGAGAAGAGCTGAAAGAATATCAACGGAGGAATAAACCATGGTAAAAATCGCACCTTCGATCCTGTCTGCAGACTTTGCCAGATTGGGAGAAGAGATACTGGATGTCGAACGGGGAGGAGCTGATTGGATTCACGTCGATGTGATGGACGGGCATTTCGTGCCGAACATCACGATTGGGCCGCTCATCGTGGATGCCATCCGCCCTGTGACCAAATTGCCGCTCGATGTGCATCTGATGATCGAGAATCCGGATCGGTACATTCCCGAGTTCGCCAAAAGCGGAGCGGACTGGATCACCGTGCACCAGGAGGCGTGCCCGCATCTGCACCGTACGCTTCATCTGATCAAGGAGCAAGGGGTCAAAGCGGGCGTGGTATTGAATCCAGCTACTCCATTGGCGACGCTCGAGCATGTTCTCACCGATTTGGACATGGTTCTCCTGATGACCGTCAACCCGGGCTTTGGTGGACAGAAATTCATCCATAACGTAGTTCCAAAGATCAAAGAGCTTCGCCGCATGCTGGACGAGCGCGGCCTCGGTCACGTCGAAATCGAGATTGACGGCGGAGTGAATGCCGAAACCGCTCGTTTGTGCGAAGAAGCCGGGGCGACTGTCCTCGTTGCGGGCAGCGCTGTTTTCAATCAAAAGGACCGTGCTCAGGCGATTGCCGCCATTCGCGGATAGGAATAACGAAAGCCATCCCTTTTTCCTCGGGGTGGCCTTTTTGTTTGGCTCCATTTACGGCTGGTTGGAAGTGACGTACGTACCTGCCACCAGATCGTGTATCGCCCGTTTATCTTCACGGACACCGACCATGATGGCACTGATGATGGCTCCGATGCCCAGCGTGACTGTATAAATGAGCCACATGCCGACGACCACACGCAGCAGCATGGTACCGAATCCCACCGGTTCTCCATCGAGTTTGACGATGCGCACGCCCATGATTCGTTTCCCGACCGTGTACCCGTACCAAAATACAGGTAAGAGCAGGCTGTAGAGCAGGGAAACGACATTGGTAAACAGATTTCCCTTTGTGTCGCCAGTCAACAAGTAAGAGATGAGGGCGAGAGGGATTCCGATAATCAAGCCATCCAGCAAGCTTGCCCCTAAGCGACGCCAAAATCCTACTGCATGGCTTGGTGCCGAATTTGCGTTCTCCACGTGTCTATCGCTCCTTCCCTTTTGATAGGGTTAGTTTATGTCTAGCTTGCCAAAAGTAGAGCAAAAGAAAACTCCGCCCTTCATGGACGGAGTGGAGCTTTCGGGCAGGTCAGAGACTGCTGAACAAACGAAGAAGGACAGCAATTCTGCCCGGTATGGCATCGATGACCACGTGCTCATGGGAGGCGTGGGCTCCATCGCCTACCGGACCTAATCCATCGAGAGTCAAAGTCCCTTCGTCAGCGGCAAAATTGCCGTCACTGGTACCGCCGACCCCACGCTCGGTCAGGTTGAAGCCTTCCAGCTGCGCCTGTGCCTGTGCGTGCAAAAACAGCTGCTCTGTCCCGGCCGTTCTCTCCATAGGCGGCTTGGTGATGCCTCCTTCTACGGTCAGCTGGGCGCCGGGCAGAATGGGAGTGAGCTGGTTCATGAGAGTCGTGATTCTCTCTGCTTCCTCACTGGTGCTAATGCGGACATCGATATCCGCTTCTGCATAATCGGGAACGACGTTGGAGACGCTGCCGCCACGAATCGTGCCGACGGAGAGAGTCGTACCAGCCTCATAGTCGGTAAAAGACTGAATGGCTAGCACATGGTGGGCAATCTCTTCGATCGCGTTCACCCCGAGTGCGTGATCATTTCCTGCATGGGCGGCACGTCCGGTTACTTTCAATACGAACTCGCCGCCGCCTTTGCGGCTTGTTTTCAATGAGCCGTCTCCTGCGGCAGGCTCGATCACGAGCGCGCATGTACTCCGCCTCGCTTCCTCGCGAATCCACTTCTCGGACGATTCACTGCCGATCTCCTCATCCGTGTTCCAGAAAAAGACGAGCTTGCTCTTCAGAGGAATGTTTTGCTCGACGATCGTCTTCAGGGCGTAGTAGCAGAAGACAATCCCTGCTTTCATGTCATAGGTCCCTGGTCCGTAGACTCGGCCATCCTCGATCTTCCATGGCTCGGACTTGAGCGTGCCCACTTCCTTTACGGTGTCAAAGTGCCCGAGCACCATGATCTGTTCATCGCCTT
The DNA here is from genome assembly GCF_016811915.1 of Brevibacillus choshinensis. Lineage (NCBI taxonomy): Bacteria > Bacillati > Bacillota > Bacilli > Caryophanales > Paenibacillaceae > Brevibacillus > Brevibacillus choshinensis. The sequence goes on along the minus strand of NZ_CP069127.1, from coordinate 3,737,675 downwards.
CTCCGTATTCGACACGCAGCTGATTTCCGTAGGTAGTTTGCGGGATGACATCGACCTTGCAACCGAGCGAGCGGAAGCGACCGGCGATATATTCACCCAGTCGATCCACGGCTTCTTTGTCGTGTGTAGGTGTTTCCATCTCGACATAGGTGCGCAGCTCCGCAAGAATATCAGGGAGCTTATCTTGAAAATGGGATGTCCAAGTGGCAGCCATCATTGTATCCTCCTCCGAGTTGATTTCATATGCACTATAATTCTTTACCTGAATTTATGCCAGAGAAAAGTGCAATTTTTAAAAATGGGACATACTACAAAAGGAGCGAGGGGGAGAGATGGGGAAAATGCGTAAAATGATTTGTAAACAAAATTCTGTAAATTGGGTATTTAAATTTGGGATAAAAAAAGATTGAAATTGTTCATCTATTGTTTAAAATAATCATTATCCTGTATAAATATAAGTTGTCGAGTAATATAAATTCTCTCTGGCTTGGCATCTATATTTTCTACCTGAATTCCATCACAATCCTAAATGGGGGTACCACGAATGAAAAAACAAACGTCGATCTTTTCGATTGCACTAACATCCCTTTTGGCTGCGGCCGTGATCGCTGGCTGCGGTACCGGCAATCAATCGGGAGCGGGGCAAGCGCCTGCACAGCCACAAGCAGGGCAAGAACAGCCGAGCGGCGAGAAAAAGACGCTGACGATGGCGACATCTGCTGACTACAAGCCCTACGAGTTTCACGATTTGACCAGCGGCAAGGACGAGATCGTCGGCTTTGACGTAGATATTGCGAAGTACATTGCAAAAGAGCTCGGATACGAGGTGCAGATCAATGATATGAACTTTGACGGTTTGGTGCCTGCTCTGCAAACCAACCGTGCAGACTTCGTAATGGCAGGGATGACCCCGACTCCAGAACGTCAAAAGAACGTTGATTTCTCCGAGATCTACTACGACGCGAAAAATACGATCGTGTCCAAGAAAGAAAGCAATCTGACGAAGCCGGACCAATTGGCTGGCAAAAAAGTGGCCGTACAGCTCGGCTCCATTCAGGAATCCGCAGCAAAAGAACTGGCGAAAACAGCGACCGGCCTGCAAATCACCTCGCTGAATAAAACCGGTGAGATCGTTGAAGAAGTGAAAACGGGACGCGTGGATGCGGCGATTCTCGAGGATACCGTCGCAAAAGGCTTTGTGGAAAGCAACCCAGGCCTCCAATACACTACCATCGAATCAAATGAGAAAAACGGTTCTGCGGTTGCCTTCCCGAAAGGCTCCACACATGTGAAGGAATTCAACGACGTGATCAAAAAGATGCAGGAAAACGGCGAGATGGACAAGCTGATCAAAAAATGGTTCGGACAGTAACCCGGCCCGTGTGTCCGCATGTATTTTCAATGATTGGTAGCAAGGGGTGGGAAAGGGCATGAATTTGGATTTTCCGCAGATTGTGCCCTATATCCCTTTTATTTTGCAGGGGATAAAGGTCACATTACTCGTCACGTTGCTCTCGGTAGTATTAGGATTCATCTGGGGTTCCATTTTGGCACTCATTAAAATTTCCAAATTCGGTCCTCTCAATTGGCTGGCGGTTGCGTATACGTCCGTCTTTCGCGGGACCCCGCTGATTTTGCAGCTGACGTTTGTCTACTTCGCGACACCGCAGCTCACGGGATACAACATCTCCCAGCTGGAGGCGGCAGTCTTGACGTTTACGCTGAACTCGGGTGCGTACATCTCCGAGACCATCCGTGGCGGGATTCTCGCGGTGGACAAAGGGCAGTGGGAGGCGGCCAAAGCGCTGGGTGTTCCGTATCGCCGCATGATGCTGGACATCATTTTGCCGCAGGGCGTCAAGAATATCTTGCCTGCGCTGGTGAATGAAACAATCGCACTCTTGAAAGAATCTGCTCTCGTGTCCACGATCGGTCTCGCAGACATTCTGCAAAACGCGAATGTGGTGAAGGGAACGATCTTCCGGTACTTTGAACCGTATATCATTGCCGGGGTCCTCTACTACGTCATGGTCATGATCCTGACATGGTTTGCGCGTGTGCTGGAGAGGAGGATGAGACGCAGTGATTAAGATTGACAACATTACCAAGACATTTGGCCAGCTCGAAGTGTTAAAGGGAATGTCGACCGAGATCGCAAAAGGGGAAGTGGTCGCGATTATCGGACCGTCCGGCTCGGGGAAGTCGACCCTTTTGCGGTGCATGAACTTGCTCGAGATCCCGACGACGGGCTCGATCTTCATTGCTGGCCAGGAAATTACGGCGCCGAAAGCAGACGTCATGAAAATCCGCCAAAAGATCGGGATGGTCTTTCAGCACTTTCATCTCTTTCCGCATATGACGGTCTTGAACAATTTGACGTATGCCCCGATCAAGGTCAAAGGGATGTCTAGGGCACAGGCCGAGAGCAAGGCGAGGGAGCTTCTGAATCGTGTAGGCCTGTCCGACAAGGCTGATGTGTATCCGTCGCGTCTGTCCGGCGGCCAAAAGCAGCGGGTCGCCATCGCGCGCTCGCTCGTCATGGAGCCGGAAATCATGCTCTTCGACGAGCCCACGTCCGCTCTCGACCCGGAGATGGTCAAGGAAGTGCTGGAGGTCATGAAGGGCTTGGCTCATACAGGCATGACCATGGCCATCGTGACTCATGAAATGAGATTTGCCGAGGAGGTCTCTGATCGCATTCTGTTCATTGACCACGGCCAAATCATCGAAGAGACTCCGCCGAAGGAGTTCTTTCAGAATCCGAAAAGCGACCGGGCAAAACAGTTTTTGGAGAAAGTTCGATAAAAAGGAGTCGCGGCTGCATGAGCGGTCGCGACTTTTCTTTTTGACAGCCTTCTGCGCTTGGGCTAGAATCAATAACAGCCGTGCAGGGCTTGCTTTTATTTACCTGTTATTTTTTATAGAAGGAGTGAATGTTTTGGATCGAATGCGATTGTTGACATGGCTGGAGATGGCCATGATGGCGGCATTGGCGCTCGTTTTCAGTCAGATCAAGGTGTTTGATATGCCGCAGGGAGGCTCTGTATCGCTGGTGATGGTACCGATCGCCCTGATCGCCGTGCGCCGAGGCCTGTTTGCCGGGATTGTCACAGGGCTGGTAGTCGGGATCTTGCAGCTGCTGTTTGGCAGTACGGTAGTGAACCCAGTCCAATTGCTGCTGGATTATCCGCTCGCATTTGCCGCATTGGGCCTTTCGGGGCTTGTTCGCTTGTCCGGGTTTGAATCAAAATCCAGCCGTATCATGGTCTTGTGGAGCGGGCTGTTGATCGGGGTTCTGGGAAGGTTCGTCTGTCATTTTATCTCCGGAATCGTCTGGTTTGGTCAGTATGCACCGGAGGGGACGCCTGTCGCTTTGTATTCCTTCGTGTACAACATCACCTACCTGCTGCCCGAGATGGTGATTGCGGGAGCGGTGCTTACGGTCGTGCTCACCAGCGCATCCTCGCTGCTGTTTCCAGCTCGTGACCGTCTTGCATAGAGGACACGCATAATGTCGAGAGAACGTGCATAATGTAATCAGGCAGCAAATGGTTGCCTGATTTTTTTTACGCCATTTTCTTGGGATTCGTACGGGCTCGCACTATTCTGTCGTTCGTTTTTACTTTTTCGCATGGCAGGATACATGTTTATCCGACAGCAGAATATGATGTAATATGCACGTTTGGGAGAACACCTGAAGGAGGTGCAGTATGAATGGGATTGCGCTCCTATCGCCTGCGACAGGGGGGCGCCTTGCGACGTGTTCTCGGGGTTGCGTTGGCTGTCGGAGGTATCACCATTTTCCTGTACATGGCACCTCCGTGGGTTTGGTATAGCCTGTTATCGTTGGCACTCATGGGGGCGGGCTGGTATTTGTATCATGTGAAGTAATTTCGGTGAGGAGGGGTAGCATGCGGTTTTACACCATCAAGTTGCCGAAGTTCCTAGGTGGCATGATTCGCGGCATCATAGAGGCATTCAACAAGAAAAAATGACGGCGTAGCCTCGGCCTCGGCCTCCTGAGGGAAAGATGGAACGTCGGAAATGCAAAAAAGCACCTCGAGGGTGCTTTTTTTCGCTTTGTAGTAAAATACTACACGCGAGTTACGAGTCCGGATTTCAGTGCTCGTGTACTTACATAAACGCGCTTTGGTTTACCATTTACCAGAATGCGCACTTTTTGTACGTTAACACCCCAAGTGCGGCGAGTTGCGCGCATGGAGTGGGAGCGAGCGTTTCCTGCTTTAGCAGATTTACCAGTTACAAAGCAACGACGTGCCATTACGATCCACCTCCTTGTTGCATCTAAACGGAATTCCCGATAAAGGGAACACAAATACTCAACCATAGTAGCACACGAATGCTGTCAATTGCAATACTTGACATGAGGAAAAGCCCTATCTTCCTTCTTTCCTCTGTCATTCGACAAAACGCTTCATTTCTTCAATATGTTAGTGTAAAATTATATGAAGCATGTTTACGCTTATCAAAGCGATCAAGCTGTTGAATAGAGGAGGAGTCCTTGTATGACAGTGGAAATGAGCACATCTCTGGGGAAAATAGATGTAACAGAAGAAGTGATCGCTCGGATTGCGGGAGGCGCCGCTATGGAAGTCTTCGGACTCGTAGGTATGTCTCCGCGAAAAGCGCTTAAGGATGGAATCGCCGAGCTGCTGGGACGAGATAACCTGAGCAAAGGGGTCGTCGTTCACAACCAGAACGGTGAAGTGACATTGGACATGCATATCATCGTCAGTTATGGCGTTAAAATTTCTGAGGTCGCGGGTAATGTACAGCGTCGCGTTCGTTATACCTTGGAGCAAACTGTAGGAATCGATGTCACTGCCGTGAATATTTTCGTGCAGGGAGTTCGTACAGACAGGGATACATAATTAAGGAGGAACATCAGTTGGTACATACGCGTCTTGATGGCGTGCTTTTTAGCCGGATGGTTTACCTGGGGGCAAACCTTTTGTCTGAAAACGTCAAAGTGGTCGATGGGTTGAACGTCTTTCCCGTACCAGATGGAGATACTGGGACAAATATGAATTTGACACTTACATCAGGTGTGGAGGAGCTTTCCCGCAGGGAGTCTCCTCGCATCACAGAAGCGGCTTCTGCACTTGCCAAGGGCTTATTGATGGGAGCACGAGGCAACTCTGGAGTCATTTTATCCCAATTGTTCCGCGGCTTTAGCAAAGCAGTAAACGGGAAGGAGCTGATCAACGCTCGCCAGTTTGCCGAGGCATTAAAATCCGGGGTGGACTCAGCCTATCAAGCAGTCATGAAACCGGTCGAGGGGACGATTCTCACTGTTGCCCGAGAGGCAGCCGACCTGGCTGTCCGTGCCGCTCGCACGACGGAGGATATTGTCGTCGTCATGGAAAAAACGTATGAACAGGCGCAGGCTACCCTGCTGCGCACACCTGAGATGCTCCCTGTACTAAAAGAAGTGGGCGTCGTCGATTCAGGTGGACAAGGACTGTTGTTCATCTATGAAGGATTTTTGCGAGCCCTGCGAGGTGAGTCTCTGGGGGACATCCAGCAAAAGCCGAAGGTAGTGATGAAAGAGGCGGATCTGGACAAACTCGTTCACGAGCAGCACGCGCAAATCCATATGAAAACAGAAGACATCACTTTCGGCTATTGCACGGAGTTCATGGTACATATCGCCAACAGCACCGAGCCTAATAAAAAGCCGTTCTCTGAAGGACTCTTCCGCAGTCAATTGGACCAGATGGGGGATTCTCTCCTGGTCGTGTCTGACGATGAGGTTGTAAAGGTACATATTCACGCAGAGCATCCGGGCAACGTGCTGCAATACGCACAGCAATTCGGAAGCCTTCATCGCCTAAAAATTGAAAACATGCGCGAACAGCATGCCAATATTCTCAAAGCGGAAGAGAATAAGTCGCATCAGGCTGCCGCTGTGTCTACGCAAGCTGAAGCGCTTTCTTACGGCTTGATCGCGGTCGCTGCGGGTGAGGGTATCGCCAAGATTTTGCGAAGCATGGGCGTGCATGTAGTCGTAGAAGGCGGACAAACGATGAATCCGAGCACGGAGGATTTCATGAAGGCCATCGAAGGTCTGCATGCAAACGAAATTTTCATTCTGCCAAACAACAGCAATATCGTCATGGCTGCTCAGCAGGCCGCCGAGTTGGCTGAGGGCTCTGTAACCGTCATTCCCACCAAGAGCATTCCTCAAGGGATGGCCGCGTTGGTCGCTTTCAATGGGGCTGCAGAGGTAGAAGCGAATGAGGGCGCGATGAAGAGAGCCATCGCCTCCGTCAAGACGGGCATGGTCACACACGCCGTACGCGATACGCGCATGGGTGATGTGGAGATCAAAGAGGGCGACTACATCGGGATTTTCGAAAAAGAAATCGTCACCGCTGTTCCAGATCTGATGGAAAGTGCACAGGCTCTTCTTTTGGAAATGGTGGACGAGGACGCTGAGATCGTCACCATGTTCCTCGGGGAAGGGGCGACGGAAGAGCAGGCAGAGGCTCTTGAAGCGGCACTCGCGGACAAGTATCCGGATGTCGAAGTGGAAATCCAGGATGGCGGTCAGCCGCTTTATCCGTTCATCTTTTCGGTTGAGTAATGGTGTAGAGGAGTGCTCGTGAATGCCTATCGTGATTCTTACTGACAGTGCATCTGATATCGATGCGTCTGTACGGCAATCTTTGGGGATCGTGGCAGTGCCGCTGAAGGTGATGTTTGGATCGGAAACCTATCTGGACGGAGTCACTATCACATCCACCGCTTTTTTTGACAAGCTGAAGCAATCGAGCGTGCTGCCGACGACCTCTCAGCCTTCTCCCCTGGAGTTTGCGGAAGCGTACAAGGCGATTTATGAGGAGCATGGGAAAGATGTGCAGATCATCGCCATCATGCTGTCCGCTTCGTTGTCCGGTACGTATCAATCCGCGATGATCGCCAAGTCCATGCTGGAAGAGAGCATCGACATCACCGTGATCGATTCCCGCAAGGCTTCGTATGTCCACGGGATGATCTGTGTGGATGCCGCAAAGGCTGCCAAGGAAGGCAAAAGCAAGCAGCAGATTCTCGACATGATCGATCGCTATCTGGATGAGGTACAAGTGTACTTCATCGTCGATACGCTCGAATTCCTGCAAAAAGGCGGGCGGATCGGCCGAGCAGCAGCGGTCATCGGCTCACTGCTAAACATCAAGCCGATCCTGACTCTGGATCCCGCGGGCTACGTCTCTGCTTTCGACAAGGTGAGGGGCACCAAAAAGGCACTCAATCGCGTTCTGGAAACGTTCCAGGAGTACGCGCAGGGCAAGCCCGTCAAGGTCGGAGTGCTGCACAGTTCGGTTCCCGATCAGGCTGCCGAAATATTGGAGCGCATCAAGCAGGAATTTCAGGTTGCCGACTTTCACCTGGAGGAGATCGGACCGGTAATTGGAACACACGCGGGACCTGGCCTTATCGGAGTTTTAATGGTGAGGGCTGAATAGGAAAAAAGACACTTCCCTTCTCGCGGGTAAGTGTCTTTTTTTGCTGGCTGCTAGGTACTCTCATGGAACCGTCCCATCACGATGGTGTTATAGTAGGTGCCGTCTGCGAGAAGCTTGTCCTGTTTTAAAATGCCTTCGATTTCAAACCCCAGCTTTTGATAGAGGGCAATCGCAGGCTCGTTGGTTTCCAGCACATGCAGGGTCATTTTTCGGATGCCATTTTCGTCCGCCCAGGAAATCGATTGCTGCAATAGCTGTTTTCCGATCCCGTAGCCCCAGAATTCCTTCAAGACGCATACCCCGAATTCGACTTTATGGGAGGAGCGCCTTAACTGATTTCCTTCACAGCGGGAAAAACCGACGATCCGATCGTTTGCGACGGCGACTAAAAACAGGTTCCGTGGATTCTCTGTATCTTCCGAAATGAGCTTCGCGAAGCCTGCTGGATCGATGAATGCCTCGCCTTTTTCCCTGTCCAGATTCTCTGTCTCTCCATCAATTACCAGCCGCAGTGCAGACAATTCTTCTGCATCTTTTTCCACAGCCGAACGAATCGTATAATCGAGTCCCTTTACCGCAAACGCTTGCTTGTCCATGAACATCATGCGATACCCCGTTTCAATTGTATAAAATTGAAAGTATTGAGAGAAGCGTCCCATCATTATAGTTTTTACGTTCTCCTAAGTTCAACCCGTTTTTCTTTGATTTGTGCGAACTGTCTGCCTAGAAGGGAAACCTATAGCGCTTTCAGAGACGGTAGGATACAATGAGAGTGAATCTTGTTGAACCCCTTGTGTACCAGGAGGAGAGGACGGTTGAAGTACAAAAGCGTATTTGATATTATCGGTCCAATCATGGTTGGCCCGTCCAGTTCCCATACAGCGGGTGCTGCGCGCATCGGCAGGGTGGCCCGCAAGCTGTTCGGCAAACAGCCAAAGCGAGCGGAGATCACTTTTTACGGATCATTTGCAAAGACGTATCAAGGGCATGGCTCTGACGTAGCTACAGTGGCGGGCATTCTGGATTTTGACACGTCCGATTTGCGGTTGAAAAATTCACTCGTCATTGCGGAAAAGGCAGGGATGGAAGTGAATTTGACCACGTCGGAGGTCCTGACCGAGCATCCCAATACATCCCGCATCAAGCTGTCCGACGATCAAGCATCGATCGAGATAGTAGGCGTTTCCATCGGCGGTGGCAAGATCGAAGTGTTGGAGATCGATGGCTTCACCTTGCAGCTGGGCTTTGACAGTCCCACCATGCTGGTGCTGCACGAGGATCGCTTCGGCATGATCGCTGCTGTGGCCAAGGTGTTGACCCAGCATCGGATCAACGTGGGGCTGATGGAGGTCTCCCGTCACGACAAAGGATCTCGTGCGCTGATGGCAATCGAGACAGACGCGCCTGTTTCCGCAGAAGTGCTGGAAGAGATCCGGCAGATTCCTTATATATTTAACGTATCCTTGCTTTCGTTGAACTAGCGAATGACGAAATGGCCCAAACGAAAAAGCGGGAGTAGAGGAGTGAATCAATGAGATGTTTCGCAATGTAGCCGAATTGGTTGAATTGGCACAGTCACAGGGAAAGAAAATCTCCCAAGTGATGATCGAAGCAGAGATGGAAGTATCCCAGCGCACGCGAGAAGCCATCATGGAGGAAATGTACGCCAATCTGGATGTCATGGAAAAAGCGGTTCGCCGTGGTCTGACGGAAGACATTCGCTCACACAGTGGACTCACGGGCGGGGACGCGAAGAAACTGCAGGATTATATGAAGAACAAGCCCTTTTTGTCGGGACCGACGCTCCTCAATGCCGTCTCGATGTCGGTGGCGGTGAATGAAGTCAATGCAGCGATGGGGACCATCGTGGCGACGCCGACGGCAGGTGCTTGCGGGATTGTTCCGGGAACGCTGTTTGCGGTATCTGACAAGCTGCAGCCGTCCCGAGAGGACATGGTGAACTACCTGTTTGCAGCTGGGGCAATCGGCTACTGCATCGCCAACAATGCGTTTATTTCCGGCGCGGCAGGAGGCTGTCAGGCGGAAGTCGGTTCGGCGACTGCGATGGCGGCAGCGGCGATCGTAGAAATGGCGGGCGGTACGCCGGAGGAATCGGCGCAAGCGGTAGCGATCGCGCTGAAAAACATGCTCGGTCTGGTCTGTGACCCCGTAGCCGGACTGGTGGAGGTGCCTTGTGTCAAGCGCAATGCGATGGGAGCTGCCATCGCGACCGTTGCGGCTGACATGGCTTTGGCAGGAATCAAGAGCGTCATTCCGACGGATGAAGTCATCGAGGCGATGTACCGGATCGGATGCGCGATGCCTACGACGCTGAAGGAGACGGCTCAGGGCGGACTGGCCGCGACTCAGACAGGGCGCCAAATCGAGGCCAAGATTTTCGGCGTTCGGTTGGACAAGTAATGACCACGGCTTATCAAGCGCCCGTCTCCAAGCTGCACGGGGTAGGAGAAGAGCGGGCGAAGGCTTTTGCCGGGCTCGGGATTCACAGCGTAGGTGATCTGCTGGAGTACTTCCCGACTCGGTACGAAGACTACCGCGTGCGTGATTTGACAGAGGTAAAAGACGGAGAGAGGGTCACGCTGGCAGGTACTGTCTACGGCGAACCCTCTGTTCGTTTTTATGGAAAAGGCAAATCTCGCATTTCCGTCAAGGTAGTCATGGATCGGGTGGTCGTCACTGCGGTCTGGTTCAATCAGACGTTCGTGAAGACGAGATTGTCGCCAGGCAAGGAAATCCTCCTCACGGGAAAGTGGGACAAGCACAAGCTGCAGGTCACGGTCAATGAAATGACCGAGGTGGATTCGGAGCGGGCCGCCAAACGCGGCGAGCTGGCACCCGTCTATCCGCTTGGCGGCGACGTCACGCACAATCTGCTGCGCAAAACCATCCAGCTGGCGCTGCGACAATACGGTCAGGAGATACCGGAAATTTTGCCTCCCGATATCGTGGAGCGCTATCGACTGATGCCGCGGGTCGAGGCTTTTCATACCATCCATTTTCCGGCCAATGCGGAAGTGGGGAGACAGGCGCGGCGGCGGATCATGTTCGAAGAGCTGTTCCTATTCCAGCTGAAGATGCAGACGCTGCGCCGTGTGAATCGGGAGCAGACAGCTGGAATGGCCTTGTCCATCCCGATGGAGGAGGTCCGCCAATTTGTTGCTTCTTTGCCGTTTCCGCTCACGGATGCACAAAAGCGGGTCGTGAAGGAAATTCTAGACGATATGCGCGCGCCGCACGCGATGAATCGCTTGCTGCAAGGGGACGTAGGCTCGGGGAAAACGGTCGTCGCCGCCATCGCGCTGATTGCCGCTGTCAAAGCGGGATTCCAGGGAGCGCTGATGGTGCCGACGGAAATTTTGGCCGAACAGCACGTCCAGTCCCTGACCAATCTGTTGTCTCCGTACGGCATCGAGGTGGCGCTTTTGTCCGGATCGCTCACGGCCAAACGCAGGCGTGAGGTCATCGGGTCCTTGCAGATGGGGCTCATTGATGTCATCGTCGGGACGCATGCTTTGATCCAGGAGGATGTCTTCTTTTCGCGCCTGGGTCTGGTCATCACCGACGAGCAGCACCGCTTTGGGGTGGAGCAGCGGCGGATTTTGCGCAGCAAGGGGCTGTCACCTGACGTTTTATTCATGACAGCGACCCCCATTCCCCGGACGCTGGCAATTACCGCGTTTGGCGATATGGATGTCTCCACGATCGATCAGATGCCGGCGGGTCGCAAGCCGATCGAGACGACGTGGAAAAAGCACGATCAGTTCCCGGCCGTTCTGGAGCAGATGCGTGACGAGCTGCGAAAAGGGCGTCAGGCATACGTCATCTGTCCGTTGATCGAAGAGTCCGAAAAGCTGGACGTGCAAAATGCGATTGACGTCCATGCACAGCTCACGCACGTTTTTCCCGAGTTTGGCGTAGGTCTGATGCACGGACGTCTGCCTGCCAAGGAAAAGGATGCGGTCATGCAGGCCTTTCTCGCCGGGGAGCACGCTGTACTTGTTTCCACTACGGTCGTCGAGGTCGGGGTAAACGTGCCGAATGCCACCTACATGGTCATCTATGACGCGGAGCGATTTGGCCTCGCGCAGCTGCACCAATTGCGCGGACGTGTAGGCCGCGGCTCTGAGCAGTCCTATTGCGTGCTGATTGCCGATCCCAAGTCGGAAATCGGAAAAGAGCGGATGCGTGTCATGTGCGAGACGACGGACGGTTTCGAGCTGTCCCAGCGCGATCTCGAGCTTCGCGGGCCTGGCGATTTCTTCGGCACCAAGCAGAGCGGTCTCCCCGAATTTAAAGTGGCGGATCTCTTGAGCGACTACAAGGCGCTGGAGGTGGCTCGCCAGGAGACTGCCAAGCTCGTGGCGGACTCTGCCTTTTGGCGCGATGATCAGTACCGCTGGCTGCGCGATTACTTGAAGCGTGAAGGCGTACTGGATGGAATCGTCTTTGACTAGAAACGAAATACTGCGACATAGCTAGGGTAAAGCCTTCTCTGATACGAACAGAGGAGGCTTTTTCTCGTACAGACGCCGCCCGGATTTTGAGTATCCACCGAAACGAATCAGGCAGTAGCAACGTCAATATCAGCATTAGGAAAAATTTCCAGATGAGATAAAGGGGCGTTTCTTTATGCGTTTGCTTCGCCTTGTTCAGTGGGGGCTGTTGTTTCTGGCAATTGGTTTGTCTATTTCCGGGTGCAGCTTTGGCAGCAATCCGGCGAGCAGCGGGTCTGGCGGCACAGAAGTGGCTTCACGGCCTCCGGCTCCACCTCCTGAGAAGATTGCCACGGCAGATGATCCTGCTGCGGTGCCCCCATCCTCTTCGCCCCCTTCTGAGTGGCGGAGAGAGGAAATTCCGTTCGACTATGATGCGATGAAGGAAGATGTGAGAATCCAGCTGGACACGGAGCCGCGGCTTCAGTCCCCCATACGCACGGTTGTCGGAGCTGCTCCGCAGGCCTACACGCTCTTTTTTCGGGAACCGATGGATCGCCCCAGTGTAGAGGAGGCGATTCGTTTTCATGCCAAAGATACCTCCCAGCCTCATTATGTAGAGCCTCTCCTTGCGTTTCACTGGGTCCATGACCGGCAGCTGCACGTATTGGCGACGCTGTCCAAGCTGCCCGATGTCGATCGTGCTGGGCCAGAGTACGTATTGGATGCTGGGGGAGCCAAGGCTCTCAAAGGAAAAGAAATCGGGGAGGGCCTAGCGTTTCGTGCCGTTGCCATCCCAGCTGGACAAATTTGGCGGGTATCACTCGATGGGACTCGGAAAGAAAGGATCTCCGCATTAACCGCTCCTTATTTTGTTTCGCGTGCACTGGACAGGGAAAACAGATTCTTGCTCGCATACCGCTATCGGGAATTTTGTGAGTGCGATGCGCCCCACATCCCGCTGTATGCCATTTACGATGTGAATCAAAAGGAGCTGACCCGCTATCCCGTACCGCTGACCGTCAACTACCGGGGAAACGGTGATTTTGTCGCGGATCGACGCGGCTTCTTCTACGCCAAGCCTGAAGGGGAGGGGCAAGTGCCGGAAAGCGAATGGGCGACTCCCGTCAACGTGAAGGGCTTCGTGCACGGAGCGAGCTTCAGTCATAATCGTCGGTACGTGCTGATGGCAGTGGGTGCTGCCGAGCAGAAAGACGATCTCGATCTCGTCATTCGCGATCTCGAAACGGGAGGAGAGCAGCGACTTCCTGGAGCAGTGAAAGGTACGATCCCGACGAGCGAGGCGGACGGTTCGATCCTGCCTGTGACCTTCGACGATGCCGGGCGCTACGCGACGTTCATCATGCGGGAGAACGCGGACAGCCTCACCGAGGTTCGCCAGCGCTACGATTGGAAAACCGAGAAAGTGATCAGCTGGAATCCCCCTGTTGCCCAAGATGTATGGTCAGGCTATTCCCAGTCCGATGACGGGAAGTACCAGATGTACTATAATGGCGGACTCTACCAGGGCGCTAAGCTGATCACCGAATTGGAGCGCTCGGGAATGTGGGTGCCGGGGACGCACCTGCTGGTGTATGCCAAGTGGGAGGATGGGAAGGAGGGCAAGCCGTCCACAGAGTCGCTTCGCCTTTATGACGCCGACCAGCGCCGGGAGCGGGTGATTCTGGAAGGATTGCCCCATGATGTTGGGGTGATCGGGGCGAGCAGCGATGGCAAATGGCTGCTCGTGCAAAGTGAGCAGGATCTGACGGATTAGCTGCCTGTGTACTCGCGTCTGAGCATGGACAGGACGATCAATGATTCGTACTCATCGCCTGTCCGCAGGCCTTCGCGAAGCGTGCCCTCCATGCAAAAGCCCTCGGACAGGTACAGCTGCAGGGCGCACTTTTTCGTCTCTTTGACATCCAGCCATAGGCGGTGGGCGTTCCGATCTGCGAACGCCCACTTTTTGACTTGTCGCAAGATGGTGAGACCGTCTAGCATTTGCAGACCATCAGCAGGTTGCCGTCTGGGTCGCGGAACGTAAACCAGTGCCCGCTTTCGATGGGGCTCACGAGCGTAACGCCCATCTCTTGCAGGTAGCGGTAAGCTGCCTCGATGTCCTGCGTGTTGAAATGAAACAGCGGAGCGTCACTGGGTGAGCTTTTTGGGAAAATTTTGCTGTCCAGGATGAGCGTGGGGCCCTTTTGCATCGGAATGCAGTAGAGATGGCCGAACAAGATGTCTTGATCAGCAGGTATGCCGAGCAGCCGGCAATACCAGTCGCGGGCTTCTTCGATGTGCCGAACAGGCACGAATACTGCGCCAATTTCTGTCTGCAGAGGGGAGGATTCCATGGAACTCACCTTCTTTTCTAGAGGTCGCCACACAGCGCACCTGCTTTTTTGTACAGGATTCTGCCATGTGCTTGGAATCCCTGCTTTCTTGGAGAAAAAATTACCAGCACATTTTTAGAGGGAAGGGGTATAAAAGCGAACGTTTGTTTGCTATACTAAGAACAAAAGGATTTGCGAACGCTTGTTCTGCAAATAGGGATTATCACATTCAGTTTTCTAATTACTAAGGGGATGGCAATATGGCCAATGCGAACAAACGGATCGTTTTTTTGGTCGATATGCAGAGTTTTTATGCCAGTATCGAGAAAGCGGCCAACCCACAGCTGCGGAATCAACCAATCGTCGTGGCGGGAGACCCGGAGCGGCGCAGCGGGGTGGTCCTGGCGGCATGCCCGATTGCCAAATCGTACGGCGTGGTTACGGCGGAGGCACTGTGGCAGGCTCAGCAAAAGTGCCGCAACCTCGTGGTGGTTCGTCCGCGGATGGAGATGTACATCCGCATCTCGATGCAGATTACCCAAATTTTTGAGGCGTTCACGGATAAGGTGGAGCCGTACTCGATTGACGAACAGTTTCTCGATGTGACGGGCAGTGTCCACCTGTTTGGAGGGGATCCCCTGCAGATGGCAGCGCAAATCCGGCGGCGCGTCTGGCTGGAGACCGGGATCAACTGCCGGGTGGGAATCGGAGAGAATAAAGTGCTGGCCAAAATGGCTTGTGACAACTTTGCCAAGAAGCGGGAGGAAGGCGTTTTTTGGCTCAAGCGGGAGGAGCTGGCTGAGACCCTCTGGAAACTGCCGATTGAAAAGCTGTTTGGCGTAGGGTCTCGGATGAAGCGTCACTTTCACCGCATGGGGGTCTATCAGATCAGGCAGCTGGCGGAGCTGGCACCGAATGTGCTCACCCGCCGCTTTGGAGTGAATGGCGAGGTGCTGTGGCGCACCGCCCGGGGCCTGGATGACTCGCCGGTCTCGCTGAATACGTACGATACCCAAAAAGGGATCGGTCACCACATGACGCTCCCCCGGGATTACCACACGGGCGCCGAAATCAAGGTCGTGCTGCTGGAGCTGTGTGAAGAGGTGTGCCGGCGGGCGCGGAGCAAGGAGCTGATGGGTTCTGTACTTTCTGTCGGCTGCCGCGGAGCCGATTTCGATGTGATGACAGGCTTTGGGCGGCAGATGAAGCTGGAGGAGCAGACGAATGATGCCATGACGCTGTATGAAGCGGCCTGCTGCCTTTTTGACCGGCATTGGCAGGAGACCCCCGTGCGCAGCATCGGCGTCACGCTGGGACAGCTGGTGCCCGACAATGTCCTGCAGCTCAATCTGTTCACGGATCATCACAAGCGCCGTTCGCTCGCCCATGCGATGGATGACATCCGCACCCGCTACGGTCAGGATGCCATCCTGCGGGCAGCTTCTCTGCTCGGAGCAGGTCAGGCGAAAGAGCGAGCCCGCAAGATCGGGGGGCATTACAAGTGACCGAGCAGCAGGTGGGATCGCCAGAAGGAGAGCAGGAGATGATGCGCCTGTACATTTTGCATGGCATCTTGTTTCGGGCCGTCATGGTGGATCTGGGGCAGGTGCGGATCGTACCGCTGAAGCTGTCCTATCAGGCGGTTTTTGATTGGCTGTTCCTGGAGATTTCCCGCTGGGCAGAGCGTCAGCACCACCAGCTTCGACGCCTGCTGCGCCAGCGGGGATGCGTAGTGGTCAGCTACCGCCGGCAGGGGCATGTCTACGTCGTGCACTATCGGCAGCGCGGGTATTTGCGGGAAGCGATTTATTCGATCGAAATCTTGCGTGCCGAGTGCCAGGAGCTCGTCGGTCAATGGATCGCACACTATCAGCGAGGAGAGAACACGCCATGAGGGAGACACGTGTGTCCAAAAAAGATAATCTGTTTGCATCCAGCCGGTTCGTGCTACCTGAGCATCGGGAGTTGTACGCGCGGATCAAGGAGGAGGAGCGCCGCTATGTACCTCCGCAGCTGGACCAGGAACAGCTGGGAGAGATGAGCGAGCGGGTATGGCAGGCGTATCAGACGGGCAGCGGCCTGACTTTGACCTATTACGACGGACAGCAGCCGCGCCTCCTGTCTGCTCACGTCGTTCACATCGATCGGGAAAAACGGCGGATCAAGCTGCGCGCCGGCACCGATGTCCATTGGATTTCGTTTGCCCGGCTGCTGCATGTGGAGGTCGCTTCCGGTTTTTGAGCTGTCTGCCAGCAATTTCTTTTCCCATCATTCAAGAAATCGACAAACTTGGGCTGCTCCTGAAAACGCAAGCTGCAAAAAAACGAGTCTGAATGAACAAATGGCGTGCGTGATGACGAGGCGTGATTCCTGAAACGAAATGCGGTCAAAAACAACCGTTTTTCGCGTTTTTTTGGCTGCCATGGATTTTGCCAGAACGGGAGGTTTCCCTGTATTGTTAGGATATCTTTTGAAGCAGATATCTGAGGGACAGAACAAAGGGGACTGGAAATGTTAGCACAAGAAATGGGTGTCATGTTCACCAAGCACGCGGATCAGATTACTTCCAAGCGTTGGGGTGAATTTATTCAACAACTGGAGGAAAAAGGACTGTACGTGGTCATCGAAACGGATACCATCGGAAGAGTGATGAGTCCTTTGGGCGGGTTGATGCCAATGCCGTGTAAGAGTGAGACGCTCCATATTCTGACCGCAGCTGAGCTGGAACAACGCGGCTTGCCGATCGGTCACCACATCGTCACGAAAAGCAAAGACAAAGCCGTGAACCAATAACGGACCATAGGAGAACAAAAGCAGCCTTTCCGAGCGGGAACGATTATCCCGTGAGGAAAGGCTTTTTGTTTCAAAAAATCCGGGGATTGAAATGATCCGTGAAAGAGGGACCGACAAATGCCCATCTGCATACGGTGATAGCAGAAGAGTGTGTCTGTTTGCTCGTCCATGTGTGCACGGCAAACAGAAAAACAGGAGGGGACAACCGCTATGGCAGACGGCAATGCGCTGAGACGATTGCAGGAAGTCCAGTTTGCACTCGTGGAGCTGCAGCTCTATTTGGACATGAATCCGGATGACCAGCGTGCCGTGAAGCAGTACAAAGAGCTGTCCGAGCAGCTGGCTCAGCTGAAGAAAGCGTACGAAAAGGAACGCGGCCCGCTGATGCAGTACGGCAACTCATCGTCCCCCGATCGCTGGGCATGGCACAAGACGCCCTGGCCATGGGAAATTGAGTATTGAGGATAGGTGACAACGGTATGTGGATCTATGAGAAGACATTGGAAATCCCGGTACGGGTGAGCAAGCCTGATCTGCAAATGGCGAAATTCCTCATTACGCAATACGGAGGGCCGGACGGAGAACTTTCTGCCGCGCTGCGGTATCTGAATCAGCGCTACACCATGCCAAACAAGCGAATCAAGGCGTTGTTGACAGACATTGGGACGGAAGAGCTGGGACACATGGAAGTGATAGCGACACTCGTATACAAGCTGCTTAAGGACGCTACCCCCGTGCAGATGCGGGAGGCAGGGCTGGGAGCGCACTATGCCGATCATGACAAAGCGTTGTTCTACACGGATGCCAATGGCGTACCGTGGACGGCTGCGTACATTCAGACCAAGGGAGATCCGATTGCAGACCTGGCTGACAATATCGCGGCAGAGGAGAAATCAAGGGCGACCTATCAGTGGCTGATCAATCTCACGGATGATCCGGAAGTGGGCCAGGTCCTGAAGTATTTGCGCGGACGAGAGATTGTACACTCCCAGCGCTTTCGCGAAGCCCTTTTCATGCTGGAAGAAGAAAACCGTGCGAACAAGGCAAAGAAAGGGGATGACGATATATGAACAGGAGAAGACAGGACCCATTCGACCCGCGACATGGCTATCTGTGGCCTCCCGTGAGCCGGCTCCCTCTGAATGGAAAGCAAGCCAGCGTACGTGGACTGCGGCCGACGAACCGAAAGGCAACGGACCACCATCCCATCGCCCCAATATATCCGTTTCCGCCGGATCCGTACATCCAGCAGTTCAGGCTTTCCGAAGCGCTGCAGACAGGGACGCTATTTCAATGGCTGCATACGCCAGAGAAGGATGAGTCCAAAGAGGGAATCACGACAGAAAAAGAAACGGGACCAGACGATAACAGCCAGTCTGAAGAGCCGAAGCCGGGATCGTAGGGGAATCATGGCACGGCATGCGTAGACAAGCTGCGGATGAGGGGATGCGGAGAAGAGGGGCTGCGGGCTAGAAAACTGCAAGTGAAGGCCCAAATGGGGCGGCAGTAAAGAAAACCCGTCCCTTGTCTGCTAGAGGAGACGGGTTTTCCCTGAGCCAATTTACAATGCCGGCCTAAATGAGATACACTCATAGGGAATTGATGAATCACTAATCAAGCAAAGGGGAGAGTGTCATGCCGAAAAACGAGGCGACATCCGTTAATCGCAAGGCAGAAATCATATCAGCTGCGATCGAAGTGTTTGCAGAGAGCGGATATTACCGAGCCACAACCGCACAGGTAGCAGAGCGCGCAAAAATCTCCCAGCCATATGTGTTCCGATTTTTTTCCACCAAGGAAGCCCTGCTGCTGACGGCTTTGGAAGTATCCTGGACGAGGATTATCGACTCTTTCCGTGCGGTGGTTGCCTCTTCCACAGCGAACCAGCTTGAGGCCGATCTGATCAAGGCCTATGAGCGGATATTGGAGGACCATCGCAGTGAGACACTGCTGCAGATGCAGGCTCAAACCATCCAGGAAGAATCGATCCGGACAGCGATGCGGGACGGTATGAGGGAAGTCCGCCAGATCGTGCTGGAAGCCTTTCAGAAAGCGGGGATTCCCCATCCGGAGGAAAGAACGCTGCTTTTTCTGGCAAGAGGAATGCTGTGCAATATCTCGATGGCATTGAACATGCCTGAATTAATGGAGGTGTAAGGTGGCGAACAAGCCATCAAAAATAGTTATTGACTAATCACTAACAGTGGTATATTCTCTAAACAAGTTAGTGATTGATCAATCACTAAAACGAAAACGAAATGGGAGATGATCTCAAATGAATCGAGCAATCGTAGTGGGAGCAACAGGTGGCACAGGGGCAGCGATTACAGCGGAACTGGTCAAACGGGGAATTCCTGTCATTGCATTCGGACGGTCTTTGCAAAAGCTGAAGGACTTAGCGGTAGAATTGGGCAGCCCGGCACATCTCTCACTGGCTGTCGGCGATGCCTTCCGATCGAAAGACATACTCGCTGCGGCGGACGGAGTGGATGTACTCTTTCATTGCGCGAATGTGCCGTACCATGAGATGGCTGACAAACTCATCCCGCTGGGAGAAGCGGTCATGGAAGCAGCCAATCAAAAACACTTGAAGGTCGTCGCGATCGACGGTATTTATCCATATGGCAGAAGACAGATGGATAAAGTGACAGAGAATCATCCGAAGCAGCCGCACACCAAGAAAGGAAAAGTCCGGCTGGCATTCGAGCAGATGCTTTTCAGCGATCGCTGGACAGAGGTACAGACCATGGTCGTACGCTTGCCGGATTACTATGGACCCACGGCCAACCAAGCCTCGTATTTAGGATCGACACTGGAGGCCATAGCGCAAGGGAAGCCAGCCTTTTTCATCGGGAACATGGTCGTTCCGCGCGAGTACGTATACTTGCCGGATGCAGCAGCGATGGTAGTCGAGCTGGCATGCAGGGATCATGCCTATGGTCAAAACTGGAACATTCCGGGAGCAGGGACGATTTCGGGCAAGGAGATCGTTCGGATCGCCCGGAAGGCCAGTGGGAAAACGAAGCCCGTCATCCCGCTTGGAAGAGTCGGGCTGTCGATACTGGGACGGTTCGTACCCGTGATGAAAGAAGTAATCGAGATGCTCTATTTGACGGAGGAGCCGCTGCTTTTGAGTGCAGAAAAATACAAGCGGGAGATTGGTCCCATAAAAGCAACACCGTTTGAGGAAGGGATTAACGCGACGATCCATGCTCTGCAAAGCCAGCGGGAGCGAAGCTCGTAAGCTGTGCGTGAGTTAGTGATTAATCAATCACAATGAATCGAAAGGTTCTAGGTGGTCTTGTGAAATCATGGTATCCTGATGAGAGAATGCTCGGGCGTCCGACATGGCGCCGATACCATGAAAAGGAATGACCAAACGATGAGCTGCGAGAAGGGGATCACGATCCGACCTTACAGGAATGACGACGAAGAAGCCATTCGCCGATACTGTTTGCCTCAAGAGCAGGCCATTTATACATCGATGCCGGCAGACATCATTAGAACGTCTCAAGAGAATCCGTACAATCAGCCATACGTTGTGAAGGCAGATGATCAGCTGGTCGGCTGTTTTGTCCTCTACCACGATCCAACGGGGAACCCGTACACAAGCAATCAGCGCGCCCTTCTCTTTAAATCCTTTTCCATTGACTCCCGCCATCAAAAGAAAGGGTACGCCTATGAGGCGCTGCGATCACTGGCTGAGATAGCGAAGCAGTCGTATCCGAATCACGGCGAAATCATTTTGACGGTTCACCATACGAATACACCGGCGATCCAACTGTATCGGAAAGCGGGATTCGTCGACAAAGGACTTAGATTTGCAGGTACACATGGGGAAGAACTCATCATGCATTTGGACGTGTCATTTAAGCTACCTTAGACCAGTATGAGGAAATATAAGCTTCAAAGGAGCAGGAAACCAAAAAATGCCGACAGCCTGTCCAAAATCAGGCGTGCCGGCATTTTTGCAGTTGTTTAGGCTGGAGTATCTGGCGAGTGAGGCGAGCGGACATAAAGATAGAGTCCAGCAGCCAATGCGAGTGCGATCACCGAGACGGATGTCCATTGAGCCGCTGTCCAGTGAAACAGGTAGCGGGGCGAGTCGCCACGCAGCAGCTCCAGCAGGAAACGGCCCAGGTTGTAGAAAATGTTGCAGGCGAGGAACAAGTAGCCTCGCTTGAGCGGCTTGCGCATGAGGATGAGGAGCAGCGCAAAGATAATGACGTCCATTTGTCCTTCCCATACTTCGGCAGGCCACAAAGGCTGATCGCCAAAGGTCGCGCGGGCATTGGTTCCTTCCGGGTAAAGGATGCCAAAGTTGCTTCCGGTCGGGTCACCGAAGGCATCACCGTTCATCAGATTGGCATCGCGACCAATGCTTTGACCTAAAATCAGCCCAGGCGCGCATAAATCAGCCAGCTCCCAAAACGAGAGCTTGTGCTTGCGGACATACCAAATGCTAACGAGAATGGCACCTACGATTCCACCCTGAATAGATAGCCCGCCATGCCAAATCGCGATGATTTCCTCTGGATGCTTGGAGTAAAAATCCCAGTCGAAGAAAAAGACTGCCCAAAAGCGAGAACCGATAATCGCACCGATCATCATGGGAACGAGCATATTCATGAGGTGATTGCCCAATTCCTCTTTCTTTTGCAGCTTGGCCAACGTCAGGGTCACCCCGACACCCAGGGCGATCGCCAGCACAAAGATTAGGCTGTACGAGCGAATGGGGAATGAGCCGATATGTGCGAGATATTGATGCAAGAAAATCCCTTCCTTCCTCTACGTAGATCAGGCGAATTGGGAGCCCGATCCTAACCTTTCGTCATGCAATAATTACCTATATAACCATACCAGAGTGTATCCGATAGCAACAGAAAAATTAGATGGTGCCGTAAGATTTTGCTTCAGAATGAAACAGGAGCAGAGTGCACCAAGCCGCCTTCCAGTAGAAAAACCGGATGAAAGAGCAAGATTCAGAAAAGAAGGTTCCCTTACAATCATAACAAGATAGGAAAGCGGGCTGTCGATGAAGGATGTCCCTTTCTATATCCTAAATGATGTCCAATATGGGGGAATAAGGATGGATACCAGCATAAACCAAAATCAGGAAAGGATGATGGGCAACAAAGGTTTTCGCACGTTTTGGCTCAGTCATACCGCTACCCAATTCGGGAGCCAGGTGGCCTTCTTGGGACTGCCACTAGTCGCATCCCTCACGCTTTCGGCAACGCCTATGGAAATGGGCATACTCGGTGCCCTGGAGTACGCTCCGTTTTTGTTCATTGGTCTGTTTGCCGGGGTGTGGGTAGATCGGTTTCCCAGACGCCCCCAGCTGATTCTTTCCAACGTTGGACGTGCTTTATTGTTGGCACTGATTCCCATAGCTTCTTTTGCGGGAGTCCTGAGCATGGGGTGGCTGTACATCATCGCTTTTTTGACCGGCATTGGCACTGTCTTTTTTGACATCGCCTACCAGTCGTACTTGCCTGCATTGGTAAACAAGGAGCAGCTCGTAAAAGGAAACAGCCTGCTGGAAGGGAGCCGATCAGCAGCGCAAATGTCCGGCCCAGGTTTAGCAGGGGCCATTGTCCAATTCACTGCGGCACCTGTCGCAATGTTGACCACATCGCTAGCCTTTCTTATCTCAGCATTTTCACTCTTGTTCATCAAACGAGATGAAGAGGTTTCTTCCAGTCCCGGCGCAAAGAGAGGGTTATGGGAGGATATTCGCGAGGGATTGCGTCTATCGTTTTCCGAACCGTTACTCTTCGGTGTGATCCGCTGTTCGGGCATTTTCAATTTCTCATGGAGTGTCATGTTCAGTGTCTACGTGCTTTATGCGATTGAGGAACTCCAATTGTCCTCAGGCTGGTTGGGATTTGTCTACGGAGGAATGGGGGTGGGCTTCTTCCTAGGGGCTTCACTCGTCCACAAAGCCATTAGGAAATTTGGAATGGGGCCGGTCGTTGTAGGTTCTGCAGCCATCGCTGCTTGCGGGGGGCCGTTCGCTCCGCTGGCAGTGGGCTCAGACGGAATGACTGCCTTGATACTTTCGGTGGGTCAGTTCTTCTTTGGACTTGGCATATCGATGTGGAGTATCAGCACGCTCAGCCTGCGACAGACTATCGTACCCGCACATCTGCAAGGGCGCGTGAACGCCACCGTCCGCTTCGTCTCTTGGGGAGCCTATCCCCTTGGATCACTCGTGGGCGGTTATCTTGGCAATGCGTTTGGAATGCGGATCGCGTTGATCGCGGGAGCTGTAGGTCTTGCCGTATCGGTTTCTACGCTGCTATTTACCCCATTTTTGCGAAGGAAGGAAAAATCGGTACAAGAGTTAGAGAAGGGTAATTTTAAAGGGATAGGGTAATCGGCAGTGCCAAGAAAAACGGCCCCTCGCAATGGCAAGCGAAGGAGCCGTTTTTTGTGTGCAGCGTTTATGTTTGACTGTTGGCTGGTTGGGGCTTTTTCTTCGGAAGCCAAAAGGTGAAGACCAGGCAAGCGAGGGCGATGACAGCGACGATGACGAAGTTTTGATGGATGCCAGAAGCGAGGACAGCCGGCGGAACCTGTGCCCCTGCCTCGGAATGGCTCGTAATCTGCTGATTTAAAATGGTTCCCAGCACCGCGACACCTAAGGTTTGTCCCAATGTCCGCAAAAAGGTATTGGACGAGGTGGCAACTCCCCGCAAACTCCAGTCTACAGCGGATTGCACGACGATCGTAAAGATGGTGATGGTTAACCCAAATCCGAGTCCCATGACAAAAATTATCCCTAAAATGAACCAAGGAGCAGTCGACATCGTGAGGAAAGTCAAGCAGAAGGTCCCGATTACTAGAAAGAGAATGCCCAGTACGGAAATCCGCTTGGCGCCGTATCGTACGAGCAGCCGTCCACCGACCGTCGAGCCGATCGGCCATCCGATGGACATCGGCATCAGGATCAATCCTGAATAGATCGCTCCTTTTTCCAAAACGCCCTGGATCCACAAGGGAAGATAAGCGGTGATGCCGATGAGGATGGCACTCAATAGAAAAGAAATGAGATTCGGAATCGAGACTTCGCGAATGCGAAACAGCTGGATGGGAATCATCGGCTCCGGATGACGTCTCTGAATCGCAAAAAATGCGCCTAAAAATACGACGGTCACTAGGAAGAGCGTGTAGATGACAGTGGAATTCCAAGCGTGCTCATTGCCGCCCGAAAGCAGTGCGTACAGCAGGGCCGTGGTACCGATCGTAAAAGTAACCGCTCCGCCGTAGTCGATTTTCCGTTTTCGTTTTTCCAGATTCTCATGCAGATTTTTGGTGATCAGCCAGATAGAAAGCAAACCGAACGGAATATTGATGTAAAAGATCCAATGCCAGCTGACATAATCCACAAAAAATCCGCCGACGAGCGGGCCGAAGATTCCTGCGACTCCCCAAATGGAAGCAAAGAGACCTTGCACCCGTGCCCTTTCTTCAAAGGTAAAAATGTCGCCGATGATCGTAAAGGTGATCGGGACGACGGCACCTGCTCCGATTCCTTGAATGGCTCGGAAAAGGATCAGCTGCTCCATGCTCTGCGAAAGGCCGCACAACATGGACCCGATCAAAAAGATGGAGCATCCGACCAGGAAGACCTTCTTCCGCCCGAACAAGTCGGCGATCTTGCCGAATATCGGAGTCGTTACGGCAGAGGTCAGCAAGTAGACGGCGTATACCCAGCTGATGAGCTCCAAGCCCCCGAGTTTATTGACGATTGTCGGCATGGCCGTACTCACGATCGTCGCTTCGATCGCGGAAAGAAAGGTGGCGATCATGAGCGCGATGGTGATTTTTTTCTGATAGGCGTTCAATAGTTACTCCCTCCCATTGATTTGCATGCGCAGGGTACGGGATAGCCGTTCGAGCATCTCGTTCATGACTTCCAGTTCCTCCTTGTGAAAGGCTTGAAAGGTGATGTCGTTGCTTTCCTTCGTCCGTGGCTGCATCATTTCCAGTGTTTTTGTCCCTTTCTCCGTAATCCGCACCCGAGTCAGGCGTTTGTCATCCGGATCACTCCAGGTCGTGACCCAGCCGCCTTTGCCCAACCGTTCGATGAGCCCCGTCATATTTTGCTTGGTGACGAGAATTTCTTCACTCAGCTTGCTTAGGGTAATGCCTTCATTCCGAGAGATAATACCGAGCAGCTGCCATTGCTGGACACTCGATAATCCCGTTCCATCCACCAGTTTTACCCCCAATCGGTTGATGAGGGCTGAGAGGCGAAGCAAGTTTAGGATAATGCGCACTTTTCCATCCACAGCAGGTTCTCCTTTGAAATGGTCAACATATGGACTATCGTAACGAGTAAAAGAATTGTAAAAGGGATTCGGCAAATCGTCAATATGTTGACTACCGCGTAGGTGCAAACCAGGAAGGCGCACCACCGCATCGGGCAGCACGCCTTTCGTGTTATTGCGGATTGGTCGTCCAGATGCCTGCTGTTTTGACAAAAACGCGATCCGGCAAAAGCAGGGTGGCGAGAGCGAGCTGTGCGACATCCTCGGGCTGCAGCATCCGATGCTCTTCCCCGATCTTCAAGCCGGCCTTTGCTGCCAATTCGGTATTTACAGTGCTGGGCGTGAGAGCCGTCACCCGGATATTGTGTTTGCGAACCTCTTGGAGCACGGATTCGGTAAAACCCAGCACAGCAAATTTGGAAGCACAATAGGCAGATCCTGTAGCGAAGCCGCGTTCTCCGGCTGTTGAAACGATATTCAGGATGGAACCGCTGCTGCGGTCCATCATGTCCGGCAGGGCATAGTAGGTCATGTAGTAGGTTCCGAACAAGTTTACCTGAATCATTCGTTCCCACTCTTCAGGCGGCATTTCTGTGACGGTGCCAAAGCTCGCGACGCCTGCGTTGTTGACCAAAATATCGATTGGCCCGAGATCGTGCTTGATCTGGTTGTAAGCGGCTTCTGCCTCGCTTCTCTTGGACACGTCAGCGGAAGCAAAAGCGGTCTTCGTTTGATGCTGGCTGGATATGGTGGAAGCGATCTGCTCGAGATCAGCAGTCGAGCGGGCGACGAGGCCGACACGCACGCCTTCCTTTGCGAGAGCCAGAGCAATCGCGCGTCCAATCCCTTTTCCCGCCCCTGTGATCAAGGCGTTTTTTCCTCTCAGCTCCATGCGAGATCCTCCGTTTCTGATGGATTTGTTCCGGGTGTTCATGTTTCGTAGATAAGGTAACCAGTTGAATGGGAGGCCATTCAGGAAGGAAAAGCGGGGCAGCTATACGGGCGGCAGAGGCGCTATGTACTGGGGGAAAAAAGGGGCGGGCCAGTCTGTGCAATCGGCTGAATATTTCCTTTTTGGTGGCGCACAGGGAATGATTCCCTTATACTGAAACCCTGGAGAAGCTATACTTCAATCCATGTCTGGCGGATTGAGGGGGAAAGCGAGTGATAAAATGGATGCAGTAGGAAGACAAGAACGGAAGAGACTGGCGACGCGCCAAAACATATATGATACAGCCATCAACCTGTTTCGGGAAAAGGGCTATCATGCTACGACAGTAGAAGAAATCGCGAACGAGGCGGACGTGGCCAAGGCGACGTTTTTCAAGCATTTTCCGAAAAAGTATGAGCTCATCGAGGAAGTCCTCAACCAGCGCAGGGAAAAGCTCTGGGCAGCGTCGAAGGATGAGAAGATCAAGCATCTTTCAACCAAAATGCAAATCAGCCATATGATGAATATCCTTTGCCAAACGATTGAGAATGATCGACCCTTGTCAGAAATTGCTCTGCAAGAATTTATGGGCTCAGGGGACTTGTTTAGAGAGGAAGCTCCTTCGATCGAGATCTTTTTCCAGACGCTGGAGCGGGGGAGACAAAACGGCGAGCTTCGGGCGGACGTACCGACTCGTGTCGTGGCCAGAGTGTTGTGGTCGTACTATCTGGAATCCTACCTTGCTTGGTCGCGAAATGTTCAGGGGCCATCTCTGGAAGCGATGCTGCGAGAGGGAGTAGAAATTGTGTTTCGAGGGATAGAAGTGGAGAAAAAATGAGCAAGCCTCCCACGAGGTTTGAATGACCCGCCTGGCAGGAAAAGCCCCGGCGGGTTTTTGTTTGCGCGGCGGGTCACAAGTCAGGTTATTTCACGACAATCTTTACGCGCGTCCCATCAGGGTATTCGTCCACTTGATTGGCAATCCATGAACCTGCGCCCCGATTATCCGAGGGGGAAATATAGGCGATATCCGCGCCAGTACCGCCTTCCTTGCACATCGCCATCGGCCATTCATCTCGATCGTAGCGTGGCTTAGTGGGCACACCTTTGAGGGATTGCTCGCGGTTTTCATCCGCACCTTTGCGGTCGATGGTACAAACGGCGGGTTGACCTTTGGCGATGGCAGAGCGTATATGCTCGGCAGTCTGAGGATATTTGCTGCTGGGGAACTCCAGCACGTAGTCTGCTTCGGCGCTGTTGGTCTGCGTCTGCGGGGCATGCTGCTCGAAAAAATAGGAGCCGATCGCAAACAGTAGGGCGACGATGAAGAGGATGATTTTTTTCTGCACGGCTGCTCTCCTTGGGTCATGTTCAAAATGGGAAAATACCTAGCTAATTATACCAACTGTCACGCAGGATGCATCGGGCAAAATGCTTAATTGGAAAAGTTCTAATAAATTCCAATTTACCGTGCCTCCCTTTCTTAATGTCCAAAAAAACCTCCCGTCTGGAAAATCAGAAGGGAGGTTTTAATTCTTCTCACTCGCAGGGGGAGGACTGACTCGCGAGAACAGTCTCTTCATGCAAAACCAAGCAATCAATGGCCCCGTGCCAATCAAGAGAATCAGCCAGTTTAAAGTGGAGGGAGAGGTGCTGAAGGATGTCACCACGAGGAAAATGAGAATCCCTGTCAGGCGCCCGGCGTCCAGCCCAAATTCCCTCAGCACGACATACTCCACTCGATTCTTCGCACTCTCTTCATTGGTTCCAATCAGATCGAACACCGTAGAAATAATGGGAACGGAGAATAAGGGATAGGCCAGACTGACAGCCACGCCGAAAATGAGCAAGGTCACATAGCTGACTTTCCAGAAAAAGAGGGAGACGACAGCGCTCATAACCAAGGCTCCGCAAAACATGCCCCATTTGCGGTAGTGCGGCTTTAACCATTTTCCTACGATGTAATAGCTGCCGAGGCCGACGGCGGACGTGATCAGCCAGTAATTGCCCAAGGTCATCTCGCTTTTTGTTGCGATATAGACCAGAAGACCAATGACAAAACCGAAGACGCCTTCTCGCAGGCCCTGACCTGCCAAAGCCCCAAACGCCCAGCGCCAGTTCGTATCTTCACGCAAGCTATGGATGGCAAAAGACCAGGCGTAATCGCCCTGTGACTGACGCTTTTTCAGAAAAAAGCTGATGACGACACCCACGACAAACAAGACGAGAGAAATCGTAAAGATCAAAGTATACCCTCTGACATCTGTCATGCGGGAAATGAGATAGCCAGATATCCAGGGAGCCAGCATTCCGCCACCGGAAGCGAGCAATCCAGCCCAGCCATTGAACCGATCCCGATTGTCCCGCTCCGTGATTTCAAAGTACACGACGTTAAAGGAAAGCCAGAAAAAACCGTTCGCCATCCCTTGTACCAGCCCCAGCAGAGCGGAATACGCAACGACTTTGGTTCCCAGCATCAGCACCAGCAGGTAGAAAAGGGCTGAAACCGCCATGCCTGCCCGCAAGACGTTCATTTTGTTGAAACGCTTGACCCAGGCGCCAGCAAGCCAAAAGGTAAGCGCACTGGCGAGATACGTGGCAAAAGTAAACCAAGCGATCGGGGCGAACTGGCTTTTCACTTTCCACAAGTAGACGTTCACGAAGGTGCCGGATAAGGCGCCTGCGGTGATGAATAACAGGTTGACGAACAGCAGCAGCTTGGCTTGGGCATCGAGCTGGCCGTGTCCGCGTTTGTGCACTTTTTCATTCGGATGAACCCGATTCTTTCCCGATTGGCGCAGATTGTGGAGAATGGCGGGGAAGCCGGTCTTCGTCTTGTGGTGCATGTGTCTGCCCCTTTCCATTTTATGAATTGAGGTGGCCCCGTTCATAACGTGCCCGATTGGAAGAGGGAATAGACGATCAAACAGTAATTCCCTTTGCTCCATTCGTTGGAAAAAAACAAAAACTTTCGAGAGTTTGGAAGGAAATACGCCGCCAGGTACCCAAATAAGGAGAGAGCAGGTAAGCTGACGCAAAGGGGTAGTGAAATGAGTACCGTAATTTTTACCAATGGACGTATCTATACAGGAGATCCCCGGCACTTATTCGTACAAGCGATGGTCGTCAAGGATGGACTGGTCCACGACCTGGGGACAGATGCGGATATGACTTTGCAATGGGGCAGAGGAGATGCGACAATCATCGATCTTGGGGGCTGCACAGCAACGCCAGGCCTGATCGACAGCCATCTTCATTTGGGCTGGCTGGGATTGACCTTTCTCCAATTGGATTTGAGCAAGGCGACTTCCAAAGACGAAATGCTTTTCTTGATTAAACAAAAGGCCGAACAGACAGCTCCTCATCAATGGATTCAAGGCTTTGGCTGGGACGAGAACCTGTTTGTCGGCGGGGGCGGCATACCTACCCTGGAGGAGTTGGACCAGGTTGCGCCTCATTGCCCGATCCTTTTGTCCCGCATATGCGGCCATGCCAATCTCGTGAACAGCAAGGCATTGGAACAAAGCCACTATCATCCGGATATGGAGGTTCCGGCAGGAGGAGTGATCGTACATGATCCTGTCACGGGAAAACCAACCGGTATGCTGCTCGAAACGGCTTCCAATCTGATTACGCCGCACATTCAGAAGCCCAGCTATGATTCGTTGAAGCAAGCGCTGCGCAGCTCTATCCGCTATGCGATGGAGCACGGCCTGACTGGGGCGCATACCGAGGACTGCCGGGAACTGCAAGGGCTGGGTCAAACCTATCGACTCTATGACGAGCTGATCAATGGAGAAGAACTGGCGCTTCGCTGCAACCTGCTGGTGTATTACCCGAGCATGCACGAGCTTCGCGACCTGAAGATGTATGCAGGCTACGGGAACAGTCATGTGAATATTGGTGCAGTGAAAATCTTTGCAGACGGCGCGTTGGGCCGTCGAACGGCATATCTGTCTGCACCGTACGCGGATGATCCTTCGACGAGCGGTTATCCCGTTCACGAACAGGAGGCGTTGACGGAGCTCGTTCGCCAGGCGCGAGAGCTGCAAATGCCAATCGCCGTACACACCATCGGAGACAAGGCGCTGGAGATGGTTCTGGACAGTCTGGACCAGTTTGCACCTGTGGCGTATCGAGATCGTTTGATTCATACGCAAATCCTTCGGCCGGATCTGCTGGAGCGTTTGAAGCATCCGAACCGTATCGCGGATATCCAGCCACGATTTTTGGCTGGCGATTTCCCTTGGGTGATCGACCGCGTCGGAGAGGATCGCATCCAACACTCGTATATCTGGAAAACGATGCTGGAGCGGGGGATCATTTGCGCAGCAGGATCGGATACGCCCGTGGAGCCCATCAATCCATTGCTGGGGATTCATGCTGCGGTTACCCGAAAAGCACCGGGCGAAATGCACGATGGCTATCTCCCGAATGAAAAGCTGACCATGCAGGAAGCCATTCACCTGTTCACGCTGGGAAGTGCCACGGTCACCAATGAAGAACAGATGAAAGGAACCTTGTCGCGTGGAAAATTTGCCGATATGACGGTGTATTCTCATGATCTATTCTCGATGGATCCGGATGAGCTGCTGTCGACCAAGGTCGTGATGACCGTCATCGGAGGAAAGGTCTGCTATTCGAGATAGCCGGATCTTTCAACCGTTGTATGCGTCACCCATGTAATCATATGGCATAGCGGATGGCACAATCGGGAGCCTGGACGCCAGCTCTCGTCAATTCACCCAGATTCGCGCCTTTTCCTCCGACGAGAGCGATCGATACTTTACTGGTTTCTTGAAAGGAAAGAACATATGGATTCACGGAAAATACCTCCGAAGATCGCTTGTTATCGTAGAAAGAAGCCATCAGAAGTATTCCCGTTGCTGGTGAGATTATGAAATGGAGTGTGCGCCTGCTTTGGAAGAAGGAGAGCTACAGCGGGAGGTTGCGCTCGGGAAGCGAAGGAACCTCCTGCTTTTTTTTGCGCAGGAATCGGCTGGGGTCAATTTCCGCGATCAATACGCTCACTAATACAAGGGAGGCACCGATATAACCGCGTGCGCTCAGGATCTCCCCGTTCAGCAGAAAGGCGAAAATGGCGGCAAATACGGGCTCCAGCGAAAAGATCAAGCCCGTGTGCGTGGGTGTCGTATGCTGCTGGGCGACAGTTTGGACGACAAAACCGATGGCGCTGCACAAAATGCTGAGCACGAGGACGGCGAGCCAGGCATTGGGCGTGTGTGGGAGTCTGGGAGACTCAATGAAAAGGGAAAAGATGAGTCCAAAAAGAGCGGCAAACCCAAGCTGGTAGACGCCGAGCTGAATCGCGTCGGACTTCGGAGCCAGCCTGCCCGTGACGATAATGTGGGTGGCGTAAAACAAGGCCGTTCCGATGCACAGCGCATCGCCTTTGCTGATCTGAAGCTCCTCTGTCAGAGTCAAGAGGCCAATTCCGACTAAGGCGAGTCCTGCCCCGAAGAATACACGATTTTCAGGCCTGTTTTTCAGCAAAATGGAGAGCAGGGGAACGAAAATAACCGTTAAACTAACGAGAAAGCCTGCCTGAGAAGCCGTCGTGGTCTTCACGCCTTCTGTAACGGTAGCGAACACCCCGAACAGAATGGCCCCCAAGATGAAGGCGTGGAGCACTGTTTTACGATTGGTCCGCAGCATTCGTTTATGGAAGAAAGTGGCGGCAATCAAAAAGGCAATTCCAAACCGAAGGCCAATCAGATTGAAAGTCTCGAGATCCGTCAGACCCATTTGCATGAACAGGTACGACGATCCCCAAAAAAGAGTAACGAGCAGCATGGCGAGATCGGCTTTAAGCTGCGGTTTCATGACGAGAGTCCCCCTAGGACCGGGCAGCATTTTTCTCTGTACCGGATATTGTGTCGACTCAAGTATAAGCGTATCTTATAAATAATAAAAATGAATGTTTATCATTATTTGCATGAAAAGAATTTGTGCAAAGAGGGAGTGGAAGTTGTGAGCCTCAACAAATTTGAAGTCTTCGTCACCGTCATCGAGTCAGGGAGTTTGACGAGGGCGGGTGAGCTGCTCGGATTGACGCAATCAGCGGTCAGCCATGCGATCGCAAGCCTGGAGAGAGAATACGGATTTTCGATCCTGACGAGGGGGAGATCCGGGATCAGTCTGACGAGCAACGGGGAGCACTTGCTCAAATACATGAGAGAAATGCTGCGCAAACACGAGCAAATGATGCAGGAGGTCTCGGCAATCAACGGAATCGAAGTGGGAACGGTGCGCATCGGAACGTTTACGAGTGTGTCGACACAATGGCTCCCGGGAATCCTCAAGCAGTTCCAGGACCAGTATCCCGCCATCGAGATCAAGCTGCTGGAGGGTTACTACGACGATATCGAGAGCTGGATCGTGTCAGGCGCGGTAGATATGGGCTTTGTTTCGCTGCCGACTTCCGAGACGCTGGAGGCGGCACCGCTGCATCAGGACCGGATGATGGTAATCGTGACGGACGATCATCCTGTTTCCCTCAAAGAATCGGTGCCGATCAGCCAGCTTCAGCAGGAAACCTTCATCATGCCAAAGACCGGCTGTGACAATGATATTCAGCGCATCTTCCGAAAAGCCAGATTTGCTCCAAAGGTCAAGTATGAGCTGGGGGACGATCACGCCATCATTGCCATGGTGCAGAGCGGCCTTGGCATTAGCATTCTGCCGGAGATGATCCTGTTTCGCCTGCCGCCGAACATCCGAGCGGTCCCGCTCGAGGGTGATCATTTCCGCTCCCTCGGGGTTGCTGTTCCTTCGATGGCACACTTATCGCCCGCATCGCGCAGATTTTTCGATTGCGTCACCACCTGGGTACGTGAAAACACCTCACCACAGTAAGCGGGTGAGGTGTTCGTTTTTCTAAGTCTCCGTCATCGTTCCTCCGTTCACATGGAGCACTTGGCCTGTCACATATCCGGAATCGTCCGAAGCCAGGTATACATAGGTCGGAGCTAATTCGAAAGGCTGGCCTGCACGGCGCATGGGTGTATCTGTCCCAAGCGTCGTGATGTACTCTGCGGTGTAGCTGGAGACTTGCAAAGGTGTCCAGATAGGCCCAGGTGCAACTGCATTGACTCGGATCCCGGAATCGACAAGCTGAAGCGACAGGGAACGGGTGAAAGAAACGATGGCTCCTTTGGTAGCCGAATAGTCGACAAGCAGTGAATGTCCCGCGTAAGCCGTTACCGACGTGGTGCTGATGATGGAGCTGCCGCATTGCAAATAGGGGAGCGCTGCCTGCGTAAGGAAAAAGTGGGGGTAGATATTCGTCCGAAACGTATCCTCCAGCTGCTGGCGGCTGATTGAAAGAATGCTCGTTTGCGGAAACTGTACGCCCTGATTGATGACGAGCACATCTACTTTTCCGTAAGCGGCGATCGTTCTTGCCACGACCACGCGACACCATTCATCATCCCGCAAATCGCCTGGCAAAAGCAGGCAGCGTGCTCCGTACCCTTCCACTACTTGCCTGGTTTCTTCTGCATCGATGTGCTCATCGAGATAGGGAATCGCGACGTCTGCGCCTTCTTTGGCAAAGGCGACGGCGACTGCACGACCAATCCCGCTGTCACCTCCCGTAATGATCGCCACTTTGCCTTTCAGCTTTCCGCTGCCCGCATAGCCAGGATTGTCGTATATCGGACGCGGCACCATCAAATATTCCATGCCAGGCTGTCGGTCCTGATGCTGGGCAGGAAAGGAGATGGGCTGCTCTTCACACTTGGTTCGAAAACCGTAATAGGGGTAAATCGGGTACAAAACCAATCCCTCCATTGATCACTCGATATCGCCATGATATTCGCCTAGTTCAATGGAGGTGAGGGGCAAAGTTCCACCTTCTTTCAGGCATCCAGTGATTGACGGTGCGCGCTGACGCGGTTCCCGTACCAAAACGGCAAGTAAAGGAGGGTGAAAAAGAGAAAGGCCACGCCCTCAAGGGAGAGGATGTACCAGGGGTATGGTCCCAGAAAATCCATCAATCCCGCCTGCTGCGGTTTGTGTGAGACAAAGAGGTAATTTCCCCCCGTCCAGCGATTGACGGGAAGGGCAATCAGCAATAAAGCGTTGAGGGTCAGCATCGATTTCCATACGGATGAAAAGGTGGGACGATATCCTTTGACCCAAGACATGTATAGGCAAGCCAGGACGATTCCTTCATGAGCCACAAAAAAGTGAAAGAAACGAAAATGCGGGAACGGGTAAAACAGCTCTGGAGTTAGAAGCGCAATCCCAGCACCAGCGATCCCGGCAAAAAAAGTGATCTCGAAAAGACGGTAGCTGCTGGTCGCCAGCATGAAAATGGACAAAATCAGTGTGACACTGCAAAGCTGCAAGGGCAATGACTCGCGCAGGGACCACGTGCCCATGGCAAGATGCCACCAGTGAAAGCTGATTTCAGACAGGGCGAGTACACCTGCGAGGCTCCATCGTGCGATTGGGTCGACGATGGGAGCCCGAAGCTTTTGGCGGAGCACACAAAGAAGCCCGAGAAGCGCAAAGAAAACGAGCAGGCTGATCAGGTGACTGGCTGAAAATAATTGAAAAGGAGCAGTGGTAATCGTATAGGCGAAATTCGGTGAGGTCATCGTATCCTCCATTTGGGAATTGAGCGTTTATTAAAAGAATTCACGAAATTTTAACACAAAGCTACTGGTTCCATTGAATCGGTGCGTTATAATGAGACTAGACCAATGTACATCAATGAGAGGAGATATAGTCTTGAACTTGGTATTAACGGAAAAACAATGTAAATCGTGCCAAGCCCGCTTGACGGAGTACGAAATTGAGAACAACGGTGCTCTTTGCATCGAATGCTACAAAGAAGAACAAGCCGATCAAAAGTAACAACATGAGGAAGGGCACCAGGCAGCCCCGCACCATTTCAGAATAAGGATTCTCACGTACCCCTCTTCGCATGCGGAGAGGGGTACGGCTTTTCAGAAAATGACCCAAAAGAATAACCGACTAAATTATACCATGAATACCACAATGTAGAATTACGTACGAGGGAATGGGGTGTTTTTGAAAAGAAATAGACAGAAAGTATTGAATTTCCCTTCTCGCTTCACTAAAGTAAAGTTATAATCAATTATCAAGGTAACGCTTTACCGTAGCGTAAAGAAGGGAACGAATTCATATGAGACGGATCATCATCATTGGGAGCAGTGGGGGAAACCTGTACAATTTAGGAGGGAAAGACCCGCAAAAGCTGTTGGGTGAAATACGAACGCAGGCAAAAGCAGCTGGGGTGGAAATCGCCGGGATCCAATTTATTGCAGCGCGAGGCTCCATGGATACGGCAGGAAAAGGGACACATGCAGAAGTGTATTGCTTGGATGCGGAATCCGGGACACCCGTTGTATCCTATACGGGTACTCTGGAGGCATGCAACGAGTGGGTCCGGGGCACGGATGAGGCACTGGCACTTGCGCTGCAAAACGGCCAGATAGACGGGATGATCAGCATGAGTGCAGATCCGAATGGGGCCAATGAAAAAGTCGTGAATGCGGCGGTCGAGAAGAAAGTGCCCATCGTAGGGACGGGCGGGACTTCAATGGCGCTCATCAGTGCCAAAGGAGCTCATGTCCTATTGACTTCGGGCACGACGGGTACAACCAACCGGACGCGTGCAATCAGCTTTGTCACCGCTTTTGCCAAGCATTGGGGAATAACCTACCGCCCGATGATTGGAGATGCCGCGCAAGCAGGAGCCGCATCTGACAAGCCGTGGAAACGGATCAACATTCGCGGAATCATGATGTCCTCGCTTCCGGGGTTCATTGCCTTGGCGTTAGTCCTGGCCCTCAGCAAAATTCCGGGGCTGGACATGCTCAGCGGAGTCTTCGATGTGTTGATCAAAGCCTTGCCGGTTGTGATTGCAGCGATTGCGGCCAAGCAGGTGTCAGACATGGAGGAAGTGTCGGTCGTAGCGGGTGTGCTGGCAGGCATTTTGTCCACAGATGGCGGAATCATCGGGGGAATGATTGGCGGGATCGGAGCAGGGCTGCTCGTCAACGTGCTCTTTCGCAAATGCATTGAGTGGAAATTCCCGACTACCACGGTCAATATCATTGCAGGTGGCGTATCCGGTTTGGCAGCAGGCTTGATCGTGTACTACCTGCTGGCGCCGATTGCCCTCCAGGCGGGGGAGTGGGTCAAAGTGCTCATCGAAGGGGCAGTCTCCTACAGCCCAGCTCTGGCGGGCTTGATCGCAGGCTTGCTCATTTGGCCGGCGATCATCGGGGGAGTCTATCATGCAGCCATTCTCCCCATTGTCTTGCTGGAAATGGAGAAGACAGGGAACAGCTTCTTAGGGGCGGTCGACATGGTGGGGTTGGTCATGGTATCGGCAGGGATCACCCTGGCGAATATCATATCACCGCGCGAAAAGAGTGAAGCGACTGTCGCGACACCTGGCTTTCTCATCAATATGGGCTTTGGGACGTTTGTGGAAGCGGCCTATCCCTTTATGTTCTCCAATAAGTTGGTGTTCGCGGGTGCCATAGTGTCATCTGGGATTGCAGGGATGATGGTGGGCGTCTTCGATGTTCGGGGAACCGCTTACGTACCATCGGTCATGGCTCCGCTTCTGTCCAACAACATGCTGGGCTTTATCGCAGCGATGGCAAGCGGCTTGCTATGCTCGCTCCTCATCACGCTGGCAGCGAATCAGATCGCGAAAAAGAAACAGGTGCAGCAAACGGGCGAGAAAATAAACGCGTAAAAAGACCCCCTGATCATGCCATCCAAATGGTAGGTCAGGGGGTTCTTATTAGGAGAGGTAATTTACTTCTCAGGCAGTGGAACGATCAGCTCCATCCGTCTGCTTCCGTCTTTCATGCTCGTTTCAAACAGGATCAGAGTGAGTGTGCTGTTGGCTTCCGCTTTTTTCACGTTGATCGTATGAGAAAAGTCGCCCCAGGCCGGTGCCCCGGCGGAAGTCTGAAAGGATCCTTTGGTGAGCTCATTGTGGCCATCCTCAACGACATAGCTTACGACTCCTTCGAATACTTGCGCCTTGCCTGTGACTTCAAATGTGTCTGTGCCGGTTTTTTTCACGGTCACATCTTTGAAAATATCGTTGGAGTAGGAGTCCGGTGGTTGTTGATCGCCGGGCTTCTGCTCCGGAGCTGGCTCGGGCTGTGTCGTGGCCGGCGGCTGCTGGGGAGCGGGTGTGGGCGTCTGCGGTGGTGCGGCAACCGGCGGTTTTTCAGTATCGGCAGGAGGCGTGGGTGAGCTTTGGCTGGTGCATCCTTGCAGCAAGAAGACCGTTAGTAAAAGCATCGAAACCTTTTTCATGAAATCCCTCTTTTCTGTCGAGTTGATCAGCAGTTTTCTTACTTACTAAGACGCGAAAACAAGCGATAGTGTTCCAAAGGCGTTCACAACGACATTTCTATGTTAGAATGGAGACGTAGCTTCATCCACTAATCGCAGAAAGCTGGTCGAAAAAGAATGTCAGAACAAACGTATCGAATTGAAAAGGATTTTCTCGGTGAAAAAGAAATTCCTGTACATGCCTATTACGGTGTTCAAACTATGCGTGCAACGGAGAACTTTCCGATTACGGGCTACCGTCTGCACTCATCCCTGATCAACGCCATGGCGATGGTAAAAAAAGCGGCAGCAATCGCCAACATGGAAGTTTCCAGGCTGAATCCACGCTTGGGTAACGCAATTGTAAGCGCTGCACAGGAAATCATCGAAGGAAAATGGCATGATCAGTTCATCGTTGACCCGATTCAGGGCGGAGCAGGTACATCCATCAACATGAATGCCAACGAAGTGATCGCAAATCGTGGGTTGGAAATTTTGGGGGAGAAAAAAGGGGATTACTTCCACCTCAGCCCAAATACCCATGTCAATATGTCTCAATCTACAAACGATGCATTCCCGACAGCGATCCATATCGCCACCCTGGATCTTTTGGAAAAACTTCTGGTGACCATGGAGGACATGCATGATGTCTTCGGTCAAAAAGCACACGAATTTGACGATGTGATCAAAATGGGCCGTACCCACCTTCAGGACGCGGTGCCGATTCGTCTGGGACAAGAATTCGAAGCCTATCGTCGGGTGCTGGAGCGCGACATCAAGCGCATCAAGCAGTCCCGCCAGCATCTCTACGAAGTGAACATGGGAGCTACGGCAGTCGGTACTGGATTGAATGCCGATCCGCGCTACATCACGACCGTTGTGCAGCAATTGGCAGACATCACAGGCTTCCCTCTGACAGGGGCAGAACACCTGGTGGATGCGACGCAAAACACGGACGCATATACAGAGGTATCCGCTGCGCTGAAGGTTTGCATGATGAACATGTCCAAAGTGGCAAACGATTTGCGTCTGATGGCATCCGGTCCACGTGCCGGGCTCGGTGAGATTTCCTTGCCAGCACGTCAGCCTGGTTCTTCGATCATGCCAGGTAAGGTCAATCCGGTGATGGCAGAAGTCATTAACCAAGTTGCGTTCCAAGTAATCGGAAATGACCACACCATTTGTCTGGCTTCCGAGGCAGGCCAGCTGGAATTGAACGTAATGGAGCCGGTACTGGTCTTCAATCTGCTGCAATCGATCAGCATCATGGATAATGCGTTCCGCGTCTTCACCCAGCACTGCTTGTCAGGCATCGAAGCCAACCGCGAGCGAATGAAAGAATATGTAGAAAAGAGCGTAGGTGTCATTACGGCAGTGAACCCGCATCTGGGGTATGAAACAGCTGCTCGTATCGCGCGTGAAGCGATTTTGACTGGCAAATCTGTACGGGAATTGTGCCTCCAGTACAACGTTTTGACAGAAGAAGAACTGGATCTGATTCTCGATCCGTTTGAAATGACACATCCAGGCATTGCCGGAGCGTCCTTGCTGGACAGAGAATAAGAACTGACCCATGGACGGTTGAAAAAAACTCCCGCGACCACGACTGCGTTGGTTGAGCGGGAGTTTTTTGCTGTCCGGGCTCAGCGGGGAGGGAGCTGATCCAGCGATTTAAATTCGTAGCCCTGCTTGCGTGCTTCGTCGATGATGGCCCCGAGCGCATCCGCATTGTCCTTGGAGACGGAATGCAGCAAGATGACGGCCCCCGGATGCAATTGCGACATGACGTTGTCGTAGGCGTACTTCCAGCCGTGCTGCACCTTGGTATCCCAATCGCGATAGGCCACGGACCAAAAGACGTTGGTGTAGCCCAATTCCTTGGAGGCAGCCAAGGTGCGATCACTGAAGATGCCGCGAGGAGGACGCAAATAGCGCATCTCCTTTTGACCGGCCACTTGCGCCACGGCATCTTTTACTTTCGTGAGCTCCTCTTTGACTTTCGCATTTGGAATCGTGGTCATATCCGGATGGCTCCAAGAGTGATTCCCGATCAAATGCCCTTCAGCAGCCATTCGCTTCAGCAGTTCAGGCTGATCCTTCACATAATGGCCTGTGACAAAAAAGATAGCAGGCACCTTTCGCAAGAGAAGGGTGTCTAAGATCGCACCGGTATAGCCATTTTCGTAGCCATTGTCAAAGGTTAAGTACAATTCCTTTTTTGTCGTGTCCCCTAAAAAGACAGCGCCATGCCGATCCACAATGCCTTTGAATCCTTCTTCGCTGATGGAGGGCAGCTGTCCGTTTTTGCTTTTCTTGAAACCAAAGTGATAGGGATGATCCGATACGGCGAGGGCGGAGTGAATCGGTGAGAGCACCAACAGCATCAGGCATATGCCAATCAGTTGCCAGCGAGATATCCGATGCTTTTGCTTTGGCAGCTTTGCAATCAGCTTGTCCATCATACTTCACGTCCTTTTCTTGTGCTAACTTACGTTGTCCATGAAAGTTTGTCCAGTCTCTTTCCATTTATGTAACGCAGAAGCGAGCGCTTCAAACAAGAAGTTGGGTGTAAATCAAATGGGAAGGTGGGACAGCTGCACATACAACCAGAAGACATCCGTCATACCATATCAAAGTCAACGGTGACATCGCTGACGATTCAAATGTGAGATCATCCAGTACCAGGAGGTGTCAGTCATGGGGCTGCAGTGGTTGAAGTATTTGAGAGATGAAGTCGGTAATGACGAAGGTATCGAAGAGATTGAGGTCAAAATCGAGTATGAAGACGGAACCAAGAAGAAATGGATCTTTGTTGGAGATAATGAGCCTATTTTTGAAGACGGAGAAGATGAAGAGGATGAAGAGGACGAAGACGAATCTTCAGAGGACGAAGGCTTGGAAGACGAAGATCAGTAATCGGTGAAGCTCTTACTAAGAAGGGAAGGGATGCGTTTATGACGCATTCCTTTCTTTATTACATAGTGGGAGATGGACGTGATCTGTTATCATAGAAGAAATGAGTAAACTCGGCACCCGTTTGAAAAAGAAAGGAAATTTCCATGAACGTTCAATTGACCCACCGCATCATTTTGCAGCGATGCGGCAAAATTTCCTATGAAAAAGGAAAGGCGTACCATCGTGCCAGAAAAGTGAGTTTCACGGATTACAATCCGTATCGCCCGAGCTATGAAGCGACTGTCAAAGGAAGTGCCCATGTCAGTCATCACGTCACCATCGATTGGGATGAAGATGGGATGGAAGCGACTTGCACGTGCCCGACGCTGAATTCCTACCATCAGGATTGTCAGCATATCGCTGCCGTTCTCATTGCCATACACGAGCTTGATCTGGATGGCAGGACTCCAGTTTTAGCGGGATCTGACGAGACAGGCAGAGGTGATCGTGTCCATTCCGCATTCGATAAACAATTGACGAGCGATGTGCTAGGGCTGTTTGCAGCACCGTCGATCAAACCCTTGCGAACCCGTTTTGACACCAGAACGCCTCTGGAAGCAGAGTTCGTATGCAAAGTGGTCACATATGGCTACCACAAGCACATGTTTGGAATCGAGCTTCGGATAGGCTTGAAGCGACGGTACATTGTGAAGAAAATAAAAGATTTTCTGGAGGGGATCGAGCGGGGAAAGCCCTATGAGTTCTCCAGCCATTTTACGTACGATCCCGCGATCCATTGCTTCGCCAAGGAAGACGAGGAAGCTCTGAGAATGCTGATGGACATTTATCAGAACGAAAAAATGTACCGGGAGACTTCTTCGCGCTCGTCCATTCCAAATCGCGATCATGAGACGCGGACCCTGCTCGTACCTCCTGTCTCGTGGGAAAAGCTGCAGCAGTCCCTGCAGCATGCGCGCTATGTGAGCTTTGAGGA
The DNA here is from genome assembly GCF_016811915.1 of Brevibacillus choshinensis. NCBI lineage: Bacteria > Bacillati > Bacillota > Bacilli > Caryophanales > Paenibacillaceae > Brevibacillus > Brevibacillus choshinensis. The sequence goes on along the minus strand of NZ_CP069127.1, from coordinate 3,696,154 downwards.
GGCACACGAAGGGATCACTTATTCAGACGAGCCTTTGCCGCTGCATTTTTCGTTTGACAAAGGACGTTCCGACGACCACTACCAAATGGCAATAGAGGGCCTGGAGCACGTGACCGTTATGGAGTCTTACGGCGTAGCCGTTGCTGCAGGGAAATTGCACAAGCTGTCGCCTGTGATGAGCCATCGCCTCTCTCAGCTAAAAAGCATGTTGTCCGTATCACGCAAAAACGACCTTCAAATCTCGCAGGAGCAGATGGAACCTTTTATGGTGCAAGTTGTTCCTGAGCTGATGAAAGTCGGAAATGTGGACATCACTCCATCTGTATCCTCCCGTTTGGTCCGAACACAGCTTCAGGCAAGACTGTATTTGGACCGAATCAGGGATCGACTGCTGGCTGGTCTCGAATTCCAATACGGCGATATCGTTTTGAATCCGCTGGAGGATGCCTCACAGGCCCGTGGTACGGACTTGATTATCATGCGGGAGGGAGAGCGGGAGCGGCAAATCCTGGAGCTGATGGAGAGGAGTGCCTTTACCCGTACGGAATCAGGTTATTACATGGAAGATGAAGAAGCGGAATTCGACTTTCTGTATCGGATGGTGCCTCAGCTGGAAAAGCTGGTAAAGGTCTATGCAACCACGGCAGTCAAAGTCAGATTGGAGCCGGCTGCCAGTCCGCCGAAGATCAGGGTGGATATCGACGAGCAAATGAATTGGCTGGAATGCAAATTCGATATAGATGGAATACCGGAGTCGGAGATTCGAGGGGTGCTTCGATCCCTGGAGGAAAAGAGAACGTACTACCGACTCCCGAACGGTGCGATGCTCCCACTCGAAGGCACGGGTTTCGAGGATATCCGACGCTTCATGAATGAGATGGGGATACGCGGGAAGGATGTCCAAGGTGCGGAGCTGCGCCTGCCTGTCGTTCGTGGACTTACGATGATGGATACCGATAGCAGAGGTACTGCAATCACTGTGGGAAAAGCGTTTCGCAGACTCCTCGATAACATGCGCAATCCGGATAACCTGGACTTTCCGGTACCCAAGAGCTTGGAAAATGTCCTGCGCGACTATCAGGTGTACGGGTATCAATGGCTGAAGACGCTCGCCCACTACCATTTCGGCGGAGTGCTGGCTGATGATATGGGGCTTGGAAAAACCGTCCAGAGCATCGCCTTTCTCGTGTCCGTCCTGCCTGAAATCAGAGAGCGCAAGCAGCCTGCCTTGATTGTCTCGCCGGCTTCTCTCGTGTACAACTGGCGCAATGAACTGAAGAAGTTTGCTCCCGACGTCCGAGCAGTCATCGCGGACGGCACCAAAGACGAACGGTTAGAGATCCTAAAGAAGGTGTCAGAGGTTGACGTCGTGATCACGTCCTACCCCTTGCTGCGCAGAGATTTCGGTGCTTATGAAGAGAGTTCCTTTCATACGCTCATTTTGGACGAGGCGCAGGCTTTCAAGAACCACACGACTCAGACCGCACATGCGGTAAAAGGGATTCCTGCAGGATATCGATTTGCCCTCACAGGTACACCTGTAGAAAATGGTTTGGACGAGCTGTGGTCCATTTACGATGCGGTATTCCCGGGTCTTTTTCCTGCCCGAAAAGCCTTTCACGAGCTCTCCAGAGAAGCGGTGGCCAAAAGGGTACGCCCCTTCTTGCTGAGAAGAGTAAAGACCGATGTCTTGCGGGAGCTTCCCGAAAAGATTGAGACCCTTCAGGCCAGCGCGCTCCTGCCGGAACAGAAAAAGCTCTATGTGGCCTATTTGGCAAAGCTGCAGCAGGAAACATTGAAGCATCTGGATAAAGAAACCTTTCACCAAAACCGAATCAAGATCCTAGCCGGCTTGACGAGGCTCCGCCAGCTATGCTGCCATCCAGCGCTCTTTGTGGATGACTATGAAGGGGGCTCGGCCAAATTCGAGCAATTGATGGAAATCTTGGAGGAATGCCGAAACTCCGGCAGACGTGTATTGTTATTCTCGCAATTTACAAAAATGCTCGAACGGATCGGGCGGGAGGTGGGCTACAGCGGAGTTCCGTTTTTCTATCTGGATGGAGACACTCCGGCAGCGACGAGGGTGGAGCTGTGCAATCGGTTTAATGAAGGGGAGAGGGATCTGTTTCTCGCCTCACTCAAGGCAGGCGGTACGGGATTGAATCTGACGGGGGCGGACACGGTCATTCTGTACGATCTGTGGTGGAATCCTGCGGTCGAGGAGCAGGCAGCAGACCGGGCGCACCGCATCGGGCAAAAAAATGTGGTGCAAGTCATCCGGCTCGTCGCAGAAGGCACTGTGGAAGAGAAAATGTTTGAGCTTCAACAAAAAAAGAAGAACCTCATCCAGGAAGTGATCCAACCAGGACAAGAAGCGTTGTCCAGTTTGACGGAACAAGAGATTAGAGAGCTCTTGATGCTTTGAAAAAGAAGGAAGCTCTGGCAAGGGGGCTTGGTCTGTATGTCGATACAGCCCAAGCCCCCCTTTTATTTGACTTATCTCGTATGGATATTTGTCCGTTTCCTGTTCAAAATAGAACGAATAGTTTATTAAGAATTCGTAAGGAATTTTGAAATTGGACCGCGGGGGGAATGGAATGGAACAGTTTCTGATTACACCGTGGGATACTCGCATAGGTTCTGAGCCGACTCCTTTGGATTGGGATTTGACGGTGCCGCCAGAAGTAGATGCGATAGCGGAGCAGGTCATCAAGCAATACGATATGACCGTTACTTCTCGTACGCTGATTACTTCCAAGCCAGATAAAGGTGGAGCCATCTGGCGGATCGAGACAGATAAAGGGCCTCGCAGTCTCAAACTCCTGCATCGCAATCCAGAGCGCAGCTTGTTCAGTGTGGGACTGCAAGAGTATGTGGTTCGGCAAGGCGCACGGGTGCCTGCTTTGATTCCGGCGAAAGACGGCAAGCTATTCGTGGAAATGGGCGGTAAGCTTTGGATTGTTACGGACTGGATCGATCTTACGCCTGCCACGAAGGTGGATTTGATAGGCGCACAGGAGTTGTGCTACGGGCTCGGTGAATTCCACCGGCACACCAAAGGGTACGTGCCTCCGTTTGGCGCGAAAAACTCCTCCCGATTGTATCGATGGCCCAACTATTATCAAAAGATTGCTAAGAAGATCGGTTGGATGAGAGAGATGGCCAAGGCGTACACCGATACTGTCGCTAGTCCATCCATCCTCGCCGTCGTCGATCAGTACGAACAGCAGGCAGTGGAGGCATTGAATCGGTTGAATGCTTCCGCATACCCGCGAATGGTTGCAATGGGTGAACCTCATTGGGGGCTTGTGCACCAGGATTACGGATGGTCAAACGGACAGAATGGTCCCGGCGGGCTGTGGGTAATCGATTTGGACGGTGTATCATACGACTTGCCGTTTCGGGATCTGCGCAAATTGATCACGAGCACGATGGACGATATGGGGGTCTGGGATTTGACATGGATGCGCGGCATGATCGATGCGTATCATCAAGCGAATCCTCTCGATGCCGAGTCCTACGAGGTCCTCCTGATCGATATGGCGGTCCCGAATGAATTTTACAAGCACTTGAAGGAAATGTTTTTCGACCCCCTCACCTTCTTGAATACGGAAGCAGAGGACATTCTGCAGCGGGTGGTCGCGACTGACCAATCAAAAGCCCAAGCCCTGGCAGAGCTTGCTGCTGACAAGGGGAAATACAAGGCAAGCAATTACGAGCAGCTGGCCGCAGCAGTGGAACCGCAGCGAGTGCCTTCCGAGAGCAGCAAGTGGGATGAAACCAGTTGGGGCCTGCAACCGCAAAAGGCAGCCACATCTGAGGAAACGTCCGTATCGAGAGAAAAAAGAACGGAAAAAGTCACAGTCAAAAAGAAAAAGCTATCGAAATCGGTTGCAGATGATCGCATCATAGCTGCGGATGCAGATGCCAAAGGCTCTCTGGCCAATTCCGGGGCATCCGATAACAAAACAAGTAAAGGACAAAAAGACGCGAAATCATCTGGACACGAAGCAAATGAATCCAATTCCATTGCATATAAAGGAAAGTCAGCCAAAAATGCAAAGGCAGAAAAAGTAGCGAAGTCTGTCAAAGATGAAAAGTCAGCCAAAGAAGCAAAAGCAGCTACAGAGGCAAAAACAGCCAAAGACGAATCCAAATCTACAGCTCGAAAAGCAAAGCTCGTGACAATCGATCCTCAAAAGGCCGGAAAGAGCAAAACTACGGCTGGATCAACCGACCAGCAAGTGAACCATTACTCGGAAGAAAGCACGACGAAAACTCGCAGGACGTCTTCCCAAAATGTCATTGATCTCGCCCCTCATCTTGCCAAACAGACCTCTGTGAAAAAGAAGGCGGTACGGAAGAAAACAACGAGTGCGAGAACTTCCACCGCCAGGAAAAAAACGACAACTCTTGCGCAAATCAAACAGGAAGCACAAAAGAAAAGGAAGAACGCTTCGGCTAAACTCACAACTTATCAGCAGCGAAAAGCCAAGCAGACAAAGCAGGCAGCAAAAGAGGGGAACAAATCGACTGCAAAACAGGCTGCGAATTCCGTCAGACGAACAACAACTAGCGGAAATAAAACGAATCAAGCGGCTTCGTCAAGCATCAAGCGCACGTTCACCAAGGTCGCTGCACCAAGTAGGAAAATGAGCAAACAGGCAGCGTATAGTTCGAGTGCGAAAAAAGGGGTAAAGTCAAGAGGCGTGCGATGAGCCGTACGAGGAAAGGAGAATTCGGATGAAGGTAGTCATGATCTGTACGGAAAAATTGCCCGTCCCTCCCGTCCGCGGCGGCGCCATCCAGACCTATATAGCGGGAATCGTCGATGTTTTGGGTCAACATCATGACTTGACTGTACTCGGAACGACCGACCCTTCCCTTGCGACAGATGAGAGAGTGCGCAACGTACGGTATGTGAGGGTTGACGGGCAAGGCGTTTTTGAGACATATGCAGAACAAGTCATCCAGTTTTTACGCACCCAATCCTACGATCTCATCCACGTGTTTAACCGGCCGAAATTGGTGCCGCTCATAAAGGAAGTCTGCCCGAATGCAAGAATCGTCCTCAGCATGCACAACGATATGTTCGATCATGCGAAGATCGACCCGCAGGATGCAGCCAAAACGGTCGCGATGACGGATCGGATCATCACCATCAGCGATTACGTAGGGCGAGTCATTCAGTCGCTTTATCCTGAATCTGCCGGCAAGCTCCGCACCATTTATTCGGGAGTCGATTTGCAAACGTTCGTGCCATGGGAAAAATCCCAATCAGCCCGGCAGGTCAGGCAAGAGCTAAGGGCCATGCACAATCTCGGAAACAGACAGGTGATCTTGTTTGTAGGGAGACTGACTCCGAAAAAAGGGGCAGACATCTTGGTGAGGGCGATGAATGAACTGCATGCCCAGCATTCCGATATTGCTCTCGTCCTCGTGGGCGGAGCCTGGTACGGTGTCGATAAAATAAGCGACTATGTCGCTTATGTGCGGTCTCTTGCCGATCGATCACCCATTCCGGTCATCACTACAGGATATGTCAATGCCGAGCAGATTCACCAATGGTTTTGGACGGGGGATATCTTCGTGTGTCCTTCCCAATGGGAGGAGCCTTTGGCAAGGGTCCATTACGAAGCGATGGCGGCAGGACTGCCATTTGTGACGACCAAGCGGGGAGGCAATGCAGAGGTCATCATTGGAGGAAACGGCTTTCTGGTGGAAGAACCGGAGAATCCACGTGCCTTTGCTGACCAGCTGGGCAAACTGCTCGCGAGCCGTGATCTGCAAAGGAAAATGGGAAGTGTCGGAAGGAAGTTGGCGGAGGATCGATTCACCTGGAATCGGGTCGCCAGTGAAGTATTGGAGGTTTGGAAAGGGATTCAGGCTCAAGAGTAATTCAGCAAGGAGTCGAATGGTCAATGGGGGTTGTCTGGCTGACTACAGCGAGACAATCTTTTTATGACACGAAAGGGACAAGCAGGACGATAGCGGTGAGGGCTTGTCCGCGCCTAGGAAAAGCCCTCGGTATTGGATGAGGGGGCGGTTCCCTCACGACCACGCCCCCGAGCCAAAAAAGCTTTAACCTGATGCAAGACGGCGATCCAAGGATTCTTCAGCATCGGATGGCCAATGCAGAGAAAGGGTTTGCTCCATGTCCTCCTCGGCCTCGTTTGATTCCAGTCCTTCTACAGAAAGCTGCAGGTTGGGTATGACGGCCACAATCCGGTTGAGAGGGATCAAGATGCTGCTTCCGCTCATGTCGAGGGAAGCGCTCGTACGCAGTTCAACCATGCCTTCCTCGACTCGGACAAGACTTCCTATCCGGTATTTGCGGTTATCGGGTCCCCAGTCTGATTCGAGAAGGAGTTCGATGGTCTGGTTTTGTTTCATACATTTTTTCAGTTCTTTGCGAAGACCATTCATGCTGGCTTCCTCTGCGCGCTCTTCGGCTTCCACTTCCACTTGAACGATCGGTGCAGGAATCACGATCGGTTTGGGAGCCTGAATATTCACGGACGGTGCTTCTACTTGTACCTGGGGAACGGGTGACGAAACCGAAACCTGGGGAGCCGGTGTGGAGACGTGAACCTTTGGAGCACGCACGATGAACCGAAGCAATTGTCTCAGGCTTCTTCTCGAAAGGCCGAGTCTGCGGGCACTGGCTCTCGTAGCCTTGGCACGTGTTCTATTTCGAGCTGCTCTGGCCATTTGCAAAAGACACCTCCCTCTAGACATGTATTATCATATTCAGCGCAGGAGGGACTGTCATGGACAAATACCCGGGCAGGAGAAAATGGGGCAGGAAAAATCACGTTTGATCTGAAGATATCCCAAGTTTTCCTAAAAACAAATGGAAAATCATGTATAATGATTCAGGTAATCTCAAAAAAAGAAACATGGAGGTTTCGGCATGAATCAAACGCCGCTCGCTCCCATGGGAGTAGGGAAGCTGTTGGACCGCAGCTTTGAAGTGTATCGTCAGCATTTTGGCGCTTTTTTTCTGATGACCCTGATGCTGTTCGGTCCGTTTTTGCTTTTGCAGGATATCCTCATTTTTGATCTAGGCAGCATGTCTTTCTTCGTACAGGATACGGACGGTTCTGATTTTTGGGAATCGATGGCCAGCCGGTTCGCAGCAGAAGAAGCCGTTGCAACAGATCAAATCGGCTTCCTGCTGCTGTACTTGCTGGTCGTATTGCCGCTGATGTCATTCGGCGCGTACCCGCAATTGCTGTCGGGGGTCATTTTATTGACCAAAGCCGCCATCGAAGGAAAAGAACTCGGCATCAGAGATGCGTTGAAGCAATCGTTTCGCCGTTTTTGGCCGTTAGTAGGTGCCACCATAGTATATGGGCTGGTCATAATCGGGATTGTCCTCGGATTCATGCTCGTCTGCGCGCTGTTCTTTTTCCTGTTCACGCTCGTATCCGGGGCGACGCTAGACTCTCTGTTTGAGGGAGACAGCGGCGTGGGTCCGATCGTATTTGCCATTTTTTTCGTAATAGCCTACGTGTTGTTTTTACTGGTGATCATGGTCGTGCCTGGCTTTTTCATGCTCCGATGGGGCTTTTACTTGCCTTATACGCTGCTGGAAGGAGACGGAGTGGCGATCGGGAAGAGCTGGCGTTTGACCCAAGGCAACTTTTGGCGACTCTTCGGCCTTTACTTGGTGCTCATCGTGCTGTACTCCGTATTGTCAGGCGGTCTGCAGGCAGTCATTACTGCCTCGATGGGGGTGTCGGTCATCAGTCAACTCATCCTGCTCGTTGCCTCCTGCCTGTTAACGCCATGGATGTTGATCGTCTACTCACTCGCTTACTTCGATCTTCGTGTAAGAAAAGAAGGAACGGATTTGTTCTCGATGCTTCACCAGCAGATGGATAAAGAGCAAGCGATCGCTCCCGAACCCGCCCAAAGCCCGGAGACCTCCCATGAATAGTGGACTTCCTTGGACGGAAGACAAGGAAAGGCTGGCTGAGATCCTGTCACGAGAGGAATACGCTCATCACGACGGCAGTCAGGAGAATTGGCTGTACCAGCTGCTGAAGCCGTTGCTAGAGGCGATCTCCCGAATGTTCGAGCTGGGGCAGCTTCCAAAAGGGACGGCAAGCACCATATCGACTGTGGTGCTCGTGGTTTTTGTGATCGGCCTGCTATTCTTTTTGTATTGGTTGTCGAGCAGGATGGTCCACGAACAGCGTCGCAGGCAGCCCTTCCTCACCAAAGGAGAAAAAATCCGTACCTATTCCGATTATTTGCGAGAGGCACGCGATTTTGGCAATCGCCACGAATGGCGTGATGGAGAACGCTCTTTGTTTCTCGCACTTCTGATCTATCTGCAACGAAGAGCATGGATTCGCGTAGAGCCATGGAAAACGAATTGGGAGTACGCAGAAGAAATCCAGTTGAATCAGCCGCAGGCAGAAGAGCTGTTTCGCATGAATGCCCGCATCTTCGAACAGGTGTGGTACGGAAAAGAGGCAGTGAATGAGCGAGGGTTCTGGGAGCGGCTGAAGCACCTGGAGACGTTCTGCGAAGAGGAGGGGCTGGATGGATAGCTTGCGCACGTATCGCGTGGGAATCGCCATTGCCATTCTACTCCTGCTTGTTTGCGGGTGGTTATTGGTCGAGCCGCACGGTCCAGATGCTCCACCGTTTGTCTCGACGTCAGCAAAGCCTGATGGCCTAAAGGCATGGACCACCTTGCTCCAGGAGAAGGGGAACCGTGTAAAGGAGTGGAAACAACCGATGCGTGCACTGCCAAGAGGCGAAGGTCAGGCGCTCGTGATGGTTGAACCCCTCACTTTGACAGGCAGCGAGCAGGAAGAGCTGTTCGCTTGGGTAAAAGAAGGCAATGACTTGATTGTGTTTGAAGATGAGCCCGAGGGGTGGGAGTCGTTCCAGTTTTCCACGACCGAATGGGAAGACGATGAAAACACGCAGGAGAAGAACATCAAGGGGCAGCAGCTCGTAGATGGGCAATATGGAATAGCTCGGACGTCATACCGGATCAATTCCTCCTCTGCTCTGGAAGTGCTTCTGTACGACGATCGCGGTATTCTGGCAGGTCGCATCCAGGCTGGTGAGGGAAGCGTGATGCTGTTCCTCGTGCCAGAGTGGTTGACCAACCAGACCATCCTGAAGCACAACCATTTCGAGGCGATCTGGCCGTATTTTCAAAAGAAATGGTCCGTTTTGTGGATGGATGAATATCACCACGGCATGCAGCAGAATCCGGGTTTGCTGGCTGTTTATCCAGGGTGGCTGATCGCAGGCTGCATGCAAGCAGGAATCCTGCTTTTGCTGTGGATTTGGTGGAAGGGGAAGCGATTCGGTCCCGTCTATACCTTGCGGGAGTGGACGGTACGCCGAGGAGATGAGACGCTGCTTGCCGTGTCAAGCTGGTACGAAAGACGCAGCCTCGCCAAAGATGCTCTTTTGCACAGGGAAGCCTTCCTGCGGCAGCTGTTGTTTGATCACTGGGGTGTCCACCGCCGGGCAGATCGGGCAGAGATCATTCGTCTGGCAAGAACCAAATGGAGCAGCCCTGACGTAGAGAAGCTCGCAAACCTGTTGGAACGGATCGAATGGGCTAAGGCAGAGAAACGATACACATCCAAGCAGTTGCTCAAAGACAGTCTATTGATCGACGACATCACCATGCGCTTGGAGAAGGAGTGAAAACGAGATGGAGCAATTGCTAGCACATATGGAAAAAGAGCTGATCGGGCAACGGCAAAACGTCCGCTTGCTGGTGGCAGCTTTGTTGGCCGGCGGGCATGTGCTTCTGGAAGGAGTTCCCGGCATCGGGAAGACCAAGATGGTACGTACCCTCTCTCGGCTGATCGGAGGGGAGAGCAAAAGGGTCCAGTTTACACCGGACATGATGCCTAGCGACATTATCGGACATGTCGTATTCAACATGCAGCTCAACCAGTTCGAGACTGTCAAAGGACCGGTTTTCACCCAGTTGCTCTTGGCGGATGAAATTAATCGGACAGCGCCCAAAACACAAGCGGCATTGCTTGAAGCCATGGAGGAACACCAAGTGACCATTCAGGGTACCACCTACCCGCTTCCGGAGCCGTTCTTCGTGGTGGCCACGCAGAATCCGGTGGAGTACGAGGGGACGTACGTATTACCGGAAGCCCAGCTGGACCGCTTTTTGTTCAAGCTCAACATGCAGTATCCGTCTTACGAGCATGAAAGGCAAATCCTTCAGCAGCATGCGGTACAGTTAGAAGCGGAAGAGGTGCTGCCTGCTCCGATCCTTTCTGTAGCCGATCTGTTGCAGGAAAGAAAAAAGCTGAAGGAAGTCGTGGTAGCCGAATCCATTTTTGATTACATCACCACACTCATCCGCAAAACGCGGGAAACGACCCGTCTTCAGCTCGGGGCGAGCTCACGTGCCGGTATTGCCGTACTGCAGGCGAGTAAGGCATGGGCGCTCCTGGATAATCGGATGTATGTGACGCCGGACGATGTGAAAACAGTGGCGCGTCCTGCCCTGCGGCATCGGCTGATCCTGTCGCCGCATGTGGAGTTGGAGGGAGGTACCAGTGACCAAATCATCGATGAGACGCTGGCCGCTATTCCAGTACCTCGCTGATGTCCTGCAAGATCGTTTTCTCTTGCCGTCGAAACGTCTCCTGCTATTGGTGTTAGTAGGTACGCCGATTGCCGTTGCAGGGCATTTGCTGGGTACGGGATATCTAGGGTTTTGGATGTATAACGGCTTGATTTTTCTAGCCAGCTTGATCGACTGGTTTACGCTTCCGCGAAAGGCGGACTTGACTCTGCATAGAACGATGCCAGAGCAGACGGACCTCGGACAGTCCTTTCACATTGAGATCCGATTGCAGAATAACAGCGGCCAGGCAGTGGCGTATGTCATTCGGGATGACCTGCCCCTCTCCTTTGAGGAAGCAGGCCCGCTGGCCGGGAAATTGGAGAGCACCGAGGGAGGGGTTCTGTATTCCACGCGTGCCACTGAGCGGGGGGAGTATACGTTTCGCTGGTTGTACATGCGTTGGCAGGGCAGGGTAGGGCTGTGGTGGAGACAAAGCCGCTTTTCGGCCGAACAGGCCATCCGCGTCTACCCGGATTTGTCCGCTGTGCGAGGCTATTTGGCATCTCTTCAAGACAGCCTGATCGTCGACGGGAAAAAAATCTTGAGAAGAACCCGGGCAGGCTCTGAATTTCATGCCATCCGCGAATACGGGTATGACGATGATCCGAGAACGATCAACTGGTCTGCCTCTGCTCGGACGCGGCGATTGATGAGCAACCAATACCGTCCAGAGCAAGGAAAAGTGGTGACGATCCTGCTTGACTGCGGAAGGCTGATGGGAGTGGAATGGAACGGTCGAACGCGCCTGGATTCCACCTTGGAAGCCGCCATGACATTGGCTGCCGTCGCATTGCGCCAGGGAGATCAGGTCGCACTGCTCGTCTACTCCAATGTGATCAAAACGTACATACCGCCCGGGAAAGGTCTGCGGCACCTGCATGTGCTGCTCGAGGCGACGTACGATTTGCGCAGCGACTTCGTCGAATCGGACCCAGCCAAAGCGTTGGAATTCCTGCATCGTCAGCAGAAGAAGAGAAGTCTGATGGTTCTCTTTTCCGATATGGAAAACTACCTGGTGGAGGATCAATTGGGAGGGCATCTATGGAGACTGCGGCGTTCTCATTTGCTGCTGCTGCTGAGCCTCTCGGATCCCCTGCTCCATGGATGGAGCAAAGGGCCGACAATGAGCAGCCAGAATGCTTTCGTAAAAGCATTGGCCCAACGATTCCAGCTGGATCGCCGGGCGTTTCAACAAAAAATGATCGGCGCGGGCATCCAGGTGCTGGACGTACCGGCCGATCAGCTGACAGTGACGCTGGTCAATACTTACTTGGAAATCAAGTCGAGAGATGCATTGTGAGTGCGGCGCAGTCGCGCTAGGCCCCATGAGTACCAGGCGGCAAGGATCACCAAGGTCAGGAGGGCTACCCCATACTTTGTTTCCAAGGATAGCTTGGATGGCGTGATGTACCCCTCAATGAGACCTGCGACGACGAACAGGGGCAGGGTCGCGAGCAGCAGCTGAGCGGACTGTTTGGCAGCAATGAGAAACTGATGCTTGCGGTTATACCGGCCTGGCACGAGCAGGCGGTATCCCATGTGGAGACCTGCTCCCCCTGCTAGAAAGATCGCGGTCAGCTCGATGACGCCATGGGGAAGAATGTAGGCCCAGAATGCGTAGCTGCTGCCGGCTAGCGCGTACACCCCAGCGAGTGCGCCTACCAACAGCCCGTTGAACAACAGCAAGTAAATGGGCAAGATCCCGAGGGTAATCCCGCCGACGAAAGCCAGCATGGCGACTTTGATGTTGTTGGTCATGATCATGGTAGATAGGACGGGGCTATTCACAGACTCGTGCCCTTCTCCCAGCTGTGCAGGGTTGATTTGCTCGGCCATTCCTTGCGGCAAAACGTAATACACATTCAATGGGTCCACCAGGACGGCGGCAAAGCCAGCAGCTCCGCCGATGAGGAACAACAAGGCAGCAACTGCAACGAAGCCCATTCGCTGTTGCACCAGCTGCACGAGATGGTGGCCAAAGAAATGCTTGAGCTGGTACCAGCTGCTCCCTTGTTGCCTGTATGTCAGGTTGTGGGCGCGGGATACAAGCAGGTTCAGGTACAGAGTCACTTCATCGGTCGGGTGAAAGGTGCGGATATAGGCGAGATGCGCCGACGTCTTTTTATACAGCAGGGTCAGACGATTGATCTCATCCGCATTGATTTTCCGCGGCTGGCGTGTGAAGCGTTCCACCAATTGCTCCAGCTCAGCCCAAGCCGATTTGTGTCTATGCCAAAATGAGGTAATATCCATGAATGACGCCTCCGTCCAACAGGTTATGAAGAGGGGGAATGAAACGAACATGTATGAACCGACGCAACATCAGCATGAGCGTGGCGCTTCAGTCGTGACTCCTGAGCATGTGCTTCTCCGCTTTCAGACAGCGGGTTTGGGGAGTCGGGCAGCTGCGCTGATGATCGACACCGTCATTCTGTTCTTGGTTAATCTTACTGTATTCATCGTGATCGGCCTAGTCATATTTGGAAAAGATCATGATTTTTTCCTGGAAACGGAAAATTTGGCGATCGCCATCGTAATCCTGCTAGCCTTTGCATTCAATTTTGGCTACTTTTTGCTTCTGGAGGCCTTCTGGCGCGGTCAGACGATCGGAAAGCGCATGATGAGTCTGCGCGTCATGCGGGACAATGGCCAGCCGATTACATTTATTGCGGCTGCGATTCGGAATCTGTTTCGCATTTTGGATGGACTGCCGATGGGGTATTTCCTCGGCGCGATCATCTCCTTTTTTCATCCGCAGGACAAACGGCTGGGGGATCTCGTAGCAGGCACCATTGTCGTAGCTGAAAGCTCCAGTACAGGGCCCTCTCGTAAAAAAGGGCAGCAGCAAGCATTGCCAATCATGGGAGAGGGGCGAGCGCTCGATCTGGATGAGAGGCAGAAGGGCTTGATCACCCGTGAAGATTGGCAGCTTCTTTCTTCTTTTATTCAGCGGCAAGCTTCTCTGTCTCCAGAGAAAAGAAAGGAGCTCGCCACCCAATTGGCAGGACTGTTGGCTAAAAAGCTGGGGTTGCCGGAAGAACCGGTGGTCAATGGAGATCCGCTTGTCTTTTTGCAGCAATTGCACGCGAACTTGCAAAAAGACTGGAAGCTGGGATCGTAGGATCGAAAACCGCCCGATACGGCGGTTTTTTTTCTAGGTACGGGTAGCCACAAAGGTGTATAGTCAGAGTATTGAGTGGTTTCGAAAAATGGATGCCCGAAGAGGTATGGAAGCAGAAGGGAATGGGATGAGATGAGCATGGCAAAACAGCTGACAGAAGCGTACAAGCAAAGCAATTACCAGATTCCGGGACATGGCCCGCGAAATATTCAGGTATTGCAAAGGGCACTAGCAGAGCTGGATGGAAGCCTGGAAAGTGACATATATGGAAAGGGCACCATCATTGAGGAGTTTGAAAAAAAGCTGGCAGCTGTTCTGGGAAAAGAGACAGCGGTGTTCTTTCCCAGCGGTACGATGGCCCAACAGATTGCGCTTCGCATCTGGTGTGATCAGAAATCGTTGAAGAAGGTGGCTTATCATCCCTTGTCTCACTTGGAGATTCATGAGGAGGACGGCTTGAAAAAGCTGCATCTGATCGAATCCGTCTTGTTCGCTGACAAAGACAGGTTGATTCGGCTCGAAGACGTGCAAAACATGGATCATGAAGTAGCATGTCTTTTGCTGGAGCTTCCGCAGCGGGAGATTGGCGGAGAATTGCCCGATTACGAGGAGCTGGTCGCCATCTCCCAATACTGCCGCGAAAAAGGGATCAAGCTGCAGCTGGATGGGGCGCGGCTCTTTGAAATTCTTCCGTATTACCAAAAAACAGCAGCTGAAGTCTGCGAGCTGTTCGATAGCGTGTACATCTCTTTTTACAAAGGCATTGGCGGCCTCGCAGGCTCGATCCTGGCCGGGGATGAGGAATTTACAAAAGAAGCGAAGGTCTGGAAGCGTCGCCATGGAGGAGATTTGATCAGTCTGTATCCGTACATTCTCAGCGCTGATTATTACTTTGAGCTGAGGAAGGATCGCTTTCCTGTTTATCATGAGCAGGCAAAAGAACTGGCAGCCTTCTACAATGAATGCCATGGAATCAAAACGCGTCCATAAGTGCCTGTCTCCAACATGTTCCACGTTCACATGCCTCTGTCAAAAGAAAAGCTGGAGTCCGTTTTTCTGTCGGTTTGCGAAGAAACAGGCGTCGGTCTCACCGCATCCATTCTGGTCGTCGACGAGGAAAACAGCTATTTCGAAGTCAGTGTAGGGGATAATTATGGAGGCGTTCCAAAAGAAGTGTTGCAGCATGCCTTCCGTGTGCTCGATGAGAAAATGAAAGCTGCGATTGCCGAGAGATAGTCGGAATGGTTAGGGCCAAGTCGAAGTGAACCGAGAGCTTCCTGGGGGATTCTTTCTCTGAGGGAGCTCTTTCATTTGGGAAGGAGATTAAATTTTTACAATTTTTCGCAAAAGGCTTGCCGAAAAATGTTTCATGTTATAATAAAACCTCACTCTTTGTCAAAAGAAAGGAGGGGGTAGCCGATGAGCGATAAATTTGTACGAGCTCAATCGACCACGTCATCCACACTGCAGCTCCCCGCCAATGGAGCGCAGGAGGGGAGACGCAAAAGAACCGGACTGTTTCGGAGTTTGTTCCAGACGTTGGTTCCCTCCCAGACGGAAGGCAGGAAATCCCCGTGGCCGCTAATTGCGACCATCGTCATTTGGGTAGGCCTCGCCTATGCAGGATATGCCTTCGCTGTCCACACCTTGGACAAGCAGCAGCAATATGTCAATGAACGCTTCGAACAGGTACAGGAAGAAAATCAGAAGCAAATGATTGCGCTAGGAGAACAGCTGACGCAAGTACAGGATGAAATGAAAACCGTACAAGACGGCCTGTCCAATTTGGAAGAAGATTTGCAATTGACAGGGGAGACGATTGGCGGCACCAATAAGACGAAAGAAGCACTCCAGGATCGGATTGACCAGTTGAACAAGCAGCTCGTCGATTTGAAAGCCTCGTTGAAAAAACTGGAGGATGCAGCGCGTGCTTGGTAAAGTGAACCGGTTTTTTGCGTTTTTGCTGGCGCCTGCTCTCGGCTTTCTCGTTGCCTTTTCCTGGGCCAATCCGGTGGACAAGCTCCAGGTAGAGGCATTGAAGCTGCCAGCCGAGCAGTCTCATGCGCAGGCGACAGCGCTTCGCGAAAAACTGGATGAGACCCGTGAGCAGATCGATCATGCCGAAGAACTCATCGATGATATCCGGGACCGTACGGAAAAAGAGAAAAAAGATTTTGAAAAGCAAAATGAGCACATCGACAACCTGCTGGCTGCGAGTAAATCGCAAACGCAAAAATCGGCAGGCGTCCTGGATACGATCCTGTCCAATATGCTCGGGAATCCCATCGGACAATCGTTCGGCAAAAACTCTACAGTGAAAGTGTACTCGCTGGAGGAGGCCGGATACCGTGGTTATATGGCCAAAGTACGCTTGAACAATCCTCAGGCTCTGAAGATGGTCCTCGCGAACAACTCGGTCAAGAGCAAGGGGGAGACGACCAGCCACGCAGGAAAACGCACGGGAGCGGTCCTGGCTATCAATGCCGGCGGATTCATGACCGACAAGAGCGGATATGTCACTCCTTTGGGGATCACGGTGGTGGACGGAAAGATTCGCACGTTTTCCAACAACTCAAAGCTGAGCTTTGTCGGATTTAACAGCAAGGGTCATCTGGTCGGCACCAAAATAACGACTCAACAGCAAATTACGCAGCAAGGCATCTTGCAGGGTGCAAGCTTTCTGCCGCGCCTTTTGCAGGATGGCAAGCGCTTGGCGATTCCTCGCGAGTGGGCGAATGCTCGTCAGCCGCGTACGTTGATCGGTCACTTTGACAACGGAGATTTGCTGGTGATCGTGATTGACGGTAGACGGGAAGGTTGGAGCAATGGAGTCACGCTGGAAGAAGCTCAGCGGAAACTGCAGGAGTTCCACGTCGTAGACGCGTACAATCTCGATGGTGGAGGTTCGAGCGCATTTTATTACAAAGGCAAATTGATGAATAAACCATCTGGCGGCAAAGAGCGCCCCGTTGTAAGCAATTTGGTCATTATGCCGTAGAGCTGCACATACACCTTTTCTGGTAGATTTCACCGGGAAAGGTGTTTTTTTTTCGAGTAATTTTTCAAAAGGACCATAGACATGTTGACCGATAAAAAACCTGAAAATTATAATAATAGAAGAAACAAGAAAATAATGTCAGGGGGGATCGTATGAAAAAGGCAAGGCTATTTGCCCTTTCGCTTCTCACTGCAGCCACCTTCGCAATGCCCGTACAGGCCAAAGTTCCCGGTGTTCCTGAAGGTGTAGACGGCGCGACAAAAGGCATCGTGGCCGTATCCCATCCGGCGGCAGCCCAGGTAGGCAAGGACATCCTGGCGAAGGGCGGGAATGCAGTGGATGCAGCTGCAGCGATTCAGCTTGCCTTGAACGTAGCAGAGCCGTACATGTCGGGTATGGGCGGCGGCGGGTTCATGATGATTTACCTCAAGGACCAAAACAAGGTCACGGTCATTGACAGCAGGGAGGTAGCGCCTGCTGGAGCCAGGCCGGAAATGTTCCTGCAGGAGGATGGCCAGCCGATCCCCTTTGAAGAACGGCACACAAACGGCCAGGCTGTGGGAATCCCCGGCACTTTGCTCGGTGTAGAAAAGGCTTTGAAAAGCTATGGGACCATGAAGCTGCCAGAGGTCATCGAACCCGCGATCGAGCTCGCTTCCGAAGGGGTTCGGGTAAACTGGGTAACGGCAGACAACATCAAGAATTCACTCGACAAACTGAGGAAGCACGTCACAGCGGCACAAGTATTCGCCCCGCAAGGCGTACCGCTGCTGGAAGGAGATTTGCTGGTTCAACCGGATTTGGCGAAGACCCTTCAGCTGATTCACGACAAAGGAACGAACGTTTTTTACAAAGGGGAAATTGGGCAAGCGCTTGTGAGTACGGTACAACGGACAGGCGGAACCATGACCTTGGAAGATTTGAAAGCGTATACGGTCAAGGAGAGAGAGCCTGTTCGGGGCACCTTCCGAGGGTATGAGGTGGTGACGATGGGGCCCCCGAGCTCTGGAGGATTGACCTTGCTGCAAATCCTGAAGCTGATGGAGGGCTACGACAATCAAAAGGACGGCTTTGGATCCGCCATCTACCTGCACCATTTGATCGAAGCCAACCACCTTGCCTATGCGGATCGGGCAGCCTACATGGCGGATGAAGATGTGTATCCGGTGCCTAAGCAAGGCTTGATCGACGACAGGTACATTCAGGAGAGGAGAGCGCTGATCAAGGATGATTCGGTCAATTCCAAGGTGCAGGCGGGAGATCCGTGGAGATATGATCCGGGCAAAAAACCGGTCGTTGCGATGAACTTCCGCGATCCTTCTCCCGTGAAGCAAACCACCCATTTCTCGGTCATGGATCAATGGGGGAATCTCGTCTCGTACACGACCACGATCGAGGATGTCTTTGGCAGCGGGATCATGGTGCCGGGCTACGGATTCATGCTGAATAACGAGCTTACTGACTTCGATGCCATGCCAGGCGGTGTCAACCAGGCCGAGCCTGGCAAAAGACCGCGTTCAAGCATGACGCCGACGATCGTCTTGAAAGATGGAAAGCCGTTTTTGGCAGTCGGATCACCGGGCGGGTCGACCATTATCGCGTCTGTCTCGCAAACGATTCTAAATGTCATTGATCACGGCATGAACGTTCAGGAGGCGATCGAGGCTCCGCGAATCTTTTCAAGTGCGTACCCGGCGGTGACATGGGAAAACGGCTTTGATCAGGATGTCATCCTGCAGCTTCTGGCCAAAGGACACGGCTTTGCCGAAAAACCGACAAACATCGGGAACGTGCAAGCTGTCGTATATGATCTGGAGAACGGAAAGATGTACGGTGGAGCTGATAACACTCGCCAAGGAACGGTTCTGGGTGTCGATGCCGTTGCGTACACCACGGCGGAGCCCGAGCAGCAGGCTGTGCAGCCCTCTGGCCCATTTGAATTGAAAGTGAACGGCATCGTCTATCCATACAGGGCCGATCAGATGAGAGTGGTGAATGGAACCGCTTATATTGAGGCAGAGAAGCTGGTGCTTGGATTAGGCACCGATTTTGCGACCTTCAAAAATAAGGCAGTGGCGATTGACGGCAAAGGCTTTTTGCCTGTCAAAAAGGTGGCGGAGGCATTGGGATATACCGTGGAATGGAATGCAGCAGATCGCACGCTGCAATTGCAAAAATAATGGGAGAAGAGGTGCTCGTCTTGAAGAAAGTACTCGTACTCGGTGGAACCCGTTTTTTCGGAAAGAGATTGGTGCATGGGCTGGTTGAGGCAGGAGCGGACGTGACGGTGGCGACAAGGGGACTGGCCGAAGTCGAGCTGCCGCCTGGGGTCAAGCGATTGACCTTGGACCGCGATGATCGGGAATCCCTGTCTGCTGCGGGTGAGCAATCGTGGGATATCGTTTATGATAACATCTGCTATTCCTCTCAAAATGCACTGGATGCGTGCGACGTGTTTCGCGGGAAAGTGGGGAAATATGTGTTGACCTCCACGCTCTCCGTCTATGATTTTTCCGATGAGAGTCTGAAAGAGGAGGCATTCGACCCGTTCCACTACGAGATTTTGCCCGCCACAAGAGAGAAAGTCACCTATCAGGAGGGAAAGCGTCAGGCAGAGGCAGTCTTCTTCCAGCAAAGCGACTTTCCGGTTGCGGCAGTTCGTTTCCCGATCGTTCTGGCAGAGGATGACTATACCCAGAGACTGCATTTCCACGTCGAGCACATTCAACAGGAGCGCCCGATCGGCATCGCGAATCCCCAGGCCATCATGTGTTTCATTCATGCGCAAGAAGCAGCTGAGTTTTTGCATTGGGTAGGCACTTCATCCTTGACAGGCCCCATCAATGCTTGCTCCAACGGAACCATCCGCCAGCAGAGCTTAATGGAGAACATCGCACAGATCGTCGGCAAGCCAGTGGAGCTGGTGGCTGAACAGGATGCAGCTGACTTTTCTCCCTTTGCGTTTCCGGCTTCTTTCTATATGGATAACCAAAAAGCCCAAGCAGCCGGGTTCACATTCCGGGAGCTGGACGAGTGGCTTCCCGAGCTTATTCAGACGATTTCAACAAAACTTTCAACGCCAAAAGTGTGACAATCTACGCTTTTTTTCTGTCTAACTCCGTGGTAAGGTAGAGCAGAACGTATGTGTCTGCATGGAATCAGGAGGACAAGACATGAAAAGAAAACACACTACTGGTCTTGCTATTGTCGCAGCATTATCAGCAGCACTTTTAGGTGGATGTGAAGCTCCATCGCTCGGAAAATTGCTGTCAGGAGAAAAACAGCAAGCTTCGACAGAGCCGGCTCCGGGGCAGACGGGCGCACCTTCGCAGCAAGAGGCAAGCCCTGTACAAAATAATAGGCCTTCTTTGGAAGAGACCATACAAATGGTGGATGGCGTGCCTACGGTGACCAATGCAACGGAAATGACAGTAGTCGTAAATAAACAGCGTGCATTGCCGGCGGATTATGTTCCTGCTGATCTGGTAGAGCCGAACGTGCCCTTCCCATTCGATGAGAAAGTAGAGAAACGGATGATGCGCGCGGAAGCCGCGGGTGCACTTGAAAAACTGTTTGCAAAGGCGAAAGAGCAAGGGATCGAGCTGTATGCCGTCTCGGGCTATCGTTCCTACCGAACACAAAAATCGTTGTTTGATACGTATGTGAAGACGCAAGGTGCAGAGCACGCCGCTGCCTATAGCGCGGTTCCTGGGAAAAGTGAGCATCAGACTGGCCTTGCGATGGATGTATCCGGGGTAGACGCGAAGACCCGATTGGAAGAGTCATTCGCAGATACGCCGGAAGGACAGTGGCTCGCGGCCAACTGTGCAGAATTCGGATTTATCATCCGCTATGTAAAAGGGAAAGAAGACATTACAGGTTATGCCTACGAGCCTTGGCATTTGCGGTATGTGGGGAAAGAGATCGCAGAAGAGATCATGAAAAAAGGCATTACCCTGGAGGATTATTTCGACCAATCCGGATCCGTTCAAAAGCAATAATCGTTGCAAAAAAGAAAGCCGCTCATAAGGAGCGGCTTTTTGCTATTCGCTTAACGGGGAAGACGGATGTCGGCGAGCGGCCAATAAACGGCTTCTGCGCGTCCTACGACATGGTCCAGCTTTACCGGTCCGATGACACGGCTGTCCATACTGTTGTTGCGGTTGTCTCCCATCACGAAAACACTGCCCTCAGGGATCGTAACCGGACCGAAGTCTTCGGTTAGAGTGACACCCGCTGCAGAAGCTTTCAACTTATTGTTCGTCAAATACTCTTCACTCAGTGGTTGTCCATTGACATACAGCTGATCATTCTTCGCTTCCACGGTATCTCCGGCTTTCGCGACTACGCGTTTGATCCAGTTGTCTCCGCTGGCGTCAGGATGAATGATCACAATGTCGCCTGGTTGGGGGTCTTTCAAATAATAGATGGCTTTGTTTACGATCACGCGCTCGCGGTCGTGCAGCGTGCTCTCCATCGATCTTCCTTGAACCACGTATGGGGCCATCACAAATACGTAGATAAAGACGGTCAATCCGCCAATCAGTAAGAACGATTTTAACCAATCAAACAGTTCTACTTTCCATTTGGTTGCACTATTCGTTTGTTCCATAGATCTGATCTCCTATGTAATTGGTTTTTCTAGTACTCTGGTCAAAACCTGCCCTTTCATTATACATGCTTTACGTTTGAATACGGAAGAAGATTCAAGGAAAAGGTTGGGAGAGCGAAAAAAGTTGGCGAGTAAAATCCATGTCACGATTTTGCCATTTTCGGGTATTGTCAGTTTTTCCTGTTTGAGGTAAGATGATGTTGCAAATAACTTTTACAGTAAAAATATTAAATCGTAAACACATTGTCACAGTTCACGCACCTGTATCTCAGAAAAATGATTTTGAAGGGTAAGACTTGCTCTTCCCGTACTTACACTATATAGTTTTATAGTAAAAGTATCGTAAAAAATTTCTGAAAACAGGTGATGATGTGAGCGAAATGTCCCGCACCAGTAAAATCGAAGAATTGGATCGCGTATTTGTCGAGATGGCTCGCTATTTTATCAGCCATTGGCTGGAGGAAGAAGAGCAGATCAGCCCAAAGCAATTCATTTTGCTGCGAGTGCTTCATGAACGTGGACGAAGTACGGTATCCGAGCTGGCGAATATACTGAAGCAGTCCAATAGCGCTACAACGATTGCGCTCAATAGGCTAGTGAAAGCTGGTTACATTGATCGGATCCGAGACGAACAGGACCGTCGTGTCGTATGGGTTACTTTATCCGAAAAAGCAATCCCATTGATTGAGAGTCTTTTGTCTCGTCGGTGTGTGCTACTAAGTAAGCTGTTGGAAAACCTGAGCGACGAAGAGATTGCACAGTTTACATATTTTCTGGTGAAAATGAAGCAGTGTTTGTAGCAAGCCGTCAGGTTAGCGGGTGGGGGACATTTCTGATGACAGTGTGTACAACCAATGGGGAGTGTACACAAGATGAGAAAAAGCAGCACATGGATGATGGGAAGCATGATTCTGGGAGCAGCGCTGTTTGCGCAAGCAGCCTGTGCGGAGGAGCCTGCTGCCACAGCCGCACCAACAGCAGCTCCGGTTGCACCAACAGCAACCCCGATTGCACCAACAGCAACCCCGATTGCAGCACCACAAGCGACAACCTCCGGTCAAGCGGGATGGGTCAACATGCCAGTGGAAGATCAATACGTTCTCCCGCAAAAAGAGCAAGTGACTTCCAAATCTGCCGGATGGGCGAACAGTCCTGTAGAAGATCAGTTCGTGATTGTAAATGGTGATCAAGCAGCAGCAACCAATGCCGCAAGCGGCTGGGTAGCAGCTCCTGTAGAAGATCAATTCGTTATCCAAAACCAACAGGTTCCTGTAAATGCGCCTTCCGCTGGCTGGGTAGCAGCTCCTGTAGAGGGTCAATACATCGTGGTGAATCCTGCAGCAGCATCGGCAGCTCCTACAGTAAGCGGCTGGGTAACTGGTCCAGTAGAGGATGAAACGATTGTCATCAATGCCGACGCATTCCAAAATACCGGAAGCGGCAGCGGCTGGTCTTGGACTGCACCAGAGTCAGACAGCGACAAATAAAGGAAAAATAGAAGGAGACGCTTTGCTCAGAGTGAGCAAAGCGTCTTTGTGCTTTTTCAATCCGGATGCAAGCGAATGGGTAAACAGGGAGTTCCCGGTAAAAACTATAGCGGAAATCCGGAAAGGAGGAGTACGAATGACTCAGCAACAACAGGGCAGACAAGAATGGGCAGAGCAAGGTGGAGCTGCAGAAGCCGCTGAGATGTCAGGGACAAATGAATTTGCAGATGGAATGGCGACGACCCAAGAACAGGTGAGCGACATGTACAAGATGGGGACGATCGAGGACAGAGGAAACAGGCAGTGACACAAAAGGGGAGTCCAGCTGCAAGACGAGCTGGTGCTTCCCTATATCCAATTGATAAAATATATTTTATTGACTTATTGCGATTTATCGTTAAAAATACAAGAGGAATCAGAAAATTGGGAAAGGGTGAGTGATTCATGAGAGATCCGCGTCTTGAGCAATTGGCTTACAATCTCGTTAACTATTCCGTACGAGTGCAGCCAGGTGAAAACATCCTGATAAATGCCAAAGGAGAGACACCAGATCTGGTAGCGGCGCTGGTGCGTGAAATCTACAAGGCAAAAGGGAATCCTTTCGTTCAGCTGATCAATCCGGCAGTGAGCCGTGAATTGGCGATGAATTGCAATGAAGAACAACTGGCCGTCATGGTAGAGCATGAAGTGAAGCTCATGGAAAAAATGGACGGTTACATAGGGATTCGTGCGGGAAGCAACATCAATGAAATGGCAGATGTGCCAGGTGACAAATTGGGCATGTATTCCCGCCTGTATGAGCTTCCCGTGATGAACGTCCGCGTACCTCATACCAAATGGGTCGTTCTTCGCTATCCGAACGCTTCAATGGCGCAGCTCGCGAATATGTCGACGGCAGCATTTGAAGACTTTTACTTCCAGGTGTGCAATCTGGACTACGCAAAAATGGACAAAGCGATGGATAGCCTCGTAGACCTGATGAATCGCACCGATGAAGTGCGCCTGGTTGGTCCGGGTACCGATCTGACTTTCTCCATTAAAGACATTCCTGCCGTGAAATGTGCAGGACTCCGCAATATTCCGGACGGTGAAGTGTACACGGCTCCCGTAAAGGATTCGGTCAATGGAACCATCACTCACAATGCGCCGACACCGTACCACGGTTTTGTGTTTGAAAATGTACAGCTCACTTTTGAAAACGGAAAAATTGTCAAAGCGACTGCGAATGATACAGATCGAATCAACCAGATTCTAGACACGGATGAGGGAGCGCGTTACATCGGTGAATTCGCAATTGGCGTAAACCCATTCATTCGCAACCCGATGAAAGACATTCTGTTTGATGAAAAAATCGACGGAAGCTTCCACTTCACCCCAGGCCAATGCTATGACGAAGCATACAATGGCAACAAGTCTTCCGTTCACTGGGATATGGTATCCATCCAGCGCCCAGATTGGGGCGGTGGAGAAATCTGGTTCGATGGCGTATTGATTCGCAAAGACGGTGTCTTTGTCATCCCTGAGCTGGAATGCCTCAACCCAGAGAATTTGAAAGCGTAGCGTCTTTTATTGCTGCGTATACTGCTCCAAGCGCTCTTTCGCGAGTTCGAGATCCATCTCCACTTGAAAGAGCATGTATAGATTGCTTGACCGCAGCACGCTTCTTCTGGCAGCGTGATAGAGAAACGGTTTGCTCTGTTTGACGACGGTCATGATTTCTACAGTCGGGGGAACGACTTGCTTGATCCGCAGGACTCCCTGCAGGTAACGGAGAAACTTTTGTACCGTTTCCTGTGCATCCGAGTTTGGGATGGTATCGATCAAGTCAAAGAATTCACGGACGATCATTTTTCTCGTCTCCAGAGGCTCAAATACGCTGGTCCGATTCATGAGTGTCACCTCGCGAGTAAGATAGGTACTCTATCTTCTACCTCCAGACGAAGAAAGATAAACCTAAAATTGTGTAAAAAGTCTCCGTCGTCGAATGATGACCGGGACTTTTTTGCTATGTTTTATTCTTTCGTCGGGTAAACAGCACTGTTTTCCAGAGGAATCCGAACGCGAAGCAGCATCCATGCATTCAGCAGTGAGAAAGTGAAAGCGGTGAAGATAGCGCCAAACGTCATCGGCAATACGAAAAGCTCGGTTGCGACCACCAGGTAATTGGGATGACGCAGAAAGCGGTAAGGGCCGCGCAAAACGGGAGGAGAGTCAGGCACGATCAAGATCCGGGTATTCCAGCGGCTCCCCAGACTCCAGATGCACCAATAGCGCAGGGCCTGGGCACAGAGAAACACTGTAAACGAAACCTTCCACCACACGGGAAGAGAAACAGGCTGGGACATCATCACTTCGACAGTCAGACTCAGGAAAAAGAGAACATGCAAAGCGACGATGTACACGTAATGCTCGGCACCGACTTCATATCCGCCCATCTCTCGCGCGATCCGCGCATTTCTGGCTGCGAGGAAAAGCTCAGACACTCGCTGCATGAGTAGGACTCCAAGGACGATCCAAAAAAATAGCACCTGCGTCACCTCGCTTCCAGAAGCAGCATTTCTGAGCTGAATCCAGGACCGAGTGCCGCGAGCAGTCCTAAATCGCCTGGCTCCCAATTCCGCTCCATGCTCTTCTCCAGCACGAAAAGCACGGTCGGAGAGGACATGTTGCCAAAGTCCCTCAGTACCTCTGAGGAAAGACGCGTAGCTTCGGCTGACAATCCCAATGAACGCTGGTAGGCAGTCAGCACCTTGGCTCCTCCCGGATGAAAAATGAAATGCCGCAAGCGGTCGACTGAGGTGTCATGAGGGGTTAAAAAGGTATCGACATTTTCTCGCATGGATTGATGGATGAGGCTGGGAATGTCGCGGGAAAAGACGACCTTGAGGCCAGGCTCTGTCACCTCCCAACCCATGACGTCCAACGTATCAGGCCATGTCGTAGTCCGTGCACCGCGGAAATACGGCCGCGGGGAGCTTTGTTCTTGCGAGCCTGCATGGTCGCCTTCGATGAGAACAGCAGCAGCGCCGTCCCCAAACAGACAGGTCGCGACCAGATTGCTTTTGGACATATCTTGTCGGATAAAGGTCAAGCCGCACAGCTCGACGCTGACGAGTAGCACACGGCGTTCTGGATAAGCGCGAGCGTACTCGCAAGCACGAGAGAGTCCCATGGCACCGCCTGCACATCCGAGACCCCAAAGAGGTACGCGGGTGACGTCCGAGCGCATCCCTAACCGGTTGACCAAGCGCGAATCCAGACTGGGCGTAGCGATTCCGGTGCTGGATACAAACATCAGGCAGTCGATAGAGTCAGCGGAGAGCTTTGCTTTTCCCAAGCAATTGCGCGCTGCCTGGGCTGCCAGCTCTTCTGCGTTAGCCACGTACAGCTTGTTCTTTTCAGCAAAATGCCGTTCACTTTCATACCAATCCAATGGCATGCAAAGATGGCGCTTGTGGATCTGACTGTTTCCGAATACGCCCAGGAGTCGGTCAATATCAGGGAAAGCGTCTTGAAAAAAGCGACGCGCCAATTTCATCGAATCTTCTTGGGTAATTACATAGGGAGGTACTGCAGTAGCAACAGCTTCAATCCGGGGCATCCAGTCTCTCACTCCCGTCTTTCAGTAGGTACTCATCAGTTTTCCCTTACCATTTCGTTCCAATTCGTGATCCCATAGAAATAGTGTGAATGACAAAAAGAAAGCCTGATGTGCGAGAAGTGCGCATCAGGCTTTTGTTGCGAGGAACGGGCGATCGGTCAGAGGGACGGGGAAACAGCCTGCTGCTCGGGCTGAGTGGACGGTGGTGCTTGGCGGAGCATCGCTTTTTTGACAAAACGGTATTGGAAGAGTCCGCCGATGAGCAGCAGCAATCCTAACACAGAGAACCAGTAGGCGCCGCCTATGCCGCGAAACGCGATGGCACCGACGGATGGGCCAATCGTACCGGTAATTCCCCAGTTAGCGCCAAAAATGGCGAAGTAGCGCCCGCGGAATTCTTCAGGAGCCATGACTGAAATGGCTTTCTGGATTTGGGGGCCGTACAGCATTTCCCCGATGGTGAACAGTGTCTCTGCGAGGATGAGAGCAAGCAGGCCTGGTGCCCAGCCGTAACCGAAGCCGACACACGCGAGGAATAAATACGCCGTCAGGATGACGCGATGGGCTGGGAAGCGTTCGGCGAATTTGGCGATAGCGATCTGACAGCATACGACGAGGATTCCGTTAATGGTCATTAAGGTGGCGAAGATGGTGAGGAAGTCATCGTATTTGGTACGCAGGTGCTGGGGCAGGATGATTTCAACCTGTGAATAGAGGAATGACACCGGGATAGCAGCGAGTGTCATCCAGATCAAGGTCTTGTGTTCAAAAAGCTTCATCCGGCCCGCCGAACTCTCGCCATCACCCTTCCTGGCTTGAATCCGCTTTTCCTGAGGCAATGTTTCCGGTATCTGCCAAGCGATGAGTAAGCAGTAAATGAAGAGTGCGAGTGAGCAGATACCGAATGCGATGCCAGGGTTGATCTTATACAGCGCAACCCCGATTAAGGGGCCAGATGCCGCTCCCAGATTCAGAGCTGTATGGAGCAATGCGAAAACCTCGCTTCGCTTCTCCTCTGGGACGATGTCAGTCACCTGTGCGCTGGCCGCTGGCCAAAACAGGGACGCACCGATTCCGTTGAGGATGGTAAGACAGGCAAACGTGTAGATGGAATCGGCCCAGATGTAGCCCATCATCGAAATCGATTCGATCAAGAGAGCTGCGACCATCAACGGTTTTCTTCCATAACGATCAGATAAGCTTCCCGCAAAGTAACCTGAAATGATGCTCGTGAGCGGTTGCAAGCTGGTCACCATCGCGGCTAGCAAGAGGTTGCCATCCATCCGGTCGTACAGGTAGAAAGCGAGGAACGGCCGGAGCATAAAACCAGCGAAGGTCGTGAGAATGGTCCCGATGACGCGGATCCAGATGGCTCTGTCATAACGCGCGATGAGATTGTACAGCCAAACCATTTGGAGAATCCTCCTTATCGATAAAGGATATTTTTGTAAGTATAAAGGTGCGACATAAAAAAAGAAAGAGGGTTGGGATAAATGTGAATAGTAAGTTTTTTGGAGGGATTCTTTCAAGTGAGTGAAAATTGGGTCTATGAACATGAGAAATTATCTTGAACTCAAGAAAAAAGATAGGTAAAATATTCCTATCATTACGAATTAAGTCCTAATTTTGTATAATAGAGATAGGTCTTATGTATCACGAAGGGCGCGTGTTGTTTGCATGGACCGGAGGGGGATTTCTTTGGATTCACGCTGGATCAGCATGGGAGCATCCTGTCTGATGATCGGAATGTGGCTTCTTGCCTTTGGAGCACCCGCAGATGATCATGAAACGGGCTGGTTTATATGGGCTGCAGCAGTCCAGCTGGCAGTCGGGTATTACGTTGGCAAGTACGTCCATTCCTTACAGCAGATGGCATACCATGATTCACTCACAGGAGTCCTGGTCAATCGTCGTTTTGTCAGCAGATTGAATCAAGAAGTAGAAACAGCACGTAGATCGAAATACCCAGTGACTCTTTTGTTCATTGATTTAGACAATTTCAAAAAATACAACGACCGGCATGGACACTTGGAAGGTGACAGACTATTATGTCAATTTGCGACGGTTTTGCAAGCCTGCGTACGTAGGCAAGATGCCGTCGGCAGGTGGGGGGGAGAAGAATTTGTCGTCCTCCTTCCTCATACGGATACGAATAGAGGGCTTGCGATCGGGGAGCGAATCCAAAAACAAGTCCGCGAAGAGCTCGATGGGGTTACGGTAAGCATCGGTGTTGCATCGTTTCCCCTTCATGCTGCGGATGCGATGCAGCTGACGGAAAAAGCCGACACGCTCATGTATGAAGCCAAGAAACAGAAAGATTGCATGCTGGCCGCAACGAATTAAACAAGAAAGCCACTGACACTCGTACCTTTTTGCGGATGCGAGTGTTTTTGTGTGGCCATGTAAAGGGCATTTACAAAAACTTAACAATACGTTAAAGAAAAATACATACACTTTCCCTTGTTTTTAAATTTACGTTCACATTAATGTTCGTTATAATCATCTAGGTGTGATTTTTCCAAAGGAGTGACTAGGGAACGTATGTTAAAATCTAACAAGTATATCTTCTTCGATCTGTTCGAACAGCAAATTGCCACTGTCCACAAAGGAACGCATCTGTTCTATGAGATGATAGGAAACTATCAGGATTTGGAAGCGAAGGTCAAGGCAATCAAAGCTGTGGAAAAAGAAGGGGATGAAATTGTTCGTCGCATCATGAACGAGCTGAACTCCACTTTTATCACTCCGCTTGAGCGCGAAGATATTCATCAATTGGCTCATACGATGGACTCGATGATCGATTACATCGATGGTGTAGCAGATCGCATGTATCTCTACCAAGTAAAACAGCCGGATCCGCGCGTCCTCGCTCAGGCTAATATTCTGGTTAAATGCTCAGCGAAACTAATCGAACTGATCCGGACTCTTCGCAAGCTGGATCACCAGGTCGTTTCCAAAATCGCACGTGAAATCAAGGACTTGGAACATGAATCCGATTCGAACTATCGGAAAATGGTATCCGATCTGCTGAACGCACCTGATGCGAATCCGATTGAAGCGATCAAGCTGAAGGAGATTTACGACAAGCTTGAAGACTGTGCGGACTTTGCAGAGGACGTTTCCAACCTGGTAGAAGGGATCGTGTTAAAGAATGCCTGATCTTTCGCCAGATGTGATTATTCTCATACTTGTCGTCATCATGGCGCTTAGCTTTGACTTTATCAATGGCTTTCACGACACGGCCAATGCAATCGCGACATCTGTTTCGACACGAGCGCTCAGTCCTCGCACGGCAATCATCATCGCATCTGTATGTAATCTGGTTGGCGCCCTCACCTATACAGGGGTAGCGAAGACGATCGGTGGAAAAATTACAGATCCATTCAAATTAGAAAATGGATTGCTCGTCGTTCTTGCAGCACTTACCGCCGCAATCCTGTGGAATCTGATCACGTGGTGGTTTGGGATTCCCAGCTCTTCCTCTCATGCTATTATCGGCGGTGTAGCCGGTGCTGCGGTAGGTGCTGCAGGATTTGGCTCCATTAATATGGAAGGGTTCCTTGACATCGTAAAAGCTCTGATTATTTCTCCGATCGTGGCCTTCGTTGTCGGTTTCATTGTTATCAAGATCGTGTCTGCGATCGTAGCCAATACGGCCTATCATCGGACAAACCGCAACTTCCGTGCCCTGCAAGTGCTGTCCGCTTCCTGGCAATCCTTTAGCCACGGTGCGAACGATGCTCAGAAAACGATGGGTGTAATCACGCTGGCCCTGCTTTCCGGAGGATTTTTGCATCAAGCGCCAGGTGAGTTTACCATTCCGCTTTGGGTGAAATTATCGGCTGCAATCGCTATGGCCCTCGGTACTTCGGTTGGCGGCTGGCGCATCATCAAGACAATGGGTGGCAAGATTATGAAAATCAAGCCAATCAGCGGTTTCTCGGCTGACCTGTCTTCTGCGCTGATCATTACGATCTTTACTACGCTTAAGCTACCAGTGAGTACTACACACGTCATTACTTCCGCGATCCTTGGGGTAGGGGCATCCCAAAAGCTGAACGCCGTCAAATGGGGATTGGCTGGACGCATTCTGGTAACATGGGTCATTACCCTGCCTGTTACCGCATTGCTCGCAGCAGCCTGTTATGTCGTGTTTGACGTGTTCCTGTAAGGACGGTGTAGGGCAAGCTTTGGTTACATGAGAAAGACACCTGACATCGGTGGACAAGCCGGTGCAAGGTGTCTTTTTTTGATGGCAGGATCACTAGGCAGAACCAATCAATCTCTCCCAGAGACCTGGCTTCGGTTTGATCTGTACGAGCCGTATCGATGACAGGGGGATGTAATCCAATGAGCCGTCTGCTTCTTGCAGCATAATGCCATTTGCACTGTAGTCATACAGTTTGCCGTCCACATGCGGAGAGAGTCCAGGACCTATCATATCCGGGGCAAAGTGGATGCGAACCGAACGATCGAGAAACTCTTCCAGCATTTCTTCATCCATCGCACATTCTCCTTTCCGTTTACCATCTCTTCTTCCCATCATATCCGGCTTTGTGACAATTCAGACAAGCGAAACAAAAAAAGTGCCCCTCTCAACAGAAAGGGAGCACGTTTTCGTTGGTCATTCTACGGAATTGTGGGATTGACCTGATTGCTTGCTTTTTCTAGCGAAGATGAGCATCAGGATCAGTCCAAAAGCGATGAGGCTCAGGCTGACCAGCTGGGCTACACGCAGCGTGTCCGCAATCAGCAAGCTGTCTGTACGCATTCCTTCGATGAAGAAGCGACCGATAGAGTACAAAATCATATAGCTGAACAAGATTTGCCCATCGAATTTCTTGAAGCGGTAAAGCATGAGGATCAGGATGCCAAAAACAACGAGGTTCCACAACGACTCATACAAGAAGGTCGGGTGGTAGTATTGACCGCCGATGTACATCTGATCGCGGATAAAGGCAGGGAATTTCGCCATGAACTCCGCGCTTGCAGGACCGCCATGCGCTTCCTGGTTAATGAAGTTGCCCCAACGGCCGATGGCTTGCCCTAAAATGACACTCGGCATCATCACGTCCGCCAATTTGAGGAATGGCAAGTTGTGCTTGCGGATATACCAGGTCCCAGCCAGCACGCCTCCGATCAGACCGCCGTGAATGGCAAGTCCGCCTTTCCATACCGCGAAAATGTCCATCAAATTGTTTTTATATTGATCCCACTCAAAGATCACATAGTAAAGGCGGGCACAAATAATCGCAGCAGGTATGATCAATACGACCATGTTCAGGATGTGATCTGCATCGATGCCTGAACGTTTGGAATTGTACCGGGCGAGATAAGTGCCTAGGAAAAATGCAAGTCCCATAATGATGCCGTACCAGTGAATCTTCAAGGGCCCGAGTGCAATTGCTATCGGATCAATCATGAATGTTCCTCCTTGCCTCTAAACGTCTCTGCACAGTATAGCATAAACCGAAGCAAGGATTCAAAAATCACCGTCATCTCTGGTGCAAGATCGAGAGGATCGCATCCAACGAAGCTCGTTGGGAGGGGAAAGACACGGCGGCAAACAGATCTCCCTCTTTTTTTAGTCGATCTGGCACATTGTGTACGGTGAAATCAGTCGGATGAATATGGGGTACTTCACGCCAATGCAAAGGAGTCGATACCGTTGCATGCATTTTTGCCCGCGTCGAGTAGGGAGCGGGTAATGTTTTTCCCCGCCAATGCTGCAGGTAGTCGATGTACAATTTCGTTCCGCGATTTTTGATCAATCTTTCAATCGTGACCAGCTTCGGGTGTTTACTCACCAGATAAGAAGCGATGAACTGTCCGACCTCCCGAGTCTGCTCAAATGAATAGCGAAGCTCGATCGGAATGTAGATTTGCAGACCGCTCGCTCCCGACGTTTTTACGATGGACGGCAGCTGCAGTTCGTCGAGCAGCTCTTTTAGAAGCAGGGCCGCTTCGATTACCACGGAGAAATCATCTGTAGAAGGATCCAAGTCGAATACCAGCTCGGTAGGCATCTCATCCTGCGCGTGGTGAAAGGAAACATGCCATTCCAGTGCTGCTTGGTTGGCCATCCAGATGAGTGTGGCTTGGTCATTGCACAGCACGTAGCGCGTATTTTCCCAGACACTCGTCATAAGCCACGGCGGGGAGTACTCGGGAGCATTCTTTTGGTAAAAATGCTTGTCATGGATTCCGTGCGGATAACGAATGACAGTCAGAAGCCTGTTCTTCGCATAGGCGAGAAGGGGGGAGGAGACAAGCAGCAAATACCGGATGTAGTCCAGTTTGGTGACATTCGCCTCAGGCCAAAGCGGTTTATACGGGTTCGTAATCATCATCGTGTGGCCGTCGAGGGTCAGCTCGTACTCTTTGGCTGCGGTTGGCAAACAGGCACCTTCTTCCCAGTCGTCTACTTGCCCCTACTTTCTCCACTGGCGCGTACCTTATGCGAGGAAATGGCTGCCTGCATAGGATGGGGCGATGTTATCCATAATACGGATATCTTGCCAGTGGTTGGTGAAGGGATGAAGTTTCCGAGAAAAGAAAGAGACAGGACACAAGAACTCATTGACACGATCGATGCCTGCAGCTTGACAGAGCTGGAAGGCATTCCGCTTTTTGAAGAGCTGGAAGATAACATTTCCTTTCTGAAAAATTTGTTCTCCGATTGCTCCGATTTCGTCATTCGCGAGTTCAAGCAAAGAAACAGCGTGCACGCGGTTGCCGTTTTTGTGGATGGCCTGATTGACACCAAAGAAGTCAATCAGGCATTGAAAGCGTTGATGGTCTTGGAAGATGGCGACGACGATATTCAAGTGATAGAGGAAGCGCTATTGCCCGTCTCGCAGATATCCAAGGTCAGGGATTATAAAAAGCTGCTGCAGGCCGTGCTCAGTGGGGATACGGGTATTCTGATTCAGGGCAATACGGAGGCACTCACGTTGGGGATCCGCGGAGCAGAAATGCGCTCTGTGAATGAACCAGAGGGAGAGGCAGTCATCCGCGGGCCGCGGGAAGGCTTTATCGAAAACATCCGTACGAATACGTCCATGCTGCGCAGGAAGCTGAAAACCCCTCGACTGAAGATGAAATCACTGGTGGTCGGTCGAGAGTCAAACACAAATATCGTAGTGTCGTTCCTGGAAGGAATCACCGATCCGCAAATCGTGGATGAGGTTTCTCAGCGTATCGGGAAGATTGATATCGATGCCGTACTGGAAAGCGGATATATCGAAGAATTTATTCAAGACAGTACCTATTCCCCGTTTCCGCAGGTTATGTATTCGGAACGCCCCGATACGGTAGCTGGCGCTCTTCTGGAAGGGAGGGTTGCCATTTTTGTAGATGGTACACCCATGGTGCTTCTGGTGCCGACTACATTTTGGATGATGCTGCAAGCGAACGAGGACTACTTCGAGCGTTTCCAAATGGCGACGTTGGTTCGCTGGCTGCGCTATTTGTTCCTGTTTGTATCCCTCCTAACACCTGGGGTCTACGTGGCGATCACCACCTTTCATCAACAAATGCTTCCGACGACGCTGCTGCTCAGCATTGCCGCCGCTCGCGAGGCCATTCCTTTTCCTGCTATTGTCGAGGCCCTTCTCATGGAGATTGCCTTTGAAGCGTTGCGCGAAGCAGGCATTCGCCTTCCCAAGACGGTCGGCCAAGCTGTCAGTATATTGGGTGCCCTCGTTGTAGGTCAAGCAGCAGTACAAGCGGGGATCGTCTCGGCCCCTATGGTTATTGTGGTATCCATCACTGGGATCGCCTCCTTTACGATTCCTCATTTCAACGCTGCGATCGCCCTGCGCATGCTGCGGTTTCCGATCATGATCGCTGCTTCCATCTTGGGTATCTACGGAATATTGGTCGTACTCCTCATTATTGTGGGACATATGGCGAACCTGCGATCGTTTGGCGTTCCCTATCTCTCTCCTATCGCACCCATGTCAGTCGGGGATCTAAAGGATGTCTTCCTGCGCTCTCCGTGGTCGCAGCTCGAAAAGCGACCAAGCTTTATGGGGATTCAAAATGCGAGGAGAATGGATGCCGGATTCGTAGCTTCCATTAATCAAGACAAAGGGCAGGAGGGGATCAAGGGCAACAGTCATTCGAACGAGGAGGGGAAATCGTGAAGCGCATGGCACTGCTTCTCACGATCGTACTGTGCATGCTGACAGTCTCTGGTTGTTGGGACCGCCGTGAAGTCAATGACATTGCGATCGTCATTGCGATGGCGGTTGACAAAGAGGCGGAGGGCGTCCGCCTATCCGTACAGGTTCCCCTTGTCAGTCATATGGGGGGAACATCGGGTGGTGGCGGTGGGACAAGCGGTGAGAAGAGCTATTATGTGGACTCAGCCGTCGGCAAAACCATGCGTGATGCTCATAACAAAATGCAGTCCAGGATGTCGAGGCATATCTACTACGCGCACCATCGAATCGTCGTAATCGGAGAGAGCCTGGCAAAAGACGGGTTTCGCGAATCGCTCGATATCATTTCCCGATTTCCAGAAAATCGCCTGACAGCCTATATTGTTGCGACAAAAGGAAAGGCGATCAGCCTCTTGGAAGCGCAGCCCCAATTTGAACGCTTTTCAGGGGAAGCCATTCGGGAGCTCGTAAAGGCGGTCGCGATTCCGGTGACGATCAAGGACGTCTCCCAAATGCTGAACACGCCGGGTGTGGATCCATTTCTGCCGATTTTTGAAGCCGTAAACTCGCAGCCTAAGGGAAAGTCAAAAGAGATTCAATCCACCGGAATCGCTGCTTTCCGGGGAGAAAGGCTCGTCACCACATACACGGCGGAAGAAGCCAAAGGGCTTCGTTGGTTTCAACGCACATTTGATCCCTTTAGCGTCATCTTGGATCTGGGGAAAAAGGGACGGTTTAGTCTCTATTTACAAAAGGGTAAGGCCGATATCAAGCCTGTGTTGAAAAATGGAAAGATTCATTTTGACATTCGGGTGTACACCACTGCGGGCATCGTTGAAAATATGAGCGATCTCGATCTGGAAGAAAGAAAAATAAACACCATGCTTGAAAATCATCTGGCGAAAGAAGTCACGAAGGGAATCGTCACGATTCTGGAAAGAACGAAAAAGACGAAGGCGGATACCATCGGGCTCGGGATCGTCCTTGCACGTAATTATCCGGATCTCTGGAAATCAAAATACCGCGAAGTATGGCACGATGAATTGCCTCGGATTACTTACAGCGTAAAGACTCAGGTTCAAATCTCCAACGTAGGGCAAACCACAACGAACATTACAAAGGAAGATCCTTGATGAATCGACTGTTCATGTTGTTTTTTTGCAGCATTCTGGTTGTAAAGCTGTTCCTTTTTCTCCGGAAAAGAAAACAAATGCCAGCAAAACAGCAGGCGGTTATTTTCATCTTATACGGTTTCACGATCTTCTTTTTTGTGATTCTTCAATTTCAACAAACGCAACTGCTTCCCATTGGCCATTTTCTAAACATCCTATCCCCACGAATTAAAGGGTGGGTAGATCAGTTGTTGTAAAGGAGGGCACGAATGATTCACAAACAAGTGATCAACCACCGGCAAGTGGCTTGGCTGGTGGGAACCGTATTGCTGACAGGAATGATGATTTCGTTTTTCCGGACATTGGCGGCAATTGGAAGGATGGATGCTTGGTTCTCCCAGATCATTCCGGTCTGTTTTGCGATCGTGATCGCTTTCGTTCTCGCTGAGTTGACCAGAGCTTACCCGGGAAAAAACATCTTTGAGATTGTCTTCATTGTGTTTGGGAAATGGGTTGGCGGCTTCGTCAACATCATTCTGCTCCTGTATATCTGGCTCATCATTTGCCTCGATGTCAAAGGTGCCTGCAAGTTCTTTCATGCCACGCTGCTCCCACAGACACCGTTGGAAATCATACTGATCGTGTTTGTTCTGCTGATCATGTATTACGGAAGAACCAGCCTGGAAGTAGCGGCGAGGGTCAATGAAATTTATTTTCCTGCTTTTTTTCTTATGTCGATTGGGATGTACTTTTTATTGACCAACGAGTACAGCATTGAACGACTCGAACCGATCCTGAGCACCAATTTGAATCGGATTATCGTCAGCAACTTCGTGCCTATCGGAATCTATGGAGACATTCTGTTGTTCGGCGCCTTCCTCCACGCATCCACTCATCCGCGACTGTTTTTTGCGGCTATGAAACACGGCATTTTCATCGTTGGATTTTCCGCCACGCTTCTCTTGTTCATCTTGCTGGGGGTCATGGGATATACGATTGCGAGTCGGCTCAATTTCCCGATGT
Organism: Brevibacillus choshinensis; assembly: GCF_016811915.1. Taxonomy (NCBI): domain Bacteria; kingdom Bacillati; phylum Bacillota; class Bacilli; order Caryophanales; family Paenibacillaceae; genus Brevibacillus; species Brevibacillus choshinensis. Next base: position 3,659,399 of record NZ_CP069127.1, on the reverse strand, counting down.
TCATTTTGGTTCAGCAAATCCATGTCACAGACTTCTTGGACAGGGTAGAAATCGTGCTGTTCAGCCTGTGGTTCCCGGCCTTTACGATCAAAGTTATCGTCGCTTACCTGGCACTTTTAGTCGGGTTAGGCTCTTTTGGCGGGCAGGATCACTATCCTGTTTACAATTTCCCTACAGGCTGGCTTATTGCCGTCACTTCGTTGCTGGTTTTTCAGAGGATTCCGGATCTGGATGCATTCCTCAGCTACAGCTTGCCGTTACTTGCAATGATCGTCCAGATTCCGTTGTTGTCTATCTTGTATATCAAGGCTCGATCCAATCGAAAAGTGGAAGTGCAAGTGAGCATTCCTGAGGGGACCAAGCTTTTCCGTTTTTACAGGTTCTGTGTTTGGCTGGGGGCGATTTCGCTGGGAGCCAGCATAGTAACCATTCTGTTGGGGGATGTATTTTTAAATAAGTCTGAGATGGGAGGAATCGTTACTGCGGTGGCATTTATCATTTTCTTTTTCATTACTCTGTTAGCCAGCTATGCGGAGATGCAAGCATTGAATCACGGCAAGCAGAAGCTAGGAAAAGGGAAAGCCTCCGGATCGTTCCGCCAGTAGCCTGGAACACCTGTCAGTCGAGCGTAAGAAGCAGTTCTCAAAAATACAATAAAGGAATGGCAGCGATGGATTTAACCCCGGTGTTCCCGTTTGAACCAATCAGTACGGATGTGTTTCCAGAAGGCACGCAGTGGGTCGCGCAAGTAAAGTGGGACGGCGTACGCGTCTTGACGTATTACGACGGACAGGAAGTGAGGCTGTTCAACCGCAAGCAGAACGAGCGCACGCTTCATTACCCGGAAATCGCTGATATTTCCAGTTATTTCCATGGCGTTTCTGTCATCTTGGACGGTTTATAAGGTGTTTATATGTGTTTATAAATATGTTCATTATCTTATTTAATTTAACATTTATTCTTCGAAAATCATAATACACATGTAATTACAGGCGTGATTGTGACCTGCCAAGCTATTTCAACTTGTGATTTGACTAACAGAAAATGTCGATCACGTACCGGTAAAAGTTCACAAGTTTGTATTAACTCGGTGTTGCGCCGGTATTTGGTCATTAAGAAAGACTACGGTCTTTTGGCAGCCTAAGACCATTGCAATCGTTATAACATGCTTTGTATCAACATTAAGGAAATGGTTCAGAATGGCCGACCTATCAAACTAGTGAACGACGGGGAATGCCAGTGGATAGAATCACAGATAGGGCGGTGGATGGTGCTTGCAAGACATCGTTCTTCCGGGTTGTGCTTCGGTTCTGATCGCGCTCCCTGGCCATCAGCAAGCACCTTATGATGGTATCCACCGCAAGGAGCATCCCCGTGCCTGCCATCGATCCCTTGAAGCTAAAGTTTATTTACTCAAATACTTAGCTTGGAAAAATTTTTTATTCACACACAGAAAGCAATCTATTTTCATATTGTTATGATGATGGTCTTTTTGGAACTTTCCCGTATTTGCTCCCTTTGTTATCGAGGGGGCATTTTTTCTAAGTGGCCAAGTACCACCGTAGCTGACACCCAGCGCAAAGTAGTTTGATAATAGCATCTCAGCAACACCGATCGTAACTACCACGATTTAGCGTTGTTCCAAATTTATTTTGCCCACTCCTAGCCGAATGAGAACTGGGTAGCCTTTCGTCAGCTTAATGTAATAAATGGTCATGGTCATTTTATCCAGTCCATCAAGCTACGGGTTTCATATATTGATTTAGGAACACAGTTCCACTGTTCCATTCCATCCACCTCTTGTAAAAGTCTCTTCTGTATACGAAGGGATTTTTACTTATCGATTGTTGTTCATCATAATTTAAAGGGCATCCGATGTTTCTCAATCGAGAATAGGTGCATATTAGGGTTTTGAATCCAACGGTGGACATATAGTTAATGAGACTAATCATCTTCGTGGCACTGACAGGAAGACCAGATAAGAAAAGTAAATAAAGCTACCAGTACATAAATAAAACACCCGATTGCGAGCCAATTTGTAATCACATTATTATGCACTTTAAGACTATATGGAAGTAACGTTACCGGCCAAATTACGCCAACTGAGGAAGAGAAAATAATTACAAGTAAATCAAACCAGAGTTTATCCGTTTCCTTCGAACCTTCAAGTTTCCTTTTTTCAATACTAATTTGGTATTGAAAGGGACTAATTTCTCCTGCTCTTTTGTAAAGTGACTTCTCGTGATTAACTAATTCTTCGAATTTGCTTTGACAAAATAAATCCTTTCCTTGATTTCTTATGAATAACTCTGCATTATCCCACCGTAACCAACCTTTTGCGGCTATATCTACATCACATCCCTGATATATCTAAGGGAGCAGTCAGAACTTACTGTAAAATGGGCTTCCAGAGTAACATCTGTAAAATTCACGCTGAAGGATGATGTGATTCGTCTCCCGGATACATCTGCCAGAGTAGCAGCATTATATACCGTTTACAACAGGGTGCCATGACGGTTTTTTTCCCCTACACACGTCAATAAGAGGATAGGTGCCGTGTCCAACTAGGTGCCATGCGCGTACAGTAGGAGGAGAAATCCATTTCATTGCCGGGGGAGACGAGATGGAAAACGTTGAAACCGAAAGACCTGAACTGTCCGTTATCATCCCAGCGAGCGACGAGGCAGTTAAGATACCACATTTGATCAATTTGGTAAAAAAACTATCTACTTCTATTGAAGTGATCGTGGTTTGCACGGGTGATGCACCTATTACGTCTTTGTTGGCACATGGCTCTGGAGCACGGGTCATTCATGTAGGTTCACACTTCACCTATGACGAAGGGAGAGCCATCGGTGGGTATCACGCCAGAGGAGACGAACTGCTCTTTCTGGACGAGAGGCTGTCCGTACCGTTGCAAGTCTTGAGAAAATATGTAAAGGCAATCAAACAGGGCTGGGACGTGGTCATAACCTCGGATTCCTGTCCTTGTTCTCAAGAGAAACGTACGCCGGAGAAACTGGCGTTCCAGCTGTTAAACCACTTGACAGGAAATGCGGATATGAGAACCGGATCGATGTACAAGATTCCCTACGCACTAAATAGGAAGGCATTCGAGCAGGTTGGGTATGAATCGTTGGCCGTTCCACCTCTTGCGCAAGTGAAGGCAATCGTTCGTAACCTTTCCGTCAAATGGATCCAGCCAAGCTGCCCCTTGGTTTGGAATCAGGCTCCTGTCCAGACCATGATAAAAAACACCAGTAGAATCTTAGCTGATCACATGGAGGCGATCGCCCTTCTGACGAATGGCAAGGGCTCCCGAGGCGGATTGCTGGATGGTGAACGCTACAGAAATATGTTGAAAGTGCCCGGGTCACTTCATTTACGGTCGGTTTACCTTCAGGAACCGAATGAATGGGAGGGAGAGGGGGAGCAAATACCAAGCGAAACGGACACGAACCGGCAATAAGAAATAACAAGAAGCGAATCACTTCCTCTCAAAAAATCGAAAATCGCACCAGGCTTAGCGTCATCATTTCTGTTCAACAGGATGAAGCCACCATCAAAAGAGTTCTCCAACAGGCGAAGCGACTATATCCGAAAGAAATTTTGTTTGTAGTCAATGGCTGTCACGACCGTTCCTTAGATATCATCTTAAACCATTCTTTTTATTCGATGACGACCTACGTTTACCCCTTTCCATTAGGCCAAGATATGTGGAGGGCGATCGGAGCACAGGAGGCTACCGGAGATGTCTTGCTGTTTCTATGTGGAGACAAGGTGATACGCGCGGAGGAGCTGCAGCCTTTTGCCAGTGCTTGTTATCGCGATGTTGATGTTGCATTGCGAAAGACCAACAAAATCCCCCTATCTGAAACCAGGGAGATCTCTACTTTAGTACTGGCCAGGAGGTATCTCAATAGCTTATTCGACCGCCATGAGCTAGGAGTCTCATCGATGAACGATCTTCCTTTCGCGATCAAGCAGCCAGCGGCTGCCACGATCGGTTTCCATCATTTACACATCCCTCCATTAGCGCATGCGATCGCTCTTGAACAGGAATTGCGAATCGGTAACTCACATAGCATTATAGATGAGATTCACGTAGGAAAGAGCAGTGCGGGATTGAATAGAAGGAAGCAAAGCTTGACTAGCTTAGGGGATTACCTAGAGGCTTTCTCGTATATAAAAGAAAAGTCTCTAAAGAAACGAACATGACGTAAACATAAAGTAACCGTCGTCACCATAGTCGGGGCAACGGTTTTTATTTTCACCGTCATGGAAACCAACTCTCATTTTGCATTTTCGACTTTTGTAGCGCCAAAGTTTAATAGGGGGTACCGCCAACAAAAACTTGGATTTTGTACGCTAACCCACATTCTCCCCCCAAATAGCCGGCATCCTATTCGATAAGGAATACCGGCTGAGGTAAAATGGCTATGAAGCACTTTCTTTAGGTTTTGATAGTCGTAAATGAAGATAAGCGCCTGCCACTAATGAAACGACGATGATAGACACTGACGTCCATTGTGCTGCTGTCCACTGAAATAAGTATCGTGGAGAGTCTCCATGCAACATCTCTAACAAAAAGCATCTAATGTTATATAAGATATTGTAAGCAAGGAATTAATAACCTTACTTTAATTTTTTTCGCAAAAGAATCATCAGAAGAGCGAAAATAATGATATCCATCTGTCCTTCCCATACTTCTGCTGGCCATAATGGTTTATCTACGTAAGTTGTTCTGGAGTTTGTTCCTTCAGGATACAAAATACCAAAATTACTTCCTGTTGGATCTCCAAAAGCATCTCCATTTATTAGATTCGCATCACGACCAATACTTTGGGCAAGGATGAGACCTGGCGCACATAAATCAGCCAGTTTCCAAAACGATATTTTGTGTTTTCTAACATACCAGATCCCTACTAAAATCGCTTCCACAATTCCCCCCTGAATAGATAATCCTCCATGCCAAACGGCGATAATCTCCTCAGGATGCTTGGAATAAAACTCCCAATCGAAGAAGAAACAGCCCAAAATCTTGAACCAATTATAGCTCCAATCATCATCGGGACAATTAAGTTCATCAGATGATCGGCCAGATGATCTTTTTTTCTGCAGTTTGGCTAAAGTGAGAGTAGCCCCAACACTCAGAATAATCGCTAAAACAAAAAGGATGCTGCACAAACGGATGGGGAAAGTACCTAGATATGTAATGTATTGATGCAAACCAATTAACTTCTTTCTTTATAGTTAGTATAACTAGAGAATTATAACCAGTACGATTAGTAATAGATTAATAAGGGTTAACCCAATCGAAACGATAACGACAGTAAATTTAATGGAACGAAACGATTCTTGATTGATTCCAGCTCTCTTCTTGAAATAATCTTTAGTAGCTAAAATCGTAAGCAAACTTCCACAAATCACAGATCCAATTCCAATGATAGCGGCAAGAAGATGTCCCCAATGAGTATAAGGACTGGAACGAAACACGACTCCTGCAGCTAAGAATCCTAATCCAACCATTGTAATGCTGGTCCGAACCCTAGCAAGATATGTACGTTCATAAGTAAGATGTTGCTGAACATATTTTGAATCTATTGTTTTTTCTTTATCGATGGCCCTCCACTATCATTCCGTGTCGATTTTGATTGTTGATTATGAAGTGTGCACTTTCTGAGTTTTCGGGGTGATACCTGCTTCGCTGTTACCATCCGCAAACGTCTGTAAAAAATTAGAAAATCGATGCTAAAAGTCTGCAAAGTGTGAGTCTCGGAACAAAATCAAGCGTCACAATGCTGTTTCCATCTAATGGCTTGGGGATTTGGCATGTTGAAATGATTCCAAAAACAAACTTGGAGCATTTTTATATCATAGCACATCAAAATACTTTGCCCTCAGCCTTGGCTACACTGGTACTGCGCAAACAAGGTAAGTCAATCCACAATCCGTATAAAACCTACAGATCAGATTACAAAACAAGGTTTTATCTGTCCGTTGCTCTTTTCCATTACTTCCGCTGCTCAGCGGAAGTTTAAATATTCACTTCAATAAATTGGGCAATTGATCAGTTTCTTTATTAATTCCTTCTTCATATCATGCAAGAGGAACAGTGCTTCTACTGTTTCATTCCATTCACCCCAAGCCCCTTCTTTGAGGAAGGGGCATTTTTATACCCTATTAATTGACTCGTTTGGAAGGTACAACTCTACCCCAACATACTGTAATTTATTTCGTCCCTGCATTTATTCCCCTCCTATCCTAGGTGGTTATTCTCCCCTAACCTCTACAGGTCATAAGTCTTCTCATTCCTTAGAAAGAGGCTCGGTCAATCGACCCAAATATCCATAATACTGTGGAGAACTTGTTCTTCTGTTCATAAAATGGAGCGAACTTTATCAGGGGAGGGGTACTGGTGGCGTTTACACGGCGGTTAAACATCAAAATAATATTATTTCAAAGGGATTATTTCACAAGGCGAAGAAGGGTATTTAGCAACATTAATTTAGTCAGAAGGAATAATCTCAATTATTTGCCAGTGAATGCTGTTTTGGAAATATTGGAATATGATATTAAAAATCGTACAAGAAACAATTTTACAGTAACAGATGGATCAGAGTTTGTAACGATCCCTAAAAAAGGACCAGTTGCCAGAAGAGAAGGAATACATTTTCCAATTGATACGATTATTCATGTCAACAATAGACAGTTCATCAGTCTTCGATCCGTTAATCGCTTATTCGATGTAGATTTAATAGTAAACATTCGCAACAAAACTGTCTTCATTAGACAGCCCGGACGCTTTTTTGTAACTTTAAAGGGCGATGATCTCAGGAGTATTGCCGCTTTATTAAATACGTCCGTAAAGAGGCTTCTTTCTGTTAACAAAAATTTGAGAGAACCGATATCATCAGGAATTCGGGTGACTATTCCTACAACTCCCTTTAGGACAGGGATGCAAAAGATGAATCGATCTAAGCCTAAAAAAGGTAAGATAACATTTCATGTTGAAGCAGGGCCGATTATCAATTTAGGTAAAACCTTGAAAGGTACTCGTTATAAATTTGGAGCAGGACCATATAGAAAGACCGGAGTATTCGACTGTTCTTCGTACATGCAATATATTTATGGTCGAAATGGAGAGGCATTACCCAGAACGAGCAGAGCACAAGCTCGAATTGGTATATTTAGAAGGCAACGTGACATAGAACCAGGTGATTTAATTTTTTTTAGAAGGAATAGATATTCCGATAATCGGATCGGTCACGTGGGAATGGATATTGGAAATGGCAGAATGTTAAATACCTACAAATCGCCGCCAGGCGTAACGATAACAAGGTGGAGAAGTCCTTATTGGTTGGGAAAGTATGTCACCGCCAGAGAAGTTTTGTGAGGAAGATGGCAGCGCAGTAGGCGCATAAGCAGCGTCTCCTTTCTATAAACAAATAATTAAGCCAATTACTTAACTTTAGTAAATGGCTTTCTTAGCCCATTTTCAAGAAAAGTTCCCTTTGCTTTGTATAAGTTCTTCCCACAATTAAGAATTAAAGGGGGAGTCACAACTTATCTCCTTTGCTCTTAGATATGTGTTCATTCGTTCTGTATCACTTAACCTAATGAACATAATTTCCTCCTTCTAAACTACTTACTGTGTTCCTCTTTGGCCGCCGCCACGAGTACGTCACCAGGGCGATTTAAAAGGGTAAGAGGGGGTACAGCATAAGTGCGGATCTTGTATGCTAAGCCATGTTTGACGGAAAAAACGCCGGAATCCTGTACGTCAAGGATTACCGGCTTCGATTTTTACTGGTATGAGCGGTTCGAATGAGTTTAGGTCAGCATTTCGCTTTTGATCAAATGTGTACTCACCAAGAAAGTTGATATGTTCCCATCCTAAAGGCGAAATGTGGCTTAACAGATTTTCCAGAAGTGATCCCTTTTGCTTCAGCACATTCGATGCTTCTATAAGATAAATCGTATTCCAGACGCGAATTGCATTGCTAAGAAAATTCAACGCACTTGCCCGGTGAATCTGATCTTGTAGGGCACGCTCACGTAATTCTGTGAACATCAGTTGTAAAATCCTCAATATAATCATTTGAAAATTCCCCACTTACATCAGACAATCTCTCCGAGAGGAGAGAGAAACTTGGTCAAGAATGGGGAGTTTTTTGTGATTAAGGATATGAAACAGAGAGGAATGACGATCACTCAGATTTCTAACGAGTTAGGGAGAGACCGAAAGACAATCCGTAAATGGCTGAAGGAATCAGAGGCAAAGATCTACAAGCGAAAACCATCGAATAGATGCATACTAGACCCTTTCAAGACCTATATTCGCCAAAGAATGCAGGAAGGTTGTCTGAACGCAATCGTGTTATTGGATGAAATCAAGGAGCAAGGGTGTTCGGGAGGAATAACCACTCTAGGTCTGTTCATGAATCCCATTCGACCTACGGTCGTTTCCAAGGCAACTGAGCGTTTTGAAACACCACCAGGTAAACAAGCCCAAGTAGACTGGGGAACATTCCGTGTTGATTGGATGGGACAGAAAAAGCGGATCTACGCTTTTGTAATGGTCCTTGGATACTCTCGTATGATGTACGTCGAATTTACAGAGAATGAGAAACTGGAGACGCTGATGGGATGCCATACCCGAGCAATGGAATACTTCGAGGGAATAACGGAAACTTGCTTATGTGACAACATGAAGACAGTTGTAATCGGCCAGGATGAGCGAGGGCAAGTGATTTGGAATGAACGCTTTGCTCGGCTTGCTACCCATCATGGATTTATCTTGCAGCGTTGCAGACCCTACCGTGCTCGGACGAAGGGAAAAGTCGAGAATGGTGTCGCATACATAAGAAAAAATTTTTGGCCACGTATCCGAACATTCAACGGCTTGAATGACCTAAATCAGCAAGTCCGTCACTGGCTTGATACGGTCACAAATGTACGCATGCATGGCACAACACATGAAATGCCATCGAAGCGTCTTCGAAAGGAAACACTAAAAAGGGCAAATCCTATTCCCTATGAATATGTCGAAAGACATACTCGTAAGGTTTCGAATGATTCCCTGGTTTCTTATCAAGGAAACCGTTACTCTGTGCCGTTTCAATACATTGGGTACCTTGTTCATATTCAAGATGAGAAAAATGGCGTTTTACGGTTCTTTTACGATAACACTCTCATCACTGAACATGTAAAAGCAAGCGATGGTCTGTATCACGTAGCGGTTAATAATAAACACTTCGAGGGGATTCGAAAAACGAACGGTCAAATGGTTCCCAAACCTCTCCCCCGTCTCGTTTCCGATTCAACACCCGAAGTGATTCAGCGTTCTTTATCCGTGTATGAAGCATTGACGGACGAGGAGGTGAAGCTTCAATGATCCTCCAAGAACGACTTCAACTAGCCTTTCAGCAGCTCGGATGGGTACGTGTACCAGACGTACTCCACCAACATGCAGAAGAGGCTTCTAAAACAAAATATATCCTATTTAGAATTCCTAGACAAACTACTACAGGAAGAAATCTTCGCCAAAAATGATCGGTATATACGCACTCGAACACGTTTAGCTCGACTCCCGTATCATAAGACGCTTTCACAGTTTGAATTCTCGTTCCAACCATCCATTGATGAGAGAAGAATACGTGACTTTGCTACGCTGCAGTTTATCGAACACCAAGAAAACATTGTCCTTTTGGGACCGCCAGGCGTTGGGAAAACTCATTTAGCTGTCGTCTTAGCGATGGAAGCCATTTCGAAACGATATTCCGTTTACTTTATTACAGCTCATGACTTGGTACAAAGCTTACAAGAAGCACACCGAACCAATACGATTCGCCGCAAGCTAAGTCTCTTTACAAAGCCTGATCTCTTGATCATTACGGTCAATATAAAGGGAGAAAGTTATCGGATCAAGGAAAAAAAGAAAGCATGATTCTTCAGATCAGAAATACCTGGGGAAAAAGATCAATCTCTAGATTAGGGACCTGTCGGTCCCCTCTAGTGGGGAAAATTGAATTGATGTATTTGGGGAAATTTAAACTGATGTTGACAATTCTCCGTTTGCCAAAAAAGAGTGCTCTGGCAAGAGCGTTCATTGCCTCGCCTTTATTTACATTTGTCGAACATCCATGTTTGACTTTAAATCTTATTAATGTCTCCTAATACAATTAGCGGATTTGTCTTGGCGATGTAATAACCAAGTTTATTAGTGGTTCGAGTCCTTATCGCTCGAAATTCGCGTTTTGTTGTCGTTACCCCTGTAGGCGCTTTTGTGTATCATTTACTCGAGAAGGCAAAAAAAACCCTTCTACACAGAAGGGACCCAAGTCATCGGCATTTTCACTTGGATTGGATAGGCAGCACTCCTACTCACACTATATGTTCACCGTTACAATAGGTGCTTGTGTAGAAATTGTTTTCAATGTATAAAGTCTAATTCAAACGAAATAGTCCCTTCATTATGAAGGGACTAAAATAGGGTTAGAGTAAATGGAACGACAAACTTGTTCCATTCTCAATTTATGTTTAATGATATCGTCAGGAACCAGAAAGATCGCCTTGTTTTAATCGAACTACCTCATAAACTCGAGTACAACGGTACACCGGTGGGGATACCGTTGTATTTTAGTTCCTACGTTCAAAGACCAGCGCATTTCGATGCGTTGCTACAATACGGAATCCGTTCCTTAACAAACAACGACGAACAGGGCCCACACCTCGACCGACTACTACCCTACACGGTGAAGCAGTACCGATGATACAAACTGCCGAGATAGTCCGTACCCGTCGCCCATTCACAGTACTACGGGTAAACTCGATTACTACAATGTCAGTTGCAATTCGAGCCATTTTAATCACCTCACTTTGCTCTATTTGATATATAAGATGCAAATGGGGGTAACTTGGCAACTGATACGAGCCCGATAAAATGGAATTGTACGGCCAACATAACGTAGATTTGCTGACACAAGGGGGTATAGCCATACGATAAATCCAGTTTTTACCACGCTAAGGTGTTAATCTGCTTTATTGCTAAACTTGGTTCAACTGCTGCAATGATTCTAATGTGGTAATTGTCCAGTGAAAATAAAGTTTTAGACTGAGGTGCTTGATATAACGCGGTTTATGAGATTGAAAATTGCCAGTCTTCTAAAAATAAGTATTTATACGAAAATGAATATCCGGAAATAGGCACAGCAAAAAAGCTCTATTATTTTATTGGCGACTTGAACAGTAATATTTCATTTCTCATTGAATTCTAATCTGTTTTTCCTTATAGATTCATTTTGGGCATGTACTCTATGACTTGTAGGAAAAAACCTTTCTACAGAAATGGAGGAGGAAGAAACATGAATAAGAAATGGCTTGTTACCGCGTTAGCAACCGCAGTGGTTGCTGGCGGCGGCATTGGTGGGGCTGCCCTGAACAATGCTTTTGCAGAGGAGAAAGCGGCGAGTGATCTGCAGCACGGAATTGAGGTTGCTTCAAAGCTGTTAAATGGGACCGTAACCGGTGCTGAGCTGGAACATATCCCGACCTACCATTTGGACGCAGTGGATGTAGCTGGAAAAAAATACGAGGTTCAAGTTGATGCCAAAAAGGGAAAGGTCCTGAAGGCGCAAGCTGACGTGGATACTGAAACCAATGATGACATGGGCGAAACGGATCAACTAGAAGCTGACGATGATCAGGAAGCGGCTATTTCCCTAGAAGAAGCGCAAAAAATAGCTTCCGCCTCTTTTGAGGGTGCTATTGGAAAAGGCGATCTGGGAGATTTGCCAGTGTATCGCGTAGAAATTACGGCTCAAAATGGTCAAGCCTATGAGGTAGATGTAGATGTGGAAACCGATTTGATCGTGAACATCGGTCTGGCGGAAACCGACCATGATGATGAACAGGTCATCAAGGACGACAAAGCGACAGACTCAAAAGACAACGATCAAGAAGTGGATGACAACACAGAACGTCTGCAAGTCGTTCAGGCTGCAAAGCTTACCCTCCAGCAGGCAATCGATGCTGCCATGAAGAAACAACCAGGTACGTTGGACTCTATTGAGCTGGAAGACGAAGATGGAACCATTGTTTATACCGTTGCTGTGTTCACTGACAACAAACAAGAGTACGAAGTAAAAGTAGATGCCAATTCGGGAGCAATTCTCAAGGTAGAGCAAGACAAGCAGGATGACAAGGGTGAAAATGAGGAACAGGAAGATCAAGACTAATTGAGTCGTGGGCAAACATCTCCGGGGACTGAGAACAAGTCCCGGAGATGTTTTTCTTGCTTTTGGCCTTTTTGTATTCCAGTTTCTGTATCCGGTGAAGCTATACATGGCTTGACCGAGTGAAGGGGAGGAGTGGAAATGGTAGACAGGAAAAAGGTATTAGTAATCGAAGACGAACTGAACATTGCCCGGTTTATCGAGCTGGAGCTCAATCATGAAGGCTATAAGGTAACAGTCGTCCACGATGGTCGGGAGGGATTGGACAAGGCGCTGCAGGAGGAATGGGATCTTATTTTGCTTGATCTCATGCTGCCTGGTTTAAACGGAATGGAGATTTGTCGGCGCATTCGTTCCAATAAAAAAACGCCTATTATTATTTTGACAGCACGGGATAACGTTATGGATCTCGTTTCCGGTCTTGATAGCGGCGCAGATGATTATATATCCAAACCATTTGCGATCGAGGAACTGTTTGCTCGTATCCGCTCCCTATTTCGTCGGTTGGGCACAGAGAATCGTCACGAACAGGCCGTTTTATTGTACAAGCATCTGATCATCGATATGGATGCGAGAATCATCAAGCGAAATGATGAGGCAGTCGAGCTGACGAAGAGGGAATATGAACTGTTGTTGGTATTTCTTAAAAATATCAACCGCGTTCTGACAAGAGAGATTTTGCTGGAGCAGGTCTGGGGGTATGTAACTCAGGTCGAAACCAATGTAGTGGATGTCTATGTACGTTATCTACGGCACAAACTGGACCTTCCCGAAGAGGAAAGCATCATTCAGACAGTACGTGGAACAGGGTATGTAATGAGACAATGAAAAAGGCACTTTTCAAATTCATGCAAATGCCATTAAAGTGGAAAATCACAATAGGAAGCTCCTTGATTCTATTTTCGCTTTTTCTTTTTTACAGCGGGATTCAGTATATCGTCACGAATGTATGGGTGAATAATCTCGAGGAAAAAAATATACGAAAGCTGGCTGTTGAAATCGTAGGTTACATGGATGATCAAGCATATTCCTTGTCACCCTCCCAGCTTCAAAAGACCACCTCATTTCTCGAAAGGCTGAATGAAGAAAACCAGCTGATCCGGATCCTCGATCACACAGGTCAGCCCCTAATCACGCTAAGTCAAAACGTTCCTGCCAATTGGGTAGCTCCCCGGACAGTGGTTACGCAAACCTTTGAACTAATCCGTTACGGAGAGGATAAGTTGCTTGTCATTCGCTGTCCATTCGGATCAAGTCCATTTCAAGGAACGATTGAAATTGTTCGCAACCTGGAGAGCTTCGATTCACTGAATAATCTCTTGCTGTTGACGATGTTATTTGCAGGGAGCGGATCGATCGTACTTAGTGCAGCAGGAGGCTTTCTCATTGCACGACAGGTTATTAAGCCAGTGCAGTCCCTGGCTGAGACGATGAACATCGTAAGAAAGACAGGACATACTCACCGAGTTGAGTTTACGGATAACGGGGATGAACTGTCGCAGCTGGCCACCATCTTCAACGAAATGATGAATCGGCTGGAATTGTCATTCAAGCAGCAAAACCAGTTTGTAGAGGATGCCTCACATGAATTGCGGACCCCTCTGGCCGTGATTGAAGGCCATCTTTCTCTCTTGCAGCGTTGGGGGAAAAACGACCCGAAAATATTAGACGAATCAATAAATGCTGCCCTCACGGAAAGCAGGCGCCTAAAAGCATTGGTCAAAGAATTGCTGGAGCTCAGTCGAACAGATGGAGATTTTGGTGCAAAACAGGTAGCACGCATCTATCCCGGTTCGGTGATTTCCCATACGATTCAAAATTTCATGTTGCTCTATCCTGAGTATACTTTCGATGTGGAGATTGAAAGCATCAGGAATGTTCAGATCAACATCAATCCCAATCATCTGGAGCAGGTGCTGTCTATTGTTATTGATAATGCAATCAAATACTCATGTGATAATAAAGTAGTTGAGATCAAGGGAAAGCTGACGGAATCCGAAGTGCTCATTATCATTAGCGATTACGGAGAGGGAATACCGGCTGCTGAAATCTCGCATGTATTTGATCGCTTTTATCGCGTGGACAAGGCGAGGAGCCGTCTGAGGGTGGGAACGGTCTGGGTTTATCGATCGCAAAACGATTGATGGAGGCTGTGAAGGGAACCATTCATTTGGAGAGCAAAGAGCATAAGGGAACGAGTGTGTTTCTTCATTTTCAGCACGGGGACGAAAAGGAAAGCAGAGCTCTTTGAAACGGGCTCTGCTTATTCGTTTTTATAGAACTTCGCTTGCCCTCGCGTATCTTCTCTGCCAATATGGACTGCTCCATCTAGAAATAGTGACTCCAGGTGGTGACTTGTAGGTATTTAACATTCTACCATTGCCTATATCCATTCCAACATGACCAATACGATTGCCAGAATACCTGTCCCGTCTAAAAAAGAGGAGATCACCAGGTTCATTTGATTTTGTCTGATTAACCTGCCAATTCTTGCTTGTGCTCTACTTGTTCTAGGCAGATGAACCCCGTTTTGGCCGAAAATATATTGGATACAGACGAACAATCAAATCGATGGGTACGGGGATAAGGTTTTGCTCCAAATTTGTACCGGGTTCCAAGTAAGGATCTCCCTAATGGGGTAGTTGTTCGGAGAAAATAAAGTTTTATACGAAAATGAATATCCGGAAATAGGCACAGCAAAAAAGCTCTCCTATTTCGAGAGAAAAATCGAATCGCAAGGCATTTTTTAAGCAGTTTCGATTTGAAGACTCAGGCTATAACCTAAAGTTTTGATGCGTTGAACCCAGTAGTCCACACTCTTTTCTTTCTGCGGAAGGTAATCCCAACCCAACTCACTGTAAGGTTCGTTACGGAGTAGCATTTGATAAATGATCCTTAAAAGTAAATGGGATACAACCATGTTGGCATTCTTAGGGCCTCGTCGTTTGACTAAGCGATGGTAAAAGGAGGAGAGTCGCGAGCCTTTTGCTTTTGATGCGACCCACGCTGCTTGGCAAAGATTGGACTTCAGTCCCTTGTTCCCACTTCGTGTGCGGGTACTTTTCTTTTTGCCCGCACTTTCGTTATTTCCAGGACTCACTCCTGCCCATGAAGTTAAATGCCCTTCCGAAGGAAACATTGACATATCGCAACCGATTTCAGCAAGGATGCCCGCCGCTGCATCTTTTTGAATGCCGGGAATGGTTACTAATAGATCGAAAGCCTCTTGTAAGGGAGAAAGAAGTTGTGCGATATCTGACTCTAATACTTCGATTTCTTTCTCCAAGTATGCGAGGTGATTGAGATGTTTTTGTATCATCTTGCGATGATGGAGTCGTATACGACCATTCAGTGCTTCGATCAATTGGGGGACTTTCTTTTTTAAACTAGTCTTTACCTTTTGTTCAACTTGCTGAGGATCAAGTACTTCTCCGTTGACGAGGGAGTCGAGCAGGGCTCGTCCAGATATACCAAAAACATCGGAAACGTACGTAGTTAGCTTAATATTCGCATCCTGAAGGATGCGATGAACCCGATTTTTCTCTGCGGTGGCGTCGCCCAACAATTTACGTCGATACCGAGTAAGATCTCGTAGATCCCGAATGTCTTCTGGTGGAACGAAGCTAGCTTCTATTAATCCACAACGAAGTAACTGGGCAATCCAAACGGCATCCTTCATGTCTGTCTTACGACAGGGAACGTTTTTGATGCGCTGAGGATTGGCAAGCCAAAGATGAAAAGAACCCTCGAGGATATTCCATATCGGCTTCCAGTAGACTCCTGTACTTTCCATAGCGATATCCGAGCAATTGTATTCTGTCAGCCAGTCTTGCAGTTGAAGAAGTTCCTTTGTTGTTGTACCGAATGTCCGAATTTCCTTTTTGGCCCTTTTATCCAACGGTTCATACATCATACAAGCTACAATGGTTTCCTGATGTACGTCCAATCCGGCGCAACGGCACAGGTGGCAGCCACTTACCCGCAAACCATTTTGCTCGACTGGTACGCAGCAAGTACTGGAGGATTCATTCTTTTATAAAGACGGAGTCCATCTCAATCCAGAGGGCTCTGAGTATTACGCGGACTTCCTGGCGAAAGCTATCGCAAAAGTATCGGACGATAAAAAAGAGTTAGGAA
This sequence comes from Brevibacillus choshinensis, assembly GCF_016811915.1. Lineage (NCBI taxonomy): Bacteria > Bacillati > Bacillota > Bacilli > Caryophanales > Paenibacillaceae > Brevibacillus > Brevibacillus choshinensis. The sequence continues at coordinate 3,643,026 of NZ_CP069127.1, read as the reverse complement.
GCGAAATACGCAAAAGGACAGCCGTTGCAGCTGTCCTTTTTGCATGTATCTATCATGATCATCAAATGACGCGTCTTGCAATCTCAAATCGTTTCTCCCAGGAAGTACCTGCGAATTTTGAGGTAGTAACTCCACCTTTGCCATAAGTGTGAAGCAATGTGTTATTTCCTGCGTAGATCGCAACGTGAGTAATCCGGGAAGAAGAACTCCCATAGCTGCGGAAGAAAATAAGATCTCCCTTTTGCAGCTGATTCTTCGATACTTGCTTGCCTACTTTAGACTGTTGGCGAGAATCTCGTGGTAGATTAATTCCTGCCTGTTTAAAAACACGCTGAGTAAAGGAAGAACAATCGAATGAACGCGTTGTATTTTTGCTAGAACCGAACTTATAGGGAACGCCTTTGTATTTCAGTCCGTCCGAGATCACTTGGTCGGCCGTTTTGGAAGAAGAACTGGCAGTGGACGTAGCAAAGCTCTTTGTAGTTGTTGGAATAGAAGTATCTGCGATTGCACCTGACGCTTGATCTGCATTATTTGCGATGCTGGTGTCTAGATTCAATGGAGCTGCACCTTTTTTGCTCTGATTATTCTGTGTATTTTTGTTATCGTTTGTTGGATTGTCATTCTGCATCTTTTCGGTATTGCTATTATCGTTTGTTGGATTGTCATTCTGCCTTTTCTCGGTATTGCTATTATCGTTTGTTGGATTGTTATTCTGCCTCTTCTCGAGATGGTTGATATCATGGACCTGATACTTAGCCTGGTCGTTGTCTTGACCATCATCCACGTTTTGCTCAGCTTGGTTATTTGATTGTTTGACGTCCTTCTTTAGGTGATTCTTCTGATGCGTCTTGGAATGTTTCTGCTGTTTATGCTGCGTAGTGGAGTGATGGATTTTCTCAGAAGCCGCATAGGCTTGTCCGCCCATTAGAAGAGAAGTTCCCATTAAAAGGGCTACTACCGTGCTAGTTTTACCTTTCCAGTTTCGCTTGGTCATCATGTTCCTCCTTCTGAATGTGTGGTCTAGTTGTGTGTTTCTCATCCACGATTTTTATCGTATAGAAGAAAACTAAGAGTCCCAGTAGAATATCATGAGAGTTTCATGAGAAGACTGTTGGTAAGATATTCTGACGGAGATGATTCACATGTCGTTGCAAGCTAGCAAAGGCTACTTGTTACTAGTTGAAGATGAAAGGAACTTGGCAAGATACTTACAGCTAGAGCTAGAGAACGAAGGGTTTTCTATGGATGTGGAGTATGATGGGCCGACTGGATTAGAAAAAGCCCTAGCGAATGATTATAACCTAATCCTCTTGGATGTCATGCTGCCCGAGTTATCAGGGATAGAGATATGCCGACGGCTCCGGGAAGTCAAGGATGTGCCAGTTATTATGATTACCGCTCGTGGTGAAGTTCCTGACATTGTTACGGGATTAGATAGTGGTGCTAACGATTATCTCGCAAAGCCCTTTGCTATCGAAGAACTGTTTGCCCGTATCAGGGTATTATTGAGGCATTTGGAATCAAAAGCGAACCAAGAGATTCTGGTTGGCAATTTGCGTATCCAGCCAAAAGCTCGGCGCGTGTACCTTGCAGAAGAGGAAATCATGTTAACACCACGCGAATTTGATTTGCTTGATTACCTGGTGCAGCACAAGGAGCAGGCCCTTTCGCGGGAACAAATCTTAACCTCCGTTTGGGGATTTGACTTTATGGGAAACACAAACATTGTGGACGTGTATATCCGGTATTTGCGTAACAAAATTGAAACCGATGCATCGATAAAACTGATTCATACCGTTCGAGGCATTGGGTATACGCTACGAGAATAAAAAATCTGATAATTAGGGTGATCACAGTGCGCAAAAATCGGAGACACTCGCTAAAGTCGAGACTCACACTGTTATTTAGCTCCGGTATGCTGGTTTTGGTTCTCTTTTTGTCCATTTTTATATTTTTTAGTACCTCCAATCTGGTTTACCAACATGAGCAGAAGTTGCTTAATCAAAAAGCCACTGCAATCGCATCCGATCTAGAAACGGAAATTAACGAGGAAGCATCACTCAGGGTTACTTATTTGACTCGGTTATTGACCAATTACGCTGATGTCAATCAATTTATTATCCTTACTGATCAAAGTGGCAAGCAGCTCGCTTCTATACAAGGGGCCAATTGGAATAAAGAACCCCAAGATTTTTATGAAAGAACCCTGGTAGCTAGAGAGTCCGTTCAGCTACCTTTCGATTCGGAACTTCTGTTTGTACAAATTACCACAACGACTGAAGCGTTAGAGTGGTATTTTTCTATTTTGCTTACGATCATTCTTCTCTCATCCTTTTTTACTCTGCTCCTCTCAGGGATTGGTGGTTATCTGTTAAGCAAGTGGGGATTGAAGCCTCTCGATCAACTGATCCAACAAATCCATTCCATTTTCCCGAAGCAATTAACACAGAGAATTCATCATCATCATGTGGAGAGTGAGATCAATGAATTAATCAACGCTTTTAACTTGTTGTTGGATCGTATGGAAGAAGCTTTGGTATCCCAGCAGCAGTTCGTGACAGATGCCTCCCACGAGTTGCGTACCCCGCTTGCTATCATCGAAGGATATGTGCATCTTCTGCAGAGGTGGGGGAAGAACAAGCCTGAGGTAAGAGAGGAAGCGCTTGCTGCTTTGAGTCAGGAGTGTAAACGACTTTTTAAACTCATTGATGACCTGTTGTCTCTTGCAAAATTGCAGGACGCATCTTATCTTGGTTCAGCGAAAGTAGTGCAGCCATTAACGCCACTCCTTCTCGAAGTAAAACAAGCCTGGCTCCCGATCTTCCCTGATCAAATTAAGCTGTCTTTTGAGTGGGAAGAATCACTATCCTTGCTCATGGATCGTGAGCGCATTCGCCAGCTATTAGACATTTTATTGGACAATGCTCGTAAATACACAGATGAAGGGCAAGTAAGGGTCCGTGCTTACCGCGATGGCAGATGGGTTCACATTCATGTAGAGGATACAGGGATCGGTATCTTAGAGAAGGAGATTCCCCATCTATTCAAACGATTTTATCGAGTAGACAAATCACGTACCCGAAAAAGGGGAGGGAATGGAATCGGATTAGCGATTGCTCAAGCGATAGTTGAAGACCATGATGGAAGCATCACAGTCATTCCTTCTTCGCAACAAGGATTATGTGTCCAGGTCTTGTTGAAAATAACGGATGATGAACAATCAGATTCATAGAATTTGCCTCTTCTAGAGTATATTCTCTCGGAATTATAGTTCAAAAATTCTGATAATAATAATGAAATAAAAGGGAAAATGGACAACAAGTCTGGAATCGCATGTCAAACCTTACCCAAATCATTGATTATGAGGAGGTTTCATGATGCATATCCATCAAAGTTTTGGCCTGAAAGGAAAAGTAGCGTTGGTTACTGGCGGAGGAAGAGGGCTAGGCGAGCATATCGCAAAAGCGTTTGCCGAAGCCGGTGCTGAGGTCGTAGTCTGTTCACACAAGCTGGATAACTGCCAGCAGATCGCCACGGAGCTAGAGGAAATGGGAGTCAGAAACTTGGCACTGGAGTGTGATGTGAGCAAGGCCGGAAGACATCAACAGGACAGTGGCGGAAGTGATCAAACAGTTTGGTACTATCGATATCTTAGTGAACAATAGTTGGGGGTACGAGCAGCGACTGCAGCATGTTAGAATCGAATCGCTCACGATCTAGCCATAAATGCTCGTCCTGTTCTCGTAAAATGACAGGCATGCGATCATGAATATCAGATACAACTCCATTCGGCTGCGTTGTGATGATTGTACAGGTGTGCACTTTTTCCCCTTCTGGACTCGTCCATGAATCAAATAGACCTGCGAACGCGAACGACTCCCCACTCTTCATCATAATACGCATGGGCTGCTTTGCTTTCCCGACCTTTTTCCATTCGTAAAAACCATCCGCAGGTATAATGCAGCGTTTACGTGCGAAAAGATTTTTGAAGGCGGGATTCTCTTGTATGGTCTCCGATTTCGCATTGATCATTTTATATCCGATTTTCTCGTCTTTTGCCCAGAATGGTACCAGCCCCCACTTTAGTTATCCCAAACGTCGTTCCCCTTTGTCCTCAATAATAGCAGGGATTTTCTGCCCAGGAGCTGCATTGTATAGTGCCCTCCATTCGAAGGGAATCTCATTCACACCAAAACGTCGAATCAGTAGTTCTGGTTCAAATACAATGGTAAATCGTCCGCACATCTTCATTCACGTCTTATGACCATCTTAGCAGATTGATAACGTGATAAACCAGATTGCAATGGAGTAAATTATGTTCGGTGAAAATAAAATATTAGACTGGAATCGTTGATCTAACACGGTTTTTGAATGGAAGAATCGTCGCCTTTTGAAAGATAAGTTTTAGATTTATCCGTTAAAAGAAACAGCGGCGGACCAAGACTAGAAAATAAGTCTTAGACCTGCCGCTGTTGTTATTCAACTAACGTCCCCGAGAACTTTTGCAACCACCAGCTGCCGACCAGAGAATACTTCCAACATGGACACGCCACGCGGCGGGCAGGAGAGTTTCAGGCGAGAACTCCATCCATTACCCTTAGCGTAGGAACGTTGTCCGTTAAGGCCTGCCGCTGAACCGCTCGAGCGCTTCCTCGGTAACCGGAGCGAAGAGGTTGACGAGGTTGCCGTCGGGGGCGCGAAACAGTGCAGAGCGGTTCCCCCATGGCATCGTTGTCGGTTCCTGTACCCACTCGTCGACAAGCGGCATCAAGCGCGTGTACTCGGCATCAACGTCGTGGACGCGAAACTCGATGATGACGGTGTGGTTGTCAGCCGCGCGCGAACCGGCGCCGAACAGTTGCACCGTTTGGGAGTGGCCGATCGCCAGGGTACACGATGGCAGAACGAACTCAGCGAAGACAGGCGCGGGGCGCTTCGCCAAAACACCTGTGACTTTCTCATAGAACACAACGAGTCGATCCAACAACGTTTCCGAAATTGTACTAGGGAGCCTTAGCAGCCCTCGTGTTGCTGTGGTGTCATAAATAAAACTTATTGGTTTTGGGGAAATGAACAATCTGATACAGGGGTGTTAACAATAGCTTGAACACTAGGATGCCTCATTATCTTGCCGAGTGTCCATTCCATAAACTTCACTTTGACAACGATCTCAGGCTTGACCCATATAGCATCTTTATTTCTTTCAGGTTGATTACTGAAAGGATTATTTTGTATGATTATGGGTCGTATCATCTGTGTTAGGTCAAGCCAAGTCTTGTTACTAAATTTTCCAGTACCTGCATGCCCAATATAAATTAATTCTCCGTCATCGTTGTACAATCCAAGAAGTAACGCGTTTACAATTCCGTTTCGAAGTGTTACACCTCCGATAACAGCGAAGAGGTCTCGAAAAATTTTCTTTTTCTGCCATCGCTTGTCTTTACCTTTAATTGCATAAGTGCTAGTAAGATCCTTGCAAACAACACCTTCCATTTCGTGTTGTATCATTACCGCGTATAGAGCGTTCGCATCATAAAAATTTTGTACAACCTGTACATGTGGTTGAGGATTAATAATTTGTTCAAGTATTTGATACCTTTGAGTTAATGGCTGTTCATTAAGCCAATCACCGTTATAATACAAAATGTCAAATATCATGTAGGTGACAGGTGTTTGGTTGATTGCAAGATCGATGCTTTGCTTATTTCGTAAGCTGTCTCTTTTCATGATTTCATGAAAGGACGGCTTCTTATTGTCAAAAGCTATAAACTCCCCGTCAAGGATAAAGGAAGAACTTGAGCAATAAGATTTTACATCTAATAATTCGGGATACTGTAATGTTCTATCATTTAATCTCCTGTTGATTAGGCTTGTCTTACGGCCGTCATAATAAGTTAACATTCTTACGCCGTCCCACTTAATTTGTGCGATCCAGTTTTCGCCACTAGGCAATCGATCAGTACTTATTGGTTCAAATGGAATGATAGGTTTAAAGTCCATACTTCCTCCTAAATTCGAGAGCTTTTATTGATATTGTTCCCAATTTAGGAGACAATCTTTCCAACTAATTGTGAATTAATGTTCGTCATTCACTATTCATTAGAAATTGATACAGGAAAAATATGTTTCTGAACAGTTTTCACGATCAACTGAAGCTGTTCAGTGGTGGCGCCTCTCATCTTAAGCTGTGAATAGAGGTAGTCTATAGCTCCTAGTAATCGGCTATTATCGCTTTCCAATTTTACTGACTTTGCTGCTAAAGGTTTCGCCTCTTTAAGTTCCTTCACTACTCTTTCAAGCTCTCTCCTTAGCTTGGTCAAATCTTTTTGTAAGTCATTAATTTGATCCTCGGCTTGCTTCCAGGTTTCTATCGTTACCGTATTTTTGGGCAAGGTAACCGGTGAGAGTTTTCGAGTTCCACGTTTCATGTCTCTTCTTTCACGAACCTTATCTGCCCAATCTTTGTACTTATGAGTAAATGTACTATAGGAGATCTTCGACATCTTAGCGAATTCAGTTACCGTTGGGTGTTTACCATTTAGAATAATTAGGTCCCACGCCTCCTGAATCCTGACCTGGGTATTCTTACCATGAATAATTCGATTGTTTGCCATGACTAACATTCTCCTTATGTGTATTTCTTAAACTGATCTTGTACTGATTCATAGCGTCGAATAATAGATTGATAGTGACCCACAATTGGAGAATTAGGTCGTTCATTTAGAGCCTTTTCCAAACGTATCTTAACTAATGTAATGTCTGCTTCCATAGATGCTAATATTGAAGGGGTGTACATAAGATAACGACATCCAACGTCTTTGTCATTTTCACATCCTATCCAACAGGGATTTCCAGTAGGACAAGGTCCATTTTCAATTGGAAGGATGCAATACCCGTACTTATTAGGATGAAAAAAAGCACCTTGCTCTTCCCACAGTGCCAACTCTTCGTCTGTATACGTTCCACAATTCCGAACAGGTGCGTCATTCCCACTAAATAAGATGGGGAGTGCTTTACCAAATAGTAGTTTCTTATTGTGAAATTCTGTCACTTCTTTTTGGACAACAGCAGTACCATTAATATATCGATTCGTCATGATTTCGCTATTATGAGCAAGATCATGCTGTATGGTACCTAAACCAGCTCCACCTAAAGCTAGTTGCGTAGCTCGTGTATGACGGAATCCATGCGACTTAATACGATATAGTTCTCCATTATGGCGAATAGAGTACCTTTCAACGAAAGGAACTCCACTTGTATATCCTCCATTCAAGAAGTTTCTAAAACCGGTCTGTGTAAGAGGGGATATACGTGTGGGCCCAAAATCACTCAAGAACAGCATATCTCTATATTTGTCATCAGCTCTTTCTCGATAGTCTTCTGAAAGCTCAAGGCAAATGCCAATCGATTCCCGTACAATAGTAGCTAACGGTTCGGGAATAAAAACCTTTTGATGACCTTGTCCAGTCTTTGTTTCATCCCATACCATCCACACACCATCAGCATCATTGTCCCTTCCTTCTAATAAAGGAGTGGAGCTTAAATCTAGAATGTGTGAAATTCTTCTCCCAGTGGCCATTAAAAGTTTTAATACCTGACAATATAGAAGATGTCTTTTTTTGAAGCTATGCGTTGGCTTAGGTCTCCAATTTTTGTTTTTTTCCCATCTCTTGTTACTACATTCTATTTTTTTCTTTAGGAGGTCTTCCTCTACTCCCACCGCTTTCATGATCTGTTGGCAAACCTCAAAAGGGACGGCCTTTTCTTCCTCATCCATCATAGTCTTTGATCGTATTGAATCATCTTTAAACGGCTGTTTTGGTAAAACAGGAAAATCAAAATCCTCTTTGAATACTTTTTTTAGCCAACTAAAAAAGAATTCTAGAACAGCATACCTTCGCTGCTTATAATGATCTACCTTCTCCATGGAAATCAAATAATGTATATAGCCCTGAATGACTGACTCATTTATTTCGTATATACTCGTCATTTCGGGATAGTAATCTCTAAGAAACCAATAAAACGATTTTAACTCGAGTGTATTTCGTACCAAGGTAGTGGGGGAGTATTTCTTGAATAATAGGTGTGCAATAAATGCCTTACAGAATGGCTTAGACCAATCCTGAAAGGAGTCAAACTTAACGGTAAAGGCTCCTTTTACTCTTGATTTTGAGGTTCCGGCTAATACAGTTAAATCCCATGCGTCCCCTTCAAATGAATTGGTTCCTTCTTTTGAAATTTCATGTGAATGAAATAGGTCAATGATATTAATCATTTGCTCCGGATATGAATGCTGTTTTTCTTTGTATCCGACGTCTTCTGGCAGCATGTACGTTCGCATTTTCTATGTCCTTCTCAGTATATTATTTTCGGTAATAAGTACGTTTACGGCGTGAACGATTCTCTTTATCCATAATCTGAATCTTCTCTTTAGAATCGAAATGTTTTTCTATTTTCTGATCAATCAATACAATCCAAGCTTCTGCTTGTTGAGCTCTACGTAATTTTTGTTGTTTGATGCGTTCATCTGCTTCATTCTCTGCGAGCTGAAGGTATAGTTTCTTTTCGAGGACGAAGTTTTCTCTCTTCTTTGTTTCTACTACGAGAAACTCACATTCAAAACAATGTCTTGCTCTAGCGCAAGAGTTTGCTAATTCGTCTGTTGTTTGGGGGACCGTGCATATTCCAAATTCATGATCACGGTCTGGCGAGTTTTTTAAGCTTTCGGCTATATCTGGTCGTTCGGCATCTATATCAATAATTGGGCTTTTATAACTCATTGTAATTTGTAATGCAAAGAGGCGTAACCCTTTCGATACATTGTGACTGAGCTCAGATAACCTTTGTAGCGTATAGTGTTCTTTTGTTGTACTTATATATGCGTGCCCCATAATTCTTCTAGCTAATTCTGGATTGTTCGTATAGGAAGCTATTTGTGAACCAAATGTGCGCCGAAGATTTTTCATGTTAACAGGTAATGGCTTTCCGTTGTCGTCCTTTATATCAAAATTATGAACAAAACGCTTTAAATGGTGAGCCAGGGATACTTTTTTAGGCAGTCCAGCATTATCCCAATCTACACATAGGAGATCTGTTTCTAGCTGCCTTCGGCAGCGTTCTGTAAATCGAATGAATAGATTTATGATATCTAATGTTAACTGTGGTATAGGTATGTACCGTGATGGTTTATTTGCAGCATGGCAATACATTTTGTGGTTCGCACCAAGAGGGTCTACAATAATATCATCCAATGTACATGTTGCAAATTCCTCTGGACGCATACCATGTGTAAGACCCAACCAAATAGCTGTAACGGCAAGCATATCCACCTGTCTTTCCAACAGTTTTCCTGGTACTTTAGCATATCTTCCAGTTCTTTCTTTTCGTTTAAATCCGGGAGGTAATTCTCCAATTGGTGCAACGATGACTTTTTGAGCCTCGTGATACTGTTGTGCGATAACTGCGTATATTATTTCACACTCACTCGTTGTCAGTACTTTTTCGTTCAATTGAAGCATCATCTGTTGCTTTACTTTCCTGAAACGCGTAAGCATTATGTCTTCAAGATGGTATATGCTTACTCCAGTAGCTATTTGCAACTCCAAATCTATTGATTCCTTAATACCTGTTTTAAGAGAATAAAATATGGCCCTGCGAGTTGAGATTATACATTTCCTTGTTACTTCCAACCAATCATCGAACGCTCCCCAAAAAATGTCATCAACCTGGTCAAAAGAGTCGAAAGAGGGGTTACCTATTTGATCCAACCATGAGAAAAAGAGTCGAAACGAATTATAAACGTTATAAGTATTACTTGGAGTAGTTTTATCGAATGTTGAACGTAGAATTTGCATAACTTTGGCTCTCCAAGAAACCGGAATTATATCAAAGACAAATGTAAATGTTCTGGGTCGACTGCCATTAGGACCATAATAAGAGACCCATGTATTATTATCATGAAATTCTACAGTTCTTCCTCTACTATTGGTATATCTAATCATTGTCTACCTCATTTAAACCAAAGTATTTGTAAGCTTTTTGTTTTCTCCACTCGTTTAACTCCATAGTTATTGTTGGATCAGAGATATGAGTATAGATTTGTGTAGAGTTTGGGCTAGTATGACCCAAAAACCATTGGATCGATGTGAGTGAAACACCACCTTCTATTGCAAGCGTTGCCCAGGTGTGTCTAAAAAGATGGGGATGAATATTTCGTTTTAATCCTGCACCATATTGTGGGTGATTAATCCTGTTTAAGAGCCATCTTAATGCCTCTCCTGTCAGAGGTTGACCATAACGATCTGGATGAAGACTCGTAAACATAAAACCATGTCCAAGATGATGAGCCTTAGCAGGTCTACATTCGGTTTTCCATCGGTGAATCCAATAGGCGGTATAAGAGTCCAGTGGTAACTTCCTTTCACCTGTCTTTAGTGATGCTCCGATTTTCTTTATTGTGGAAACATCAAATTCATTCTCGGGAATGTTTTTTACAAGTAAGTTTTTACCATCAAACGAATCGATTCTAAGTGCTAACAATTCCCCTCGTCTTACTGCAGCTCCAAATAAAACTTCAATAATACAACGATACAAGGTAGATAGCTTGGGATCATCTTGATATGTTTCTGAAATCCACGCTCTAATCTTATTTAATTCCTCTTGACTCATAACTTCTGGCAAATTCCTTCTTACTTTAGGTAGACAATCCCTTAATCCGGCCATTTCCCCTCGATTAATACTGGTTAATAAACCTCTGGATATTATTGGTCTACCTTTTTCCCGATATAATAATTTTTCTGCATCATCAGGCTCCATGCACCATCTAATAAACCGGAGTATAGCTCCCCCGTATTGCCTTATCGTTCGTTGTGTTAAATCTTGTTGACGAAGAAACTCTATATAACTTTTCACATGGTGAAGGGTTATATCTTCTATCGTTAGTTCCTGTGAATCGAGCCAACGAAAAAAGGGAAGAAGATTTGTAACATATGTGTAGGCTGTATTTGAGAACTTAGAGGATGTCCTTTGACAGTCCTTCAAATATTCACTTACAAGATAGATTGGCATTCCATCCTTAGCAATGGTTTTGTAAGGATCACCATTTATAGGAATTACAGTTTTATATTGAATAGACTCTTCCAATAATTCATTCTCCTAACTATAAACATAAAGTACACATAACATGTTTGAATAACCGTCATATCAAGATAAAGTCCAAACTTCAATAAATATACACATCCTCCAACTAATAACCTAGATTCTATATGACACATATTGAAATGTAAAGAACAGTCTGAATGTATATTTGGTTGCAAATAGTTCATAATTGAGAGCTTATCCATTAAGAATAATCACTTTGATGATGTATGTGTTGAATAAATAAATAACCCCCAATAAGATGGGGAAGTCATCGCACTTGGGGAGGATGGGAAGCCGTCCTTTTATGAAGTCATGAGAAGAGACGGGCTCCGGCGTATGGAGAAAGTACCCCAGATGCAAAGAAGCGTGCCCATCACCTATATGATTTTTGACATCCTTTATTTGAATGGCGACTGGGTCACGTCCTTGCCCTTGAAAGAGCGCCAGGAGCTATTGCGCAGGAACATCACGCCGAATGCCCACATTCAATTCGTGGAAAACTTCTCTTCCCTCGAAGGGTTATATCAGGTGGTAGAGGCGCAAGGAATGGAAGGGATCATGATCAAAGACGTAACCAGCACGTATCAGATCGATGGAAAGGATCAGCGCTGGAGGAAGAAAAAGTTTTATCGGGATCTCGTTGCCGTAGTAGGGGGCGTGACATTGCGGAACAACATCGTGAACGCCTTGATGCTCGGCTTATTTGATGAAGCGGGGCGCTTTTGGTATATCGGCCATGCCGGTACAGGCAAGCTGAGCCAGGCAGACTGGCGGAATCTGACAGAGCAGATCCAGCCGCTGGTTACGGCGCAAATGCCATTTGCAAATCGACCGCCGCGTACTGCGGAATCGCTGTGGCTATTGCCTGAGCTCACCGTGAAGATTGCATTTGCAGAGTGGAGAGAGGGGCATTCCTTGCGGCAACCGAGCATACAAGGCTTTGTGGACGTTCCTCCAAAGCTATGCACCCTCGAGCAAAATGCGACAAACCGCTAAAAGCTCAGTGCCATGCATTGGGCTTTTCTTTCGGGGCAACCATTACTCTACGCTTCCGATCATGCGCAGGTGAAAGGGGAAGGAATGAAGAATGAGAATTATAAGAAACTTTTTATTTGATAAAGTATAGTATTTCGGGTTATACTGTATGTAATCCTTTACAGATCATTCGCAATTGTTCGCATTCGATTGGGCTGAGACATGGGCTATATCTGGTTGAGTAACTTCCGCAGCAGTGGTACGTCCACCACACCTTCACGCTGGAAAGTATTCTCTGATATAGCCCTTCCTTTTTGTTTCATCTGTTTTAATTTCATTAATACATTTTTAATTGATCTACAATTATTTAGATGATTATAATTGCTGTAGTACTTATTTTATAGACTTGATTTCGATCAGGTCTAGGGAAAGAAGGAATTGTCTTGCCGTTTCTTCGATTTAAAGGGTTTGAAAAAGAGTGGTTGCAGGAAGCTTCTCCCGTAATCATCGATGAATTTGCTCGGATCGCAGAAGTTGCGAAAGAAAAAGTCAAAATTGAACTTTTGCTCGTCGAACAAATTACGAACAGTCCGCACTCTGTCGAAATCATGATGTTTGAGCGCGAACAAGAAAAGCACGATGCGATTGCCTATATGATTCACGAGATTCTCAAACCACATGGATTTGAGAATACCCATATCTTTTTTATCCTGCTGTCTCCCTCTCTCTACTATAAAGAGGGATTGCTGTTGCAGGCGAAATCTATTCGGTAAGTGAAAAAGGTCGAGTTCCCTTGTGTGGGGAGCCGGCTTTTTTTATTGGCTGATCGATTTTCCCATGTCTGGAGGGCTAGGTCAGCGCGACAGGGGAAATCACAAAAACATTGTCGAATAGTGTCGTATTATGTAAAATGAACTGATCAAAGCCCATCGTGTGATCACAGAAGCAATCCAACAGCAGACGGTGACGCTGTTTCGCCCTCCTACGCCTACGGGGGTGGCATCCTGAAACAGACGAAGAACGGGAGCATCGTCCTATTACATATGCCTGATTAGATTCACGCATGAACGGTATGGATTTGTCACTAGAATATCGAGAGATTGCATAGGCATGACGGGAAAAAAGGAGTAAGCAAATGCAGACTGCTACGGGCAAAAGAAGCAAAAACTACTGGTTTCCCATGTTCTCGTTATTCATGGTGCTTGTTTTGTTAGCCGGCTGTGCCCCTTTTCACGGAGAGGAACAGACTGTCGGCTACAGTACGCAAAAATCCAAAACGACACATGAAATCATTCGCTACAGTGGAGAAAAAAGCAAGGCGTTTCCGTTTGTGTATACCACCAATCGGGAACTATCCCTCACCTTTAACGGAATGACAGATAGAGAGACGATGAAGAAGCTTTTGGATGAATTGGACAAGTATCATCTGAAGGCTGCTTTCTTTTTACCCGGCATGAGAGTGGCAGAGGAACCGGATCTGGCAAAGGAAATCGCCTCGCGTGGACATGAGGTTGAGAACAACACGTTGAACCAGCTCGATCTGACCAAGCTTTCCTACGATCAAATGTACTCGGAAATCAAACTGAGCAAGGATGTGATCCAAAAGGAAACAGGGATCACCCCTCGCTATGTCAGAACGAAAACGGGAAACTACTCGGACGACATCCGTTTGGCAGCTGCTCAAGCGGATCAAGAAGCCGTCATCTCTTCCAGTCTGTTTCTGCACGATTGGGGGAAGGAAACGGACGCTCAAAAAATGCATTACGTGCGGAAATACATCAATCGTGGCGGCGTCATTGCAATCGATACCGAAGAGAGCAAGCAGCTTGTAGAGAATGTTTCTCTTCTCGCTCGAGCAGCAGAAGACGTGGGGTATCGATTCATTCCTCTGCGCGAGCTGATCCATGGGGGGAAAGAGAGAAAACCGCTGCAGCAGATCGGTGGCTATGACGCAGCGCGAGTCAACCTAAACGACCATGAGTCCTCCTATCGGTATGTCAATAAAGAAGAGACAGGCAAAAAGCAAATCGCCTTGTCCTTTGATGACTGGGGAACGGATTACACCATCACGAGAATTTTGGACATCCTGGACAAGTACCATGTCAAAGCTTCTTTCTTCTTGCGGGCAGATGGTGTGGAAAGGAACCCGAATCTCGCTCGGGCCATTGCGGAAGCAGGACACGATGTGGGGAATCACACGTACTCCCATCCGGTAGTGACGAAAATTACGCAGGCCCAGCTGCAGGATGAGATCGTCAAAGCGCATCAGATCATTACGGAAGCCATCCAGCAGAAGCCGACCATGTATTTCCGTCCGCCTACGGGTGTATTCGACGAGAGCACACTGAAGGCGATTAGTGCCACAGGCTATCACACCATTACGAATTTTGACGTAGATCCTTCCGACTACATCAAGAGCAAGACAGCAGACGAGATTACGAATGCCATCCTGGAGCAAACACAGAACGGAAGCGTCATTTTATTACACATGCTGGACGACACACACACGGTAGAGGCGTTGCCGATCGTGATTCAAAAGCTTCGAAGCAGAGGCTACACCTTTGTGAAAATGACAGAAATGTTTGGTCCATAATCGACAAGTAGAGAGGTAGAAACAACATGAATCTGTATGAAGCGATTGTAGATCTAGAGGAAAAAATCGCGGTCGTCGGACTAGGCTATGTGGGATTGCCTGTGGCAGTTGCCTTGGCGCAAAAAGCTTCCGTCATCGGTTTTGATGTGAACCGCCAAAAGGTGGAGCATTACAGAAACGGGACATGTCTCGATGGCTGCATAGAGGAAGAGCGTCTGCGAGAGTGTACGATTGACTTTACGGACGAAGAAACGAGATTGAAAGAAGCGCGATTTTTCATTATTGCGGTTCCCACTCCTATTAAAAGCGGAAATGTGCCAGATCTGCACTATGTACAGTCGGCGACCCGCACAGTGGCTAGGCATATGCCAAAAGGCTCCGTCATCGTGTTTGAATCGACTGTTTATCCAGGTGTAACGGAGGAAATATGCATCCCGATTTTGGAGAGCGAGTCTGGCATGCAATGCGGAACGGATTTCAAGGTCGGGTACTCACCGGAGCGAATCAATCCGGGAGATGAAGCCCACCGCTTCGAAACCATTGTCAAAATCGTATCTGGTATCGATGAAGAAACGTTGGAGACAGTGGCGCGTGTCTATGGGCTGGCCGTGGAAGCGGGGGTCTATCGAGCAGAAAGCATCAAAGTCGCAGAAGCGGCGAAAGTGATTGAAAATGCGCAGCGCGACATCAACATCGCTTTCATGAATGAGCTGGCGATGCTGTTCCATCAGATGGGGATCAACACCAAAGCGGTTCTTCAGGCAGCCAGCACGAAATGGAACTTTCTGAAATTCACGCCTGGACTCGTCGGCGGGCATTGCATCGGTATCGATCCTTACTACTTGACGTACAAGGCAGAGGACAGCGGATACCGCTCAAAAATCATTCTGGCTGGCCGTCATATCAATGATGGGATGGGCAAATACATCGCTGAGCAGATCATCAAAACCGTTGTCCGTTTAAAGCTGGACGTCAAGAACGTCAAGATGGGCATCATGGGTCTGGCTTACAAAGAAAACTGTTCGGACATTCGCAATACAAAAGTGACGGACATCGTGGACGAGCTGCACGAGTACGGGATGGCTCCTCTCATTGTGGATCCACTGGTAGATCCGGAAGAAGCGTACGAAGAGTACCGGATCGAGCTCTCACAACAGGAGGCACTGAAAGATTTGGATGTGGTCGTGGTGGCGGTTCCGCATGCCCCTTTTGCAGCGATGAGCGTGGAGGATTTTGAGGTCATGTACGGAAGCGGCAAGACCAAAATCATGATCGACGTCAAAGGCATTTTCGACAAAGCCGCATTCGAGAGCAAAGGGTACTATTACTGGAGCTTGTAAGAGGGAATGGGGAGAGCGACAGTATGTTTAAAAAGAAAAAGAAAAAAGTGGAGGAAGTCCTGACTGTTTCTCGAGCAGATCGGCGGCTCCTGTCAAACGTCCCTGATCCGGAAAATATTCGTGCACAAGCAGATCGCAGAGGTCAGGCTTCGGATGCTCCCGACGATTTGGACAAGCTCAGGTTGCTGAGCCTCCGGTATATGGCAAATTTTGATATCGTCATCTATCCCCGCAAACAACTGAAAAAGAATGGGTTTAAGGGACGGGCAGTCGATATTTCTTCGACTGGCTTGCTGGCCGAATTTGGCCCGGCCGCCGCGAAGCGCTTATTCGTAGGGAAGAACGTTGCGATTCATGGGAATATCCCGCCTGGAACGATGCCAGAAGGGTTTGAGTCTTCCGTAAAACTGGATGCGACTGTCGTCAGATGCTTTACGAGGGAGGATGACGGTCAAGAGAAGCTGCTGGTTGCCTTTGAATTCGCAAAGCCACTTACGGAGTACCTGCAGAAAAAGAGATGGGGCTATGCGATTTACACTTCCAGCGCGATGCTGCTCGTCTCCACTCTTTTCATCATGCTCATGCGGGCAGAGAGCGTCATTTACTTCAAGTACAACATCTTGCTGTACCTCTATAGTCTCATTGCGGCGGCCTTTCTGTTGACACGCTACTTCTTCGGCGCCCTCTATCGGGACGTGCAGGTCAATCCCGACTTTACCCCTGGAGTGTCCATCATCATTCCATGCTTTAATGAAGAAGAATGGATTCATCGGACGATTCTGAGCTGCGTGAATCAAAACTACCCGATCGACAAGCTGGAGGTCATTGTGGTGGATGACCGTTCTACCGACAGATCTGTGGAGCAAATCGAAAAGGTCATTCAAATGATTCACCGGGAAGCCGAGCGGTTCATGACCAAAGAGAGGGTGCGGATGTATGTGCTTCCCGAAAATGGAGGGAAGCGGGTCGCCCTCGTGAAAGGGGTCGAGATGGCCAAGCACGATCTGGTCGTATTCGTGGACTCGGATAGCTTTTTGGAGCCGACTGCCATCCGCCATCTGGTGCAGCCCTTTCAGGACCCCAAAATGGGAGGCGTCGCAGGCCGTACTGACGTGGAGAACAAATTTACGAACTCCATTACGAAGCTGCAAACGGTTCGTTATTACATTGCTTTTCGCATCATGAAAGCAGCGGAAGCGTGGTTTGACAGTGTGACATGTTTATCGGGACCGCTGTCCTGCTACCGGAAAGATTTGGTGATCAAGCATTCCGAGGCTTGGCTGACGCAGAAATTTCTCGGACAGCCTGCGACATTCGGGGATGACCGAAGCATGACCAACTTCATTTTGGAAACCCATCGGACGTCTTATCAAGACTCGGCGATCTGCTCGACGATTGTTCCATCGGACATGGGTGTGTTTTTGAAGCAGCAGATGCGCTGGAAGCGTTCGTGGCTGCGCGAATCTTTGCGCGCCAGCACTTTCATCTGGCGAAAAGAACCGTTTATGGCGTTGTTCTTTTACATTGGGCTGATCGTTCCCATTGCTGCGCCTGTCATTGTGCTGTACAACCTGGTCTACGTCCCGATCGTTCACCGCGTTTTCCCGGGGACATTTTTGATGGGGCTGCTCCTGATGGCGATGCTCATGAGTTTGGCTCATTTGCTGTACCGCAAGAGCAGACTTTGGCTGTTTGGATTCGTCTTTTGTGTGTTCTACGAATTTGTCCTTCTCTGGCAGAT
Organism: Brevibacillus choshinensis; assembly: GCF_016811915.1. Taxonomy (NCBI): domain Bacteria; kingdom Bacillati; phylum Bacillota; class Bacilli; order Caryophanales; family Paenibacillaceae; genus Brevibacillus; species Brevibacillus choshinensis. The sequence goes on along the minus strand of NZ_CP069127.1, from coordinate 3,625,235 downwards.
GCCGGTCGCATGGGTGACCTTTTGGAAATCCACCTGGGGGACGCGGGAAACTCCGCAAGACATCGAAGCGAGGAAGAAAAAGGAAGCTCGCAGGCAAAAGAACAAAAAGGGGTTTGGTTTGCCTTTTTAACGATCGCAGCACCATAGATCTCATGAGTAAGGGTGGTAGATGAAATGAAGGGAAAACGCAATGCCGCCCTGGATTATCGCAAGAAGGATCGCAGAAAAAAGATTCGGACCGTCTGGCAGTTCGCGATATTGTTATTCGTGGGAATGTTGGTGTATCAAGCCGTTTTCGATACGAAGCAGTATGTGGAAGCGGACCGATCGCAATGGCGAAACGATAAAGGGTTCATTGCCCTGTCCTATTTCGGGGTAGGTCGCAATGGCACGCCCAAGCTGATGGCAAAAGAGTATCTGGATGAACAGCTGAAGGCGCTGCAGCAGCAAGGATACGTAACGATCTCGCAGCAGGACATTCTTGACTTTTATCGTGAAAAGAAGCCATTGCCAAAGAAAGCCTTGTTTTTGGCTTTTGAGGATGGACGAAATGATTCGCAGTTGTTCGCCCAGCCGCTCCTGGAAAAGTACAACTACAAGGCGACCGCATTGACCTATGCCAATAAAATGGGGAATAGCGACAACAAGTTCTTGCAGCCCAAAGACTTGCAGCGCATGCAGGAGAATGGCTATTGGGAACTGGGGACAAACGGCTATCGCCTGACGTACATCAACATTTTTGATCGTGACGGTCAGTTTATCGGGATGAAAGACGAAAGAGAGCTGCCGACGAAAGATCAGGTGGAGTATTACAATCATTACTTAATGGACTTCATTCGGGACAGCAACATGATTCCCGTGGAAGACCGCTCGCAAATGGAAGCCCGTATCACACAAGACTACCAGCAAATGAAGGATATTTACACGAGCCAGCTGGGCTTTGTGCCCCAAGTGTACATGATCATGCACGCCAATACCCTCTACCAGGGGATGAACAGACTGGTTACTGATGTGAATGATGCCAACATCCGTCAGCTGTTCGCGATGCACTTCAACCGCGAAGGCAACGCCTACAATTCCAGCGGGGACAGTCTCTACAACCTGACGCGCGTCCAGCCTGCCCCCTACTGGTACACCAATCACTTGCTCATGAAAATCCAAAAAGATGCGCAGCAGAAGATGAAATTCGCACGAGGGGACGAAGAGCTTGCAAAGAAGTGGGATCGATTAAGCGGAGCGGACGAGTACAAGGATAATCATATCATTCTGACTTCCCCGCCGGGAGAAAACGGCATGCTGTATTTGCGGGATAGCGAGAAAAGCCGGGATCTGAGCGTGTCCGTCATGCTAGAGGGAAATGTTGTGGGAAAGCAATCGATATACCTGCGATACGACCGTCAAAAGGATTCCTTCGTCCGATTGATCCTGCAAAATAATGAACTGAAGATGGAAGAGAAAAAAGCGGGCAGTGCCGTGAAGGAGCTCTCCTCAACCAAATTGAGCGAGGTGCAATGGAAGGCAGAGGATTTGGCCTACGACAAGGCAACGGTTTACAGTAAGGCCCAGGCAGAGAGAGGGGCCGAAAAAGAAGAGGAAGGCTACCCTGACAACATCCAGCACTCAAGGCAGTTGGAAATGACGCTCAGAGGCAACCGATTGACCGTTGCAGTGGACAAGCAGGTCTTGGCAGAGAAGCAGGAGATAGACAAGGGAATCGAGAGCGGCGGTGTGGCACTGGAATCCGAGTACAGTGAACAAAACAAAAAAGATGACATTTATGATGCCGTTTTTACAGATCTGAACGTGACTGCCCTGGCAGAAGGTGCGACGGGTACGGATCCTGTCTTATTCAGAAATTCGTTCACCGGATTTGAAAAAGTGGTCCATGTCATTTCAGGAGCGATCTCTGCAGCGATCGATTGGGTGATCGAAACGTTTTAATCAGGAGGAAAGGAGGTTCAAGGCAGGTGACAATAATCAAGCAGATGAAAAAACAGGCGATAGTCCTCACGGTTTGCCTACCTGCATTGGGTGCGTTCCTTTCGGGCTGTGGAAACGTGGGAACCGCTCCCGATTCGATGAAAACAGTCGAAGCCGCGGAACATCCTTTGGAGAAGACAGCCTGGTTGGTCGACTGGCAGTGGAAGGCAGGCACGGAGAATTTTCAAGGGATGACGAATGGTTTGGCCAGTGTCCAAATGTTCGCTGCGTATTTCGACGAGTCGGACAACCTTTTGTTTACGGACGAATTTAAAAAGGGACTGCCCAAAGTCCAAGAAATCGCTCGGAAAAGCAGCTTGGTTCATGTGGATTTAACGATTGTCAATGATCAGAAACGCCAAGATGGCTCCGATCTCCAAAAGGAACCGACCATCGTGACCCGATTGATGGCCACTCTGGAAAGTCGCGCCAGGCATATCAATCAGATCATGGAGGCGCTGTCCACGTATCATTTTCATGGGGTGGAGATTGATTACGAGCGTATCGATGAAAAAGATTGGGACAACATGATGGCCTTTATCAACGAGCTGTACACGCGGCTCCAGGAGCAGGAGAAGACGCTTCGAATCGTACTTGAACCGCGGACGCCGATCGAGAGTCTCTCCTTGCCCAAGGGACCCGTATATGTGATGATGGCCTACAACTTGTACGGTACTCAGAGCGGGCCAGGACCCAAGGCAGACCGTTCCTTTATTATGGAGCTGGCAGCCCGCATGAAGACAGTGCCGGGAGAGAAGGTCATCGCCCTCGCGGCTGGCGGGTTTGACTGGTCGGAATCGGGAGAGGTAAAAGCGGTAACCGAGGAGCAAGCTGCTGGGCTTGCGAAATCGAGTGTGGAGGTGCCTAGACGAGATAATGCGAGCGGCAGCATCCATTTTCAATATGTAGACGAAAAGAAACAGAAGCACACGGTCTGGTATGCGGATGAGACGACGCTGAAGACCTGGGCGAATGTGATTTCAAGTGAAGGGTACCACAATCTAGCCTTGTGGCGTCTGGGCGGCTTGAGTCGGGAAAGTGTCCGCTTTATGAATGAGTGATAGCCGTTGTGGCAAAGAAAGACCGAAGAGAGAGGCTCTTCGGTCTTTTTGCCGTTCCATCCTTGTCAATAATAGAGGCTCTCGGTTAGCGAGCACTTCACGCACGTTCGCGCGAGAGAGGACTCTTGAAACTGGTGTGTGCAGCTTTTTTGCAAATCGAGGAGCTGGCGTTGATGCTCCTGGATCGCTTCTTGAAGGCGCGCGATTTCTTCCCGCAGCCTGAACGCTTCTTCCATCAGGTACTGCCTCCCTTTCGCATGCATTACTTATAAATGCGGCTGCCGCCCTTGCGAAACTCGTCGGCTTTTTCCTGCAACCCTTCTTCAAGCGCTGCTTCCTCGCTCAATTGCCTAACCTGCGCGTACGCACGAATATCCTGCGTAATGCGCATGCTGCAAAACTTAGGTCCGCACATCGAGCAAAAGTGGGCTGATTTGGCACCTTCTGCAGGCAGCGTTTCATCGTGGTACTCACGCGCTCGTTCAGGATCGAGCGAGAGGTTAAATTGATCCACCCAGCGGAATTCAAAGCGTGCCTTGGACAGGGCATCGTCGCGTTGCTTTGCTCGAGGGTGCCCCTTTGCCAGATCGGCGGCATGCGCGGCGATTTTGTAGGCGATCAAGCCATTGCGTACGTCTTCCTTGTTCGGCAAGCCGAGGTGTTCCTTGGGAGTCACGTAGCAGAGCATGGCCGTACCAAACCATCCGATCATGGCAGCCCCAATGGCCGAGGTAATGTGATCATAGCCTGGCGCGATATCGGTGGTCAGCGGTCCGAGTGTGTAGAAAGGGGCTTCATGGCAAATCGTCAACTGTTTATCCATGTTTTCTTTGATTTGATGCATCGGTACATGTCCAGGGCCTTCGATCATAACTTGCACATCGTGCTCCCATGCGATTTTCGTCAATTCTCCTAGCGTCTCCAGCTCGGCAAATTGCGCCTCGTCGTTGGCGTCGGCGATCGATCCGGGTCTCAAGCCGTCTCCTAGCGAAACAGCGATATCATACGCTTTGAGAATTTCGCAAATTTCCTCAAAATGAGTGTACAGGAAGTTTTCTTTATGATGGGCCAGGCACCATGCAGCCAGGATGGAACCGCCGCGCGAGACGATGCCTGTCACCCGTTTGGCTGTGAGGGGGATATAGCGGAGCAGGACGCCGGCGTGGATGGTGAAGTAGTCTACGCCTTGCTCTGCCTGTTCGATCAGCGTGTCGCGATAGATCTCCCAAGTCAGGTCCTCCGCCTTGCCGTTCACTTTTTCCAAAGCCTGATAGATCGGGACCGTACCGACCGGGACAGGGCTGTTGCGGATGATCCATTCACGTGTGGTGTGGATATGTGCTCCTGTAGACAGGTCCATAATCGTGTCCGCTCCCCAACGAACCGACCACATCATCTTTTCCACTTCTTCTCCAATGGATGAGGTGACGGCAGAAGTGCCGATGTTGGCGTTCACCTTGACGTGGAAGTTCCGTCCGATGATCATGGGCTCGCTCTCTGGGTGGTTGATATTGACGGGAATGATGGCTCTGCCCCTGGCGATTTCTTCACGTACAAAATCGGGATCGACTCCTTCACGCAGTGCGACAAATTCCATCTCGGGTGTCACGATGCCACTTTTCGCGTAGTGAAGCTGAGTGACGGGTTTTCCCTGCTTGGCTCGCAGGGGGTGATGACCTTCGTGTGGGAAAGAGGGGACCTCATGCAGGCGATTTTCGTTTCGAATGCCGTTGTCGCGAAGCTGGATGGGCCGCCCCTCGTAGGCTTCTGTATCCTCCCGCTCTTCGATCCAGCGTGAACGCAAAGGGGGAAGACCGCGGGAACTGTCAGGAACATAGCCTTCTCGGGTGTATTCTCCGCTGGTGTCATAGACGCGGAGAGGGGGATTGGGTACCTCTCCCGTCGGTCCTTCAGAAGGATGCAAGGATATTTCTCTCATGGGGACGCGAATATCAGGTCTGCTTCCGCTCGCGTAGACTTTTTTGCTGCCTGGAAAGGATACGACTGGTGACAGTTGAAACGGGGGGGTGCTGGATGTGTGGGGCATAAGAAAACCTCCTTGGTCATGGTTGCACAATGCGCGAACCTTGCGGGAGGCGAAAGAATCCCCGCGCCATGAAAAAGCGCCGCATGGGAGCATGCGACGCCAGACGCGAGAGAAGAACAGATACGGGTATCCTAAAGATACACGTTCTGATCGTGTCGTTTATGACAATTCCTCCGCTGGCATTACCCAGTTCAGGTTCAACGGTCGATGGCAAATCAGCCATCCTCTCAGCCTGGTTATTCCCAAGCTCCCGTGCTATGTACTTGATCGATTTCATGATTAGCATACAGGCACCCATTTCTATTTTCAAGTAAAAGTTTGAGAAAGGAAGGTGTGACCCATACCAAAAAACCTGTCCATGCCGGACAGGTTTTGGTCTTTCTTCTCTTGTCATACGGTTGTTGTTTTCTTTCTCCGCAGCGTCTTGGTGGTGGAACCGGCTGTCGTGTCGCCTGCAGCCTTTTGGACGGGGGCCGCCTCTTTTGGGGCTGCAGCGGTCTGTTTACGGCCGGTCTTCTTTTTCACAGGCTCAGGCGTCGGTTCGGGCTCGAGCTTGATCGGACCAGGTCCATTTCCGCCAGTCGCTTCGAGGCTTTCCCGCAGCGCTTGCATGAGATCGATGACATTGGTGCGCGGTACGGCAGGGGACGTAGCAATCTCTTGCCCCTCCAGCTTTTTCTCGATCATTGCCTGCAGCTCGGCCCGATACTCGTCCGTATACTTGCCTGGTTCGAATGGGACCGTCATGTTGTTGATGAGTTCCGTGGCCATTTTCAGCTCATTTTCCGACAAGGCAACGTTAAAATCCGGAAGGGCAGGTACTTGGCTCACGGGACGAACCTCATCGGGGTAAAAAATGGTCTCCAGCATGATGCAATGCTCATACAAGCGCACGACTGCCAGGCTCTGCCGATTGCGCATGGTTACCTGGGCGACTGCGATCTTTCCCGTCTCCTCCATGGCAGCGCGCAGAAGGGAATAGGCTTTATCGCCGGTTTCCTGGGGGGAGAGAAAATAGCTTTTGTCAAAGTAGATCGGGTCGATATCTTTCAAATCGACGAAATCGAGAATTTCAATCGCCCTTCTGGTTTCCGGCGTAATGGCTTCCAGATCCGAATCGTCGATGATGACAAAATGCCCTTTTTCGTATTCGTAACCGCGGACGATCTCGCTGGCTTCGAGTTCGCGCTGGCAGTGGGGACACATCTTGGTGTATTTTATGGGCGTATGGCATTCCTTGTGGAGCTGGCGAAAGCGGATATCGCGCTCCTCAGTTGCCGTAAACATTTTGACGGGGATATTCACCAGACCAAAGCTGATCGAGCCTTTCCATACCGTATGCATGACATTCCTCCAGTCTGCGCCTTTGCTTTTTAGTATTTGCTGCGCGCGACAGGTGCGCCAAGGAAAATGCAGGTGAGGGGGATCTCAGCAGATAAAAAAGCCAGCCGTTGGAAGTACGGCTGGCTGGCACCCTTTATTGTCCGTGTTTGATGATGTCGGATTGATCGGCTTCGGATTGCATTTGTCTCGCTTGCTCTACGCCTTCTCCCGTGCGATCTGCGATGGATTGGGCTTCCGATGCTTCGAGCTTTTGCTTGGAAGGTTGTTTTTCGGCCAAGGTCATTCACTCCTATTCGGAAAGGATCTGGGTGGCTGTACGAGGTACACCCTGCCTTTTATCGTGCCCGAAGACAAAAAAAATACCCCATCACCACAAGGCGATGAGGCAGCTGTTCAACTCCTCCCTCACGGGGAGAGATGGCACGGAATGCTCCTATCAGACACGCCGTGCGCCAAAGTGAACCGCCTTTCAATTATGGGAGAGGAGAAACCGGAGGAAGAGCTTATGGGGAAACGTAAGTCTTCTCCGCGGTTGTCAGCGACACCGTTGCGTCGCTATCCATAAGCATTTCCCAATTGTTGGCCTTGTATACATCCAGGGCAGCATAAAATTTCCACTTGCAATTTTACGCGTACTACCAGTTGTGATAGTATGAAATCATTCTTGGGTCTTCCTGCAACAAGAACGAATACATAATTGGAATTGACAGGTGAAAACGAATGCGGGTCATCGCGGGTGAACACAAAGGACGTCGGTTGACGGCTGTTCCGGGAAAAGGAACTCGGCCAACGACTGACAAAGTGAAAGAATCGATTTTTAACATGATCGGTCCTTATTTTGACGGCGGTTGGGCATTGGATTTGTATGCCGGTACCGGCGGGTTGGGCATTGAAGCGTTGAGCAGAGGAGCGGAGCGTGCCGTTTTTGTCGAACGGGATGCAAAGGCCTTTGCTGTCGTCAAACAAAATTTGGCTGCTTGCAGACTGGAACAACAGGCAGATCTGTATCGAATGGATGCCGACCGGGCGATCCGTACGTTGGCGACACGGAAACAAGCGTTTGATCTCGTGTTTCTCGATCCTCCGTACGCCCATCAAAAAATTGCGGAAGAAATCCAGCAGCTGCAAGATCTGAATATGCTGGCGGAAGGGGCTTGGATTATCGCCGAGCACGACGTCGGTGTCAAACTGCCGGAAGAGATTGGCGATTGCGTACAGGATCGTGCCTCGACATACGGCGATACGGCTGTGACCTTGTACTACTTTGATCGTGAATCCCAAGAGGAAGAATCAGACGAATCGACAGGTGAAGCAGCGCAATCCGAGGAAGGATGAGTGAGTCATGACCATTGCGGTTTGTTCAGGGAGTTTTGATCCGGTTACGTACGGTCATCTCGATATTATCACGCGCGGGTCGAAAGTGTTTGACAAGGTGATCGTTGCCGTTTTGATCAACGCAAAGAAGAAGTCCTTGTTCAGTGTGGAAGAACGGGTGGAGCTTCTGCGGCAAGTAACTGCCGATTTGGGCAATGTGGAAGTGGATTCGTTTGACGGTCTTTTGATCGATTACATGAAAAAGCGCAATGCCCAGGTCATTATCCGGGGATTGCGCGCTGTGTCTGATTTTGAATACGAAATGCAGGTTGCTTCTATCAACAAGAAGCTGAATGAAGAAGTGGAGACATTTTTCATGATGACGAGCAATCAGTACTCCTACCTGAGCTCAAGCATCGTGAAGGAAGTGGCCAGCTACCAGGCAAGTGTGAAGGATTTGGTGCCACCTGCCGTTGAGCGGGCGCTGATGGCCAAGATGAATGCGAAAGAGTAAGCATTAGCGCATGCGGTTAGGCCTGATCCGCCGGAACAAGACGCTTGCCAACAGCAATAAAACGGCGACTCCAAGAGCGAGCAAGCTGGAATGCCAAAACGTATCCCACCAGCCGATCAATGGGATCTCTGAAGTGCTCGGCAGAAATACGGGGATGGTTTTCTCCGAGAGCCAGGCACTCGTATGGAGAGGCCCCCAGAGAATGAAGGTCAAGATGGCAGCAGCGATTGCGTGCAAGGAGCGAGCGAGCAAGTAAGGGGCGACCCGAATGTCCGTTTCGCTGAGAATGCTGGCCACTTGTGCATGCACGCTCAGACCTCCCCAAGATAGAATGGCGCTCGCGATCGCGGCTTTCCATACCATCGAGACGCCATCCGGCACGGCGCTGGCTGCTTGCGCTCCGAGCGTCACCTCGAACAAGCCGGCGACAATCGCATGGGAGAATGCGGGTGGAAAGCCAAAAGGCACAAGGAAAATGGACAGAAACGTACTGATGATTTGCGTGAGATGAATCGCGGAGAACAACTGGATCAGCACCGAGAAGACAATGATGAAGCCGCCGATCATAAACAGTGTGTTCAAGGCAGAATGGACAGCATCTCCCATGAGCTTGCCAAAGGGACGACCATCGCGCAGCCGCGCCCGATGCATGGCCTGTAGCGCTCTCAGAGGGAGTGGCTGGTCCGTCTTTTCCAAGGGCTTGCTGACCACGGCAAAAGGGGCGTGGAAGCGGTAGAGCAGTCCCATGATTACGGCGGATAGATAATGGGTAAGGGCAAGTACCAGCCCCATCTGCTCGCTGTGAAAGAAGCCGATTGCGACCGCGCCCATGACGAATAACGGGTCGCCCGTAGTCGTAAAGGAGACGAGACGTTCCCCTTCTGCCTGAGTCACATTTCCTTGCTGCCGCAGGCGCGTCGTCAGTTTGGCGGCAACCGGATATCCGGAGGAAAAACCCATGGCGAGAACGAAGCCGCCTGTGCCAGGGACGTTAAACAACGGACGCATGAGCGGCTCCAGCAAGACGCCCACAAAGTGAACGACACCGAGACCCATCAGAATCTCGGAGAGGACGATAAATGGCAGGGTGGATGGAAATACCACTTCCCACCATATTTTCAGTCCGCGGACGGCTGCTTCAAACGAGATCTGCGAATAGGCTACCAGTGCAAAAACGAGGGCTATCGTCGAAAAGGCGAACAACAGGGTAAATATCGGAGAGTGGCGTGACATGGAATCCTCCTGAACCGACTGCCTGAATAGTACATGTCTACGTAACTAACCCGCAAACTATGCTCCGGCAAAAGGCTCCAAGTGCGAAAGGATCGGCACCTGCCCACATACGCTTTTTACAGGGGGAATGTGATGATGGCAGCGAAACGGAAACCGGTGGTTGGGGTAGCCCTCGGATCAGGTGGAGCGCGGGGGTTTGCTCACATCGGCGTACTCAAGTCACTGGAGGCGCACGGAATTGAAGTGGATATGCTCGCAGGCAGCAGCATGGGGAGCTTGATCGCGGCTGTCTACGCAAATGGAATCGAACCACACATGATGGGAAAGCTGGCAAAGAACCTGAAGCGAAAGCATTGGCTCGATCTGACCGTACCCAGTCTCGGCTTTGTAGCTGGTGAAAAAATTAAACAATTGATTCGACTTCTCACGCACGGCAAGCGAATCGAGGAGTTGAACAAACCGCTGGCAATCGTGGCGACGGATATCGAATCAGGAGAGCGCGTGGTCTTTCGGGAAGGCCCGATTGATCAGGCTGTGCGAGCGAGCATCTCGATTCCTGGCATATTCGTTCCGGAGAAGGTAGGCAATCGGCTGTTGGTGGACGGAGGTGTCATTGACCGGGTGCCTGTAACCGTGATTCGTGAAATGGGAGCAGATATCGTCATAGCCGTTGACGTTGCGCAGGTGGATACACCGATGAAGGTATCGACCATTTTCGATGTCATCGCGCAGACCATCGACGTCATGGAACGGGAAATCCTGCGACACAGGATCCTGTCCGCCGATCTCGTAATCCGGCCGGATGTTGGACATTATAGCAGTATCGCATACAGCGGAGTCGAAGAAATCATTGAACTGGGTGAGCGCGCGGGGATGGAGCATGCAGCGCGCATTCACGAATTGATCGAGAACTGGGAGGCAGTAAAATGAGTGAGGATCGGCTAAACTCCAATCAGAAAAGAGCGAAAGGCACCAAAGGCGTAAGCTGGATGCTGGCTCTGGCATCAGTCGCGCTGGGCCTCTCTTTTTTTATCCCAACGAATTATTACATTACGCGTCCAGGCTCAGCAATTGAGCTGGCTCCGATGATCGAGGTAGAAGGCGGGAAAAAGGACGAAGCCGGTTCGTTTATGCTGACAACGGTACGCATGGGAGAGGCGAATCTCGCATGGTATGTCTATGCCAAAGTATCTCCAGACGCTGAGTTGATGCAAAAGGAACTGGTCGTGAGCCAAGGAGAGAGCAACGAAGACTTTGTCCGACGCGAGCAGGCTGTCATGGACAATTCACAGAAGCTCGCTGAGGCAGTTGCCTTCCGCCTTGCCGGATATGATGTAAAGGTGGAGAAGCAGGGAGTCTGGGTAATGGGCACCATCGAGGGCCTTCCAGCGAAAAAGGTGCTGAAGATCGGGGACGTCATCACATCTGTCGATGGGGTGCCGACTCCGGAAGCCAAAGATCTCCTACAGGTACTCTCCAAGAAGAAAGCGGGAGACTCTGTAAGCATTACATACACAAGAGATGGACAAGAAGCCAAAACGATGTTAACCTTGGTACCACTGCCTGAATCAAAGTCAGTCGGAATCGGTGTTCGCCCGGATAACAAGCAAAATATCGTGATCCCGAAAAAGGTGAACATCGCATCCAATGGAATCGGAGGTCCGTCTGCTGGATTGATGATGACGCTGGAGATTTTGGACCAGTTGAAGACCGATACGGATCTAACGAAGGGGTACAACGTCGCAGGGACAGGCACGATCTCGCTGGATGGCACAGTAGGGAGGATCGGCGGGATCAATCATAAGGTCGTAGCAGCCGACAAAGCTGGCGCTGACATCTTCTTTGCCCCTCAGGATACACCCGGCGCGGACTCCAATTATCAAGAGGCTCTCGCCACGGCAAAGCGCATTGGGACCAAAATGAAGGTAGTGCCGGTCAAGACCGTAAATGATGCGGTTGCCTATCTGAACGAGCAGCCAAAGAAACCTTCCTGACGAGATAAGCTGTCAAGGGAAAATGGTTGACAAAGCTTTGGGCAGGGTCTATAATCATCCTTGTTGTGCATGAGGTGAAAGCTATGAATATCAAGTTGACAGAGTTAGAGCATCGAAAGGGAGAGCCCTTGCCGTTCCAGCTCACGCTCGATGCAGCAGAGCTGAAAAATCGCCATGACGAAATCAGAGGAATCACTCCGGTTGATGCAAAGGGCGAAGCGGTACAGTTAGGCAATCTCTACTATGTAAAAGGTAATCTGAAAGCAGACGTGGACTTTGTGTGTGCCCGTTGCCTCAAGCCTTTTACCCACCATGCGACAGTTCCATTTTCCGAAACCTTCGCGCATGAAGATGATCCGATTGTCCGTGAAGACGAGGATAGTGATATTCTTCCGCTGGAGGGGGACGAGATCGAACTGGACTCGTTGCTTCAGGAAGATTTTCTGCTCGCCATGCCGACCTTCCCGCTTTGCGAGGAAGATTGCAAGGGGTTGTGCCCGACTTGCGGTGTCAACCGCAATGAAGTGGCGTGCAGCTGCAAGAACGAACGGATTGACCCACGTTTGGCTGGGTTGGCTGATTTGTTCAAGGACAGCAGCAAGTAGTCGTTCCTATTGTTTTCAAGATGGGACGCCGATCATCCCGATTGGAGCGTCTCATTTTTGAAGGATGGCATAAGCTTTTTGCCTATACTATCCACCCAAATAGAGCATCTTAGCATTTGTCAGTTGAAGGAGGTGTAAGGAAGATGGCAGTACCTCAACGGAGAACTTCCAAAACCCGTAAAAGAATGCGTCGTACGCACTTCAAATTAGAGATTCCAGGCATGATCAAATGCGATAATTGCAGCGAATACAAGCTTGCGCATCGCGTTTGCCCAAGCTGCGGTCACTACAAAGGTGTGAAAGTAGCGAAGTAAGATCAAGCTACTCAAAAGACAAGGTGAGCAATCACCTTGTCTTTTTTATTTGGAAAAGAAGCGGGAAACGGAGGGAGCACCCTTAAGAGAAGATCGTCGATTGATAAAATTACTTACGTTTACTTAATAATGCTTATTATTGCTTGCGGATGGTCGTTGAATCGCTTACAATAAGCATGAAGGTTGCAGTCGCGCATGGATGGAGTGAAAGTGTGATGTTCCAAGAAGAGAGGCTCGAAGCCATCTTGCACTATTTGCAGGATCATCAGCGGATTAGTGTTCAGGACGTAGTGGAGCAGTTCGGGGTCTCCCGGGATACAGCCAGGCGGGATATCGTCAAGCTGGAGGAACAGGGAAGGATTCTGCGGACGCGAGGCGGAGCCGTTTTGCCCACCCTTACCAAGAAAAGCTATTCCTACCAGGAGCGCATGCAGCTCGATCTAGGCGGAAAGCGCAGCATTGCTGCTATCGCTGCGGGTCTGGTCAAGGACGGAGATTATTTGCTGCTTGATGCATCCACGACGGTGCAGCTTGCGATCGAGTCCTTGGAAACGACCGACCACGTCATCATCACCAGCTCGCTCGCTGCGGCGTCCAGCCTTGCAGCCAAAAAAGGTTTTCATGTAAAGCTGCTGGGCGGAGATGTTCATCCCGAAGATCAGTACGCTTACGGTTCCCGTACGATCGAAAACCTCTCCGATTACCATGTCGACAAGCTGTTTATCGGGGCGTGCGGTATCACACCCCATGGACTTGTTTCGCCATCAGAGGAGTCCGGCTATTTGATCAAGGAAATGATGAAGCGCGCAGACCAGGTCGTCGTGCTGGCGGACCACACCAAATTCGGCAAATCCATGCTGTATCGGGTGGCGGAGCTGCATCAATTGGACATCATTGTGACCGATCAAAAGCCCAGTGCGGACTTGCTCGAAGCACTGCAGCGCCATGAAGTTGAGCTTCTGGTCGCAGATGACTTACATAAATAAGCGGGTAAACTTCATTTGGCTGGCGTGATAGGCGAAAGCGAGCGTGACAGCAAGTGAATTTATCAGGGAAAGTCCTTCGTTTAGAAGGGCTTTCTTTTTGTTTGATAGGAAGCTGACAGACATAAAAATCCATATTGCGGCATTTTCCAGATTCTTGTATAATCTTACTTCTCGCTGCTCAAAAGGAGGGTGCCATGGTCTATTGGCGGATTATTCATAAAAGCTATCTTCGCAATCTTCAATACCGTTTATCCCATTTTGTCAACAATGTGGCAAGCTCGATCTTCGGCCTCGTATTTATCGCCATTTGGGAAGGCGTCCTGAAAGGGAAGCAGGTGGCAGGGCCATACGATGCAGAAACGATGGCGCATTACATCGCAGTATGCCAGAGTGTCTTGTGGGTGACTGCCTTCTTGTCTCCCGGACTGAATGTGCAGGTTGGAGTGAGGAGCGGAGCGGTGAGTCTGGATTTGCTGAGGCCAGTCCATTACCTCTGGTATGTCCTCAGTCATGAGGTGGGACGAATCGCCTACAACGCCTGCTACAGAAGCCTGCCGATCGCCCTGATTCTCGGACTGGCTGTCGGTTTCTTTTTCCCTTCGAATGTCATGACATACATCTGGGCGGGCATTTCCCTGCTGCTCGGAGTGTACATCGGCCTCTTGCTGTTTTTCCACGCAGGAATCACCTCTTTTTGGACGACGGAAATTCGCTGGATTCACTACATTTTGATCTCCCTTTTGTTTGGGCTAGGCGGACAAATGATACCGCTCGATCTGCTTCCCGGTTTTATGGGGAAAGTGGCTCCGTATCTTCCTTTCTCGGGACTGATTTACTATCCCGTCATGATCTACTTGCAGTTAGCCGCGCCTACAGGAATATGGATCCAGCTTGCTTGGGCACTTTTGTTGACCGGATCTGCTTTGCTGTTGACCAGAATGGCGAGACGCAAGCTGGAAATTCAAGGGGGATGAATATGTTTGCCCTATATCGAAAATTGATCGCAAGCAGCATACGCGCTCAGATGCAGTACAAAATCAACTTCTTGACCAGTGCCGCGACGACCGGGATGATCATGGTTCTGGATTTCGTCGTTCTCTCTGCGATTTTGTACCGGTTTCACGACATGATTGGCTGGAATTTGTACGAGGTAGGAATCCTGTACGGCATCTCGTCGTCAGCGATTTCCCTTTATCGACTCGTCGCGCCGGAAATCCATGAATTTGAGAGATATGTCATGCAGGGAGAGCTGGATCAGCTATTGATCCGTCCTGTTTCTCCGTTGCTTTTGCTGCTCACCCGCAATCTGGATCTATCGCGGATCGGGGGAGTGGTGCAAGGCTTGGCAGTACTCGCCGTCTCACTGTCAGGAATGCTCCTCCAAGGGGAGAGCACAGCCCTATTGCTGTTGTTCGTCCCCGTGGCTATCCTCTCGGGCGGCGTGATATATTTTTCCATCGGGCTCTCCACTGCGGCTGCCTGCTTCTGGCTGCAACAGAGCAAGGACTTGCAGACTTTTACCATCTACGCGCCGGCGAATGCGTCGAACTACCCGATCGCTCTGTATCCGAGCTGGTTGAAGTGGCTGTTTTTCTCGGCTATCCCCATTGCGTATATGAACTACGTGCCCATGCTGTATCTACTGGGAAAAGGGGGCACCTGGTTCTACCCACTGCTGACGCCGCTGGTTGCCGGAGTGGCTCTAGGCTGTGCCATTTCCTTTTGGCGCTGGGGAATTCGTCATTATCACAGTACGGGAAGCTAGGAGGGAATCTCGATGATTGAAGCGGTTCACATCGGCAAATCTTTTTTCCAGGCCGAGCCTACGAAAGGGAAATTCTCTTCGATTCGGACTCTTTTTTCCAGACAGCAAAAAGAAATCAAGGCAGTGGATGACATCTCTTTTTCCATACGAGAAGGCGATTTTGTCGGGTATATCGGACCGAATGGCGCGGGTAAATCGACGACCATCAAGATGCTGTCAGGCATACTCCATCCTACGTGCGGGGACATTCGCGTAGGTGGCTACAGCCCGCAAACAGAACGTAAAAAGGTCGCAGCCAACATCGGTGTCGTATTCGGACAGCGCACGCAGCTGTGGTGGGACTTGCCTGTTCGGGACTCGTTTGAAATCTTGCAGGCGATGTACAAGATCGATGCTCCTTCTTATCGCAAGGCGATGGACAGGTACAACGAGCTTTTGGATCTCCACGAGTTTTTGGATACGCCTGTGCGCAAGCTGTCTTTGGGTCAAAGGATGCGGGCTGATCTGGCGGCAGCGCTTCTTCATGATCCGCCTGTGCTGTTTTTGGATGAACCTACCATCGGACTCGACGTTGTAGCCAAGACGAGGATTCGCTCCTTTTTGCGGGAAGTGAACCAAACAGGCAAAAAGACGATCCTCCTGACGACGCATGATATGGATGACATCGAGCAGCTGTGCAGCAGGATCATCTTGATCAACCACGGAAAGAAGATGCTCGATACTACGTTGGATGGGCTTCGCAACCAGATTGGATTGACTAGCATGATTGTGGCGGAGTACCGGTCTGAACCAGTTGTTCCGGCAGTCATCGAAGGTGTGGTGAGGGCGGAGGTGGCCGGAAACGAGCTATTCCTTTATTTTGACAAGGCCAAGACCTCATCGCCGAAGCTGCTTGCAGAACTGGGGAAATGGGGAGAGCCGGTAGATATCCGCATGAAAGAACCGGATATCGAGGAAGTCATCAAGCGATTGTACTAACACGACCATAGAGCCATTTTTGCCATCTTTGCTTGTAATTCTAAGAAACCTCCCTTATACTTTGTTTGGTACCAGGTATTAAAAACTGATCGCAATCATAGATGAGATTACATGAATCTTGCTGGGGGGGTGTCGAGCATCGCCCGCTTGCCGAAAAAGGATCGCCAGACTCGATTGGTGCAGTCATTGCAAGAAAATCCTTTCGCGACTGACGAGGATCTGGCAGAGTTATTTCAGGTCAGTATTCAAACAATACGCTTAGATCGATTGGAACTGGGGATTCCGGAACTTCGAGAGCGAATCAAATCGGTGGCCGAGAAGAGTCTGGACCCGGTGAAGTCACTCGGGATCGACGAAGTCATCGGTGAAATCATCGATCTGCAGCTTGATTCCCAGGCGATTTCCGTTTTGGAGATCAAAGAAGAACACGTCTTTTCACGAACGCAAATCGCTCGTGGACACTACATATTTGCTCAAGCCAATTCATTGGCTGTGGCGGTCATCAATGCAGATGTGGCGCTGACGGCAACGGCTAGAATTCGCTTCGTGCGGCCTGCGCGATTGGGCGAAAAGCTGGTCGCAAAGGCGCTGGTGCGGAGCCGCAATGGCGACGAGTGCAAAGTGCGCGTAGAGACAAAAGTGCAAGGTGAGCTTGTATTTACCGCCACGTTCCGCGTCGTCGGGATGTCAGCTGTCACATAAACAGCATGGTTGAAATTAAGGAGGAGACTCGGTTGCGAATTGCAGTGGATGCGATGGGCGGCGATAACGCACCGCGCAGTACGGTGCAGGGAGCATTGGCTGCCGTCAAGGAAAACCCATCGATTACGGTAGTGCTGGTGGGGGATGAACAAGGCATTCGGAGCCATCTGCCGGGGGATATTCCGGCTAACATAGAGATTGTACCGACATCGGAAGTCATCGAGACGGATGATGAACCGGTGAAAGCCGTACGGAGAAAGAAAAACTCGTCTCTCGTAGTGGCTGTCCAGATGGCACGAGAAAATCTGGTGGATGCGGCGATATCGGCTGGGAACACTGGTGCGCTCATGACAGCGGGCTTGCTATATGCAGGGCGCATGGAAGGAATCGAACGGCCGGCACTGGCTGCATTCATCCCAAATGTAAAGGGACGGGTGACGCTGACTCTGGATGTCGGCGCCAACATGGACGCAAAACCGCATCATTTGCTGCAATATGCTCTGATGGGAAGTCTGTACGCAGAGCGGGTCTTGGGCTTTGAACGCCCGACGGTAGGCTTGCTGAACGTAGGCACCGAAGAGGGAAAAGGAAACGAGCTGACAAAAGCGGTTTTTCCTATGCTGCAGCAAGCTGACTTGAACTTCGTAGGCAACGTGGAGGCGCGCGACGTCCTTCAAGGGGCATGCGATGTCCTCGTCTGCGACGGTTTTGTAGGAAATGTTTTGTTAAAAGCTGTCGAAGGTTCTGCTTCTACAATCTTTTCGCAGCTGAAGCAGGAGTTTACTTCCAGCCTGATTAATAAGGTAGGAGCGGCTATTCTCAAACCGGGCCTGATGCGCTTCCGGAAACGTATGGATTACGCGGAATACGGCGGGGCACCCCTGCTCGGATTGCGCAGTCCTGTCATCAAGGCGCATGGTTCTTCCGATGAAAAAGCAATCAAAAATGCGATTGCGAGCGCCGCTCGTTTTGTAAAACAGGATGTCAACGATATCATTGCGCAAGCATTGCAGAAAAACAGTACGCCAGAAAGCGAGTGAGGCAGATGAATGGCAAACGTTCAGTAGGTATTTTGGCAACGGGCTCCTACACCCCTGAGAGAGTGTTGTCCAACTTTGATCTGGAAAAAATGGTGGACACTTCAGACGAATGGATCGTTTCCCGGACCGGGATTCGCGAGCGACGCATCAGCTCCCCGGAACAAGCTTCTTCTGATCTTGCTTACGAGGCAGCCAAAAAAGCGCTGGAGAAAGCAAACCTGAGCCCGGAACAGCTGGATATGATCATCGTCGCGACAGTGACACCAGACACGATGTTCCCGTCTACGGCTTGCATCCTGCAGGATAAATTGGGAGCGACCCGTGCATCTGCAATGGATTTGTCCGCAGCTTGCACAGGCTTCCTGTACGGAATAACGACAGCGACGCAATTTATTGCGAATGGCCTGTACAAATACGTTTTGGTTGTTGGTGTGGAGAGCTTGTCCAAAATTACGAACTACAAAGATCGAAATACATGCGTGCTGTTCGGTGACGGAGCGGGTGCTGCTGTCATCGGGGAAGTGGCGGAAGGCTTTGGCTTCCAGTCCTTTGAGCTGGGCGCAGACGGTTCTGGCGGTCCTCTGCTCTGCTTGCCTGCAGGTGGTTCGCGCATCCCGGCTTCCAGCGAATCCGTGGAAGGGGATCTTCACTACCTCGCAATGGCTGGCGGCGAAGTCTTTAAATTTGCCGTTCGCGTCATGAACTCCGCGACAGAGGCAGTCTTGACGAAAGCAGGCTTGACGAAGGACGATATCAATCTCTTGGTGCCGCATCAGGCAAATAAGCGCATCATCGATTCCGCGGTGCAGCGCTTCGGCCTGAGCGAAGACAAAGTCGTCATTAACCTGGATCGCTACGGAAACATGTCCTCGGCTTCCATTCCGGTCGCATTGGATGAGGCTGTTCAATCTGGTCGGGTAAAAGAGGGCGACAATCTGGTTCTCGTAGGTTTCGGAGGCGGCTTGACTTGGGGAGCCACTCTCTTGAAATGGTCGACGACACCTGCTGAAGGGAGCGAGAAGTAATGGGGAAGGTAGCATTCGTCTTTCCAGGTCAAGGGTCGCAATTCGTTGGCATGGGCCAGGCTCTGACCGAGCAATCCGAGGCTGCTCGTCTCGTCTTTCAGCAAGCAGATGAAGCATTGGGCTTTTCCCTTTCGAGCTTGTGCTTTGAAGGGCCAGAGGAAGAGCTGCGCCTGACTGCGAATACACAGCCTGCGATTCTGACCGCAAGCGTGGCAGTGCTTGCAGCCTTTAAAGAAAAGCAGCCGGAATTCAAACCGGATTTTGTGGCAGGACACAGCTTGGGCGAATATTCTGCGCTGGTTGCTGCGGGTGCTCTTTCGTTTGCGGATGCAGTCAAAACCGTCCGTGCCCGCGGCCAATTCATGGAAGAAGCGGTGCCGGCGGGCGAAGGTGCCATGGCTGCTGTGCTCAACCTGGATCGTGCCGTATTGCATGCGGTATGTGAAGCGGTGACTCAATCCGGGCATCCGGTACAGATGGCGAACATGAACTGTGCGGGACAGATCGTCATCTCCGGTTCTGCGGAAGGTGTCAAGCTCGCTGGTGAAAAAGCCAAAGAAGCAGGGGCAAAACGTGTATTGCCGCTGAATGTAAGCGGACCGTTCCACTCCAGTCTGATGCAGCCTGCAGCAGATAAGCTGCATGCGGTCTTGGCGGGAATCACCGTGGAGGAAGCAAGCATTCCTGTCGTGGCGAACGTGACCGCACGGCCCGTATCGGAAGCGCAGACGATCGTGGACAGTCTGGTCAAACAAGTGTCGGCTCCGGTGCTTTGGGAAGACACCGTTCAATGGATGGTCGAGCAGGGAGTTACGACTTTCGTAGAGATCGGACCGGGAAAAGTGCTGGCTGGATTGATCAAAAAGATTGCACCGGCTGAAACCACCATCATTTCCGTGCAAGACATGGATTCATTGACAGAGCTGCTGAACGGAGGGGTACTATGCTAGCAGGTAAAACAGCCCTGGTCACAGGCGCATCCCGAGGAATCGGACGCGCGATCGCCTTGAAGCTGGCGGACGCGGGAGCCAATGTGGTGGTGAACTACGCAGGAAGCGAAGCAGCTGCTGCGGAAACGGTGGCTCTCATCAAGGAAATGGGACGCGACGCGATTATGGTACGTGCAAATGTGTCCCAAACCGAAGAAGTAAACGAGATGTTCAAATCTGCTCTGGATCATTTCGGAGCAATCGATATCCTCGTCAATAATGCGGGAATTACACGTGACAATCTCTTGATGCGCATGAAAGAGGACGAATGGGACGATGTCATCGCGACCAACCTGAAAGGCGTATTCAACTGCCTGAAAGCAGCGACTCGCCCGATGATGAAGCAGCGTTCCGGCAAGATTATCAACATCACTTCCGTTGTTGGCGTGCTGGGGAATCCTGGCCAAGCGAACTACGTGGCGGCAAAAGCGGGTGTCATCGGCTTGACCAAGACGGCTGCGCGCGAGCTCGCTACACGCGGCATCACGGTAAATGCGGTAGCGCCAGGCTTTATTGATACCGAAATGACTTCCGTTCTTTCGGAAGATGTGAAAGCGGGCATGATGGGACAGATTCCGCTCGGCAGATTGGGGCAGACGGACGATATTGCTTCCGTTGTTTTGTTCCTCGCATCTGATGCGGCGAATTATATGACTGGCCAGACGCTTCACGTGGATGGCGGTATGTACATGTAGTCACATGGGTGACAGAGCATTCAGAGCCAGGGATTGGATGGATTTCTCCTGTAATCTAGAAACTGGTTTTTTGAAGGCTCATCCACTATAATACGGGAGAGGGGGTGAAGCAAAATGGCAGATACATTGGAGCGCGTGAAGAAAATCATCGTCGATCGTCTGGGTGTAGATGAGTCCAAGATTACTTTGGAGGCTTCTTTCAAAGAAGACCTGGGCGCTGACTCCCTGGATGTAGTAGAACTCGTAATGGAACTCGAAGATGAGTTTGATTTAGAGATTTCTGACGAAGATGCTGAAAAGATCACTTCTGTAGGTGAGGTTGTAAAATACATAGAATCTCACAAGTAGGTCGATCAGTTGGAAGTCCCGTATCATACGGGACTTCTCCTTCATTACCAACTGTACATAACTGCGCACGTAAAGAAGAATCTTGTTTGGCTAAAATGGAGTAATAAGAAGCAGATTGCTGACTTTTATATAGAGGTGATCGTAATGAAACGAAGAGTGGTGATTACCGGCGTCGGAGTCATCTCCCCGGTGGGAAATGACGCGCAGACTTTCTGGAACAGCCTGCTGGAAGGAAAATCAGGCATTGACCGATTGACTGCATTTGACGCTACGGATTATCCGACGCAGATCGCGGGGGAAGTCAAGGATTTCAACCCTGAGCTGTATATGGATAAAAAAGAAGTTCGACGTACAGACCGATTCGTTCAATTTGGATTAGCCGCTGCTAAAATGGCGGTTGAAGACGCCAAGCTGGAAATCACAGCTGAAAATGCGGAGCGAGTGGGTGTATACATCGGGTCCGGGATTGGCGGTCTGTCCACCTGGGAGGAGCAGCACACGACCTTGCTGGAAAAAGGTCCTCGTCGTGTGAGTCCTTTCTTTATTCCGATGCTGATTGCAAACATGGCCTCTGGGGCGGTTTCCATCCAGTATGGAGCAAAAGGTCCGACGTCCAGTGCAATCACAGCCTGCGCCACAGGCACCAATGCAATTGGCGATGCGCTTCGCCTGATCCAGTTTGATCACGCGGATGTGATGATCGCGGGTGGTGCAGAAGCAACGGTACGTCCGATGGCATTCGCAGGCTTCTGCTCGGCTAAAGCGATGTCCACTCGCAATGACGAACCGCAAAAAGCAAGCCGCCCATTTGACAAACACCGCGATGGCTTCGTCATGGGTGAGGGCGCAGGCGTCGTCATTCTGGAAGAATTGGAGCATGCGAAAAAACGCGGAGCGACAATCATTGCCGAAGTGATTGGCTATGGCATGAGCGCGGACGCCCATCACATTACTTCTCCATCTCCAGGCGGGGAAGGTGCAGCTCGCTGCATGACCAATGCCTTGAAAGATGCAGGCGTCGATCCTGCTGAAGTGGATTACATCAATGCGCACGGTACTTCTACGGATCAAGGGGACATCGCAGAGACGCAAGCGATCAAATCCGTATTTGGCGAGCATGCCTACAAGCTGGCTGTCAGCTCGACCAAATCGATGACAGGACACTTGCTGGGAGCGACAGGTGGCATTGAGGCGATTGCCACAGCGTACGCGCTGCGCGATCAAATCCTGCCTCCGACGATCAACTTGGACAATCCGGATCCGGAATGTGACCTCGACTACGTGCCGAATCAAGCACGCAAGGCGAAAGTGGATGTGGCTGTATCCAATACCTTTGGATTCGGCGGCCACAACGCTACGGTTATTTTGAAACGATACGAAGCATAAATGAGTCCTACTGATAGAATGAGTAGGAAGTCTCCTGGAATGGCGGTGAGGGTGATGAGTTTTGCACAGCTGCAAGAGAAAATAGGCGTGCGCTTTCATGATGAGAGCGTGCTGCGGCAGGCATTCACCCATTCTTCCTACGTGAACGAGCAACGCGGAAAACGGATTCAAGACAATGAGCGACTGGAGTTTTTGGGGGATGCTGTCCTCGAATTGACAGTTTCCCAGTTCTTGTACAAGACATTTCCCAAGATGAGTGAAGGGGAAATGACGAAGCTTCGAGCAGCTATTGTCTGTGAACCGTCTCTGGTGAAGTTTGCTGAGCTGCTGAATTTCGGCGATCTCGTTCTGCTGGGAAAAGGGGAAGAGTTGACGGGGGGACGTCAACGACCTGCCTTGCTAGCGGACGTTTTTGAAGCATTTGTAGGCGCCCTTTATTTGGATCAAGGGGTGGATGCAGTATTTACCTTTATGGAGAAATACGTCTATCCTCGGGTAGATAAGGGAGAGTTTGCCCAGGTTACCGACTTCAAGAGCCAGTTGCAGGAATTTGTTCAACAAGACAATCTGGGAGACATCCAATATCGCATCGTAGAAGAAAAAGGACCAGCTCATAATCGGGAGTTCGTCTCTGAGGTTCTATTGAACAATCGCTCGCTGGGCGTCGGCTCGGGCCGATCCAAAAAGGAAGCGGAACAGCAGGCGGCAGCGCGCGCATTGGTCAAGCTGGGAGATAAATAAGAGGATGTTGTGTTGAAAGAAGGCTGCACCTACTCTTGCCGAGTGGTGCGGCTTTCTCTTTTCCTCCTCGTAAACAAGTGGAAATTACTGCGAGACGTACTCTTCTATGTTACACTTATGTCGATATGACGAAGTAGCTGAGTGAAGTAAGCTCCTGTCCGTTTGCAGGGGCTTCTTTTCGAGCATGCAAGCTATATTTCGGATGGGCTGTTAAGGGAGGACCGTCAGTATGTATTTAAAACGCCTGGAACTGGCAGGATTTAAGTCCTTCGCCGACCGGACGGAACTGGAATTTGTACCTGGAGTGACAGCGGTTGTGGGCCCGAACGGAAGCGGAAAAAGTAATGTTTCCGACTCCATCCGTTGGGTTTTGGGTGAGCAGAGCGCCAAATCGCTTCGCGGAGCAAAGATGGAGGACATCATTTTTGCCGGCAGTGACACCCGCAAGCCCGTCAATTTTGCCGAGGTGACCCTCACGTTGGACAATACGGACCGCTCCCTCGATGTGGAGTATTCGGAAGTCTCGGTTACTCGCAGAGTATATCGGTCCGGCGACAGTGAGTACTACATAAACAACAGATCCTGCCGTCTGAAGGACATCATGGAGCTGTTCATGGATACCGGTTTGGGGAAAGAAGCGTATTCGATTATCGGCCAAGGGAAAATCGAAGAAATCCTCAGTACCAAATCAGAAGACCGCCGCGGCATTTTTGAAGAAGCCGCCGGGATCGTCAAGTATAAGACAAGAAAACGTGAAGCGGAGAAGAAGCTGGATGAAACCGAGCAAAATCTCGTCCGTATTCATGACATAGTAAGTGAAATTACCGAGCAAATCGGGCCGTTGCAAGAGCAAGCGGAGACAGCCCGCACCTACAAGGAGCTTCATCGCAAACTGGTCGAACACGAGGTAGCGCTTTACGTGCAGCAGATCGAGGCAGCACATGCCAAGTGGGAAGCTGCCACGCAGCGTGTTTCAGAGCTGCAGGAGCAGCTGGTCGCACAATCGACGGAAGCATCGAAACAGGAAGCAGACCTGGAGCAGGCGCGCTTCCACGTCACCCAGATTGATCAATCGATCGAAGAGCTGCAGCAGGTTCTTTTGACCGTGAGCGAAGAGGCGGAGAAGGTAGAGGGGCAGCGCGAAGTTTTGCGGGAGCGCATGCGCAACCTGAATGCCAATCGACAGCAGACGATGGAGCAGATGCATCGCATCACGGAGAAGCAGCATGCGGTGGAGACAGAGCTCACGGAAGAACAAGACCGTGCCCAGGAAGCCAACCGCCGAATGATAGAAGCGGGTGAATCGCTGAAGGAAGCGGAAGGGCAGTTTTTCTCGATGGTGCAGTCCCTGACAGATGATGTGGAACGATTGAAAGGTGACTATTTCGAAAAGCTGAACGAAATGGCCAATTTGCGAAACGAAATGCGTCACCAGCAGCAACTGGTGCAAACGAGTCAGGCACGGCTCGATCGTCAGCTTTCGGGGAAAGAACAGCTGGATCAGGAAGAGCAGCAACGCCTGGC
Organism: Brevibacillus choshinensis; assembly: GCF_016811915.1. Classification (NCBI taxonomy): domain Bacteria; kingdom Bacillati; phylum Bacillota; class Bacilli; order Caryophanales; family Paenibacillaceae; genus Brevibacillus; species Brevibacillus choshinensis. The sequence goes on along the minus strand of NZ_CP069127.1, from coordinate 3,600,650 downwards.
CAAGCTCGACTCTTTCAAAGCACAGCTGGAATCTATTGATCAGACGATACAGGAGACCGTCGCGAGCTACAAAGAACTGATGGAACGCAATCGCGAGGGACAAGCTCGTCTGGAAACCGCTCGCCGCGAGCTGCGCGGGTGGGAACAAAAGAAGGAAGCGGCCAAGTCTCGCCTGGATCTGTTAAAAGAAATGCAGTCGGAGTTTGCCGGCTTTCAGCAGGGTGTAAAAGAAATTCTCAAGGCTCGCGAACGGGGCTTTGCAGGCATTCACGGGGCAGTAGCCGAGTTGGTCGTCGTTCCGCAGCAATATGAAACGGCCTTGGAGGTTGCGCTTGGCGGTGCCCTGCAAAACGTCGTGGTAGAGAATGAAGGCGCAGGTCGTGCTGCCATCGCTCACCTGAAGAAGCATAATGCCGGACGTGCGACTTTCTTGCCATTGGATGTCATCCGCCCGCGCCAGCTTCAGTCGGATGACAAACGTCAGCTGGCCAAGGAGTCCGGTGTAGTAGGGATCGCAAGCGAGCTGGTTTCGTTCGAGGAAACGTATCGTCCGATTCTGGAGTCGCTGCTCGGCAACGTGATCGTGACAGAGACGCTGGAGCAAGCCAATAAGGTCGCGCGTGCTCTGAGCTATCGCTATCGGGTGGTTACGCTCGAGGGGGATATCGTCAATGCCGGCGGTTCTATGACCGGGGGTGCCTTGAAAAAGAACAGCACCAATCTTCTGGGGCGAAATCGCCAAGCCGAAGAGCTGGAAGTTCAGATGACCGAAATCGACCAGGCAATTTCTGGGCATACTACGCATATGGATCAACTGGCAAATGAACTTCGAAAGTGGGAGCAGGAGCAGGAATCCCTGCGCAGCCAAGGTGAGTCCTTGCGCTTGAAAGAACAGGAAGTCAAAGGGCTGCTGCAGCAAACAGAAGCGGAAGGCCGGTCCTTGAGTGAGCGTATCAAGCTGGTGGAGCAAGACATCTCTGGATATCGCCGCGAGATGGAGGATGCGATCCGCAAGCAGGAGGAACTGCAAGCGTCTCTCGCTGCCCTGGATGCAGAGGAGAAGGAGCTGGCTGCCCTGGTTGCACAGGCTGAAGCCAAACGACAGGAACAGCTCGAATCCAAGGAAGAAATGAACCAGAAAATTACCAGCCTCAAAGTGCAGGGTGCGCAGGTCATGCAGGAATATCAGTCGCGGATCGAGCAGACAGAGCGATTGATGGAGCAAAAGACCTCGCTGCAAAAGGAGTGGGAGGAGCAAAATGCGACCCTCGCTTCTCTCGACGAGCTGGAGAGAACCAACGAAACATCCGGTTCCGAGCTCGATCAAAAAATTACAGAGCTGCGGCAGGACAAGGACCGGGTAGCCGGTCTGATACAGGAGCGCCGCAGCGAGCGGGCCACTCTGTTCTACAAACAGGAGCAAGTCGAGCAGCAGGTGAAAGAGATTCGCAGGGAAGTGAAGTCTCTCGAAGAAAAGCTGCATCAGGAAGAAGTCAAGGTGAACCGCAATGAGGTGGAGCTGGATCACCTGTTGAACAAACTCTCCGAAGAATACGAAATGAGCTACGATCTGGCGAAGCAAAAGTACCCGGCTCGCGGTGAGATATCCGACGAAGTGCAGATTGTTGCGCGCCTCAAAAAGCAGATCGGTGCGCTGGGTACCGTGAACCTGGGAGCGATCGAGGAGTTTGAACGTCTGTCTGAGCGCCAGCAATTCCTAAGCTCACAGGAAGCCGATCTGAACGAAGCCAAAGACATGCTCTACCAGGTCATTGAAGAGATGGACACAGAAATGTCCCGCCGATTCAAGGAAACGTTTGAAGCGATTTCCGAGCAGTTCCGCGACGTATTTGTGAAGCTGTTCGGTGGAGGACGTGCGGATCTGCTCTTGTCCAATCCGGAAAGTCTGCTGGACACAGGGATTGATATCGTTGCTCAGCCGCCTGGCAAGAAGCTGCAAAATTTGGCGCTGCTCTCCGGTGGGGAGCGGGCACTGACCGCGATGGCGCTCCTGTTTGCGATCCTGCGTGTCAAGCCTGTTCCGTTCTGCGTCTTGGACGAGGTAGAGGCGGCGCTGGATGAAGCAAACGTGAATCGCTTCGCCGAATACATGCATCACTTCAGCAATCAGACACAGTTTATATGCGTTACGCACCGCAAAGGAACCATGGAGAGTGCGGATGTGCTCTACGGGATCACGATGCAGGAAGGCGGCGTGTCCAAGCTGGTGTCGGTGAAGCTGGAGGAAAGCGATAAGTTTATTGAATCCGCCTCGTAATCTTGGGGGCCGAATGATTATTACCTGCAAAGGAAGATGAAGATGAGCTTTTTCAAGCGCCTGCGCGACGCGATTGTGCAAAAATCCGAAGAGGTCACCCAGAAGTTTACGGACGGACTGGCCAAGACTCGAGATCTTCTCGTGGAGAAAGTGGAGGATCTCGTTCGCCGCTATAAAAAAATCGATGATGATTTCTTTGATGAACTCGAAGAAATTTTGATCACCTCGGATGTCGGCGTCAACACCGTCATGGAGCTGATTGACGATCTGCGCGGCGAAGTCCGCAAGCAAAAAATCGAGAATGCCATCGATCTGCAGCCGATTCTCTCGGAAAAGCTCGTCGCTTTGCTGAAAAACGACGAAGCAGCCGACACCGAGCTAAACGTGCAGGACGGGCGTCTTAATGTCATTTTGTTTGTCGGGGTAAACGGAGTAGGAAAGACCACGACCATCGGAAAAATGGCTCACATGTTCAAGCAGCAGGGCAAAAAGGTCCTGCTGGCAGCGGGAGACACATTCCGTGCAGCAGCGATTGAGCAATTGGAAGTGTGGGGCGACCGCGTAGGCGTCGATGTCATCAAGCAGCAGCAAGGCTCTGATCCCGCTGCTGTCATTTACGATGCGATCCAGGCAGCCAAGTCGCGCCAGGTAGATATACTCCTGTGCGATACGGCTGGCCGCCTGCAAAACAAGGTCAATCTCATGGAGGAGCTGGCGAAGGTTCACCGCGTCCTCCAACGTGAATTGCCGGGAGCCCCGCATGAGGTCCTCCTCGTGCTGGATGCGACGACAGGGCAAAACGCGCTGTCCCAAGCAAAAACATTCGGCCAGTCTGCCGGCGTGAGTGGACTTGTCCTGACCAAGCTCGATGGTACGGCAAAAGGCGGAATCGTCATCGCTATCCGCAACGAGCTGAACATCCCGGTGAAATACGTGGGATTGGGTGAGAAGATGGACGATCTGCAGCGTTTTGACCCAGAGCAATTTGTCCACGCCCTGTTCGCAGGACTGATTCAGCAAGAGGAAAACGAAGAGCAAAACGAGGCGTAAATCGCGTTTTCAAAGAGAAAAAAATGATGTCAATAAAAAACCTTGACACTGGGTGCGGAATTGGGTACTATAATCTACGTGCTGTAAAGAAAAAGTCTTTACAGTTCGCACCGAGTACCTCATAGCAAAGGATTGGATTCCATGCTGGAAAAAACCAATCAAGTCAACCTCTTGTTTGATTTCTATGCGCCGCTACTCAAGGGCAAGCAGCGTGAATATCTGGAGCTGTACTATTTGGATGATTTGTCGCTCTCAGAGATCGCCGAGATGCATGAGGTCAGCCGCCAAGCTGTTTATGACCACATCAAGCGAGCAGAAAAGCAACTGTTCGAATACGACCAGAAGCTGCATCTCGCAGTGAAGCATGAACAGCGGATGAACGCGCTGAGCCGCATGAAAGAGCTTGTGAATGGGATTGCGGATAGCAAGGCAAGAGACGAACTGAACACTTTGCTGCACCAACTGTCAGAGATGGATTAGGAGGGCTCGCATGGCGTTTGAGAGCTTAGCCAATCGGCTGCAAAGCGCGTTTGACAAACTGCGAGGCAGAGGAAAGATTGACGAAACCATCGTCAACGAAGCGATGCGTGAAGTACGGCTCGCCCTGTTGGAAGCAGATGTTAACTTTAAAGTAGTAAAAGACTTCGTCGCTCGCGTAAAAGAGCGCGCAGTCGGTCAGGATGTCATGAAAAGCCTGACGCCTGGTCAAATGGTTATCAAGATCGTGAACGAAGAACTGGTCGAGCTGATGGGTGGAAGTGTCGCCCAACTGACGATGGCTCACCGCCCGCCGACTGTCATCATGATGGCAGGTTTGCAGGGGGCCGGTAAAACGACCACGACTGGTAAGCTGGCCAAGCATTTGCAAAAGCAAAACCGTAAGCCGCTGTTGGTAGCGGGGGACATTTACCGTCCTGCAGCAATCAAGCAGCTTCAGGTTTTGGGGGAGCAGCTAGGTGTTCCCGTCTTCACTCTCGGAGATCAAGTCAGTCCGGTAGAAATCGCTCGGCAAGCCATTGAGCATGCCAAGACGAATCATCTCGATGTCGTTCTGATCGATACGGCAGGTCGCCTGCACATCGACGAAGCACTGATGGATGAGCTGAAGCAGATTCGCGAGGTAGCAAAGCCCGATGAAATCCTGCTCGTCGTCGATGCGATGACTGGACAAGACGCTGTCAACGTAGCAGAGAGCTTTAACAGTCAGCTGGAGCTGACCGGTGTGGTTCTCACCAAGCTCGACGGCGATACCCGAGGCGGTGCGGCCTTATCGGTCAAAGCAGTCACCGGCAAGCCGATCAAATTTGCGGCGATGGGTGAAAAGCTGGACGCGTTGGAGCCGTTTCATCCGGATCGTATGGCTTCCCGTATCCTGGGAATGGGCGATGTGCTCAGCCTGATTGAAAAGGCGCAGGCCAACGTTGACGAAGAAAAGGCGCGCGACATGGAACGTCAGATGCGTCAGGGTGAATTCACCTTCGACATGTTCCTGGACTCCATGCAGCAGCTGCGCAACCTGGGACCTTTCGAAGACATTCTCGGCATGCTGCCAGGAATGAACAAGATGAAGGGAAAAATGAACGTCGATGAGAAGCAGATTGCCCGTGTGGAAGCGATCGCCAAATCCATGACGAAAGCGGAGAGGGCCAATCCTGACCTGCTGAACGCCAACCGCCGCAAGCGCATTGCAAACGGCAGCGGGACCAGCATTCAGGAAGTGAACCGGTTCATCAAGCAATTTGACGAAATGAAGAAAATGATGAAGCAGTTCTCCGGCACCGCAGACAAGATGATAAAGAAGTCCAAGAAAAAAGGTGGACTCGGACTCCCGTTCATGGGTAAGGGCGGCAAAAACCAGGGTGGCATGAACTTCCCCTTTAATTTCAAACCGCCGTTCAAATGATCTAGCATGAACTCTCTTCGCGGCACTGATTCGTCAGCTGACGCGATGGTTCAGATATAGTAGCACCAACGCGAAGGAATATCGCGTTGATTTATACAGGAGGTGACACAACATGGCAGTTAAAATCCGTCTGAAGCGTATGGGTTCCAAGAAAGCTCCTTTCTACCGTGTAGTAGTAGCTGACTCTCGTTCCCCTCGTGATGGCCGTTTCATTGAAGAAATCGGTTACTACAATCCGGTTGCTCAACCGGCAGTGGTGAAAATTGATACCGACAAAGCGGTACAATGGATCCTGAATGGTGCAGCTCCAACTGATACCGTTCGTAACCTTCTCTCCAAAGAAGGCGTTATGGCTAAAGTACACGAAACCAAATACGGCAAATAAGCCGTTCATCTGGAGGTCTGATGATGAAAGCGCTGGTCGAAACGATCGCAAAAGCTCTCGTCGATCATCCGAATGAGGTTCGTGTGAATGCAGTGGAAAAGGAACGCAGTCTCGTCTTTGAATTGTCGGTCCACCCTGATGATATGGGGAAGATCATTGGCAAGCAGGGACGGATTGCAAAAGCACTGCGCACAGTCGTGATGGCGGCATCCGTGGAAACGGACAAGCGTGTCACGGTTGAAATTGTTTGAGTGAAAAGGCTGGGAGCATTCCCAGTCTTTTTTCCTATGAGCGATTCTGGGCGACGTCGGAAGGAGTGGCACGAATGCTCACTATTTTTCGTTCGGTACAGGTCAAGATCATCATGACAGAAGCCTCCCGTGCTGCGTTGGTCGAGCAATACGCGAAACAGATCCGCCAGCATCGCGATGGATGGGAGCAGTGGCAATTTCAAACGAAAAAGATACTCGCTGAAGCCAGGAAAAAGTCAGCGGATACATACGCGCTTGCACAAGAAAAAATAGCGAAGGAAGAAAAACAGCGGAGGGAGAAGATCGAGATTCTCCAATTCCAGCTGAAGCAAGCCGAGAATTTGCCAGAGGGCAGTGAAATGGACTACCAGACTGTGCAAAGCCCTGTAACGGTCCAAATCGGAGATGTCTGGGATGAAATCATGGCGGGGACGGAAATCCTGATAAAAGATGGTCAGGTGCATGAAATTCGTCATCGAACATCAGACCAAAGGTAAGAGCTTAGGAGGAATGGACGGATTGGAAAAGCGTTTTTACGGAGTGGGGAAGCTGGTGAATACCCACGGATTGCGCGGGGAAGTGCGAGTCATATCCACTACAGATTTTCCTGACCAACGGTTTCGGAAGGGAAACGAGCTGTTTTTGTTTCACCCCACACTCACAGAGCCATTGAAAGTGAAAATAGCCACTCGAAGGCCGCACAAAGGGTTTGAGATTTTGAGCTTTCATGGCTATACCAATATCAATGACATTGAGAAATACAAGGGCGGCGAATTGAAAATTCCAGAAGAGTCATTGATGGATCTGGAGGACGATGAATTTTACATCCATCAGCTGATTGGCTGTGAGGTCGTCACGGATGAAGGCGAAGAGCTGGGCAAAATCGTCGACGTGATGCAGCCGGGTGCCAATGATGTCTGGGTCGTCAAAGGCAAGCGCGGTGAAATCCTCTTGCCCTACATCGATGATTGCATCAAACAGGTAGATGTCAAAGGCAAACGCGTAGTCTGCCATCTGATGGAAGGCTTGCTGTAAGGAGGGCTTGAAGCTGCATGCGCATTGATATTCTTACGCTTTTTCCGGAGATGTTTAGCGGGGTGTTATCCAGCAGTATCTTGGGGAAAGCTAGTGAAAAGGAAATCGTGGATTTTCACGTGACCAATTTTCGCGACTTCTCAGAAAGCAAGCATGGTACGGTTGATGATACTCCATATGGAGGCGGCGGGGGCATGGTATTGAAGCCGGAGCCCTTGTTTCGCGCGGTGGAATCGATGGCGGGGGACAAGAAGCCACGGGTGATTCTGATGTGCCCCCAAGGCGTCCCCTATCATCAGAAGCTGGCGGAAGAGCTCGCACAGGAAGAGCATCTCGTCTTTATTTGCGGGCATTACGAAGGCTATGACGAGCGGATTCGCGAGCATCTGGTAACGGACGAAATATCGATAGGCGACTATGTGCTGACCGGCGGTGAACTGGCTGCGATGGTCGTCATCGACAGCGTCGTTCGCCTGCAGCCAGGGGCGCTGGGCAATCAGACATCAGCGGTGGAGGATTCTTTTTCAACAGGGCTTCTGGAGTACCCTCATTACACCAGACCGCCGGAATTCCGAGGATGGAAAGTACCGGACATCCTCCTCTCCGGCCATCATGCGAATATCGAGAAGTGGCGTCTGAAGGAATCGCTGAGACGCACTCGTGAGCGCAGGCCGGACCTCTTGGACAAGCTCGAAATGACAACAGAAATGAAAAAGTTGTTAGTTGAGCTGGAGAAAGAGAAAAAACTGGAGGGAAATTCGTAGAAACCGTCTTGTAGTTCGTCGCCCAATGTGCTAATATACTTCTTGTGGCAATTTTGCCCGCTGACTAAGGCGGTCCGCTACTCGTATCTCAGGCATATGCGCTGAGCCAACTATTGGTAGACGAGTAAGAACGTCTGATCGGAAGGAGGGAATTCAAATGAACCAAGTAATCCGTGAATTGGAAAAAGCGCAACTGAAACAGGACATTCCTGCGTTCCGACCTGGTGACACCGTTCGTGTACACGTAAAGGTTATCGAGGGTCAGCGTGAGCGTATTCAGCTCTTCGAAGGCGTATGCATTCGCCGTCGTGGTACTGGTATCAGCGAAACTTTCACCGCTCGTAAGATTTCTTACGGTGTAGGTGTTGAGCGTACCTTCCCATTGCACACGCCTAAGATCGAAAAGATCGAAATCGTGCGCCATGGTAAAGTGCGTCGTGCGAAACTGTACTATCTGCGTGATCGCGTGGGTAAAGCAGCTCGTATTAAAGAAATCCGTCGATAAGCGTTTGCTAACGCATAAGAAAGAGGACTGGTCTGCTAGCCAGGCCTCTTTTTTCCATTTCAGGAAGAAAAGTCTATGATGGACGAGCTAACACGGGAGGATCAGATCATGAGCGAAGAAGTTACCTCCACGCGCCCCAAGAAAAACGAGCTATGGGAATGGATCCGTGCGCTCGTCATTGCGATTATCCTAGCGTTTCTCATCCGGACCTTCCTATTTGCCCCCTTTATTGTAGAGGGCGAGTCCATGGAAACCACCTTACATAACAATGAAAAACTGGTTGTAAACAAAGCCATTTATTATTTGGGAGATCCGAAGCCAGGAGATATCATTGTGTTCCATGCGGAAAAGACACGCGACTATATCAAGCGGGTGATCGCCGTCGCAGGAGATACAGTGGAAGTCAAGAACGATCAGCTTCTGGTGAACGGAAAGGTTGTAGAAGAGCCTTATCTGGCACAACATAAAGAAGAGGCGAAAAAGCAGGGAGAGCCCTTTTTCACCAACGACTTTCCTCCTGTAATCATTCCTGCGGATCACATCTTTGTCATGGGAGACAATCGTCTGAACAGCCATGACAGCCGGGCGATCGGTCCTGTCGCGATCAGTACGGTCGTCGGACGAGCAGAATTTACATTTTGGCCGGTTGCGGACATCCGCATGACACGATAATTTTGCACGAACAGCTTCAAGGTAGGTGAGACAGCATGACAATCCAATGGTTTCCGGGCCACATGGCGAAAGCGCGCCGTCAAGTGACGGAGAAGCTAAAATTAATTGATGTGGTTATCGAATTGCTGGATGCAAGACTTCCTTTATCCAGCCGAAACCCGATGATTGACGAGATTGTCAGTGAGAAGCCGCGGCTCATTTTATTGAACAAAGCGGATCTTGCAGACGAGAGGGTAACAGATCAATGGATAGGGTATTTCCGCGGACTCGGAATTCGCACACTGCCGATTGATGCTCTGAGCGGCAAAGGGGTAACCAAGCTGCCTGAGCTATGCAAGGAGCTGGCAGGTGAAATGCTGGCGAAGCGATCAGAAAAAGGCATGCAGGGGCGTGCGATCCGCATTATGATTTTGGGCATTCCGAATGTAGGGAAGTCTTCGTTGATCAATCGGCTGTCAAAGCGCTCCGTTGCCCAGACGGGTGACCGTCCTGCCGTCACAAAGGCGCAGCAGTGGGTGAAGATGGGTGATACCCTCGAGCTGTTGGACACGCCAGGTATTTTGTGGCCCAAATTCGAAGATCAGATGGTGGGACTTAGACTTGCGGCCAGCGGCGCGATCAAGGACGAGCTCATCGACTTTACGGAAGTAGCGCTGTATGCCATCACATACATGATGCACTACTATCCGGAGCGTTTGCTGGAGCGATTCAAGCTGAAGGAATTGCCGGAAGACCGGGTCGCGATGCTGGAGGAAATCGGCAAGAAGCGAGGCTGTCTGGTATCGGGAGGAAATATCGACTACGACAAGGCGGCAGAGCTCTTTTTACGGGAGCTGCGTTCCGGAAAGCTGGGACAGGTGTCATTGGAGCGTCCGATCGATTGGGAAATGGATGAACCGATAGGCAAACCCATCTCATTGTATGAGTAAAGCGAAAGTGTAAAAAAACCGGTCTATCATTGTGGTAGGCGGTTTTTTTACGTACATAAGGAGAAATGGATCAATGAACGTAGGGGAAATGTCGATAAAGGAAATACGGGCATGGATCGAAAAATTGGACGAGCTACCTAAAGATTTCCTACAATTGTTAAAGGAAGACAAACGAGCAGGTGTCCAGGAGATTGCACGCCAGCAAGAGGCAGCGATTGCTCGCCAGGAGAAACTCGCGCTGCTCTGGACGGAAATGACGAAGTACGAGCGAGCGCTCCGAGAAAAAGGGCACGTTCATCTGTTTGGCGTGGATGAGGTCGGTCGTGGACCGTTGGCAGGACCCGTGGTAGCCGCTGCCGTTTGCTTGCCCGCGGATTTCTATTTGCCGGGCTTGAACGATTCCAAAAAGGTGCCCGTGGCAACACGTGAGGCCTATTACGAGGTCATCATGCGCGATGCGATCGCTGTAGGGATCGGAATCATCGACGCAAAGCGAATTGACTCGATAAATATTTTGAATGCTACGAAGGAAGCCATGCATCAGGCGATTGACCGTGCATCCGTAGCACCTGATGCTTGCCTGATTGACGCACTGCAGTTGACAGGACTCCGTTGTGAGCAAGTGCCAATCATCGGTGGCGATGGGAAAAGCGTTACCATCGCAGCTGCTTCCATCGTAGCCAAAGTGACGCGTGACCGATTGATGGCAGACTACGCGAAAGAATATCCACAGTATGGATTCGAAAAACATGCAGGCTACGGCACGGCAGAGCATTTGGCTGCAATCGAGCGTTTTGGAGCGACACCGATTCATCGGATGACGTTTACAGGCGTAAAAGAGCAGGCGTAATGAGCCTTGTCCTTGGTCTGGCAGGAGGTTTGATGAACCATGTTTTCCCCTTCACAGCTGATTCAATCTTTCGTGCAGCGCGCACCGGTAACCGCCCCCAAACCGGTAGAACTGACGCCAGGGCAAGTCTTTAAAGGGACGGTGGTCAAACAATACCCCGATAGCATGGCACTTGTGCAAATTGGGGGAATGCAGGTACAGGCCAAGCTGGAAGCAAAGCTTGAGCCGGGGCAAAAAGCATGGCTTCAAGTGCAGCCATCCTCAGATGTCGTCACCTTGAAGGTGCTGGATACACCAGACGAAGGATCGGGAAAAGAAGCTACCATGGAAGGACTGATGCGCTCTCTTGGTCTCCCTGAGTCAAAAGAAAGCAGAGTGATAGTCGCCGCTTTGATGAATGCGAATTTACCTGTCACAAAAGAAACCGTTCAAGCTTTCGCGACGGTAGCCACTCGTCTCGGTACAGACGATGCAACAGTGGAGGCATTCATGATGGCGGTTAAAAGGAGCTTGCCGCTGACGCCGGATACCATTGCAGGATTAAAAGCGTTCATGGCTGACAAACCGGTCAGTCAGGTGATCCAGAACTTTTTGCAGCAAGCTTCGCAATTTCTAGAGAATGAGGCAGGGGCTGCACCTTTATCACCGCAGCAAGCGGATCCTGCGCTTCGACAGCTGGTGATGAACTTGAAAGAGAGGGTCCAGGCTCTGCCGCTGACGATCTCCAATCCAGGGGAACCGGAGCAGACTGCAGGAAGGATGCAAAGCCAGGGGATTGTGACATCTGCACCGGGACAGTCCGCTCAGGCACAGAGTGGTGCAGGGAGCAGTGCCCATTCAAATTTTCCAGCCGCTAATTCCTTGCCCGAGGCCAATGCATCTGACTCCGCTCCTGCAAAAGGCGGCGAGCCAGCTGCACCAGTGGCACAAACAGCGGCCAAAGGCAATTCAGGAGCTTCACCTGTTCATTTGCCTGCTCATCAGGATATTCAGAAAAGCATCCTACAATCCGAAACCCCGCTTCCGAATGGCCGAGTTCAATCTGCTAGTGCTAACGCGGCTTCTACGGGTACGCAAGGTCTAACTACACACATCGGAAGCGTTCAGGGAGGCACTGCGCAGTCTCAAGCAGTCACTCCGTCTGGTGTTCTTCCTGCTTCTGGTGGGGTTCAACCATCTATCGAAAGTAGGCCAGCAGGGCAAGTAGAGCAGGCCAATGTGGCATCACAAAGATCGGCTTCACTTTTGCCACACGCGAACACTGCTGCGCAGACGATTACTCCAGGCACGAATCCCATCCAAGCCCTGTTCCGGCAAATGGGAATCGCACATGAGCACGAGTTGATGGGTCAGACGCTATCAGGGGCCGCAGCGGCAGATCCTAGTGTACAGAAGCAAATGGATTCGGTAAAATCGATGCTCATGCAGCTCACACAAGCGCCATCCCACACGGTACCGGCTGGCTTGCGTGAAGCGGCAGACCAGCTTTTGCAGCAAGTGACGGGCCAGCAATTGATGATGCTCCAGCCAACCAATCAGGCGTTATCCCAAATCGTCATGCAAATTCCCATCCGATTGGCACAGGGCGAGGAAACCGCTTATGTCCAGATCGAGTCAAAGAAAAAGGGAGGCGGGCAAGTAGATGCAGAAAATTGTCGCCTGTTCTTCCATTTGGAACTAAAGCAGATGGGTACAACCATGATCGATGTGAGTATCGTGAACCGAATAGTCAATTTGCAAATCTTCAACGACCTGCCATGGGTCGATCCGTTTATTCAAGGAATGAAGGGTGGATTTGCTGAGCAATTGCATGAAGTGGGATACCATTTGTCAGCTGTCCGTGTGCAGCCCATTCCGGAGCAACGGACCAAGACATCGATGGCGGCTGGTTCAAAGGGCGCTATTCTGTCCGAATACAAAGGAGTGGATCTTCGCGTATGAGCCAGACCCCCCCTTCCGACAACAAGAGAAAACAGGCAGTTGCCCTCAAGTATCAAGCGGGTACCATAGACGCTCCGAAAGTGGTGGCAAAAGGGAAGGGTTACGTCGCTGAAAACATGCTGAAAACAGCAAGGGAGCATGAAATACCGGTTCAAGAGGACCCCTCACTCGTCGAGGTACTGGGCAAGCTGGATTTAGATCAACAAATTCCACCTGAGCTGTATCAAGTCGTTGCTGAAATTCTCGCATTCGTATATCGGATGGACAAAGGTGGAGGAGGCCAAAGATGACGGAGAGGCGGCGAGCGTTGGGACAGCGTGGAGAAGAGCTGGCGGAGAAATTCCTTTGTCAAAAGGGATACGAGATCGTCGGACGCAATGTTCGCACAAAACGTGGCGAGATCGATTTGATCGCGATTGACAATGACACACTCGTCTTCGTGGAAGTCCGTACACGCTCGAGCGTCACCTATGGTTCTGCTGCGGAATCCGTTACTTGGAAAAAACAGCAGAAGCTCAGGGAGCTTGCTTTGGATTATCTTCGGACATATTCAGCCTTCGTACCCGCATTTCGCTTTGATGTCGTAGGCATCCACTGTCCAAGAAATGGGGAGGGGAGCGAAGAAAGTAAGATCGATCATATCAAGCATGCCTTTTAAAAAACGGGCTCTTGAAACGCTTGGGAATGGGGTAATGTCTACATCAACCGCCTTGTTCCCAGCGTACTATGTACTGTACTCGACGCGATGAAACTCCTCCAAGCATCAACATGAGCTTTCCAGCACCCAGCTGGAAAGCATTTTTTTTGCAAACAAACCCCCGCATGACGGGGCAGGCGGGGAAGTGCTCTTTCTTATTTTTTGATTTCATCATTCAGTTCGGTTGCGGTACTCGCGATGTGATCAAAAGCGGCGCGGAGCTCCTGGATGCTGGCGGAATGATTTTGCGACTGAGAAGTGACGGATTGGATGGAGACGTTCATCTTCTGTATAGAATTCTCAATAAATTTCAGTTGCTTTTGAATTTCTTCCGAAGCTTCTTTGCTTTGTGAGGCCATTTTGCGGATCTCATTGGCAACGATACTGAAGCCCCTGCCGTGTTCCCCTGCACGTGCGGCTTCGATAGCAGCATTCAGACCAAGCATGTGAGATTGGGAAGCCATCTCTTTGACAAAAGACAGGACCTTAAAAATCTTTTCAATTTCTTTCGTAACGAATTGTGATTCATTCGAAACCGTCAAGATTTGTTCGTTTACGTGTATCGATGCGGAAGCGACTTGGTCTGCAGTCGCTGTAATTTCCTCTACGGTTGCTGCTAACGTGGAGGATACCGATCGAATATTCTCGATCTTGCTATTCGCCGTCAAAATGGTGAGGCACCCCACCAGATTTCCATCTTCAAAAATGGGAGTGGCTGAGGAGATATAAGGAATACCGCAAACCTCTGGTCCTTGCTCCTGGATCATTTTTTTGCCGCTTCGAATCGCTTTCTCTGTGACGGTTCCTTTGATATCGGTAATCAGCGTGCCTGGCTTGGTCTCGAGTCCCAAGGTCTCACTTGTTAAAAAGGCTATGTACTTCTCCGTGTCGGTCAATGCAACGCAGGCCTCTTCGACCTGGCTCGCCTTGATATCCTCCAGGCATGCTAACAAGGCTCCTAATTTTGGCGACATGATCAAAACTCCCCTTTTCTCTTTTTTCGGTCCTTGTTGGAACACTTACATGTGCGAGAAAATCATTATTATTTACATCGGCAAAACCGGACAAACTCATAAACAGACAAGAGTTATATAAAACAACAAATGTTTTTCAAAAAAACTGGAAAAATCATGTGACATTTTTCCACATCATCCGTCAAACATATAAAGGATAACTTTTTGGAGGTAAATCATGAAAAGAATGAAGAAAAGTATTTTTCAGACCGTTACAGTAGCTTTGGCTACGGTATGTGCGGTACATTTCGCTTTCCCAGTCAGTACGTATGCACAATCACTCACTCAGGTGAAGGCAGCGAATTCTGAGGGGTTGACCGTTAGTTCTTCCGCAATTAGCGTTGTGAAAGGAAATACACAGAGCATCAAGCTGAAGTACAATGGTCAAACGCTCGATTCCTCACGCGCGACATGGAGCTCCTCAAGTACTTCGATCGCTTCGGTATCCAGTAGTGGCGTAGTGACGGGGAAAGGAACCGGTACTGCCATCATCACGGTACGATACAGTGGAGAAACGGCGAAAGTAAGAGTGACCGTATCTGCACCGGATGAACTGAAGGCAAGCATCAAGAAAGCGACCTTGAAAAAAGGGAAAGAGCAGACGGTTGAACTGACCTTCAATGGTAAACCTCTGCAAGCGAGTAAAGCTACATGGACTACTTCCTATCCGGCTGTGGCCACTGTCAAAAGTGGTGTCATCACGGCAAAAGGGAATGGAGCGGCAATCATCACGGCAAAATACAAAGATCTTACGGTGTATGTTGAAGTGACAGTCGAGTCAAACGTTTCTGGCAAGCTGGAAGCAAGCGATTCCAAGCTAAAAATGGATAAAGGCGACGAGGAGACCATCAAGCTCAAATATGACGACGAAAGCATTTCAGGATCCAAAGCAACGTGGACCACTTCGAAATCCTCCGTGGCTACTGTCGATGACGGTGTGGTAAAGGCAAAAGGAAAAGGGACCGCTACGATTACGGCTAAGTACAAAAATGAAAAGGTCGAAATCGAAGTCACTGTTGGCGGTGGGAGCACATCGGATTTGCTCGAGGCAGACGATACAGATATCACCCTGAAAAAAGGGGATAAAGAAACCATCAAGCTGTCCTATGACGGGAAAAGCGTGAGTGCTTCTAACGCTACATGGACCACTTCCAAATCATCTGTCGCCACCGTAAGCAAAGGGGTTATCACAGCAAAAGCCAATGGTACGGCAACCATTACCGCAAAGTACAAAGGGGAAAAGGTTGAAATCGAAGTAACAGTAAAAAGCTCTGACAGCCTGGAAGCTGACGACACTTCCATTTCCGTCAAAAAAGGCAAAAAAGAAACCATCACCCTGTACTACGATGACAAAGAATTGAAAGGCTCCAAAGCAACCTGGAGCACATCGGACTCTTCGGTAGCAACTGTTAAGGATGGAGTCGTAACAGGTAAGAAAAAAGGAACCGCAACCATCACAGCGAAGTACAAAGATGAATCTGTAAAAATTAAAGTTACCGTAAAATAATACACCCCAGAGGAAAGTCCATCGGAGATGAGCATCGCAAGCTCCGATGGGCTTTTTCTTCTCAGGAACTTGAAAATACTAGTAAAAGAAATCAGCAAATGGTAATATAATAAGTGGAAAATTTTAACTAATGGAAAGAGGAGGAGTTGTGTTGAAATCATTGCTGAAACTCATGATGGCGTTTGTCATGGCGTTTGGAATTTCCTTTGTCGGCTACAGTGCTGCAGACGCATCCGAAGCATCCGATGTATCCGAAGCATCCGAAGCATCCACCACAGCAGGGCAGCTAAAGCCTGAATTTGTGGATTTTCCTAGCACGTTGGAAGTAGGGAAAAAGTACAAAATTACGGTGAATACGGATTCTGTCGGTTCGCTCGAGAGTGAAGGGAAATTCTTTTTCCTGATCTCGAACGGGGAAAAGATCGAAAGTGTAAAAACAACCTTGAGCAGAACGAAAAAATATTACACGACAACAGGCTATTTCACCCCAAAATCGGAAGGCCAGTACATACTTTTGTATGCAATCAAGCAAAAGAACGCTGCTGGTGAGGTAGTGGAAGGAAATCTTGAAAAAAGCTTTCGGACAGTAGATAAAAACAAAATCAATCTCACGGTATCTCCAAATGTTATCAACGCTCAACTGGGAGAAGAAATCCCTGTGCTCGTTACCTACAACAGCAACATCACAACAAAGTTGGAATTCAACCAAAAAGTGACGGAACTCGGATCCAGCAGAAAAAACGGCGTGTACAAGAAAGTATATCTCTGGAAGCCAGAGAAAAAAGGCGAGTACACCCTGAAGGTAAAGGCGACGCAAAGTCGTACGGACAGAGTGGAAACCAAGGAAATCACGATTGTGGTAGAATAAAGAATATCGTCAGACCCTCTCATTGAGTCACGATCATGAGGGGGTTTTTCTTTTCACATTCGACTTAGGCTCTTCGAAAAAGTGTGGGTATTCGGTACTCTAATTCCAAGTTCTCTGCAACAAGAAAGAAGGAACGTTATGTTTTTTTACGTACCAGCTATACTCGTTCTTCTCATCGACCAGCTCTCCAAGATCATCATACGGGCTACCCTTGCCGTAGGGGATACGATCTACATCGGGAGCATAAAGCTGACGCATTATGAGAATGCAGGCATGGCTTTTAGCTTATTTCAAGGGTATGCGCGACTCTTTGCCGTCGTAGCGATCTTATTTGTTCTCGGGATTTTGTATTTTCGCATGCACGAAGCACCAGTGGCCAAGCTGCTGAACCTCGCATTGGGCTTTCTAGCCGGAGGAGCGGCCGGTAACGCGATTGATCGAATCGTATTTGGACGCGTGACCGATTTCCTCGTATCCCGCTCAGGCAACGGCATCCTCAATTTCGCGGATCACGCCATTAACGTGGGCATAGTTTTGCTAGTGCTGCATGGGATAGTGCAGGTTGTGGCGAGGAGGAGAGGCAGTCGTTAGGGAGAGGCAAAAGAAAAACCAGCCAGGAAGCTGGTCATTGTTCAAAGAAATGCAATCCGACGAGAATCAATACAATGGTCAGAACAATAAGAATGGCGTTGGTGCTTATCGACAGTTCGCTATTGGTCTGGATCAGACAGATCGCTCCGACAGCCACTGAAAGCATTCCGAGGGCTCTTCTCAAACTCATGATTGTCAACTCCTTTAGCATGTCCCTTTTGCATAATGTATGAGTCATGCTGCAGGATTTAGAATGCCAATGACGAAAAACAAGCAGATTGTTGGAAGGGGGCGAATGCGTTCTCTCCATAAACCTGCTTGGGGCAATCTTAAAAAACTTGCCCACCCCCTCTATCTTTTCCTACCCTAAAAAAGAGGAGGGGATACACCCATGTATGCATGCAGCTATTCCGGCACGGTACTCGGGATCGACGGCTTACTCGTATCCGTAGAAACGGATATCGCTAATGGACTGCCGCAGTTCGATCTGGTAGGACTCGGAGGTTCTGCGGTAAAAGAAGCGCGTGACCGCGTTCGTGCAGCTCTGCGCAATGCGGGCTTCGAGTACCCGATGCAGCGCATTACGGTAAATCTCGCTCCTGCCGACCAGCGAAAAGAAGGCTCGGGCTTCGACCTCGCCATCGCGTTCGGCATTTTGCTCGCTTCCAAACAGATCACTCCGCGAACAGAACAAATCCTCATTATTGGAGAGCTCGCCCTAGATGGATCGTTGCGCCCTGTCACGGGTGTTTTGCCCATCCTGCTGGAGGCAAAGCGTAACGGCTTCACACATGTCATCCTTCCCATCCAAAATGCCCCTGAAGCCAGACTTGTCGATATCATCGTGCTGCCTTCCGCAGACTTGTCCACAGCGGTTCATTACTGGAAGCACGATTTGCGACTGGATGAAACGACCATAGAGCTCAGCCAAACAGCGTCTAGCCCCCCAAGCACCAAAAAATGCGACGATATCCCCGACTTCGCCAACGTATATGGCCAACAATTTGTCAAACGCGGACTAGAGATCGCAGCGGCAGGCTTTCACAACGTCTTGCTCGTGGGGCCACCTGGCTCTGGTAAAACGCTGCTGGCCACCTGCTTGCCCGGCATTATGCCGCAAATGACGACCGATGAATCCTATGAAGTCACGAAAATATACAGCATCGCAGGTCAGCTGACAAAAACGAGCGGCCTGATTCGGGAACGCCCTTTCCGTTCCCCGCACCACACGATTACCTCGACGGCTCTGATAGGTGGAGGTACGCAAATTCCCCGACCCGGAGAGTGCAGTCTCTCTCATGGGGGGATTCTGTTCCTCGATGAGATGCCAGAATTCTCACGCCATGTGCTGGAGGTTCTTCGGCAGCCGTTGGAAGCGGGGGTCGTAACGATTGGCAGGGCCAAGCAGGTCTTTACGTTTCCTGCCCGTTTTTTGCTGATTGGTTCGTGTAACCCTTGTCCGTGCGGTTTCTTCGGTAGCAGAGACCAGCAAGCCTGCACATGCACGCACCAACAAATCCAGAAATACCGCTCAAAGCTGTCAGGGCCTTTGTTAGACCGAATCGATCTTCACTTGGAAGTTCCACGAGTGCCTGTCCAGTTGCTCAATAGACGAACGATGGAAGAATCGTCCGCAGAGATCCGGCACAGAGTGGAGGAGGCCAGGAGAATTCAAGAGGAGAGATATGTCCATCGCCAAGGGTCACCATTTAACAGTGCTATGAATGGCAATGAACTCCGACGATATGCTTCTCTCGACAAGGAGAGTCAGGAGTTGCTGCAGCTTGCCTTTGAGACTCTTGGCCTAAGTGCGAGAGCGTATGACCGGATCGTAAAAGTAGCCCGCACGATCGCAGATTTAGGTGGCTCCGAGCAAGTGGAGGCAGCCCATATAGCAGAAGCGATCCGTTATCGGGCATTGGACAGAGGGCTCTCCATCTAATCCTTGCTCATGAAATCTGGACGATCGTAAAAGAGAAGGTTCCGCAGTCCGTATCATCCCAAGGTCGGCAATACTTCATGGCAATCGAAGTCATCCCTGGAAGGTGGGCATGAAAGGTGAGGACCTGATGTCCACTCTGACCGATGCGAGAGGGGGAAGCCGGTGGGATATATTCATTGGACACTAACGTCAAAAAACGTTGATCGAGAGGATTGGAAAAAAACCATTGATAGCCAGTAGTTGGATTAGCAGGAAAGGTAAGAGCAAACGAATGTCCGGCTGCTGCGCGAATGGAATGTGTTGTCGAATCCGCCATGGGTTTCATCCTTTCTCATGAATTCATAAGCATTGTATGTAACGGCCGAAAATGGGTGAGTGCCCATTTATCATTAACAATAGGCGCTTATGTTTACAAAATAGTGACAAAATGGTAAAGTCCTGAATTTTTCATGTGAAATTAGAATGATTTGGAAAGGGTTTTGCAAAATATTGGCGAATTAATAGGAATAAAGGCGCAAATTGTCGAACGATGTTACGAACCATCTACTTCATTTTTCCTACCAACTGGAATGGTGAGAAAACAGCAAGGGTGTTTAGGCCGAATGTTACAAGATCGCGAGACTATTTGTTTTTCTTATATTGGATCACTTCCCGGCACTTTCAAAAAGAGCAGGTTTATTTGTTGTTGCTCCTCTCTTTTGGGAGAAGCTTTTTTCTTTGTGCTTTCAGGAAGATACATTTCGCTGAACGATAAAGGTGAAAGGGTAAAAGCAACTAAGGCTTTGATTGAGAGGCAGAGCGCAGCTTTGTTATTTCATGTTCATCTTTTGATAGAAATGGGAAAGGGAAAGGAAAACTGATGGAAAGCATTGCGAAGTTATTTCAAAAAGAGGAATATTACCATGCATTTCAGCCGATATGCGACCTTCCAGGGAAAAATCGCTTAGGTTATGAAGCTCTACTCCGGAGCAAGCAGGCTGTCAACCCAGAGGCTTTGTTCCAGACAGCAAAAGAAAAGAACGAGTTGCTCGAACTCGATACTCGCTCTTTGCAATATGCGCTCTTGTCCTTCTTTCAATCGCCAGATCGGTGCACGAATGAGTTGTTGTTTGTCAATATCTTTCCTTCCACAATCGTAGAAGACTCTTTTCCGGCATTCATTCAGGGAATCGCGCGAGATTTTAAACCGTACCTGAACCAGATTGTTTTGGAAATCAACGAATCGATTATGGAAGGGAAAGTATGGAACGAACCAGTTTTTCTAGAGCGCATTGACGAACTGCGCAAAGCCGGCATTTTGATCGCGCTTGATGATGTGGGAGAAGGCACGACAACCTTCCGGAAAATACTCGAGATAGCCCCTGATTACATAAAAATCGACCGATTCTTTTCCCAGAATCTATCAGAGTCGCTGGAAAAGCAAAAAGTAGTTAGGTTGCTTGTAGAGTATTGCAAGGATGGAGCACAACTGATTCTAGAAGGAGTGGAAGAAGAGGAGGATTTTGCTTGCGCGGCATCGCTTGGGGTCGCGATTGGGCAAGGGTATTTATTCGGAAAGCCCGGTAGCTTACTAGGCGAGTAAGATTGATGCCCGGATGGAATGGAGGTATACAAATGATAGGTGATCACAATGTCTCGTCCAGGAAAGCAACCTTAACGTTGAAAATCTCTGAATTTGAAGTACCACCGATGCAGGACATGCTCATCATCGGCAGGAAAGCTCCCATTGGGCCAGAAGCAGCGAGGCGAATGGCAGAAGCGCTTTCACCAGAGCAATTTACCCTCATGAAAATGGATCATCCGAAGATTGAAGCGGTTCTTCTACGAAATTCATTACTGCAGATGATCGATGAAAAATTATTAATGAACATTATTTTGGAAGAAGCAGAGCGAATGATAAGTGATTCGATGGTTCTTCGTTCCGAATTGAAAATAGCAATGTCGGTTCAACGAGAGGTGGACTTGTTATGAAAATCTCCGAAATCATGACAACAAGCGCTGTTACCATTACATCTGACAAAAGTGTCTCTCACGCAGCCGAACAGATGAAGGAGTACAGCACAAACTATTTGGTTGTCGTGGACCACGGAGAGCTGATGGGGATTGTAACATCTCGTCATGTTGGCTCGGCACATCCCAATCGAATCGTTGCGGATGCCATGGATGAGCCGCCAATGCGAATGGCTCCAGAACGAAACATATGGGATGCACATCGCCTTCTGCATGAGGGGGAAGGGGAACTGCTGCTTGTCATGAATCAAGAAGAATGGGTTGGTGTCGTAACGAAAGAGGCCATCCAGATGAAATTGGCCGAATTTCTCGATCCTTTGACAGGATTGTACCGTGCTCCTTACATACTTGATATCGGTGAAAAATGGCTGGAGGAGAAAAAACCTTTCCATTTGATGTTTATAGATGTGAACGACTTCGGACTAATCAACAAACAGTACGGTCATCCATTTGGTGACGATGTGATCCGCAGCTTCTCCTCCCTGCTTTCTTCTTTGATGGAAGAGGACTCAGACCATGTGTGCAGGTATGCAGGTGATGAGTTTATATTGCTCACGACAGGATCGGAAGAAAAAGCACAACGATGGATGGAGGCCATCATCCAACCTGCAGAGATTTACAAAGTTACCGTCTCCGCTGCAGTTGGGCATATTGATGGATTTCGAGAACCCGATTTCTTCGCAAAAACATTACGGGATCATATCGCAAAAGCGAGCCTTTTATCTACCGATGCGAAAAAGAAAAAAACATCCCTCGCTCCGTAAACGAAGAGGGCTTGCAGGAATACTAGGGGTAGTACAAGCATACACTCAATGATGATAAGTTCTGTACTGGAGTGGAAAAATGTAACTTGTAAGGTTCCCATTCGTAAACAGAAGAGAAGCAAACAACTGAAGATTTAGGGAGGCTTTGACTATGATTATATCGACCACAAGTACGTTGCAAGGGAAAGAAATTGAGGCATATCTGGACATTGTCAGCGGTGAAGTGATTATGGGGGCTAACGTTGTTCGTGATTTTTTGGCCGGAATCACGGATATCATTGGCGGTAGAAGCGGCACGTATGAAAATAAATTGGCAGAAGGACGCGAAGTCGCGATCCGTGAAATGAAAGAAAAGGCGAGATCCCTAGGCGCCAACGCTGTGATCGGTGTGGACCTGGACTTTGAAACACTGCGAGAAGGCATGATGATGGTGATTGCGACCGGAACAGCTGTACGTGTCAAGTAAGCCGGAATTTCCGGCTTTTCTTTTTTTATTGCTCGCGGTAGGACAGAAGTTCTTTTAGAATAGTAGGGACAATAAAAGTGTAAGAAAGAGAGGGAATTGTATGACAGTCGAACAAACATTGCGCGCACTATCTGAAAAAATAAATGCCAATCCGCACGCCATTCAAGGCTTTCATGCCATTTATCACTTTTTGTTGAGCGGCGACGATGGGGGTCAGTATCAAGTGACTTTCGCAGGAAACCACGCCACCTATTCGAAAGGAACGCCGGATGAAGCGAAATGCACGTTGGAGCTGTCAGATGCGAACTTTATCAAGCTCGTGGAAGGAACGCTGAATCCGACGGCAGCCTTTATGCTGGGGAAGTTGAAAATCAATGGAGATATCGGCCATTCCCTGAAGCTGCAGACCATTTTGAACGCCTATCAATCGTAGAAAAATGACTAGTCAACCTTTCTTTGCTTACTGTAAAATATGACCAACGAACCAAGAGTAGCTAATTCAAAAGAACGAGGGGTACCATGCGCCATAATTGTTCATTTATAGCGGTCGTAGCCAGAGTGGAAGAAAAAGCGGTTCATTTTGATTTTTACCAGGAGTCGAGACGCTCACATCCCGGGCGGGAACTTCTCAAACAACAGGTTTCGTTACCCAGGCATTACTTTGATTACCTGCTTCACTCTGGAGTAATGGAAGTGGAAAGTGACCCGCCGTACAGCTCAGCAGTCATACAGCCTGCTGCTATCGGGATGAACATCCGTTCATTAGGAAGTACTGTTTTATTTGACATGTGCTTCTCCCCTCAAACGTATAAATTGTGGCAGAACACCGATGCCGTTTTGGAAGACCTTTCCCTTTCCGCTGATATATTTGAAGAATATGTGTATCGGCTTGGGGCAATCAGCAGATTTCGCTATTTGGGCAGGGTCGATGATCCTACCATCGCTACACAGCTTGGTGAAAATGACATGATTGAATTCAAACGCGACTTCCTATTGTCGAAAAACGGGATCATCAAGACGATTGTGGCGTTTGCGAATTCAAACAATGGAAATTTGTTCCTCGGAATCACAGACGAAGGCAATATTATGGGCGTCAATCACGAAATTGAGCAGTACGGGGATCCCGATAAGTACTTGCTGGCCATCACTCAATACATTCAGGATAAAACAGCACCACTTCTGTCGCCATTTCCGAAAATCACGCTAAAAAAAGTGCAGGATCTCTACGTCGTCGCCATTTTTGTGGAAGTCTCCTCAGAATTGATCTGTGGATTGGACAAGAATGGTGAAAAATATGTGGTCATCCGTACAAATAATCGTTCCGTCATCGTGAAGGACCCCCATCAGATTGGTGAAATATACGTAAAAAGAAAGCTCGGCAGTGAAATCAGCCGTCGTTTGGGACTTCTGTAGCAAGATCTGAGAGGATTGCATACATGAAGGAGGTTTGCTGCATGAAATCGTCTTTACGTGCCTATCTGTTATCCATCGTAGTTGCCTGCTCGGTCATTACCGGCTGTGCCCAGGATTCAAAGGTGACCCAAGCGGACATGAGGGAACAAATTGGTACAGAGCTGGGCTCGGTTGAAAAAGTAACGGTCATGTCTACAGATGGCCAAGAGGTCTCGCTGGAATTGCCTGAATTTTTAAAGGAGCTGCAAAATCAAGGGAAAGACCTCCAGCTATCGAGAGACCCACTGAAACAGGACGAAGTTCGTTTCACCCTGGTATTGTACAGAAAGCAGCTT
The DNA here is from genome assembly GCF_016811915.1 of Brevibacillus choshinensis. Lineage (NCBI taxonomy): Bacteria > Bacillati > Bacillota > Bacilli > Caryophanales > Paenibacillaceae > Brevibacillus > Brevibacillus choshinensis. The sequence continues at coordinate 3,576,481 of NZ_CP069127.1, read as the reverse complement.
GCCCCTCTGGTGGTATCAGTCGGAGAAAAGGCGAGCCAATTCGGAGAGAACACGTATCGAGGTACTGGAGCCATTACGTTCTACCAATGGGTGCATCGTTTGACCGGCAAAGGCCTTTTGCCAAGAAACAGTGAAAACATCCTGCTGAGTGCTGACGATCTGTCTCAGTCGAGAGTGTTGGAGGAAAGCGAAAAGACATTCATCCAAAGCGTTCTGCAGAAAGCAGTGCCCGAAAGCGACCACACTGTGAATCAGCACCCTTTGTATCCCAACTACAAATTGCGCATCAACTCTTCGGACAGACCGATTGATATTACGATTTTGACGCCTACGCTCATTACGATACCTTTCGGCAGGGATCAGCATTTTTACCACGTCGACGGGCAGATGTTCTCGACATTGACGGAATATTTGCTGCCGAGGGAAAAGGAAGCCCCGTCCATCGAAAAACTTTTTAAGGCAACAAAAATTCGAGTGGAAGCGACAGGTGACATGCGGGTAGACAACCTGGACTTGGATGTGACTCAAAGCACCGTCGAGCAGGGAATTGCTCATCAGGCAGTTCGCTTGCTTAAGACGGGAGTGCAGCTTGTAGACCGGCCGCAGCAAGAGATTGGGCCAGAGGAGTACAGAATTCATTTCCGGATAGGCGATAATGACCAAACCGTCATCTTTTATGCGCGTCATTTCCGAATAAACGACAAGTGGTATGCACATAATCAAGTGCAAAAAGCGATATGGAAATTACTAGAACATACGCAAAAATAAGGAACACCCTCATGAATCTGAACAATTATGGTCACGATAAAGAGAACATATGACTACCACTTTTGCGATTTTTGTCGTAGAATAGTTACTGTTGCACTGATAGTGGCGGTTAGGACTGGAACAGACATTTGTTTATGTATCAGTCATTTGGCCTGCCGATCTTTATCTGCCATAGGAGGATGGAGAATGAACATTCATGAGTATCAAGGTAAAGAGATACTTAAGCAGTACGGTGTGAAAGTTCCTGAAGGTCGCGTTGCTTTCACAGTGGATGAAGCTGTAGAAGCAGCAAAAGAACTGGGCACCCAAGTAGTTGTGGTAAAAGCGCAAATTCACGCAGGAGGACGCGGTAAAGCGGGCGGCGTGAAAGTGGCAAAAAATCTGGATGAAGCTCGTACATATGCCCAGGAAATCCTTGGCAAAGTACTGGTTACTCACCAAACAGGTCCAGAAGGTAAAGAAGTAAAGCGCCTTCTGATCGAACAAGGCTGCGACATTAAAAAAGAATACTACGTGGGTGTTGTTGTTGACCGCGCAACCGGCAGCGTAGTAATGATGGCTTCTGAAGAGGGCGGTACTGAAATTGAAGAAGTAGCTGCTCACTCTCCAGAAAAAATCTTCAAAGAAGTAATCGATCCAGTTACCGGTCTGAATGCTTTCCAAGCACGCCGTCTGGCTTACGCAATCAACATTCCAAAAGAGCAGATCAACAAAGCTGCCAAGTTCATGATGAGCTTGTACCAAGCATTTGTTGACAAAGATTGTTCGATCGCTGAAATTAACCCACTGGTAGTTACTGGCGACGGTGAAGTTATGGCACTCGATGCGAAACTGAACTTCGACAGCAACGCTCTGTATCGTCACCCTGACATCGTAGCTCTGCGCGATCTGGATGAAGAAGATGAGAAAGAAATCGAAGCTTCCAAATTTGACCTGTCCTACATCGCTCTCGATGGTAACATCGGTTGCATGGTAAACGGTGCTGGTCTGGCAATGGCTACGATGGACATCGTGAAGTTCTACGGTGGAGATCCTGCTAACTTCCTTGACGTTGGCGGCGGAGCTACTGAAGAGAAAGTAACCGAAGCGTTTAAAATCATTCTTCGCGACGAAAAAGTTAAAGGGATCTTCGTTAACATTTTCGGCGGTATCATGAAGTGTGATGTCATTGCAAACGGTGTTGTCAACGCTGCAAAACAAATCAAATTGGACAAACCGCTGGTAGTTCGTCTTGAAGGCACGAACGTTGACCTCGGTAAGAAAATCCTCAATGAGTCCGGTTTGAACATCGTAGCTGCTGAATCCATGGCAGACGGCGCTGAAAAAATCGTATCTTTGGTGAAGTAATCTAGGTAGTTGATACGTCAAAAAAAGGTGGGAATAATACGCGATGAGTATTCTCGTTAATAAAAATACAAAAGTCATTACACAAGGGATTACGGGTGCAACTGGTCTGTTCCACACTCGCGGAGCCGTTGAATACGGTACTCAAATGGTGGGCGGTGTAACACCTGGTAAGGGTGGCACTGAAGTTGACGGTATTCCAATTTTCAACACAGTGGCAGAAGCAGTAGCAAAAACTGGCGCAAATGCGTCCGTTATCTACGTAGCACCTCCTTTTGCAGCTGACGCAATCATGGAAGCGGTTGACGCTGAACTGGATCTGGTTATCTGCATTACAGAGGGTATTCCAGTTTTGGACATGGTTAAAGTGAAACGCTACATGGAAGGTAAGAAAACCCTTCTGGTAGGCCCTAACTGCCCAGGCGTAATCACTCCAGGCGAGTGCAAAATCGGTATCATGCCTGGTTACATCCATACTCCAGGTAAAGTGGGTATCGTATCCCGTTCCGGTACCTTGACGTATGAAGCAGTACACCAAACTTCCACTCGCGGCATTGGTCAATCCACTGCTGTTGGTATCGGTGGAGACCCTGTTAAAGGGATGGAATTCATCGATGTACTGAAAATGTTCAACGAAGATCCAGACACTGAAGCGGTTATCATGATTGGTGAAATCGGCGGTACAGCAGAAGAAGAAGCTGCTGAATGGATCGCAGCAAACATGAAGAAGCCAGTTGTAGGCTTCATCGGCGGACAAACTGCACCTCCAGGAAAACGCATGGGCCACGCTGGTGCGATCATTTCCGGTGGTAAAGGTACAGCTGCAGAAAAAATCGCGAAGCTCGAAGAATGTGGCGTACGCGTAGCAAAAACTCCAGCTGTTATCGGCGAAACCCTCGTTGAGGTGCTGAAAGAACGCGGCATGCTTGACAAGGTTATGAGCAAATAAGATGATTGGGGAAAAGGCGGACAAGCAATGACTTGTCTGTCTTTTCTTTTTGTGTGCCCCTCTGTCTTTCGATACAATGCACTCGAAACCACTCGTTTTTTACATGTAGATGGGGAGTGACATCGATGAAGAGAGAGGAAAGGGACTGGCTGTACTTGTTGTCCGTAGTGCCAGGTCTGGGCAGAAAACGAATTCGAGCGATTTATGAATGGTACGGATCCTTTTCCGAAGCACTAGAGGACTGGGCATCCGTTGAACAGCTTTGGAAGCTTTCCCCCATGGTTTCGAAGCATGTCCGAGACTATATAAAGGAAGAAACAGGACAAAAGCTTGTCGAAAAGAGGGACAAAGCCGATTTCCGTTACATTTGCTTTTTGGATGAAGCATTTCCGGACAAACTTCGCCATATGCCGGATAATCCCTTGACCCTGTTCGCCAAGGGTGAACTCGAGCTCTTGCACCAGCCTGCGATCGGCGTGGTTGGATCGCGCAGACCAACACCCTATGGCAGGGCGTGCTGCACACATCTGGTAAAGGAATTGAGTCAGCACGGATTGGTGATTGTATCGGGTTTGGCGCATGGGATTGACGGAGAGGCTCATCGGGCAGCCCTGCAAGTAAAGGGAAAGACCATCGGTGTTCTTGGATGCGGGATTGATCAGGTGTATCCCGCCGGGCACCGCGCGCTGTATCGCGAAATTGAGACTTTTGGCCTGATTGTATCCGAATATCCGCCAGGTACTCTGCCATTACCCGGATTCTTTCCTGAGCGAAACAGGATTATCAGCGGGCTTTCCTTGGGTATTTTAGTGGTAGAAGGCGCGGAAAGAAGCGGATCACTGGTGACTGCCGATTGTGCGCTAGAACAGGGAAGGGATGTTTTTGCCGTTCCTGGACCCATTTTTTCATTAGTGAGTGCTGGGCCGCATAACTTGATCAAACAAGGAGCAAAGCTAGTAACATCAAGTATGGATGTACTGGAGGAATGGAATCACCTTCTTCCGGTTCATGACAGAAACGTGGAGGCGGCAGCCGAAGTTCTTGATCTGGATGAGCGAGAGATAGCCGTTCTGTCAGCGCTATCGTACGAAGGGGTACACGTGGATGAATTGTCGAAGCAGCTTAGCCCTGACATTCAAGTGAGCATGCATCGCAGCCTTCTTCAATTAGAAACTAAGGGGAGGATTGTCAGCCTTCCTGGCGGGTATTTTGCCAAGCGATAGGGCGGTATGTCAGTTCCTCCGTCTTCCCTAAGTACGGCAAGTGTTTGACAAATCGGATGAGCATATTTAATAATAGGGAAGATTCCTTACTAAAAGGGGAGGAAAAAAATGGCTGACACGCTCGTAATCGTAGAATCCCCTGCGAAAGCGAAAACCATTGGAAAATACTTGGGTAGCAAATATATTGTCAAAGCTTCTATGGGTCATGTACGCGATCTCCCGAAGAGCCAAACAGGTGTAGACGTTACACGTGGCTTTGAACCCAAATACATAACCATCCGCGGCAAGGGCGACGTATTGAAAGCCCTGAAGGATGCCGCCAAAAAAGTGAAGAAAGTCTATCTGGCGGCCGACCCGGATCGCGAAGGGGAAGCTATTGCCTGGCATCTTGCACAATACTTGGGGCTGGATTTGGATCAGCCGCTTCGTGTTGTGTTTAATGAAATTACCAAGGATGCCATCAAGGAAGCTTTCAAACACCCGAGGCACATTAATATGGATTTGGTTAATGCGCAGCAGGCACGCCGCATCTTGGACAGATTGGTTGGTTACAACATCAGCCCGATTTTGTGGAAAAAAGTGCGCAAGGGCCTGAGTGCAGGTCGTGTACAATCCGTTACCGTGAAACTGATTATGGACCGAGAACGGGAAATTCAACAGTTCATTCCAGAAGAGTACTGGACAATCGCGAGCAAGCTGATAAGCAATGGCAAAGAGTTTGAAGCGAAGTTTTACGGCTATGGAGATGAAAAGATCGAGCTGAAGTCGGAAGCGGACGTTCAGGAAGTTTACAAGCGTATGGCCGATCAGCCGTACTTGGTTCAAAAAGTGACGAAACGGGAGCGCAAACGCAATCCGGCACCCCCATTTATCACCAGTTCCTTGCAACAGGAAGCAGCCCGCAAGCTGAATTTCCGTACGGCCAAGACGATGAGGATCGCTCAGGAGCTCTATGAAGGGATTGACGTCGGCAACAAGGAAGGCGCTGTCGGTCTGATCACTTACATGCGTACGGACTCCACACGCATTTCCGCAACCGCTCAAGAGGAAGCAAAAGAATACATCCTGGAGAAGTTTGGACCTGAATACATTTTGTCTGAACCGCGCACACAAGCGAAAAACGAAAATGCTCAGGATGCGCACGAGGCGATCCGTCCTACGGCTGTGATGCGGACGCCAGATGAAATCAAAGAGTTTTTGTCTCGTGATCAGCTGCGTCTTTATCGATTGATCTGGGAGCGTTTCCTCGCGAGTCAAATGTCTTCGGCTGTATTAGACACGATGAGTGTGGACATCGCTGCAGGAGAAGTGACTTTCCGTGCGACAGGCTCCAAGGTAAAGTTTCCTGGCTTTATGAAGGTATATATCGAAGGAAATGATGACGGAACAGAGGAAGAAAGCTTCCTGCCTCCGATTGAAGAAGGGCAAAGGCTCGAGCAAAAAGAGATCGAACCGTCACAGCATTTTACACAGCCGCCTCCACGATACTCCGAAGCACGTCTGGTAAAGACGCTGGAGGAAAGAGGGATCGGTCGTCCTTCTACCTACGCCCCCACCCTCGAAACCGTACAAAAACGCGGCTATGTCGCCCTCGAGGAAAAACGTTTCGTCCCCACCGAGCTAGGAGAGATCGTCATCACGCTGATGGAAGAATTTTTCCCTGAGATTCTGGATGTGGAATTTACCGCACATATGGAAAATGGCCTCGATAACATCGAAGAAGGCGTCGCGAATTGGGTTCAAGTGCTTGATGCGTTTTACGGGGACTTCGCCAAACGTGTAGCCTTTGCGGAAGAGGAAATGAAAGAAGTCGAGCTGAAGGACGAAGAATCCGATGAAAATTGCGAGCTGTGCGGACGTGTGATGGTCTACAAACTCGGTCGCTTCGGCAAGTTTCTCGCATGCTCCGGATTCCCGGAATGCCGCAATACAAAGCCGATCGTAAAAGAAACGGGAGTAAAATGCCCACATTGTGAAACCGGAGAGATCATTGAACGTAAATCTAAGAAGAGCCGTATTTTTTACGGCTGCAACCGATATCCGGAATGTGATTTTGTTTCATGGGACAAACCGATTGCCCGTCCTTGCCCGAAGTGTTCCAGCATGCTCGTGGAAAAGAAACGCAAAAAGCAAGGTGTGAGCGTTGTTTGCACCAAATGCGATTATCAGGAAGAAGCAGATTCCTGATCAGACTGATAAAGCTTGGAGGATTACCATCATGACAGAACAAAAAGCAATCACCGTAGTGGGCGCAGGGCTGGCAGGAAGTGAAGCGGCATGGCAGATCGCCGAGGCCGGTGTTCCCGTGAAACTATATGAGATGAGACCGAAAACGCAGACACCGGCGCATCATACCGACAAGTTTGCAGAGCTGGTTTGCAGCAATTCTCTCCGCGCCAATTCCTTGACGAATGCGGTTGGCGTATTAAAGGAAGAAATGCGTCGATTCAGTTCCGTGATTATTGGAGCTGCGGATCGCTGCGCCGTACCTGCTGGCGGAGCACTGGCCGTAGACCGTCATGAATTTGCGGATTACGTGACGCAAGCTGTGCGAAACCATCCGCTGGTCGAAGTAGTCTCTGAGGAAATCACTGAAATTCCAGAGGGGATTGTCGTAATCGCGACAGGCCCCCTGACTTCCCCGGCTTTGTCCGAGCAGCTCAGAAAATTGACAGGTGAGGATTACCTCTACTTTTACGATGCGGCTGCGCCGATTCTGGAAAAAGACTCCATCGACATGGAAAAAGTGTTTGTAGCCTCACGCTATGATAAAGGGGAGGCTGCCTACCTGAATTGCCCGATGTCCGAAGAGGAATTTAACCGCTTCTATGATGAGCTGATTGCGGCAGAAGCAGTTCCACTCAAGGAGTTTGAGAAAGAGGTCTTTTTTGAAGGCTGCATGCCTATCGAAGTGATGGCAAAGCGCGGACGCCAAACCATGCTTTTCGGACCGCTCAAGCCGGTGGGCCTTACGGATCCGCGTACAGGTAAAAAGCCTTATGCAGTTGTGCAGCTGCGGCAGGATAACGGAGCAGCAACGCTCTACAATATCGTAGGCTTTCAGACGCATCTGAAGTGGCCGGAACAAAAGCGTGTCTTTTCCTTGATCCCTGGTCTGGAGAATTGCGAAATCGTTCGTTACGGTGTCATGCACCGAAATACGTTCATCAACTCGCCTAAACTGCTCAAACCAACGTATCAATATAAAGACAGGGATACTTTGTTCTTCGCAGGTCAAATGACGGGTGTCGAAGGGTATGTGGAATCTGCAGCTTCCGGATTGCTCGCCGGGATCAATGCGGCTCGACTGGCAAAAGGGGAGGAACTGCTGGTCCTGCCTCCGGAGACGGTTATGGGAAGTATGGCTCGTTATATCACCACGGCAGATTCGAAGCATTTTCAGCCGATGAATGCGAATTTCGGACTTGTTCCTGAGTTGCCGGAACGGATTCGAAACAAGCGTGAGAAAAACGAAAAACTCGCTGAGCGGGCGCTAGATACAATTCAGAATTTTACACAAGAACGACACAATTTACGTTGATATCCGAATTTCGACTGTGTTACTATATAGGTGCTTCGAGGAGGGTGCATCCCGTATGGACATTTCGCAACAGAACTCTGCGGAAATTGCGATGTTTACCCGTTATTTGCAAGTTGAAAAAAACGCCTCTCCTCACACGGTGAAGCAGTACGTGGCAGATATCCGCGAATTTGTCGCTTTTATGGAACAGCACCAAATCACCGTATTTGCTGCTGTTTCTTATTTGCATGGTCGCTCCTTTCTCGCGCATCTGGCGAAAAAAGGTCTCTCCAGGCGAAGTATCGCCCGCAAGCTTTCGAGCTTGAGAAGCCTGTATCGATTTTTGCTGCGTGAAGGTCAATTGGAACAAAATCCTTTCCAACTCGTTTCGACTCCGAAAATGGAGAAGAAACTTCCTACCTTTTTGTATCCACAAGAAGTTCAAGCGTTTTTTGATCTGCCTGACATGTCCACTCCTCTCGGGGTGAGGGATCGGCTGATTTTTGAACTGTTGTACGCTAGCGGCATACGTGTAACGGAATTGGTCACTCTCTCACTGGATTCGATCAATCCGAGCATGGGCGTCGCGCTCGTTTATGGAAAAGGGGCAAAAGAGCGATATGTGCCGGTAGGAAGTTATGCCTGCGACGTTCTTAGGCAATACCTAGAGTATGGAAGACAAAAACTATTGGCTGGTAACAAGGAGCATGGATATCTACTGGTCAATTACCGTGGTGAGCCGTTGTCAGATCGAAGTGTTCGCCGCGTGGTAGACAAATACGTTGAAACCTACGCGCTTCATCTCCATGTCTCACCTCATACGTTCCGTCATACATTTGCTACTCACATGTTGAACGGGGGCGCTGACCTCCGTACGGTGCAGGAATTACTCGGTCATGTAAATGTATCGACGACGCAGGTATACACACATGTGACAAAAGAGAGGCTACGCCACGTTTACGACACCGCTCATCCGCGTGCTACAACGCGCGATACCGGTTCCGCCAATCGTAACTAAACGGGAGGAATCAGTCATGGGACAGTTTCATGCCACAACGATTTTTGCCATACAGCATAATGGATCCGTAGCGATGGCCGGAGATGGTCAAGTCACATTTGGCAACAGCATGGTCATGAAGCATGGTGCGAAAAAAGTGAGACGGCTCTATCGTGGAGAAGTCTTGGCTGGATTCGCTGGATCTGTGGCAGACGCCATCACGCTATTCGAGAAATTCGAAGGCAAGCTGGAGGAATATCACGGCAATCTGCAAAGAGCAGCCGTCGAGCTGGCAAAAGAATGGCGTTTGGACAAAGTGTTACATCGTCTCGAAGCAATGATGATCGTACTTAACAAAGACCACCTACTGCTCATATCTGGAAACGGTGAAATTATTGAACCCGATGATGGGATATTGGCGATCGGTTCCGGAGGCAGCTTTGCATTGGCTGCTGGACGGGCACTGAAAAAGTATGCTCCCCACCTCAGCGCAAGAGAAATTGCAGAAGCTTCTCTTCATACGGCTGCAGAAATTTGCGTCTTCACGAACAACAACCTTGTTGTGGATGAATTGAATTGAGCAAAAGGGAGGACGTTACTGTGCTGAATCTTGAGCAATTAACCCCGCGTAAGATCGTTGAGCATTTGGACAAATACATCGTCGGGCAAGCACAAGCCAAGAAAGCAATTGCTGTGGCTTTGCGCAACCGTTATCGCCGAAGCCGTTTGCCGGAGCAAATGATTGAAGATGTGATCCCGAAAAATATTTTGATGATTGGACCTACTGGTGTCGGTAAGACGGAGATAGCACGGCGCATCGCCAAGCTGACAGGTGCTCCTTTCATCAAAGTGGAAGCGACCAAATTCACGGAAGTGGGATACGTGGGCAGAGACGTAGAATCCATGGTTCGTGACTTGGTAGAGGCTTCGATTCGTACCGTGAAGCAAGAAAAGATGGAATCCGTAAAGGAAAAAGCGGAAAAGCTTGCACATGAAGCGATCGTAAACGTACTCGTTCCATCGCGCAAACAGCAAAGCTCTTTCAAAAATCCTCTGGAAATGCTCTTCGGTGGACAGCAGCAGCAGCAGCAATCCCAAACGCAGGACCCTGAAGATGCTTCTGTCGAGCAGCAGCGCAGACAGATGGCATGGCAGCTGGCAAACGGCCAATTGGAAGAGCAAATGATCGAGATCGATGTGGAGGATCAATCTCCCACGATGTTTGACATGTTCCAGGTTCCGGGTACAGAACAAATGGGGATGCAAATGCAGGATATGCTGGGTAGCCTGATGCCAAAACGGACGAAGAAACGAAAATTGCGAATAAAAGATGCGCGAAAGGTATTAATTCAACAAGAAGCGCAAAAACTGGTGGATATGGATGAAGTTACGCAGGAGTCCATCCGTCGAGCTGAAAATCACGGGATCATCTTTATCGACGAAATCGACAAAATAGCAGGCAAGGATGGCCGTGGTCCAGATGTTTCCCGAGAAGGGGTACAGCGCGACATTTTGCCAATCGTGGAAGGCTCGACAATCATGACCAAATACGGTCCGGTTAAAACGGATTACGTATTGTTCATCGCAGCAGGGGCATTTCACATGGCAAAACCATCAGATTTAATTCCAGAGCTGCAAGGACGCTTCCCCATTCGGGTTGAGCTGACCAGTCTCCGGGTAGAAGAATTTGTACGGATTTTGACAGAGCCCAAAAACGCGCTGTTGAAGCAGTACATTGCCCTATTGGAGACGGAGGGCGTTCGGGTGGAATTCACCACGGAAGCCATCCAGGAAATCGCCCGCTTGGCAGCGGAGGTAAACCAAAGCACTGACAACATCGGGGCCAGACGTTTGCACACCATTCTGGAGAAGCTCTTGGAGGACCTGTCCTTCGAAGCGCCAGACATTCATTTGGAAGTTGTACAAATCACCCCTGATTACGTCCGGGAAAAACTGGGTAATATCGCGGGTAATAAGGATTTAAGTCAATATATCCTGTAAAGAATCGGATAGCATCACCTATACATTGGGAGGAAATACAAGATGGATCTACTGTCTAAAACAAGAAGAATTAACCGCATGCTGCAAAAATCTGCAGGGCATGCCGTGAATTTCAATGAAATGGCACAAGTGTTGAGCGATGTAATTGAAGCAAATACATTTGTTGTCAGCCGCAAAGGCAAGCTGCTCGGGTTTGCTATTCACCAAGAGATGGACAACGCGCGTATCCGCAAAATGCTGGAAGAGCGCCGTTTCCCGGAAGATTACAGCCAAGGCCTGCTGAAAGTGGAGGAAACTTCCGCTAACCTGGATGTGGATAGCCCATACACCATTTTCCCTGTGGAAATGAAAGAAGTGTTCCGTACCGGCTGGACGACACTCGTACCAATCATGGGTGGAGGAGATCGTCTGGGTACGCTGATTCTCGGCCGAATCAATGACCAATTCGTCGATGACGACTTGATCCTGGCTGAAGTAGGTGCCACCGTAGTAGGTATGGAGATCTTGCGTGAGCGTTCCGAAGCAATTGAAGAAGAAGCTCGCAGCAAAGCAGTCGTGCAAATGGCGATCGGTTCCCTGTCTTACAGTGAACTGGAGGCTGTAGAACACATCTTTGAAGAGCTCGAAGGTAAAGAAGGCCTGCTCGTTGCTTCTAAAATCGCTGACCGTGTAGGCATCACTCGTTCTGTGATTGTAAACGCTCTTCGCAAACTGGAGAGTGCGGGCGTAATCGAGTCGCGTTCCCTTGGGATGAAGGGTACCTTCATTAAGGTATTGAATGAAAAGCTGCTGCCTGAGCTGGAGAAATTAAAAACCTCTTAATCTTGCAAGGCAAAAAAGTTATATAAAATTAAACAAAAGGTGTAGCGCGACTCTGTGCTACACCTTTTGTTATGGGACTTAATACCTAATTTCAACATATTCCGACATATTTATAAGGTTGCAAATGGCGAATTATCTGTCGTTTCCCCTTTCAAATATATGGGATTTTTCCATGAACAATTGTAAAATGCAGTAAAAAATCAGGAAGGATCAGGCATTTAGTGCCATTGAATCATTTTGAAAATCGTCATGAAAAGGGGCTTTTTTCGCTATACCAGTTTTGCTATGATTGTAACGTATCTTAGATGTCGAATATGGAAGAATTATAGCGGTTTAGCGAATCTGAGCAGGAAACAAATGGGGGAGAAGAAGCGATGCTGGGAAGTTATCATACGCAGATCCTCGAGCGATCGATGAATGCTGCAAACCTTCGACACAGAACGATTACAAACAACCTGGCCAACATAGATACCCCACAATTTAAAAGCCAGCAGGTCGTTTTCGAAGAGTACTTACAACAGGAATTATCTGGTGCGCTGGGAAAGCAAAAGCTGGAAGCGTACCGTACAAATGAGAGGCATATTCCTTTCGCAAATGCGGGAGGATTCGCAATGCCGCAGATCGTTTCCAATCCAAACAACATCGTGCAGAACAATGGAAATGATGTCGATTTGGAATCGGAGCAAACCGAACTGGCTAAAAACCAGATCTGGTACAGCGGTCTCACTCAATTAACATCAGGGTCTTACCAAAAAATAAGAAGCGTAATTGACGGTGGAGGGAAATAGGGAATGAGTCTATTTCAGGGAATCAACACGAGTGCTTCGGCACTGACAGCCAACCGGCTTCGTCTGGATACGATCGCTTCCAACATTGCAAACGCGGAAACCACCAGAGCTAACTTCGTGAATGGCGTATGGCAACCCTACAAGCGAAAAATGGTGGAGCTTTCTCCCAAATCCGGCGAGTCGTTTGATAATCTGCTTCAAGCGGCAGTTGGAAACATTACTGGGAAAAACGGTGACCAGGGTGTCAGAGTCACAGCCATCAAGGAAGATGAGACCCCGTTCAAACGGGTGTATGATCCTTCTCATCCAGATGCTGACCAAGACGGCTACGTTCTCATGCCGAATGTGGACATGATGAAAGAAATGGTGGACATGATTTCTGCCTCCCGTTCGTACGAGGCGAATATCACCGCGTTGAACGCAACGAAAAACATGATGATGAAAGCCTTGGAAATCAGATAGAGAGGGAGAAAGTAATCGATGGAGATCAACACGATTTCAGGGTTAAGCCCCATTCAGACTTCAAGTGCGGCCAAAACGCAGACTCCAGCTCAAGTGACGAAAGAGTTTGGATCTTTTCTCTCGGATGCGATGAATCAAGTCAACCAGGCACAAGTGGAATCGGCTGTTTTGGGCGATAAGTTTGCTGCAGGTCAAATCGACAGCATTGATCAAGTGATGGTTGCCGGTTTAAAAGCTTCGAACATGTTGCAGATGACCTTACAGGTACGTAACAAGGTGATCGAGTCTTATCAAGAAATTATGCGAATGTCGATATGATTTGTTGTTGGTATCCTGTGAGAGGTGAATCATGAACGAACGTATAGCAGTATTCAGAGAACAGCTTGCGTCAAAATGGAACCAGTTTTCCAAAAAACAGAAATGGATGATCGCAGGAATTTCCTTGTTTCTGCTCATCTCACTCGGACTATACATATACATTGCATCACAGCCGGTGTACACACCGCTCTACAATCAGAGACTGAGTGAACAAGAAATCGGAACGATCAAACAAGAGCTGGAGAGCTCACAAATTCCTTATCGCATTACAGGAAATGGGACAGGCATCGAGGTTCCTGAAAAAATGGCTCAGGATGTCATAGTTGACTTGGCAGCACAAGGAATACCGAGCGAGGCGGGAATTAATTCGGAGGTCTTTTCCAACACATTGGGTGTAACAGATCGTCAATTCGATGTGATGAAAAAGGAAGCCCTTCAGCAGGAATTGCGAAAGATGCTGGAGAGAGTAAAGGGAGTACGCAATGCGCAGGTAATGATTACTCTGCCGCAAGAAAGCGTTTGGGTAACGGAAACTCCTGACACAGCGACCGCATCCGTGATCGTTGATGTGGAGCCGGGTACGACTTTGGATCAAAAACAAATCAACTCTCTGTATCTTCTAGTATCTCGAAGTGTTCCAAAACTTCCGATGGAAGCGATCGCGATCACCGACCAATATTCCAACCCGTTGGAGCGCGCGGATACGAACGAAAATGAAGGAACGCTGAGCGGCTTTAAGCAGCAAGAAGAGATCAAAGCAGAGGTAGAGAAAAAAATTCAGCAAAATCTGTACAACCTACTCGGAACGATCATGGGTAGAGACAAAGTGATCGTCCATACGTTCATCAAAATGAACTTTGATAAGGAAAACCGCGTAGAAAATCTCGTGGAAGCCCCTGACAAAGAAAACAACGAAGGACTTATTATCTCATCTCAAAAATTATCAAAGACATTTTCCGGTCAAGGTGCTCCTCCAGGGGGAGTCGCAGGTACAGGTGCAAACGCCGTTCCGAGTTACCCTGCTAGCACGCCGGCGGGAAGCAACAGCAATTACGAAGAACTGAATGACACCATTAACCGTGAAGTGAATCGAATCACTCGCAACGTCACGATGAGCCCGTACAAAATTGAAGACGTAACGATCAACGTAGGGGTTGAGCCGCCAACAGGTGGCACGTTGGACGATGCGACGATTGAAAGCATCAAGCAAGTCTTGCGCAATGTTGTGCGTGTGACGCTTAGCAACGAAGGAATTGAGCTGACACAGGAAGAGCTGGACAAGCATATTTCCGTCCTGCCGCGTCAATTCTCTGGCAAAGTAGCTGTGGAAGACTCCAGTTCTCTGAGCCCTGCCGTTCTTTGGACAGTTGGAGGTATTGCGGTACTCGCTCTTGCGGCCGTGGCATTCCTCTTACTCCGCCGACGTAAACAGGCAAAACAGCTCGAGGAAGAAGAAGTAGATCTGCTGTCACCTACGCAGCCGATGGAAATCCCGGATTTGATGTATCAAGAAGACGGGGATCAGGTCGTGGTCAGGAAGCAGTTGGAAAAATTGGCGAAAAGCAAGCCGGATGAGTTTGTTGTACTGCTTCGTACATGGTTAGCAGAAGACTAAGGAGTGAAAGATAATGGCTCGCGGCGCTAAAGAGTTGACTGGACGACAGAAAGCGGCTATCCTGCTCATCTCACTCGGGCCGGAAATCTCCGCCCAAGTGTTTAAGCACTTGCGTGAAGATGAGATCGAGCAATTGACATTGGAGATTGCCAATGTCCGAAAAGTGGATACCGATGAAAAAGATAAAATCTTAGCCGAATTTCATCAAATCGCAGTAGCGAAAGAAGTCATTTCACAAGGTGGTATTACGTACGCCAAAGAAATTTTGCAAAAAGCCTTGGGCGAAACGAAAGCAATGGACATCATCAATCGTCTTACCGCCAACCTGCAGGTGCGACCGTTTGACTTTGCTAGGAAAGCGGATCCTGGTCAGATCCTCAACTTTATACAAAATGAGCATCCACAAACAATTGCATTGGTGTTGTCTTACTTGGAAGCTCAGC
The DNA here is from genome assembly GCF_016811915.1 of Brevibacillus choshinensis. Lineage (NCBI taxonomy): Bacteria > Bacillati > Bacillota > Bacilli > Caryophanales > Paenibacillaceae > Brevibacillus > Brevibacillus choshinensis. Next base: position 3,561,231 of record NZ_CP069127.1, on the reverse strand, counting down.
AAGCAGCAATGATCTTGTCCGCACTGCCTCAAGAACGTCAGGCAGAAGTCGCAAAGAGAATCGCAATGATGGACAGTACATCGCCTGAAGTGATTGCCCAGGTAGAGCAAGTCTTGGAGCAAAAGCTTTCTGCCACTGTTACGCAAGATTACACGCAAGCGGGTGGTATTGAAGCGATTGTCGCTGTACTCAATGGTGTCGATCGAGGAACCGAGCGCACGATCCTGGATTCCTTGGAAATTCAAGACCCAGAGCTGGCAGAAGAAATCAAGAAGCGCATGTTCGTGTTCGAAGACATTGCTACATTGGACAACCGTTCCATCCAGCGTGTCATCCGTGATGTGGAGAATGCAGACCTTCAGCTTTCACTCAAAGTGTCGAGCGAAGAAGTGCGTGAGGTTATTTTCCGCAACATGTCCAAACGGATGGCCGACACCTTCAAAGAAGAAATGGAGTTCATGGGGCCTGTTCGACTTCGCGACGTGGAAGAAGCACAATCCCGTATCGTTGCCATTATCCGTCGCCTAGAGGAAGCCGGTGAGATCATCATCGCTCGCGGTGGAGGAGATGATATCATTGTCTAGGATCATCAAGGCCTCTTTTTATCAGCCTTCAGACGATTCTGTGCTCCTTGCAGTAACGCCGTCACCACTAAAGACGGAAGTTGATCCTGAAAGGTTGCAAGAAAATCAAAAAATTTTAAGCGCAGCCGAATCGGAGGCGCAAATCATCATACAGGACGCGGAAGAAACCGCTCAAAAAATATTGCAACAAGCCGTAGAGCAAGCGGAACAAGCAAAGCAAAACGCATTGCTAGAAATCGAGAACTGGTGGGAGCAAAAGCGGATGGACGCCGCGGCGCTGTTCCAAGAAGTACACGAACAAGCCGGCAGAGAAGGGCATGAAGCCGGTTATGAAGCTGGAAAGCAGCTAGCGTATGAAGAAGAAACGGGAGCGATCAAAAAAGCGAAGAAGCTTCTGGAAGATGCATTTTTGCAGAAAAAGCAAATCCTTGCAGAAGCCGAACCGTTTCTGGTGGAACTGAGTACCGAGATTGCGAAAAAAGTCATTACGACAGAGCTGCAGCATTCTCCGGAGCACGTGCTCGAAATCGCAAAAAAAGTGATGCGTCGCTCCAGAGTCCACGGACATATAACGGTATGCGTGAATCACAAGCATTACGATTACGTCCAAGATCATCGGGCACAGCTGCTGGAGCTGCTCGATGGACAAGCAGAGCTCTCCATATACCCGGATTATACCGTGCAAGATGGCGGATGCGTCGTACGGACCCCATTGGGCAGCGTGGATGCGCGAGTGGATACCCAGCTGTCCGAGATCAAGCAGGCTTTGCTCGAAATCGCCCGAGGAAGTGAAGCCCCATGAGCATCATCGATCTTTCGAAGTACAAGCACGCCCTGATGGGAGTAGATCCCATGCGAGTGAACGGAAAGGTCACACAAGTCGTAGGACTCACCATCGAGTCGCAGGGACCCGAGGTGAAGCTCGGGGAGATTTGTAACCTGTTTCCTAGCAATAGCCAGGAGCCGATCATCGCAGAGGTCGTAGGGTTTCGTGGAAACAAAGTACTGCTCATGCCTCTGGGTGAGCTGACAGCGATTGGACCCGGATGTGATGTCGTTGCAACGGGAAGGTCGTTGGAGGTGAAAGTAGGGCCTGAAATACTAGGTTCTGTTCTGGATGGGCTGGGTCGGCCCTTTCAAGGCTCATTACCATTTGGGCTCACAACCTACCCTACGAACAACATGCCGCCGAATCCCATCCTCAGGCCGCGGATCAAGGAAGCGCTCAGTGTAGGCGTTCGTGCTATCGACGGGCTGCTTACCATCGGGAAAGGACAACGCGTAGGGATTTTCGCAGGTTCAGGGGTCGGGAAGAGTACGCTCATGGGAATGATTGCCAGAAATACAACTGCAGATATCAACGTGATCGGCCTTATTGGTGAGCGCGGACGTGAAGTCATGGAGTTTATCGAGCGTGATCTTGGGGAAGAAGGACTGAAGAAATCAGTCGTCGTGGTAGCCACCTCCGATCAACCTGCCATGATTCGAATCAAAGGGGCCATGATTGCCACCTCGATCGCTGAATACTTCCGGGACCGCGGCATGAACGTCATGCTCATGATGGACTCCGTTACGCGCTTTGCGATGGCACAGAGGGAAGTGGGGCTGGCGATTGGCGAGCCACCAGCCACTCGAGGCTATACGCCTTCCGTGTTTGCATTATTGCCAAAGCTGATGGAAAGAGCGGGGACGGCTGACCGAGGAAGTATCACGGCCTTTTACACGGTGCTTGTGGATTCGGATGACATGAATGATCCCATCGCCGATGCCGTGCGCGGGATTCTAGACGGTCATATCGTTCTAGATCGAAAAATCGCACACAAGGGACAATTCCCCGCGATAGATGTGCTGGCCAGTGTCAGCCGGGTCATGACGGAAATTGTCAGTGATAATCACATGGAAGCAGCGAGGCAGTTAAAGAGGCATATGGCAACCTTTCGGGATGCAGAAGACCTCATTAATATCGGAGCGTACAAGCCGGGTACAAATCGGGAAATTGATGCGGCGATCCGCTATCGGGATGTCATCCGCGATTTTACCGGACAGGGAACTCATGAACCTTCAACCTTAGAGAGTGCGATAAAAGCGTTGACCGCAAATTTCGGAGGAGTGAACTAACGTGGCTGTGTTTCAGTTTCATCTTCAAAAAGTTCTGGATCTGAAAGAAAAGGAGAAAGAACAGGCGGAATGGGCCTTCGGCAAGTCCGTCCAGCGAAAAAATGAAGAAGAATGGAAGCTGTTTCGCCTTCATGAGCATCATGACGAAATGTCGCTGCTCCTCCAAAATGCGCAGACGCAAACGTGCAGTGCTGCGCAGCTCATTCAGATCACGCAGTACAAGCAATCCGTAGAAAGATCGATCAAAAATCAGCAGCGGACTTTGCATGGATGCGAGCAAGATGTGGAACGCTGTCAGTCTCGATTGACGGAGAGAATGAAGGAATCCCAGCTCTGGCAGCGTCTGAGAGAGCGGTCCCACACTCAATTCATGGACATGCAAAAGCAGCGGGAACAAAAAGAATTGGACGAAATCGGCACCCAGCTCTATCTTCGTCGAAGCAACTGAGGGAGGTACCAGATGGAAGAGATCCAAGAAGAACGGGAGTACGGCCGCTGGGAATGGTTTTTTTACATGATTGTCATTCCTGCATTGTTTGCCAGTCTCCTTGGCGGTGTGCTTCTCAGTTTGCTGGGGGTCAACGTGCTGGGGAACGTGCTCCATTGGGCCAAGTCTGTACCGTATGTGGAAAAACTGGTCCCAGACGAATATGCAGCGGCTCCCGGCTCTGATCCGAAAGAAGAATTAACCAAGCAAGTTTCTACCCTGCAAAATGATCAACTGAAAAGTCAGCAAGCTGTTTCTTCATTAAAGGAAGAAACGGCGAAGAAGGATGCCACCATCCAGGCGCTGGAAAAACAAGTGCAGGATCTTCAAAAGATGATGGAAGACAAGCGTGCCACAGAAGAGGAGCGCCAGCAGCAGTTTGCGGATTTGGCAAAGGTATACACCACCATGTCTGCAAAAAATGCAGCAGCGATCATAGAAAACCTCAGCCAGGAAGAATCGGTAACCGTCATGACCAAGATGAAACCCACCCAGCGTGCAGACATTTTGTCGAAAATGGATCCGAAAAAAGCGGCTGACATTTCCATCATGCTAAAGGATTCGGTAGTGAACAAAGATGATGACATTGCTGCTTTGCAAGAAAGAGTGCAGGTGTTGAGCAAAGCATTGAGTGAAACCAGGAACAGCTCAGGAAGCAACAGCGACACCAAGGAATCCTTGATCAATTCCTTCGCCCAAATGCCGGCAGCTGATTCTGCTGCAGTGATCCGGTCCTTGATGCAAACAAACAAGGCGAGAGCCATCTCGATCTTGTCTGACATGCCGGATGATAAACGGGCACAAACTCTCGCAGCGATCGCACAGGAAGACAAGAAGAAAGACGACAACCTGGCAGCGCGCATTACCGAGGAGTTGCTTCGATAAAAGACGGCGAAAGCTGATCTGCTATCGTTTTCATAGCAACAAAAATACATAAGGGAGGTGAATGAGATGAATGTAGCGAATGTGGCAACCCCGGTAGGTGCTTCCGGAACGGTAACGGCGTCTGCGGGAAACACGACAGGAAGCGGCAGTGCAGGCCTCGGAGATCTGTTCTCGATGCAAATGGTTCAGGCTTTGCAGAACATGCCAGCATCGGATGAGCTTGCTATTGCGCCAGATGGTTTGAATGATGAGGACATGGAAGCTTTGCAAGAGCTGATGGCCTTGATGGCCCAGATGCTCGCGACGGGCCAAAAACTTCCGGATGAGCTTGCCTCTAAGATGGAAGAAAAAGCTGGTGCAATCGACCAGCTGCTTCAGAAAGCGCAAGGTCAATTTCCTCAGATCACAGAAGATTGGAAGCAGCTTCTATCCAAGCTGACGAATGGCGATCCGACATCAGAGGAAATGGAAAAGCTCACTCAGCTTCTAGATGCCCTGAAAAACCAGAAAAGTGAGCAAGAGACAGGGAAGAAAAGCACGGTAATCCTACGCTCGGATCTTGTCGGAAACGGAAGCACCTTACAGCAGGACGCAAACAAAAACATTCAACCATTGCGTTTTCATCAAGGGCTGTCCGCGTACAAAGCAGAAGCAGGCATTCCATCTCAATCGGTGCAACCAGTCTTGCAGGATTCAGGCTTGTTGAATCAGGATAGCCAGGAAAACGGTGGTATGCCGTTCGGCACCACACAAGGCCAAGTAACAACGACGAATCAGGTGCAAACAAGCCAGGCTCAGCAGCAAGCGAACGTGCCTTTCCATCAAGTTCACGCCAATCAATTGACCCAGCAAGTGACACAGGTTTTTGTGAAGCAAATGAAGCTGACACAGGTGAATGGGCTTCACGAAGCCAAGCTGATCTTGAACCCGCAGTCGCTGGGTCAAGTGGATGTGACGATCACATCGCACAATGGCGTCATTACCGCGCACTTCTCAGCGGAAACACAAGCAGGAAAAGATTTGCTCGACAACCAGCTGCCGCAGCTTCGGGCCGCACTGACCCAGCAGGGCTTGCAAGTAGATCGCCTCGAAGTGAATCAACAGCAGGAAGCGACATTTGGATTCCAGCAGCAACGAGAACAGGCTAGACAACAACAGGATCACAACCGCAAGAGGGACGAGCAGGAAGATCAGGAATTCGCACTGGATGCTCTGGTAGACAACACAGAATCGACAGAATCGTTATGGAATCGCCTGCGTGAAACCGCACGAGGCATCAACGATATCGTCTAGGAATGGAATAAAGGAGGAAACACGATGAACCAGTTTCGTGTATCGCAAACCTACTTCCCTCCGAAAACGAATCACGTCAACAAAGCTACTGCCCAGACAGCTCAGGGAAGCGGCATATCGTTTCAACAGTTTTTGACGGAATCACTGGGGGCAAAAGCGCAGCCGCTCAGTGTGAGCCAGCACGCCGTCAATCGTCTGAGGGAACGGGGAATCACATTAGATGCCCCTCAAATGGAACGTTTGGAAACGGCTGTCCAAAAAGCCGCTGCCAAAGGTGCAAAAGAGTCTCTCATTCTGATGGATAATGTGGCGTACGTCGTGAGCATCGTAAACCGGAAGATCATCACGGCTGTCGACGATGGCAGCATGAAAGACAATGTATTCACCAATATCGACAGTGCCATCTTCGTGTAGTATGCAGCAACATGCGGGCTGGACCTCGCATGAGGAAGCCCAGCGGTTACCGACCGACAGAGGTAATCGTAACGAGGAAAAAGCAGAGGAGGATACAAATTATGCTTCGTTCTATGTACTCGGGTATTTCGGGTTTGCGTGGTTTCCAGACGAAACTGGACGTGATCGGGAATAACATCGCAAACGTAAATACGGTAGGCTTTAAAAAAGGTCGTGTCATGTTCCAGGATATCCTGAGTCAAAACATCCAGGGTGCAAGCGCTCCTACAGATGGCGGAAAAGGAGGTACGAACCCGACTCAGATCGGTCTCGGCGCATCGATCGGGTCGATTGACACGGTTTTCTCCGCAGGCAGCCCCATGACTACCAACCTGCCAACGGACCTGTCCATCGAAGGGGATGCATTCTTTATGGTAAGCCCCGACGATGGAGCGACCATGTACTATACACGTGCGGGTAACTTCACACGTGATGCTCAAGGATTCCTGGTCAACCCCCAAGGGATGAAACTGATGAACTCGGACGGTGGAGCGATTCAGCTCAATCAGGCTGACGGCATTGTTTCCTACTCGATTGGGAAAGACGGTGTGATTACTACCGTCGACGATACCGGGGCTTTGGCTTCCGACAACACGGTTGGTCTGATGACATTCAACAACCCAGGCGGACTGAAAAAGGTCGGAAACTCGCTGTATGAAAACACTGTCAACGCCGGTGCTCGTGACGACGATCCGATGACACCAACCAACGCGACCGATGCACGAGTGAGCATCATCGCAGGTCAGCTGGAAATGTCCAACGTCGATTTGTCAGAGGAGTTTACCGAAATGATCGTTGCACAGCGCGGTTTCCAGGCAAACTCTCGCATCATCACGACTTCCGACTCGGTTTTGGAAGAACTCGTAAACCTGAAACGCTAATCGCGTAACGGATGAGCATGGGGAAGCGGCATAAAGCTGCTCCCTTGCTCCCTGCCGAAAGGAGCAGCTGATGATCAAGTTGACACGATTTAACGGTGCGATTTTTTATCTGAATATCACGCATATCGAGACGGTGGAGGCTACTCCCGATACGGTGATTACTCTGTTCAACGACAGGAAGTACATCGTCAAAGATTCGGCAGAGTCAATCGCAGAACGTGTCCGAGCCTTTTATCAAAATGTTCCTCCGGCCAGTAGTGCTCCGAGAATGCCGGACGATGCAAATGAATAGCGGGAGGCTTTGCGATGTTTCAAAATCGTTTGTTTAACATGGCTCTAATCATTATCATCGCGATATCGCTTCTGGGCGTAATTTCGTTCGTGCTCTGGCAAACCTATCTCTCTCCGACATCTCAGTCTGCCAGCAGTGCGGAAAAAGAAATCGAACCACTCTCTGCGAAAGAGATGAAAGAATACTCCGTGGATACGGGGGAAATTACAACCAATTTGCTGACGAACAATTACATGATCGTTCGCTTTACGATTACAGCAGATAACTCTGATGCAAAAACAGAGCTGGAGCAGCGGCTGCCGCAGATCAATCAAGTCATCATCAAAACATTGGCAGGCTTGACACCGGAGGACATCAAAGGGACTGAGGGCGTCAACAAGCTGGAAGCGAAGATCATGAATGAAATCAGCTCCCTGATGCAAGAAGGTAAAATCGTGCAAGTAGTGACGACCAAACGTGTCTTGTCCTAGGGCAGCGATGCAGGTATACATAGCAAGGAGGTGACGATAGATGGCCGAGGTTCTCTCACAAAGTGAGATTGATGCACTGTTGGCTGCTCTCTCATCGGGGGAGATGGACGCTAACGAGCTGAAAAAAGAAGAGACTGAGCGCAAGGTTAAAGTATATGACTTTAAACGTGCGTTGCGTTTTTCCAAAGATCAGATCCGTGGTCTGACGCGTATTCATGAAAACTACGCGCGGCTGTTGACGACGTATTTTTCCGCTCAGCTCCGTACCTTCGTGCAAATTACGGTTGCCTCCGTCGATCAATTACCGTATGACGAGTTTATTCGTTCCATACCCAAGATGACTATTCTCAACATCTTTGAAGCGCCGCCATTGGAAGGTCGAATGGTCCTGGAAGTGAATCCTAACATCGCTTACACCATGCTCGATCGTCTATTGGGTGGGCAGGGTGCGATACCTGAAAAAATGGGCGCCCTTACGGAAATTGAAACAACGGTAATGGAGCGTGTGTTTGGCAAAGCGCTGGACACATTCCACGAGGCATGGAAACAAATTATCGAACTAGATCCATACCAAGAAGGCCTGGAGATGAATCCGCAATTTATGCAGATCGTCTCTCCCAATGAAATCGTCGTCGTAATTTCATTCAGCACGAAAATCGGGGATACGACCGGCATGATCAACCTGTGCTTGCCGCACGTCGTTCTCGAGCCGATCATGACGAAGCTTTCCGGACAATACTGGTTTTCCAAGCAGAAAAAGACGCGGGACGAAGAAGAGCGTCTCCGCGTGGAAGAGCGGGTAAAGACGGCGAAGCTGCCGATTGTCGCAGAGATGGGAACGGCTACGATTTCGGTCAGAGACTTTCTTCAGCTTCAACAAGGTGATGTCATTCAACTGGATCAGTCGATCGATAACAAGCTTAAAATCAAAATCGGCAGCCATCTGAAATTCCTCGGACAGCCGGGTACGCTTAAAGGGAAAGTTGCCGTGCAGATTGATGAAGTCATAGAGGAGGGGGAGGAACACAATGAGTAGAGACATGCTTTCTCAGGACGAGATTGACGCGCTGCTCCGCGCGAACAACTTGGTAGAGGATGAAGAGGAAGCTGATTCGGTAGTCAGTCAGGATGTTGCCGAATACCTATCCCCATTTGAACAGGATGCTCTCGGAGAAATCGGAAACATTTCATTCGGCAGCGCAGCGACAGCGCTATCTACGCTGCTCAGCCAAAAGGTTGACATTACGACCCCGACGGTTACCGTAGTGAACGTGAGCGAGCTGGAAAGCGAGTTCCCCATCCCTCACGTCGCCGTACACGTGGAGTACACAGACGGATTCGTAGGAAAGAACGTGCTTGTGATCCGCATGGAAGACGCAGCAGTGATTGCCGATCTGATGATGGGTGGCGGGGGAAATCCAGACAACACAGAGCTCTCTGAGCTGCACATCAGCGCTGTACAAGAGGCCATGAACCAGATGATGGGTTCTGCTGCGACGTCGATGTCGACGATCTTTAACCAGTTCATCAACATTACTCCACCTGGTATCGACGTGATGGATCTTGCTCAAGGAAAGGGCGGGGACAGCTTTAAGGATGACGACAGTCCGTTGGTCAAAGTTTCGTTCCGATTAAAAGTGGGTGAGCAGGGTGAGTTGATTGACTCAAACATCATGCAGCTTTTGCCGCTTTCCTTCGCGAAAAAGATGATCGATCGACTCGTCGGCGGTACGGAGGAAGAGGTCGCAGCAGCGGCAGCCGTCGTTGAAATGCCAAGCATACCAGCCATTCCCCAACCAGCTGCACCGGCTGCGACACCGCAAGCACAGCCTGAACATGCATACGTGCCACCAGCTGCACCACCGCAGCCTCAGCCTATGTATGAACAGCCTCCGATGGGTTACGCACCACCGCCTATGTACGCACAACCGATGGGATACCCGGGACAGCCCGCCTACCCAGATCCATACATGCAGCATGCGATGCCACCAGGTTATGCTCCGTATCCTCCGGCCTATCCACAGGCACCTGTGCCTCAGGCTCCACAGCATTTTGGAGGACCTGCCGCTAGCCAAGCAAACGTGAAACCAGCGCAATTTGCGCCGCTTGGTGGTGCTCCTATGGTAGGGGGAGACGAGCAAAACTTAAACCTGCTTCTCGATATACCTTTGCAAGTGACAGTCGAGCTTGGACGCACCAAGAAATTAATCAGAGAAATCCTTGACTTGTCTGCTGGATCAATTATACAGTTGGACAAGCTGGCAGGTGAGCATGTCGACATTTTGGTAAACAACAAGTTGATTGCCAAGGGTGAAGTAGTCGTAATCGATGAAAACTTCGGTGTACGTGTCACAGATATCATCAGTCAGTTCGATCGAGTTCAAAAATTACAATAATCCATTCAACAGTGAAGCATTGGGAGGAGCTAATCATGTCAAACAAAGTATTAATCGTGGATGATGCAGCATTCATGCGCATGATGATCAAGGAGATTTTGTCTAAAAACGGCTACAGCGTAGTTGGGGAAGCGAGCGACGGCGCACAGGCGATCGAGAAATACAAAGAACTGGGGCCTGACCTGGTCACCATGGACATCACCATGCCGGAAATGGACGGTATTGCCGCTTTGAAGGAAATCAAGAAGATCGACCCGAACGCACGCGTCATCATGTGCTCCGCGATGGGTCAGCAAGCCATGGTAATTGATGCGATTCAGGCGGGCGCAAAAGATTTCATCGTGAAGCCGTTCCAAGCTGATCGCGTATTGGAAGCGATCAAGAAGACATTGAGCTAATGATGAAATTCCGGAATGTAGGGACAGGGCTCATCTGGGTTTGTTGTCTCATCATGCTGCTTGTCGCCTCCCTTCCTGTCACGGCTTCAGCTGAAGGTACTGTCGCTGATTCCTACAACCAGGGGAATGCACCAAAGAGCAATGCGCCCGCCGGCGGCGAACAGCCGGCGGCCATTCCGGGCAGCGGATCCGGCAGTATGTGGGGATACTTGCTGCAAGTTATTTTCTCACTCGGATTCATCGCTGTGCTCATCTACCTGTTGCTTCGATTTTTAGGCAAAAGACAAATGGGACAGAGTCAGGGACCGATTAAAGTCATTTCAGCAGCTGCGCTTGGAAATGGAAAGACGATGCAGGTTGTCATGATTGGCGAGACTCTCTATATCGTCGGAGTCGGTGAAAATGTCCAACTCCTCAGAATGATCGAACCTGGTGAAGAAGCTGATCTCATTTTATCTGATGCAGAAATCAAGCCGATGTCTTCCCCATTCTCCGTAAGCTGGCTGCCATTTGGGAAAAAGAAGCCGGTCGAAGAAGAAATCTTGTATGCGTCGGATGTGGATGGGCGATCGTTCCAAGACCTTCTGAAAGGAAAGTGGAATGAAGTCCAAAAACGACCGATTCAAACGGATGTATGGACCAAAGAGGATGCTCAGGACAGAGGGGACCTAAAATGAAACATGTATTGCAGGTGCTCGTGATTGCCGCTGTGCTGCTGGCTTTGCCAAACATCGTAATGGCAGCTCCCGTGGGAACACCGCTTGTTCCGAGCATTGATTTGAAAATTGGCGGCGGAACTGGGACGCCGCAGGAAACGTCCTCGGCGATTCAAATCTTGCTGATCTTGACGGTCTTGTCTGTAGCTCCCGCGATTTTGCTGCTCATGACGAGCTTTACCCGGATCGTGATCGTCTTGTCATTTGTACGCAATGCACTGGCGACTCAACAAATGCCCCCCAACCAGGTTCTGGTTGCCTTGGCACTCTTCATGACCTTTTTTATCATGGCTCCGACTCTTGGCAAGGTCAATGAGACGGCCGTTCAGCCGTTCATGGCAGGGAAGATCACCCAGCAGCAGGCTTTTGACACCGCAGTGATTCCTTTTAAAGAATTTATGGCAAAGCAAACAAGGGAAAAAGACTTGGCTTTATTTCTGGAATATACCAAGTCGGAAAGGCCCAAGACCATTCAGGATATTCCCCTGAGTGCACTGGTTCCGGCCTATGCCATCAGTGAGTTGAAAACGGCATTTCAAATCGGCTTTATGATCTTTATTCCATTCCTTGTCATTGATATGGTCATCTCCAGTATTCTGATGGGGATGGGGATGATGATGCTTCCGCCGGTCATGATTTCCTTACCCTTTAAAATCTTGTTGTTCATCATGGTAGATGGCTGGTACTTGGTCGTTAAATCGCTCTTGATCAGTTTTTAGGTACATTCCAGAGGGTCTGAGGAGGTAGAGAGCATGACACAAGAATTATTGATGCAGATTGCCCAGAGCTCAGTCTATACCATCCTGCTGCTATCGGCACCTGCCCTGGGAATTGCCTTGCTGGTCGGATTGATTGTCAGCGTATTCCAGGCAACGACACAAATTCAGGAGCAGACGCTCGCATTCATTCCAAAAATCCTGGCGGTCTTCATCACACTGTTGACTGTTGGACCGTGGATGCTGCGAGTGATGCTTGATTTTACGATGGGAATCTTCGGAAACCTCCATCGATTTGTTGGATAGCCTATGAATCTTTTTTTCATGTACCTGCCCATCTTTTTACTTGTGTTTGTCAGAATGAGTGCTTTTTTTGTAGCGGCTCCCTTCTTCTCGATCAAAGGCGTCCCCAATCAGTTCAAGATCGCTTTGGCTTTCGTCATGGCGATGATCAGCTTTCAATACATACCCGTCCAAGGACAGATTCCTCTGGATTTGACTTTCATCCTGCACGTGTGCAAGGAAGCGTTGGTAGGAGTCATCCTCGGATTCATTTGTGAGCTGATGTTTGTAGCCGTTCAGGTAGCCGGCGGATTGATGGACATGCAAATGGGGCTTGCGATGGCCAATGTCATCGACCCGCGGACAGGGGCTTACGTTCCGATCACAGGTAACTTCAAAAACATCCTGGCTACGCTGTATTTTTTTAGTATCAATGGACACCACATGCTCATCCGGGGAATCATCAAAAGCTATGAAGCCATCCCTGTAGAGGCGGCGTGGGCTGCATTTGGCAGTGAACAAGTCATGTTGACTGCTGTAAAAGTCTTTCAAAATATGTTTCTCAGTGCTTTTATGATGGCGGCACCGATCGTTGTCGCATTGTTTTTGGTGGATCTCTCTCTGGGGATCATCGCGAAATCAGTACCGCAGTTTAATATTTTCGTAGTAGGTCTTCCTATTAAAATGCTTGCAGGCTTTCTGTTGTTGATTGTGGTGATGCCCGCTTTCCTGCTGACCTTGAGTGGACTTTTCGAAAGTATGTTCCGGGCGCTCGCAGAAATGATGAACATGCTCGGAGGCACACCATGATGAGAATCAAGCTTCGTTATCCGGTTGATTTGCAATTTTTCAATGGGGAAAAGACCGAAAAAGCAACACCCAAGAAAAAAGAAGATGCAAGGAAAAAAGGGCAGGTTGCCAAAAGTCAGGATTTGTCACCGGCAATTGCACTGACATCCTTTTTCTTTCTCTTAATCATGCTCGGCTCAAGCATGCTGGCCACCTTTCAGAACATCATGCGCGAGTCGTTGATAACCTTCACGACGTGGCAGGTCAACGAAGAGAATCTGAAGGTGATGGTTTCGCAGCTAGCTTTTGAAGCTTTCAAAATCGTGGGGCCAGTTTTAGGAGTTTCGCTGCTCGTTGCTTTTGCTGTGAACTACATGCAGGTCGGTTGGTTGCTGACCACTGAACCACTCCAGATGAAGCTGGAAAAGTTAAATCCGATTGAAGGCGCAAAACGTATTTTTTCACTGCGTTCCATCGTGGAACTGCTCAAATCTTTGCTGAAAATCAGCGCGGGTATTTTTGTTGCCTATACGATTTTATGGAACACCAAAGATCAGGTGGTGCAGCTCTCTCTGAAGTCTTTGGGTACGGTTTTATCCTTTACGGCAGGCGAGGTCGCCAAGCTCGGAATTTACCTCGGATTGCTGTTATTCGTCTTAGCGGTTTTGGATTACGCCTATCAGCGCTACGAACATGAGAAAAATCTACGGATGTCCAAACAAGACCTGAAGGATGAACACAAACAGGCAGAAGGGGATCCGCTGATTAAAGGAAAGATTCGTGAAAGGCAGCGCAGCATGGCGATCAGACGGATGATGCAGGAACTGCCAAAGGCGGATGTGATTATTACGAACCCGACGCACTTCGCGGTTGCCATCCGATATGATGCGAGTGCCATGAGCGCTCCGACGGTAATAGCGAAAGGACAAGACTACCTTGCATTAAAAATCAGAGAAGTGGCCAAAAAACACCGGATCGTAACGATGGAAAACAAGCCCTTGGCCAGGGCTCTCTATAGTCAGGTTGAAATTGGACAACAAATTCCCGAAGAATTGTTTAAAGCGGTAGCGGAAGTTCTCGCGTACGTGTACAAGCTGCAGGGGAAAGCGAAATAAGAGAAAGGGGAATGAACAGTGGGATTCAAGTTCAAGGAAATAGGCACAATCCTATTCGTTATAAGCATTGTAGTCATGATGGTCATCCCACTCCCTCCCGGCCTGCTTGACTTGCTTCTAATCCTCAATATCTCCCTTGCGTTGACGATTTTGCTCGTGTCCATGTACACAAAGGAAACGCTGGAGTTCTCCATTTTCCCCACAGTCCTGCTCATTACGACCCTTTTTCGTCTGGCTCTGAATGTATCCACCACCCGGAACATTCTCTCCCACGGCGAAGGAGGCAAAGTGATTGAAACCTTTGGGGATTTTGTCGTTGGCGGTAACCAGGTTGTTGGTTTCGTTGTGTTTCTCATCTTGATCATCATTCAATTTATCGTGATTACCAAAGGTTCGGAACGTGTGGCTGAGGTAGCGGCACGCTTTACCTTGGACGCGATGCCAGGGAAGCAGATGAGTATTGACGCCGACTTAAACGCTGGAATGATTACGGAAGCAGAAGCGCGGACCAGACGGAAAAAGATTGAAAACGAAGCGGACTTCTACGGCGCGATGGATGGTGCCAGCAAATTCGTAAAAGGGGATGCCATCGCCGGAATCATCATCTTTATCGTCAATATTATCGGGGGCTTCATCATCGGGATGCTCGTTCACGACATGAGCTTTGCCGAGTCAGCATCCCGTTTTACGACCATGTCCGTCGGGGATGCGCTGGTCAGCCAAATCCCGGCTCTGTTGATCTCGACAGCAGCCGGTATCATCGTGACGCGTTCCACTTCCGGCGAAGGTCTCGGGGAAGATATCACCAAGCAAATGTTCAGCTTTCCGCGTCTGCTCTACATCGTATCCGGATGCATGCTCTTGCTGGGGCTCTTTACACCGATTGGCTTGCTCCCTGTACTCCCCGTAGCAGGGATCATGGGCTTTGCTGCCTGGAAGCTGAGTAACAAGCAGAAAATGGAAATGCTCGAGTCTGCTGACAAAGTGGAAGAACAACAGATTGAAGAGGTTCGCAGTCCCGAGAGTGTGGTCAATCTGCTGCAGGTCGATCCGATCGAATTCGAATTCGGCTATGGCTTGATTCCATTGGCGGACGTGAAGCAGGGCGGCGATCTGCTCGACCGAGTCATCATGATCCGCAGACAAATTGCGCTGGAAATGGGGATTGTCGTTCCGGTGATCCGCATTCGCGATAATATCCAGCTTCGACCGAATGAGTACATGATCAAGATCAAAGGGAACCAGGTTGCAAAAGGGGAAATCATGCTGGATCACTATTTGGCAATGAGTCCCGGAATTGAAGATGATTCCATTGTTGGAATAGAAACGGTAGAACCTGCGTTTGGATTGCCGGCATTATGGGTAACAGAAGAGAATAAGGAGATTGCGGAGCTCTCCGGCTACACGGTAGTCGACCCGCCATCCGTTGTCGCCACTCATTTGACAGAAATCATCAAGCGCCACGCCCACGAGCTATTGGGCCGTCAGGAGACGCGGGCACTGATCGACAATGTGAGAGAGACGGCGCCGGTATTGGTGGACGAGCTGATTCCAGGAGCTCTTACCATCGGCGATGTGCAAAAGGTGCTGCAAAAGCTGCTGCGTGAAAAAGTATCGGTTCGCAATTTGACTGTCATTCTTGAGGCTCTGGCAGATCATGCCATGTACACCAAGGATCCAGAAATCCTGACGGAGTACGTGCGCCAAGCGATGTCAAGACAGATTACGCTGCAGTTTACCGAGCCTGGACAGCCGCTGCGTGTACTCACAGCAGGAGCCGGACTGGAAAAAGCAATCTCCGAGCACGTCGAGCAATCCGAGCAAGGAAGCTACTTGGCGATGGATCCGGAAACGTCACAGCGGATTTATCAGACAATGTCTGCAGAGGTAGGAAAGATGATCAACTCGGGGCAGCAGCCTATCATTCTTTCTTCTCCAGCCGTTCGTATGTATCTTCGCCAGCTGCTAGATCGGATGATGCCGGACGTTCCCGTTTTGTCATACAGCGAGCTGGAGCCACATGTTGAAGTGCAAAGCGTAGGGATGGTGAATATTTCGTGAGAGTGAAACGTTACATAGTCGATTCGATGCCAGAGGCGCTGGACAAGATCAGAGTGGATTTGGGAAAGGATGCCGTCATTTTAAACTCGAAACAGGTGAAAACCGGCGGACTGTTTGGAATGTTCGGCAAGATGCGAATTGAAGTGATTGCAGCAGTAGACGAGAAGGCATCTGAGAATGAAAAAACTCAGGGTCCCAGTAAGAATCGACAGATGGACGCTATCACTCGACCACAAGCCGGAACGTATACGGCAAAACAGGCGTATCGAAAGGCTGCAGCTTTGCAGCAGGAGTC